>JAMPEY010000018.1 GCA_023664665.1 Lachnoclostridium sp.
AAACGGCATCACTATAATAGATGATTATGCGCATCATCCCACAGAAATTACTGCAACTTTAAAAGCTGCCGCAAATTGTCCCCACAACACTTTATGGTGTGTCTTCCAGCCCCACACTTATACCCGAACCAAAGCTTTCTTAAAAGATTTTGCCAAAGCGCTGTCCCTTGCCGACAAGGTAGTGCTCGCAGATATCTATGCCGCAAGAGAGACCGACACGCTGGGAATCAGTTCCGAAACCCTTGCGCAGGAGCTTAAGTCTCTGGGACAGGAATGTTATTATTTTTCCACCTTTGAAGAGATTGAAAATTTTCTTCTGAAAAATTGCATAAAGGGTGATATGTTGATAACTATGGGTGCGGGAGATGTGTTTAAAATCGGAGAAAATCTCCTCAAAAAATAATTTTCCACAATATCCACAGAGAAAATAAACTTGACTTTTCTTTTTTCTGTGGATATTTTAAGTTCTGCGGTGGATATCTCTCCCATGAAAATGCCCCCTATTCAAACACTCGCGTTTTTTATCCACATTATCCCCCTTATCCACAATTTTCTTCTCCATAATCACCCTTTCGGTTTTCTGGCATTTTGACCATTTCTTTTTTCACACCCCTATGATATACTTTGTTTGCTTTCAATTTTCGGACAGCACAGAAACGGAGGTAATGTGAACCGTTACACATTGCGAAGTGATGCGCAATGCGAATGGATTCACATAATAATATTATGGCGCGATTGACGATTTACAAGGATAATTATGCGGATGCAACGGCTGTTTCCAACCGGTTCATCGATGAATATATGGCGGATGCAAACGATGCGCAGCTAAAGGTATACCTGTACCTTCTGCGTATGTTTGCCGCGGGTCAGGCTACCAGTGTGTCCGATATTGCGGATAAGTTTAACCACACGGAAAAAGATGTGGTTCGTGCGCTGAAATATTGGGAAAAGCATCATCTGCTGGATTTGGATTATGACGGCAATCAAAATCTCACCGGAATCCGCCTGCAGGATTTGAGGGTTATTCCCGCCGCTTCTGCTGCTCCTTCCGCAAATTTTCCCGGAGAACCTTTTTCCGTATCGGAAGATGCTTCCGGGTCCGCAAAGTCTTCCGCGCCAATGGAATCTCCCGTGCCGGAAGAGCCTCTGTTTTGCAAGCCCGCTTATTCTACGGAGCAGCTTCGTGAATTCAAAGCCCGGGAAAACACATCCCAGCTTTTGTTTATTGCGGAGTCCTATATCGGAAGACCCCTTACTCCCACAGAGATGAAGTCCATTCTGTTTTTTACGGATGTGCTGCAGTTCTCGGATGATTTGATTGACTATCTGATACAGTATTGTGTGGACCGGGACAAAAAGGATTTCAAATACATAGAAAAAGTCGCCATCAGCTGGGCTCAGTCCGGTATTACCACGCCCAAGCAGGCGCAGCGGCATTCCGCCAAATATGACAAAAATGTATATGCCGTCATGAACGCGCTGGGTAAAAGTTCTTCTCCCACCGCCAAAGAAATGGAATTTATCAACCGCTGGATAAAAATATACGGTTTTTCCATGGATATTATTTTTGAAGCCTGTGAGCGCACCGTGCTTGCAACGGACAAGCATCGTTTCGAGTATGCCGAAGGAATCTTAAGCAGTTGGAAGCAGGAAAATGTGCATCACAAGGCGGATATCCGCAAGATAGATGAATTGTATCAAAAGAAAAAAAGCTCTCCCAAGGCATTTTCCGTAAACAAATTTAATCAGTTTACCCAGAATCAGTATGACTTTGATGCTCTGGAGCAGCAGCTCCTGAGCCATTAAGGAGGATGCCATGGCATTAAGCAATACGCAGTATGAATCCATTATGAAAAGCTACGAACAGGTCAGGGAGCGCAACCGGAAACTTCTTTCGGACAGGCAGGAGGAGGTATATCTGGCAATTCCCGAGTTGGAGGAACTGAATCTCTCCGTGGGCAGTATCTCCGCCGCTCATGCCAGACAACTTCTCTCCGGAGAGGAAGACGCTCCCCGCAGGCTTCATGCTTCTTTGTCAGAAATCGCTTCCCGCAGGCGCGCCCTGTTGTCTGCCGCCAATTTCCCCGCGGACTATCTGGAGCCCGTTTATGACTGTCCCGATTGTAAGGACACCGGCTATGTACAGAGCGCAGAAGGTCTCAAAGAAAAATGTCATTGCTTTCGCAGGCGGGAAATTGCCCTTTTATATGAGCAGTCCAATATTCAGGATATGATTTCCCGGGAAAACTTTTCTACACTCTCTTATTCTTATTATCAGGGTGAAGATTTGGAGAGATTTACCAGAGTGGTAAAAATCTGCAAGGATTTTGTACAAAACTTCATACAAGACTACCAAAATCTCTTTTTTTATGGTACAGTAGGTACGGGTAAAAGTTTTTTGTCGGGCTGCGTAGCGGAACAGCTCTTGAAGCAGGGACATTCCGTAATCTATTTCAGCGCTGCCTCCCTCTTTGATACTCTGGCGAAATACGCCTTTCAATCCAAAGAGAAGGAAGCTCTTTCCAACTTTTATCAGGATTTGTACCAATGCGAACTGCTCATTATAGACGACTTGGGGACGGAAATCACCAATGCCTTTGTGACTTCGCAGTTGTTTGCCTGTCTGAACGAGAGAAATTTAAGAAAACGGGCCACCGTCATTTCCACGAACTTAAGTCTGGAAGAGCTGCGCGACCGTTATTCGGACAGGATTTTTTCCAGAATTACCAGCAATTATACCCTCTGCAAGCTGACCGGTCCCGACATCCGCCTGAGCCGCAAAATGCAAGCATAGGCCACGCATCAGAAAGTGAGGTTCCCCATGCCCAACCGTGAAGAAAAAAGAAATCTGGAGACCATTCCTGTCGGTTCCTTAGGAATCATTCCTCTGGAAGGCTGCCGCCCCTTAGGTGAACAGGTAGATAAATTCCTTGTAAAATGGAGAGCGGAACGCGAAAGCGAGCACAAGAGTTCCCTTGCCTTTGCAGGCTATCAGCAGGATTCTTATCTCTTGGACGCCGAAGTCCCCCGTTTCGGTTCCGGTGAAGCCAAGGGCATGATTTTAAAATCTGTCCGCGGCACGGATTTATATTTGCTGGTGGATGTATTAAATTATTCCATGACCTACTCGTTGTGCGGTCATGAAAACCATATGTCCCCGGATGACCATTATCAGAACTTAAAGCGCATTATTGCCGCCGTAGGCGGAAAGGCACGCCGCATCACGGTGATTATGTCGTTTTTGTATGAGAGCCGCCAACACAAAAGAACAGCGAGAGAATCCCTTGACTGCGCCATTGCCCTTCAGGAATTGGTGCGCATGGGAGTTGATAATATCATTACTTTTGACGCTCACGACCCCAGAGTACAGAATGCCATTCCTCTGCATGGTTTTGAGACGGTACAGCCTGCTTATCAGTTTATTAAAGGGCTGTTGCGCCATGTGAAGGATTTACAGCTGGATTCCGACCACATGATGGTTATCAGTCCCGATGAGGGCGGTATGAGCCGCGCCATCTATATCGCCAATGTGTTGGGTCTTGATATGGGTATGTTCTATAAGAGGCGTGACTATACAAAGATTGAAAACGGACGCAATCCCATTGTTGCCCATGAATTTTTAGGCAGCAGCGTGGAAGGCAAGGATATGATTATCATTGACGACATGATTTCCTCCGGTGAGAGTGTTCTGGAGGTGGCTTCCTCTTTAAAGGAGCGCAAAGCCAACAAGATTTTTGTCTTTGCAACATTTGGGCTTTTTACCAGCGGTTTGGAAAAATTTGACAAGGCTTATGAGGATCATATCATAGACAAAATCCTTACCACCAATTTGATTTACCAGACTCCCGATTTATTGCAGAGAGAATGGTATATTAACTGTGATATGAGTAAGTATATCGCTTATATTATCGATACCCTGAATCATGATTCTTCTATCAGTGATTTGCTGAATCCTAACGAAAGGATTCAAAGCATTGTTGCAAAGTATAAGAATGGGGAATTAAGCTAATATAACCGTGAGTTCGAGACCTTCCTCACGTAAAACAAAACTAAAGGAGACAATAGAATGAAAAACACAAAAGTGCTCTACCTGACTCAGGCAGCTATGATTGCTGCGCTCTATGTCGTACTGACGCTGATTGCCGGCGCCTTTGGCTTGGACCATTATGCCATTCAGCTACGATTTTCCGAAGCGCTGACCATACTGCCCTTTTTTACGCCTGCAGCCATTCCCGGTCTTTATGTGGGATGCCTGTTGAGCAATCTCTTGACAGGATGTATTATCTGGGATATCCTTTTCGGCTCCCTCGCTACTTTAATTGCCGCATTCGGCACATGGATGCTTCGGAAGAAAAGCAAATGGCTTGCTCCCCTTCCGCCCATTGCCGCCAACACCCTGATAGTGCCCTTTATACTGTCCTATGCTTATCGGATAGAAGGTTCCATCTTTTACTTTATGCTCACTGTGGGCATTGGCGAAGTTCTCTCCTGCGGAGTTTTTGGACTTTTGCTTCTGAATGTACTGCAAAAATACCAAATTTCCGTTTTCGGTGACTGCTCCGCCTCACTTAAGCATCTGTCCTGATATATGTGATAAACTGATTGCCATTCTCCTCAAACCACTGAGTGGCATCATTCATCCCCTTCTTATAGAGTGTGCCTGTCGCAGGCTCCATAATGACCACATTATACTCATTAAAGCCTGTGACCAGCACCGCTTCTTTATTTTTCAAAAGAGCCAGTACCGGAATATCCTGATTTACATAGTACAGCACGGCATCCAGATTACAGCCGGTGAGATCCAGAATTTGTGCACCTTCCAGATTATTCTCCAGAATTTCACGCACAGTATCTCCCCGTCCCAAGAGATATTCGGAATTACGGATAATTCCTTCAAACTTTAACATGGTGTCCAGACATATGGTCAGACTGTCCTTGCTTGGCGTCACAATATCTTCTTTGATTGCCATAATTTGATTGCGCGTCACGCGATTACCCTTCAGCCAAATGCAGTTACCACTATCATCCGTCACAATTCCCGAAATCTGATAGGCAAGATTAACAGCTGCGGCAGGGGAATTATAAATAGCATTTACGCCATAGGGTCCGTAAACATAATATCTGGCGGTTTCGTTCCCCCCCGAAAGCAGCAGCTCGCGCCCGCCCTCAAACACGACTTCCTTGGGTCTGACCACCTTAATATTCTTTGTGTCGATACTGCTCCGCAGTTTAATCTGTACATATTTTTCATAAATATCGATATCTGCTGAAGCCAATTGGTTTTTACCGACGCTTCCCTCCAGATTATTCATAATCTGATCCTGCTCTATCGCCACATAGGAGCCGTTTTCCAATCTTTGCTGGCGCTCCAGAATAATCTGATTTTCCTGCACATGACAGTCCATGATATAAACGCCGCTCTGCTGATATTCTTTCAGCATCTCCCCCTCCGCATTGCTGATATAGATTTTATACATGGGGAAAAAGATATTTCCGGAGCTTTCCCTTACAATATCCTCTATGCGGGCAAGTCCGTAGATAACATCCTCACCCATAAATCCCAGCGGGCGAATGGCTTCTCCTGCCCCTGCCGAAATAATTTCCTGTGTTTCCGTATTCAGATTTTGTATCATCATCTTAGTGCGATAATCGGCATCTTCCAGACTGCCTTCCCCGTCAGACCACAGGGACACTAAGATTCGATGATTTTCGGATGCATAAATATTATCGTCTTCCGTAATGTCAAACAATTCAAAATAAGTTCTCTCCACCAGATTCGCACAATAGATTTTGCCCCCCAGTGAAAAATACAACTTTTGCTCCCTGCTCAAATAAAGCAGATTCTGCATTTCCGCCTCCAACACCGCATAGGAACAGTTGCAGGGAATATATATCATTTCCTCAATCGTATTCAGCGCATTGTCATAAGTATAGAGCTGAATACCCACTTCACCTTCATGTCTCCCGCGATTCATGTATCCGTATACCGCAAACCGGACATTTCCTCCTTCGTCCACATCAAAAATCTTGATGGTATGGTTATTCAGCATGGTCCTGATATCCGCATTGTCTTTATCGTAAAAGCTGAAAATCACTGCCAATTTATTGGTCAGTACATTGTAACTGAGAAGCTGGCCTGCCGCCTGAAATACCACCACATTGCCATCTTCACTCTCCACCATGGAGACATCTTCCCCCGTGATGCCCAAAAGTATCTTGTCATTGGCATACATCCTCTCTGTGTCCGGAATCTGCACCATATTTCTCTCATAGTTCAAGAGATACATTCTGTCCGGCGTATAACGGAGTCTGTAATATTCCCTGATCTGATAGTAGGTTTTATTTTTTCCTTCGGTAGTAGACACCACATAATCCATTAGCAATGCCGCCGTCTGAGGTGCAATTTCCGTCAAACGGATTTGAGGCGCCGTCTCCTCCCGTACCGGCAAATCTCCCCATGTAATCTGCCGGAAACTGCTGTGTATATTGACATAATGAAACGATTGATTATCCTGAAGCGATGCGTTCGTTTCCAGATATTTGGTCAGCTCCCTTGCCTTTTCCCTGTCATAGAGCCTGTTGTGAAAATCCGTCACAAAAGCAATCTCCTCGTCAGCATACAGATTATCGCTCCATATCACACGGGTATAATAATGCAAAACCTCTTCTCCTTCCGTTCTGAGCAAAAAGGTCAGCATATACTCTGTATCCTTTTCCAACAAATCCTTTAATGCCAGTGTGCCGCGGATGTTTGCCCCATCAGCCTCATAACCCGTCAGCTCTGTATTTTCAATCAGTCTGTTCCCGTCAATGCTGCGAACCTCTATGGAAATACCCGTAACTGCTTTTCCAAAAGTCTGCACAATAAAATCGGTATTGCGGTTCTGCCCCAAAACCGTAACGGTATCCCTAAGAAGCGCTGTATCCATGGCATTTTTATATCCATAGAGCGCATTGTAAGAAACACCGTTTTTTTCCATGACAATCACGGGAAATGTAGCATCCGCCATTTCCATAGTGATATTGTCATGCCCTTTATTCATAAATTGTCCGATGACTATTAAAGACACCAGAAAAGTTGCCATAAAAACGGCAATTTTAATTATTATTTTTTTCATAATCCTATTGTAATAATTTTTCGGAAATTACACAACTAAAATTTTCCAAACCGCCTTCCGCCATGGCGTCTCTTATAAACTTCGTTACATAAAAGTACCTGTATTATATTTTTCACGGACTTCCACTCTTCCGAATCCGAAACTTCCTCTCCTTTGTCAGCTTCCTCCTGCTGCAATATCCGAATAATCGTGTCCGCCAGTCTCTGCAGGGAATAGCAGTCAGGGTACTCGTCATATATCATGCTCCCCTCATAGTCCAGTTTATCCAGAATCTCTGCTATTTTGCTCTGATATTGTCTCACCTCACGGGGATATGCCTGTTGTAAATATTCCAAGTCCTGTAAAGCTGCACTCTCCTGCGAGGGAGCAAGATAACCGGGATAGGTCATATAGAACGGCAGGGGATGTATTATTTTTCTGTTAAAATCCATACGCAGTACCTCATAGTTATCAATAAACGACCCACCTGAGTCATTTTTTATAACATATGCGTACTGCGTATGATTTGTTACATTTGTCTTTTGTATTGTTTTTATTTCAGTACCTGAATACGCGCCACTGCACGCAAAAGCGCTGTCTCAGCCCTTGCAATATCCGTCTCCGGCGTCTTGTTCTGCAAGCGCTCTTCCGCACGGTGCAAAGCTGCCTGTGCGCGCTCCTCGTCAATTTCACCCGGCCATTCAATCACTTCCGCCAGAATAGTCATACTGTCCGGCAGAATCTCTGCAAAGCCTGAGTGGAATGCCGCTGTCTTCTCCTCATCCTTCTCATAAATCGTCAGGATTCCGGGTTTCGCAATGACGGTCAGGGGAATATGACCCGGAAGCACGCCTATCTCACCCTCCGTGGTATTAAACTCCACCATGTCCACATCGCCTTCATAAAATGTGCGCTCCGGGGTGATGATACGCAGCCTTAAACTATTGTTATCTGCCATATTGACACCTCCGCACTATTTCACTTTTGCCAATACATCGTCAATACTTCCTGCATTCAGGAAATAGCTCTCCGGAATGTCATCGTGCTTCCCTTCCAGAATCTCCTTAAATCCACGAATCGTTTCGCTAATCGGCACATATTTTCCTTCCAGACCGGTAAACTGCCCTGCAACGAAGAAGGGCTGTGAAAGGAATCTCTGCACCTTACGGGCACGGGACACCACCAATCTGTCGGACTCGGAAAGCTCGTCCATACCCAGAATAGCGATAATATCCTGCAATTCCTTATATCTCTGCAAAATCTCCTGCACTCCGCGCGCCACTGCATAATGATCCTCACCTAAAATTCTGGGATCCAGAATACGGGATGTTGACTCCAGCGGGTCTACCGCAGGGTAAATACCAAGTTCCACAATGGAACGGGACAATACCGTGGTAGCGTCCAAATGTGCGAATGTCGTAGCCGGCGCAGGGTCAGTCAGGTCATCCGCAGGCACATACACTGCCTGTACGGAAGTAATGGAACCGTTCTTCGTGGAAGTGATACGCTCCTGCAAAGCGCCCATCTCCGTCTGCAGGGTGGGCTGATATCCTACCGCAGAAGGCATACGCCCCAACAGTGCGGACACCTCGCTTCCTGCCTGAGTGAAACGGAAAATATTATCAATAAATAGCAGCACATCCTTTCCGCCTTTATCACGGAAATATTCTGCCATGGTCAGACCGCTTAATCCCACTCTCATTCTTGCTCCGGGGGGCTCGTTCATCTGACCGAATACCATGGTGGTCTTGTCGATAACTCCCGACTCCATCATCTCGTGATAAAGGTCGTTACCCTCACGGGTACGCTCGCCTACGCCGGTGAACACGGAATATCCGCCATGCTCCGTAGCAATATTACGGATTAACTCCTGAATCAGCACTGTCTTTCCTACGCCTGCACCGCCGAACAGACCAATCTTACCGCCCTTCTGGTAAGGACAAAGCAAGTCTACCACCTTGATTCCGGTCTCCAAAAGCTCCGTCTCGGTGGACTGCTCCTCAAATTTGGGCGCCGGTCTGTGAATCGGTTCATAAGTTACTCCCTCCGGTGCGGGTTTATTGTCTATGGGCTGTCCCAAAACATTGAAAATGCGCCCCAGAGTATTCTCGCCTACCGGTACGGAAATAGGCGCCCCTGTTGCAATCGCATCCATACCGCGAACCAATCCGTCCGTAGTACCCATGGCAATACATCTGACCGCGTCATCACCCAGATGCTGGGAAACTTCAACCGTCAGCTCACCGCCCTCTTTGGTAGGTATGCGGATTGCTTCGTTAATCTCCGGCAGATTTCCCTCGTCAAAACGGATATCCAAAACGGCGCCTATGACCTGAGTAATCTTGCCTTTGTTTTCTCCTGCCATTTCTACCTCTTTCCTGCCCGCGCTGCGGGCATGATTATTAATTCATTCTCAAGAATCCGCTTACGGATTCTTCGCGGAATGACTTAGATTTTATTAGGTCAGGTTCTTTCTGACCTTAGAAAATCTTCATTCCGTTTATACTGCCTGTCATGCCTGCATATCTGGCACAAACAAGCAATGGGAAGAACGCTGCTTTTGCGTTCTTCCATGTGTAACTTAGAAATTCTTAGTCAGCGTACTTTGCTGACTTAGAATTTCTTTACACATTGTTATCCCAAGGCCTCTGCACCTGCAATAATCTCTGTCAGCTCCTGTGTAATAGAGCCCTGTCTTGCCCTATTGTACTTAAGCGACAAGTCGCTGATCATATCCTCGGCATTGCTGGTGGCATTGTCCATTGCCTGCATACGGGCCCCGTTCTCACTGGCAACCGCCTCCATCATGGCTCCGTAAATCAGGCTGGTAATATACTTGGGAATCAACATATCAAGCGCTTCCACATCTTCCGGCTCAAAATTCATCAAAATACTGTCACTGCCCTCTTCCTGCTTCTCATCCTCTTCATATTCTACGGGAAGAAGCTTCAAAAGTCTCGGTTCGTGGCTGACTGTATTTTTAAAAGAAGTATATGCCAGATAGATTTCCCCGATTTCGCCTTGGGCAAAGGAATTTAACAGTCTCTCGGATAACAGCATGGCATCGACATAGGCAGGCTCCTCTATAATTTCAGGCAGCTCTTCCTTAATCTCATAGCCGTTTCTGTGGAGATACTCTCTTCCCTTATTACCGATGGCATAAATCAGGAGGTCTTCTTTTTTCCACTCCTCATTTCTCGTAACAAGCTTTACCACATTGGAGTTATACCCTCCCGCTAAACCTCTGTTAGAAGTGATGACGATAACCGCCTTTTTCTGAGATTCTCCGGGAAGCAGATATTTATGCTCCACATGGCCCACACGGGACAGGATACTGTTCACCGTCTGAAACATGCACTCGAAATAAGCTTTGGAACGCTCTGCACTTGCTCTTGCGCGTTGCAGCTTCACCGTGGAAACAAGCTTCATGGCCTTCGTAATCTGCTGAGTGCCCTGAATACTGCTTCTACGGCGCTTTATATCTCGCATTGATGCCATATTCAGCCTCCATCTACTTCAAAAATGTCCCTTTAAATTCTTCCAGCGCCTTCTTGAGCTTGTCCTCAATCTCCTCTGACATGGATTTCTCCGATGCGATGGACGAAGGAACCTCCGGATATTTCGTATCCAGAAATTCAAAGAATTCCTTCTCAAAACGCGTAATATCCTCAACAGCCACATCCAACAGATATTTGCGGGTTACGGCATAGATGATAATAACCTGATACTGCACGGGCATGGGTTGATATTGGGGCTGCTTCAAAACTTCTTTGATTCGCTCACCCTGTGCCAATTTCTCCTTGGTATCCGCATCCAGCTCGGAACCGAACTGTGCAAAAGATGCCAGCTCACGATACTGTGCCAGCTCTGTACGGATAGGAGCCGCAATCTTCTTCATTGCTTTTATCTGTGCCGCACCACCTACACGGGATACGGAAAGGCCTGCGTTTACTGCAGGGCGGAAACCGGAATTGAACATCTCCGTCTCCAGATAAATCTGTCCGTCAGTGATGGAAATCACATTGGTAGGGATATATGCGGATACATCGCCTGCCTGCGTCTCTATGATGGGCAGTGCGGTCAAAGAGCCTCCGCCATACTCATCGCTCATTCTTGCCGCACGCTCCAGCAGTCTGGAATGCAGATAGAATACATCACCGGGATAAGCTTCACGCCCGGGCGGACGACGAAGCAGCAGGGAGAGTGTACGGTATGCCGTAGCATGTTTACTTAAATCATCATAAATAACCAATACATCCTCGCCCTTCTCCATCCATTCCTCGCCGATTGCGCAACCGGAATAGGGAGCTATGTACTGTAAGGGAGCCATGTCGCTGGCGGTAGATACCACAACGGTGGTATATGCCATAGCACCGTACTCCTCCAAAGTCTTTACAATATTGGCAACGGTAGAAGCTTTCTGTCCGATTGCCACATAGATACATTTTACATTCTGACCCTTCTGATTGATAATCGTGTCTATCGCAATTGCCGTCTTTCCTGTCTGACGGTCACCGATAATCAACTCACGCTGTCCGCGTCCGATGGGTATCATGGAGTCAATTGCTTTAATTCCTGTCTGCAAGGGGGTATCCACGCTCTTTCTGGTGATAACGCCGCTTGCCACACGCTCAATCTTGCGGAATTTGTCGGTCTGAACAGGTCCTTTGCCATCAATGGGTTGTCCCAATGCATTTACTACACGCCCCAGCAATGCATCGCCTACCGGCACCTCAACCACGCGTCCCGTAGTCTTAACGGTGTCTCCCTCATTGATATTTCTTGCACTACCAAGCAATACTACACCGACATTGTCTTCCTCAAGGTTAAGCACCATGCCGTATACTTCGCCGGGGAATTCCAATAACTCTCCCTGCATGGCATTTTCTAACCCGTGTACACGGGCGATACCGTCTGCCACCTGAATTACGGTACCCACATCGGATACATCAAGCTTAGACGCATATCTCTGAATCTGCTCCTTGATTACAGAACTTATTTCTTCTGGTTTTAAATTCATTGTCCTGTAGCACCTTTCTTCCAATCAGTTAACCTAATTGAATTTGTAATAATTGTTTGGTCAAATCATTTAATTTTGTACGGATACTGCTGTCCACTACCCTGTCATTAATGCGGATGACCATGCCGCCTATAAGGGAAGAATCCGTCTGATAATGAATTTCCATTGTCCGATAAGGAGTGGTTGCAAGGAGTCTTGTCTTTACATCCGCTTTTTGGATCTGATTCAACTCCACGGCAGTGGTTACATATGCCACGCCGATACCGCTTGTCTCCTTCACCTTATCGGTGTAATAGTTAAAGATTTCCTGCAAATCCTTATATCGCTCTTTCTCTACCACGATCTTTAAGAATCCTGTCAGTTCATCACTGACATTGCCTTTAAAAATCTTTTCGACTACCTGCACCTTTTCCAGCTTGGGGACTCCGGGATGCTTCATCAGCTTATCGAAATCGGGATTCTGCTCCAGTATGGCATTCACTGTCCGGATTTCCTCCAACAGCTCTTCCGCCTTCTGTCCTTCCATGGCAGTTTCAAACAACGCTTCTCCGTATGTCTTGGAAACTAATTTTGCCATGTGCTGTCACCTATTTCTTTCAGAGTCTCGTTAACCAGCTGTTCCTGTACGGTTGTATCAATGGAAGCCGCCACTACCTTGCCCGCTACCAAAGATGCCAGAACCACCATTTCTTTCTTGACTTCATCGGACATCTTCTGTTTCTCGAGCTGTGCTTCCACTTTTGCCCTTTCGATAATACGGGATGCTTCCTCTTTGGCATCGGCAATGATCTGGTTCTCGTTTGCCAGCGCCCGCTTACGGGCATCGCTTAGAATGCTTTCCGCTTCTTTATCGATTTCCTTCAGCTTCTCCTCGTACTGCGCTTTTAAGCTCTGGGCAGTCTCCATATTCTGTCTGGCGTCTTCCAATTCATCATGAATCTTGGTCTTACGCGCATTCAGCATTTTTCTGGCGGGATTGAATAAAAAGTAACTCAATGCCAGAAATAAAACAAATACTGCTATAATCGAAAGACAGGAATCTGCCAGAAGCTGCCAATCAAGATCAAATAATCTTTCCATGGACTCGCCGCCTGTTAAAAGTATCATGTTTGCCTCCTTTCCACCATTTCTATAAATAGTGTTCCCTTGCCGATTAAGGCAGCAGAGGTTTTACGAACAATAACAGCATGGCGATGAGCAGACCGTACAGACCTGTGGTCTCTGCGACTGCCTGTCCAAGCAGCATGGTAGAAGTTACAGCTGATTTAGCACCGGGATTGCGTCCCACTGCTGCTGCTGCGTGTCCGGCAGCGATACCCTGTCCGACACCGGGTCCGATACCGGCGATAACAGCCAGACCTGCTCCAATTGCAGAACATCCTAAAATAAAGTTTTCATTGAAATCCATTTTGTTTCCTCCTGATTGTAGGCACCAGCCTTTATTAAAATAATTTGGGTGTGTGATTTTTTCACACTAGGCATCTCCCCGTGCATTGGAAATATAAGTCATAGTCAGCATACAGAATACATATGTCTGAATCGCACCGGAGAATAAGTCAAAATACACATGCAGCGCTGCGGGCCACGCAGTCGCTATCCAGCCAAGCAGCCCATACACCAGCGCCATCATAACCGTGCCGGAAAGCACATTGGCAAACAGACGCAGGGATAAAGATATCGGAACCGCTATCTCGCTGATTAAGTTGATTGGCAGCCATATCGGCAGCCAGGGCGGCAGCGGTGAACACATATCTGCCCAGATATCCTTCGGCTTTTGATATTTAAACTGATTGAAATGGATCAGAATAAAAGTCAAAATACCGAGAGGAAGCGTTACACCATAGTCCGCCGTAGGCGGTCTCAGACCCAGAAGTCCGGATATATTGCTGAACAGGATAAAGATGAAAATCGTTCCTATGTAATTATAAAATCCCGGAGCGCCTCTTCCCATAGTCCCGTCAATCATGCCATCCAGCTTCTCGACAATCAGCTCCACCACATTCTGAAAGCCCGTCGGTTCTTCCGAAGCCTTGCACATGACGCGGTTCGCCACAATGGCAAAGCCAATGAGAATCAACATGACTATCAGCAGACACACTTGTGTCGTTGTTATCCAGACCTGATGTCCAAAAAAGGAATACTGAAAAATTCCATGGACCATAAAGTCAATATTGTCGGCTCCGGATAACAAAATTCCATGCTCCATAGTTTCACCTCCTTATTCAATTTTCTGTTTGCTCCTCCATGGGCAGAGGAACGGGATCCTCCTCATGGAACAGCTTATTATATACTTTATGGGTAATCGGCTGTATGAGCGCCGTTACTTTCAGACTCATGTATGCCATCAAAACTACCAAAAAATTCAATACGCCCGTGGCTGCAATGAGCGCCAGAATCACCGCCAGCATTGCATACCTGATCAGATATCCCCGAAAAATCAGCTTTGTAGCGGTTTTCTCGTCAAAATCAAGAGCTCTGTCCAAAGAACGGTACATATGAATGGTACTGGTAAAAGCAAGCAAAATACCAAACCATAGACTCTCCGTATATAAAATCCGGTCTTCCACCAAAAACATCCCTGCCGCCTGACAGATAAGTCCCAAAAGCAGAATGCCCGTCCACATTTCCAGAAGGGTTCTATTTGCCTTTTTCAGTGTCTCCACGACCTTCATCCCTGCTGCCTGACTCCTTTTCGTTCTCCTGCGGCTCCTCATAAACCTTTTTCGCCATGCGGAAGACATTTTGTCCTCCCGCAACCGCGCCTACAAAAAACAAAATAACCATGAGATATGAGGTGTCAAATTTCTGATCCAGATAAATGCCCAAGGCGGACAACAGGCAGATAGGCACCAGCATATTGATGCCGAACTGCATCACCAATGCAAAAGAATGATATACACTTTTGTCATAACGGTTTTTCCGTCTGCCGGACATAAATACCTCCGCTCCCCACACTATAATAAATTATACCTAATTTTTTCCAAATTGTCTAGAATAATACAAATTTAAAAATGAAAAAATTAAAACCCCTAAACCGGGTTTTTATGGTATAATATATTTAAACACTTAAAACATAGGAGGAACTGCCATGGGCTCTTTACAGATTTACCGCAAGCGCATCATCCCACAGGAATGTATCCTTTTAAAGGATGATATCATTGTCAGGCAAAATGAGGAAGTCATTATCACCAAATGGAAGTCCCTGCGTCCCAAAGCCTCTTTCTCCCATGGATGCTCCTGTTATTTTTTGAAAGAAGGGATTAAGGTCAGCAAATTTTACCGCGATGATGACAGTCTCCTATATTGGTACTGTGATATTGTGGCTTATGAAATGGATGAATCCGCCAACATCCTCACGGTTACGGATCTTTTAACGGATGTCATCATATATCCGGACGGTCATATAAAAGTAGTGGATTTGGACGAATTGGCTGACGCCGTGGAGCGCCGGCTTATTACCGAAACCCAATTGTGTCAAAGCCTTCGCCAATTAAACGAACTGCTCACCCTCATTGACCGGGACAAATTCGACAAGCTTCAGGCGTACTTGAATCAGAAAGGATTATGAGCTTCAGAAATTCTTCCCACACTATTGGCCACAGATAATACCTCCCAGACAGCACCCTATCAGGCTCAGCATCTCAATATCCATATCCGACCATTTTCGGTTACGGTTAAAGACATCAAAATGGATCATGGCAAAGGGAACCCCTTCTTTTCTTACAAGGCAGCGAATGGTTGCGGTAATCTCCTGTTTTTTGGCCAGTTTGTAAAATTCCGGATGCTTTGTCTTAAAGCTCGTCATATTATTAACAATCAGTACATCTTCCCTGCCAAAAAGCTCCTGATAGGATTCCTCGGTAAGTTCACCGTTCGTATCAGGCGTCTCGCAGGAATAGCTTCCGTTCCTGCACAGCACATCCCGCCCATAATTTGTGTATACCGTAAAGCCGTCCAGATCAAACAAATCCCTTATATTTTTCTGCACTTCCGGTCTGTCCGTCACATACTCCGCACCTTGTTTATAAATGTTGCCGATAATATTCCTGAGCGCTTCCCGCCTTTTCTCTCTGGATACCACATACGCTACCGTCTGTGCCTGAATGCCGTCCTTATGATACGCTCCGTGTTTTTCTTCCTCATAAATGATATGGCGGTTCTTGCCCTTTTCTTTGGCAATATACAATGCCTTGTCCGCTTTGCCGAAAAGCTCCGCAAAATCGGTGCCGTCCTTGGGATATTGGCTGATGCCGATGGACAGCGTAACCTTTAACTTGGGATCATAGGCCACGGCAAGCTCTTTTACAATGCTTTTTAAGAGCGTTTTTACATCTTCCCTTGTCTTCACCTTGTCCAGCAGAATAAAGAATTCGTCCCCTCCGAAGCGCCCCACGATTCCCCTTAAGCTCACATGATGGCGCAGGGTATCCGCCACCTTATAAATGACCTGATCTCCGAAAAGATGCCCAAAAGAATCATTTACGCTTTTAAAATCGTCAATATCAATAATCAGCAGCCAGCAGACCGCGCCTTTTGCCAGGCTCAGCTTTTCAACGGCATATTCCGTTGCCGCCTTCTTGTTAAACAGACCGGTTCCCACATCTTTTGCCGCAGCGGTCAGATAATAGGTCTCCTGCACAGCCGCCTGATCGGGAGAAAAAACTCCCGCTATGATATCGTCATTCCTTAAAAAAGTGCCCCCCCGAGCAAGGCATTTGGCAGTGCCGTCCTCATTATTCATGGTAAATTCCACCTCAAAACGATGGGTCCTCTTTTCCAGATAGGTGCAGAAATCCTCTATTTGCCGCTTCTGTTCCTCCGTCTGTCCGTTGTTTTCACAGTTCTGCCTGAATTGTTCCAGCGAGGATTCATATACCGTAACGGATATTTCGTCAATATACTTGTAAATGACCAGTCTGTCCTTAGATATAAAATAATCAAAATAATACTCGTTCTTTAAGGTCATAAAATGCCTGTATTTGGAAATAACGCCGTCCAGTTTGCGGGTGCGGCGCTCCATATCCACTATGTCCAGAATATTGACAAGATAGAGATGCTCACCTTCTTCTGTCTTGTCGCAGTTTTCCAATCTCAGATATACATTGCGGTATCCCTCATTCCTGCGGTTGTCCAGCCGGGTATATATTTCTATGGGTTCTATCAGCGTTTCCATACCTTCCTGCAGAATCGCGGCATCTTCCGGCGGCAGTAATTCCGTCAGGGCAAGATAGGAATTTTCCTTCACATATTCATAATACCATTCATCTGCGGACGCCACCGCAAAATTTTTCCTGACATATACTTTGCAGTCGGAAAACACCACTGCGCGCTGTTCAAATTCACTTCTGACAATCTTCATGGATATACCCCCTGCCCGCTTTAACGGGTATAATTGATATCGTCTGTGGACGCCATATCTTAGTAAAACACATGACCACCGATATTAATACCGCTTAACCCTTCAATGGGAGTTCTGAAATATACGCAGTTTCCTACATTGGTAACGCCGGACATCGCTTCGTCCGCGGCGCGGTAACAGTCCGCGTTTGCCCTGTTCTCGTTGAGGGCGATTGCCAGCCTTCCGCTTCCCGCAGGCGTAAACTGCCTGTTCTGGTAGATAACGCCAAGTACGGTATCCGGGTAAACCGAACTCAACACACGGTTGATGACCACGCTTCCCACGGCAACCTTTCCGTCATAGGGTTCTGCCCCTGCTTCGCAATAAATCAGGTTTGCCAAAAGATAACGATCCCCTTCCTCAAAGGTCACTTCCGAAATATCCCTCCATGTAGCGTTGGCTGCGGTCTGGGACATTGCCAATTCCTCTTTCAGCTTCTGCCTGAGGTAGGTTAAATCCTCCTCCGTCTTCCGAAGCTGTTCTTCATAGGCCCTTGCTTCCTGCTCCGCATCGGATATCTGGTCCGCATATTTGGCAATGGAACTGGAAGTCGCGCTGATAAGCGACGATACCTTATTTTTCTCTTCTTCCGCCGCGTCCTTCAACTGTTCCAGCTCTTCCATCTCTCCCAAAAGCCTTGTCTCGGTCTCCTCAATCAGCTCCCTGTTTTCCTTGAATTCCTGCATTTTCTGCTGGTCATATTCCGCTATCTTTTGAAAATAATCCTGCGTATTTAACATACTCGCAAAACTATCCGCGGTTACGACGGCATTGATATAACTGTCGCTGCTTCTGACATACATATCCCTTGCCCTCGCCACCATACACTTTTTCTGCCATTTTTCGGTCTCTCTTGCATTCTCCAAAAGAGCCTGCGTATCGTCTATCTCCTGCTCTTTATTCCGAATCTGTCCCTCAAGCTCTTCCAGATTGTCCCGCACTTTCAGCAGTTCATTGTTGAAATGATTCAATTCCCCTTTCAGAGAGTTTTGATTTTCTTTCAAATCTTCCAGATTTTCGTTTGTCTTGTCTAATTCTCCCTGTATATTATTTTTTTCTTTCTCCTTCTGGTCAATCTGTTCCTTGGTGGTGGTGGCATCCGCCACAATCGGTTCCGACATCGCGGAGAATGCTGCCACAATAGCCGCGGCCATGAATAACGCGGTCACTCTTTTTATGGTTTTTAAGGACATGTTCTTCTCCTCTGCACTATACTTTGATATGAATCTGTCTGCCAGTTCTGCTGTACGGTATATAAACCACTCCCGCGGCGTCAAACATCCTCTTGGACGCCTTGTTACCGGGAGTGCCCTCATATTTGTCGCTGTCATAAACCACGGTTTTTATACCTGCCTGTATAATTGCCTTGGCGCACTCGTTACAGGGAAACAGACCCACATACATCTTGGTTCCCTCCAAAGAGCCTCCCCTGTAATTCAAAATAGCATTCAGCTCTCCGTGGGTCACATAGGGATATTTGGTTTCCAATTCCTCCCCTTCCCGTTCCCACGGGAATTCTTCATCCGAACATCCTTTGGGAAAACCGTTATAACCCATGGATAGAATCTTATTATCAAGACTTACGATACAGACTCCCACCTGTGTATTGGGGTCCTTGGAGCGCATTCCGGAAAGCTGTGCGACTCCCATAAAATATTCATCCCAGCTGATATAGTCTTCTCTTTTGCCCATAGCCTTATCCGCGCCTTTCTGCCGCCCTTTACTCTTCCGTTCCTTCTATCATGCCGATTCTCCGGATATGCTTTTCCTCCCCGGAGAAATCCGTTTCCAAAAAGGTGTCCACAATATCAAACGCAAGCTGCGGTCCCACGATTCCGGCGCCCATAGCCAACATATTGGCGTCATTGTGCAGTCTGGTCATTCTGGCGGAAAAAGTATCCCCGCAAAGCCCGCAGCGAATGCCCTGCACCTTGTTGGCAACAATACTGATGCCGATTCCCGTAGTGCAGATAATAATGCCCTTCTCACATTCTCCCGATGCCACCGCTTTTGCCGCTGCCTGCCCGAATACGGGATAATCGCAGCTATCCATTCCGTGACACCCCACATCTTTTACCTGAATGCCTTTCGCTTCCAAATGACCAATCACCTTTTGCTTTAATTCATAGCCCCCATGGTCGCTTCCGATTGCTATCATAATTTCCCTCTCCTAATCCGCCGTCAATCTTATACTTTTATTATTTTATGACCCGCCGCCTTCAACAAACGGTTCATGATAGCCTGTCCGAATCCCTGCGCGTCAAAACTTTCCGAAAAAATCACCGTCACGCTTTCCTCGTCAAACTCCCGCAGCGCCTGATATAAATTTCTTGCAACAGTCTTCTCGTCCCGCCTGCTGCCCACATTTTTTATCACATCCGCCTGATAGAGGTGCGCCTGCTCCTTGGTGGCAATAATTCCCACCTTTTCACCGGCGTCCATAGCTTCTTTTGATTTTTCGTTAATATAATCTATCACCCGTCCGGGCATGCCCTCCACAATAGTCAGTTCTCCTTGCGGAGCATAATGCCTGTATTTCATCCCCGGCGCCCTTGGGGCTTGTCCTCTGTCATCCCCAAGAATCGTCTCATCCAGAGCAACCGATGCTCCGAGAGCGGTTTCCAGCATTTCCTTTGTAATATATCCGGGGCGCAGCACCTGAGGGGGATTTACCGTCATATCCACAATAGTGGACTCCAAACCGATTTCACCCTCGCCGCCGTCCACAATCACATCAATTCTCCCCATCATGTCTTCTATCACATATCGGGCTTTTGTAGGGCTTGGCTTCCCCGAAAGGTTGGCGCTTGGCGCCGCCACATACCCCCCGCTGTATTCTATGATTTTCCGGGCGGTTGCATCCGAAGGCATCCGCACCGCCACGGTATCCAAGCCCCCCGTGGTCTCACAGGGCACTTTATCCGTCTTTTTCAAAATCATGGTGAGGGGTCCCGGCCAGAACGCTTCCGCCAGTTTCTCTGCCTCCCGCGTCACTTCCGCCGCGATGGCATAAATATCTTCAAGCCGGCAAATATGCACAATCAATGGATTATCCGAAGGCCTCCCCTTTGCGGCATAAATTTTGCGGGAAGATTCCGGATTCAGCGCATCTCCCCCGAGACCGTATACCGTCTCTGTCGGAAATGCCGCCAATCCCCCCTGTCTTATGACTTCACCCACCTGCCGCAGGGCGTTATCCTCCTCTCGGGAGCGGCTCTCTGCTTTCCGGCATACTTTTATGATTTTTGTTTCCATATGGCCGTCAGAACATCTCCTCTTGTACTTTCCGTGGCATCTCATGTCCGTTCGGGCGCTTCCTGCCATGGATACGGTTTTATTATATCATAAGTTTCTTCAAAAGTAAAATGTTACTGATTATGTACTGTCAACTCCCGTTATTCATTTAAATACTGCACGATTCCCAGATGGATTGCCCACGCCAGTTCTTTTTGATAGTCTTTATTCCCCAGTTTCTCCGCCTCCGCCCGATTAGACAAAAATCCGCACTCCACAATTACGATGGGGACGCCGGTTTTCTTCAGCAGATAATAGCTGTCGTTGGCTTTAATCTGACGCTTGTTTTCTTTATCCGCTTTTTCCGCAAGCTGTGTCTGTATGATTTCCGCCAGCCGCTGTCCTTCCTTGCTGCCTGTATAATAGAAAACCTGAGCTCCGTGCACATACTCCTCCGGATAGCTGTTCTGATGAATGCTCACCGTAACATCCGGCGCAGTTTCATCTATCATTGCCACCCGGCGTTTCATATCCTGCACTTTCTTATTGTCGGTATTTTCATCATACAGCCCGTCACCCGTTTCTCTTGTCATCACTACTTTAATATCATCCGCCTCCAAATACTGCCTGACCAGCAAAGCAATCTCCAGATTGATATCCTTTTCCAATGCGCCGTTAATCCCCACTTTACCCGGGTCGATTCCGCCGTGTCCCGCATCCACCACCACACATTTGCACTCCTTTTCGTTTAAGGCAGAAGGTTTTTGGCTTATTACATTTTGAGAGACTTCCCTCCCCGCCAGCGGCAGAGTCAGCAAAAGGAGCAGGCATATTCCCGCCAATGCCCGCTTCTTTCCTGTCTTTTGCCCGTTATTTTTTCCCTTGCCATGACTGTTATTTCGCAAATCTTTCACCGAATGCTCCCGCTTCCAATCGTTATCCTATTATATGCATGCCACATTTCCGACATACATGGGATACCGCCTGCTTCACACTGTCTTCCCGGAAACAGGGCTTTCCGACAAACCAAAGGAATAATATGGTGTCTGTCATTGCATAATAATATTATGAAATTCTTAATTTATTATGAATTTTGCCCCATTGTCAAATTGACAGTTGATTTTCAATGTACTTCAGTCGTATAATAGGGGCATGGATAACACTGTGGATAATAATAGCAGAAAGGAAAAACTGATAACGGCTCTGACGGTCATTATTTTTATTTGTCTGACCTGTGCGGGCATTTTGTCCGCCAAAGAATATCTGGCGCGCAAACAGACCGAAGAACCTATTTCCCGGACACAGCCGGAAGCCGAATCAACCGTGGCTCCCCCTGCTAATATGACTTCCGAACCTTTAGAGACCATACCTTCCGGGAGTTCTTCCGAGCCGGATGCTTCGCAGGCACAGGATTCTCCGGCGCCGCCCCAAACGGTGCCCAACCCTTATGCAGACAACTATCTGGCAAACGAAGACATGGCTGCGTGGCTTCTGATTCCCGGTACCAATGTCGATTACCCCGTTATGTGGACTCCCCGGGATGAAGAATACTATCTGCGCAGGGGATTTGACGGCAAACCGGACAATAACGGCTGTCTGATTCTGGATACGGACAGCTGCCTTGACCCTCTTACCACCAATCTGATTATCCATGGTCATAATATGCGTTCCGGCGCCATGTTCGGCAAGCTTGCCGATTACGAAAAGGAAGATTTTTACAAAGAGCACAAACAAATGAGCCTGTATACCGAAAAATGCCTGCGCAATTATGAAGTCATTGCCGTTTTTCGCTCTCAGGTTTACAGACAGTCGGATCAGGTATTTAAGTTCTATAAATTCTTTCAGGCTGATACCCAGGAAGAATTTGATGACTTTTATCAAAATATCATGGCATTATCCCTATATGACACAGGTGTCACAGCACAGTTCGGAGATCACTTTCTCACACTGTCCACCTGCTCCTATCACTCAGAAACCGGAAGATTTGTCGTGGTTGCCAAAGAAGTGGAGACAGGCGATTATTATGACCCCATTTATCGGGAGGATGACCAAACAACTCACAAGGAGGTTAACTCATGAAACATTTTAAAAAAATTGCACTTCTCTTACTGTCCGCCGTGTGCTTGACAGTGCTTCCGGCGGCTAACACTCTCAAAGTATCCGCGGAGCAGCCCACCACGCACCTCATTGTTCTGGACGGCGACACCTGGACATGCAGAGTCGGCGGCGGCACTTGGGACGATTCCGAACCCGCAGAGCATTGGGAACTTTACTATCTGGAAAACGGAACATTTAAGGACGGCGATACTCTTGTCATCGACGGCGATGCTTCCGAAGAAAAGCGGCTGGAGCTTGATTTGGGACAGCGCCGCATCGGCAACCTGACCATTACAAACAGATCTGACAATATTGTCGTAAACGCCGGCAGCATTGACGAGTGCCATATATTAAGTGACAGTTCCGCGTCTATTACCGGTCCCATTACCAATGCATATGTATATGACTATGCCGTTGTTACTTTTTGTAGTGATGTCGCTAACCTAAACCTTATCGGTTCCGATATATCGGTTCATGCAACGGTCGGCTGTCAGGGAACCGTCGGGCACTTGATTGCCAGAGACGATGCCTATATTCGTTATGAATGTTATAATGTGGCGAAAGGACAGTTGGAGATTTATGAGGGAGACTTGAAAACAGATCCCGCTTACTACACTGCCTTACCTTCCGCTGCTACACCCACCGCTCCTGTAGCCTATGTTCCTCAAAACACGCCTCAGGCGGCTGCTCCCGCGGCATCCGCTCCTGCAGCGTCCGGCGCATCCGATGCTTATGATAAGGTGCCCAAGACCGGAGACAACAGCGTACCCCTTCCTCTTTTGTTAGTCGGTGTCGCTGCTATATGTTTCGCAGGCAGAACTGCGTTGAAAAGAGCATAAAAAGAAAAAGAATTCAGAAAAACGGCTGTCGCTTTCACAAATGGAAATTCGTGAAGCGGCAGCTTCTTATATTTGATGTAAACATTGCCTATAAACACGGATTGCCTCCCATGCTATAATAGAAAAGGAACAAGGCAACATACACAAAAATCGTAGGTAATTGCGAAACTCTTGTTTTTAAAGAGTGTCGTTGTACAGATTGCACATTCCACCGCAGACACGCTTTCGCTTCAAGAAAAACGCAACAGTGCTAAGCTCGAAAGTACCTCTCTAAGCGCTGGCGTTTTTCAAGAGTCTGCTTGTGGAACATGCAATCTGTCCAACTCGTTTTATAAAAGATAGAGTTTCGCAATCGCCTAATCGTTTGGAAAGGAGAACACTATGCCCGTACTTTACACAGAACCTCAAGATAAGAGCCAATATGCGCAATTGGACACAACGGATGGAGGCGTTCTCTGGCTCGACTGGGAATCATGGTTTCATCCCTATATCATCTACAGCCAGGAATCCATAGACGCACTGGCTCCTGAACTCAAAGAATTTATATTGAGATGGCGCGAGATTGCCCGGAAAGCCAAAGAAACCTTTGAGCCTTACTGTCCCGAGAAATACGCGGGGAACAGATTCATCTACAAAGATACCTTCTATAAAATACCGGGGATGCCGGGAATCTCAAACGAACTCTATGCCCATGTGTCAACGGGTATGGAAGAAGAGCTCAAACAGATGGGCTGCCCGTTTGTGGACTATACAGGGTCTATTGATTAAAAATGCTCCTCTTTAAGAGTTGGCATAGATATTTAACAGCTCCCATGCTGTTTCCGTTCCATAGCCCAGCCGCCACACTGCCACTCCCCCAATATTCCTTGCTTTCATGACATTCAGCTTCACGCTGATAGACTGCTCGTCCTCCACCCATACCTGATAGGTGGCGCTGCCCTCTTTCCATTCCACATAATTCTGACAGGTCGTCTCATCCCATACCTTTTCCACTCCTATCCGCTTTAAATACTCCGCGGTATTATTCAGGGTCAGATATTTATCCGTGACATTGGCTCCCTCCACTCTCCATTCAATGGTATAAAACGGCAGGGCGTTTATTACCTTTTCCGCCGGCACCTGCTCAAGGGTTTTGTCAAGCCCTCCCGACACATATTCGATGCTTGCCACACTTCCGGGGTCCTTGCTGCCATGCCAATGTTCGTCATAACCCATGATGACTACATAATCCAAAATCTCCCCCTGCACATCCAGACGGTAATAATTGTTGAAGTGAAAGGGTACATAATTGTCCACGGAAAGCACAAGCCCGCTCGTTCTGCACCTGACGGAAAGCTCCCTCAAAAATTGTACATAATGGATCCCGCAGGCTTCCTCCAATCCCTCAAAGTCAATATTGATGCCGTCCATCCCCAGCTCCAATGCGGTATTGCTGATCTGATTTACCAGATTCTGCCTCTTGGTTGTGGAGGACAATACCGTCAGCGTATCAATCGCCTCTCCGGTTTCATTTTTATAGTTAAAATTGTCCAGCGCTCCCCAAACCTGTAATCCTTTCGCGTGCGCCCTGTCCACATAATCCTTTGTCCCAAAACTCCTGAAATTGCCTTCATTGTCATTTAAACTGAACCATGTGGGCGAAATCACATTCATGCCTCTGGACTCCGCCACCATATCATCCAGCGTACTGTTGCCCACCACCGCACCTATGGCATGGAAGCCCATATTCACCTTTTTATTCATAAGAAGCGAGGTATATTCCGGCGCAGCATAATCCGTAACCGGAGTCTCCTGCTGTTCTTCCCCTTCGCTCAGACGCTTGTTTTCCACATATCCGATTATGGAGTCCGATGTCTTTACCTTGCTCCATGTATCCATCTGCTCCAGAATCTCTACGCTCTCTCCGGCTTCCATATCCCGCAGAATGGGACTCTTGATGCCGCCCTTCTCCCGCACGGCGGTTTTTTTGTTGATTTGCGCCGTCATACGCACTCCCCACTCTGTATAAACCTGTACATGCCTGTCATACATATCATAGGAAAAATTGGTATACTGCTTCACGAAATCCGCCGCCACATAGACCTTTTCACCTTCCGTATAGGCAATCACATATCCCGCATCCGTTTCGCCCTCGGATGTGCTGTAAGCGGTTCCGCCCAGATTTGCCCGGATATTCTCTACCGCAGTGGTATACAGCAACAGATTTTCCGACAAATCCACATAGAAAATTTCATTCAGATATTTGTGTACGGTGTCCAGATCAAAATAGCAGATGCCGTCTTTGATAACGGCTTTCTCCTCCACCGTTTCATCCTGTAAAATAATGGCGCTTTCCTCCCCCGACACCTGATAGAACGCATCCATATCAACTCTTTCCTTACTATAAGAATATTTATCATAAACCATCTTGCCTACGGCAGCGCCTCCTATGATTAATATAAGAAGCATTGCAATCACAACCGGTATAATTTTCTTTTTGTTCACTTCTTGTCCCTGATTTCCGCCTTTTGGCAGCCCTTTCTCTCAAAGTTTATTTTGCCCGTATTTTGATGTGCTTATAACTGTCCGGTCATTGCCGGACAGTTATATTCTAGCACAACATTTTCCTGCCGTCATTACCAATTTTGACAAATTTCAATATTACTTTTCCGGCATAGAAGGCAACCCAGTGATTGACAGCAAAAATAATCAGGCAGGAATCCTTTGGAATCCATCGGACCAAAAGGAAAAATCTGTGATATATTATTGGGAGACGCTTCCGGCAGCACGCAATCAGTAAAAATTGCTAGTAAAAACATGTTTAAAATGGATTATAATTGTGAAAAGTATTAGTTGAATTACCAGATTAGGCACGATATGCCTGTAAGACATCCTCAATATTAGAGTCATCCTGCCGAAACGCCGCATAAACTATCATAGAAGCCTAATCCGGCTTTCTCAAAAATGACTGTAATAAATTTGAATCTTAGCGTATAAATAAAACATAAGGATGAAATAGAGCGAACCGCTCAAAGCATACTATATTACAGATAATCAACCAATTGCAAGACTGCCACCTCCTTCCCCGTACTATGGAGTGCCGGAAGCGCTGTATTGTGTATTATAAATGATATTACACTTTTTGACAAGATATATTCCGAAATTTTTCCAAATTTCTTAAAAATTTTTAAACTGTAGCGCAAGTCTATTGACTTGGACGCCCTAAAAGTATTAAGATACTTGTAACTAATAAGGAAGGATGCCATATGAAAATAGAAAAAGTAAACGAAAATCAGATTCGCTGCACCCTGACCAGAGAGGATTTAATCAGCCGCGAATTGAAAATCAGTGAATTGGCCTATGGCACGGAAAAAGCCAAAAACCTTTTCCGGGATATGATGCAGCAGGCTCATTTTGAATTTGGGTTTGAAGCCGAGGATATTCCTCTGATGATAGAGGCGATTCCTTTAAATTCAGAATGTATCGTGCTCATTGTCACCAAGGTGGAGGACCCCGACGAACTGGATACGCGTTTTGCCCGCTTTGCCCCTTCCGTTATGGAAGACGACGAAGATTACGATGATGACTTCGATCCCGCCAACGAGGTTCTGGACTTTTTCCGCAAATTAAGAGAGCCTGCCGACACATCTTCGGATATGTCCGTAACGCCTGTTTCTCCGGAAGCGCCGCAGGAAGCTTTAGACCGCACCATCATTTTTGCCATGGATTCCCTGCAGCAGGTCATGAATGCCGCCGCGGTTTCCTGTGGGCATTTTAAGGGACAAAGTAAGCTCTACAAGGAAGAGCCCAGCGGCAGATATCTTTTGGTTCTGCAGCAGCAGGGGATGGACGCCGGAATGTTTAATAAGGTCTGCAACACCATCTCCGAGTATGGCACCCCCCAACGCACCCAATCCGCCGGCAAGACTTTTCTGGCGGAGCACTATGAAGCGTTAATTTCGGAAAACGCCCTGGGACTTCTGGGACAAAAATAAATGTGAAAAAGGTAAGCACAGGTTCCTGCGCTTACCTTTTATTCATGGTATTGTTTTAGCCGATTTCCAAAACCTTAATTCATCCGTCTTATATTCGCCGTAGTAAGCGCATAATGAGTCGGTTCGGCAGGAATTCCCGGGAGTTTACTGTCCTTCTACAAGAGTATAATAAGCAGGCTCTGTTATGTTCTCCGTTTCGGTATTGACATAAATTCCGAATGTCACGCTTTTACCCGGTTCAATATCACCATTATACCCTGCATTTTGAATGGTATAAACTCCATCTTTATAAGAAACAATTCTTCCGTTCCATATATTCTCAATTTCATACGGCAAATCAAACGCAACTACCCAATTATGAATTGCTTCCTCCGTTGTATTTGTTAAAGCAATCTCACCGTTAAAACCTGTATTCCAATGGGCTGTCACTTTAAATGTGCCTGAAATATTTCCTCTCCGGCCGTCCTCCGTATCCTTATCTCCACCTTCATTCGGAGTTTCTTCCGGTTTTTTCTCAGGGTCTTCTTCGGGGTTCGGTTCCGGTGTCTGCGAACTTTCCTTAAATACTGCTGTCAGCTCAATCTCTTTTGAAACGCGGAATCTGTATTCCTCTTCTACGGAAACTAAATTCTCGCCTTCATACCATCCTGCAAATTCGTATCCGTCATAAGCGGTTGCCGTTACCTTTGCAAAAGTTCCATATTGACACATTCCCGACCCCAATACTATTCCTCTTTCCTCATTATCCGCAGCGGCGCTCACAACATAATAAGCATTGAATACCTCTTCACCGGTTAATTCTTCGCTCACCAAAATCGGATCTGCACCTAAAAATAATGTATAATCCGTTTCTGCTGCCGTTCCTGTCACACTTTCCATATCTTCTTCACTGTAACTCGGAAGATATGCCGTATACTCTTGTCCCTCTGTAATCTCAATATCGTTAAAAAGAACCATATGGTTGGCTTCCCCTGCGTACGGATCATATTCCTGAACCGCATAATTCATTACTCCGTCTCCTGTGGCAGTCAATTTTAGTACATAATTGTAATGTACCGGTAAATAAACCAGCTTTTCACCATTACTATTGAGAGCCACCACCACCTGACCATCCGGCTGCGGTGTATCGTCAAGGATTGAAGCCAGAAGATTTCCCTCTTTGTCATATACCGCTACATCCACCGGACAGTTTACCCTGATAATGCGGTATTTTCCTGTGGAAAAGCTTGGTCTGGCAAGAGGTGTATAGTTACTGTCCATGGACTGCATCCATGCCAGACATAATTCCGGCTCATGTGCCTGTCCGATGCCCGAAATATTATATACCAAAGTTATTGCTAGATTCGTTTTATTCCCCGCAACCTCAACTATTAAATCTAATATTGCTGTAACAGATGCGTCAAAATCGTTTTGAGAATAATTGGTAATTTCCGCCTCATCAAGACATTCCTTTAAATATTGAGCAATCTTCTTATAAGCGGCATCCTTATCACACATATTGCTCACATATTCCCAAATTATCCATCCCCAATTATTATGGAATTTTTCTTCTATAGCTTTAAGCAATTTCTCTGTTTTTGCCGGATCCGTACCGAAATAAATACCACAGGCATCACGGATTCCGCTTTGATAGTTAGCAACATAATTTCCCCTGCTTTTAAAATATTGTTTTGCCAGAAGTGTAACATAGCCCTGTAAGAATATGTGCTGTGATTGAATATTTTCGACATCCTCTGATATGCATATATTATACACTCTATTTCCAATTGCTACTCCGGGCAACTGAATCTTCTGAATTTCCACTTTCTTCATTTGAAAATCATCCACTTCATATCCTTTATATCCTCCCATTTGCTGATAATTTTTTAACATAACAGCCTTGCTTGTTTTGTAAGAATCTTCCCCGTCTATCTCAGGTGCAGGAATAAAGCGATCCTTTCCATAACGATCAAAGCCCCAATCTTCTGGCGCAACTTTCGGCACAGGGTCGTTTAGATTAACAATATTAAAAATATTACTATATTTTTCAGTCCTTGCTTCCGAATCCACTGTGCCCGCCGGGGTTTCAAATGTGTAGGCAAACATATCCTTTAATTCCAGATTGCATCCATCCAAATCAACCGTTCCTTTATCAATCGCTCCCGCAACCAGATTGGCAGTTGTCGCGGCACGGCTATATCCCGTAATCCACAATTTAATATCACCCTGAATCCCCTGTTCCGCAATGTACTTCTTCAAAAAGGCAATGACCGTATCTCTTGCCTCGGAAAAGCCTTGATGGTCTCCACTTTCGCCAATTGTAAAATTGCTTGCCCATTCCCGCTCATATCCGCCGCCGCGGATGGCAAGCGCAATCAGGGTATACTCCCTGCCGTCAAAGTTAACCGATTTATGGGCAGCGACTGCACCGACAGAGTCTTTTGTGGGCTTGCCCAGAATTCCTTCTTCTGCAAAATCTGCGTAATTATGGTCAAATCCAATAAATCCCATTTCATTTAATAAAGCTTCCGCATTTTTCATTTTCCTTGTGTAATCAGGCTCATCCGCACTGTTCCATGATGACAAATCCAGACAAAGGGACATGGTTGCCAAATGCTGGTTATATGTATAGGAAGATTCTTTAAAATAATTATCATCATAATAATATCTGGCAGTGTAATCTTTACTTTTGCCCGGATAAGAGAATTCCCCCGTGCACCTTATGATACTATCCGCCACTTGTCCAAAAACAAACTCAAGCTCCTCCGGGTCTTTTATATCATAAAAATGATTTTTGGAAGATGCCAGATCGCATGTCAGCAGCTTGAAAAACTTAGCAACATTGCGCCCCGCTTCCGGCATATCTTCCAATACCTGAAACAGTCCTATGGAATATACGGTACATTTTTCTTTTAATTTTTCTGCTGCTTCGTATGCTGCATTCGCATAGGCATACAGATGAATCCCCGACCCGTTGTCCAACCAGTTGCTTCCGACGGTTGACGCATTATAATGACCTGTATAATTGTATTCCCCCGCACCTACCATGCCGGTGGTAAACAAAACCACATTTTTTATGGCATCCTGAGGCACATCGTCCAATAATTGTTCCGCCGCCGTAAGGGCTCGGTGAATATCATGATCTCCGTATGCCTTCAAAGAATCAACCGCTCGCAATAATGTGCTTTTATCCTTTGTAAATTGGGATACGACTTGGGATGTACCGGTATTGAAGGAAACAATGGCCACATAATTAACACCGGATTCTCCGCTAAGGTCTTCTATGAATTTTTTGGATGCTTTCTGTACATAAGGAAGGGGCGCCTCCGCCCTGTAAATAGTGGCATCCTCCGGGCCAAACTCTACCGCCGACGAAGTATCCAGCACAAGTACCGTATATCGTTTCTTGGATGTTCCACTGTTTGCCGGAGAAAGGCTGAATGCCGCCGGCTGCGCCTCTTCACCTTCTATATACACTTCCGAACCGTTCTGCGGGATTTCTATCTCGCTTTCCTCGGGTACGGTTTCGTCCCCTTCAACGATTTCCACCACAGTCATTATTTCTTCTGTGCTCGCTTGCAGTTCTGCAGCGTACACATTTGTGTTTGCTGCCATTCCGATGCTCATACCTAATATGAGTATCATACTTAGTATTTTTTTGTACATGTTTTTCCTCCCCTTGTACACATTTTTATCTTTCTATAAAATATAAAGCGACTGACTTACTCACCTCCCAGCTCGAGGATATATACACTTTTTCCCTCGATAATTTCGCCGCTCTTTTTCACTGCTGTATCTTTCTCCATGCAGAATACCGGACGCACACCAATGCGACCATCCGGAGTAGCACTACCAAGTCCTCCAACACCAATCACTGTCACCTGATAAGTTTCCCACAAATGTGGCGTCCTCGTCCAATAGGGCCATGCCTCTCCATTGACCTTGCGCGCTATTTTCACAGAATATAATTTGTTTTTGAAATATTGTAATGGTTTACCTTCTTTTGCCGCAGTAAAACCAACATTGTCTACTATGCCTAATTCCACGGTTGACAGCAGAAATACCTTCCGTTTAATCATGTGTGTAACCTCCGCCCAAGTCTCCATCTGTAAACTTGCCTTGTCCGTAACTTCAATGGTAGTATCCATAATAGATGCCTGCATATCCGTACTAAATCTTTTCAGAAAGTCCGTGTTAAGGTATTCATCAATGCTGCTTTTTTCATAACAAGAATCATATTCATCACAGGGCCATCCCCCACTGAGCGCAGAGCCTTCGGGCGACGGGTATCTTGAGGGTTTATACTGCATTTCTTCCGGCAGGAGATGCTCCCGGAGCAGCAGAACTTTTCCGTCATAATCCGCAGTGAGCACCAGATAGGGGACATATTCTTCATTTTCCTTGATATAGACAGTGTAGTCCCTCCATGAACTGTCATAGGCAATCTTTTCCAGGGTCAGATTTTGCTCCGCCCTGTACAGACAGAACGCCAGAAGAATCCCCGACAGTGTTATGGCAATGGCGATAGCCGAGATTCCTATTAAAAACCATTTCCTGCTTTTCATATCCATGCCTCCCTCAACCAAAAGTTTTTATTTTCCGGCATTTTCCCGCAAAAAAGGCTGCACAAACCACGCCAAAGTTTGTGCAGCCGAACCGTCACGGCTCACCTATACCGCCTGGATTGCCTTCATCAAATCATCAATATTGATTCCGTGAACCATTGCCGCTTCTTCGAGGGATTCCGCCTGTGAAGCGGGACAGCCGAGGCAGTGCATTCCCGCATCCAGCAAAACCGGAACCACATCGGGCTTTGCCTCTAAAATCTCGCCTATTGTCATGTCTTTTGTTATTTCGCTCATAATCATCCTCCATTCTTATATCACATTGTCCGTTTTTACAACAACCGATTTGACCGCCCCCGCATTTGCCGTGAACGACCTTTTTCAGTATAATACTTTCCCCATTATCTGGCAAGTCATTCTTATACTCATAAGCACAATTATATGTCGATTTCAATATTTTCTACTGCGTGTTTACCCGTTATACAATCTATGCTGTGGAAAATATTTCCGTCAACAAATATAAATATTAAATATCTCTAAAATTTTTCAAACAACTTATAAATTGGGCAGAAAATAGTATAATTTGTTTGTAAAAAAGTACACTCATGACCTTGACTCCGAAATCACTTTTTCATATAATTGATTTAAGGATTAGGGTTACAAATTTCTACTAATTCAAATTTTGATAGGAGGCTATTTCAAATGAGACCAGAATGGAAAGATTTCGTAGGCGGCAAATGGGACAAAGAAATCAATGTCCGCGACTTCATCCAGAGGAACTATCACCCTTATGACGGCGATGAGAGCTTCTTGGCTGAAGCAACACAGAACACAAAGGATTTGTGGGCACAGGTGTTGGATTTACAGAAGAAGGAGAGAGAAGCAGGCGGTGTTCTCGATATGGATACCAAGGTTGTTTCTACCATTACTTCCCATGGCCCCGGTTATTTGGACAAGAGCAAGGAGACCATTGTAGGCTTCCAGACAGATGCTCCTTTCAAGCGTTCCCTGCAGCCTTATGGCGGTATCCGCATGGCTGAGAAGGCTTGCGCAGACAACGGTTATGAAGTTGACCCCGAGATCAGCGAGTTCTTCACCACTCACAGAAAAACACACAATGCAGGCTGCTTCGATGCTTACAATGCAGAGATGAGAGCATGCCGTTCCTCCCATATTATCACAGGTCTTCCTGATGCTTATGGCCGTGGACGTATCATCGGCGACTACAGACGTGTTGCTCTGTACGGTATTGACAGATTGATTGAAGATAAGCAGGCTCAGAAAGATTCTACCGGACGCGTAATGACAGATGATGTCATCCGTCTGCGCGAGGAAATTTCAGAGCAGATGATTGCCCTGAAGATGATGAAAGAGATGGCTGCTTCTTATGGCTGCGACATTTCCAAGCCCGCTGCCAATGTAAAAGAGGCTATCCAGTGGACCTATTTCGGATATCTTTGTTCCGTAAAGGAGCAGAACGGTGCCGCAATGTCCCTTGGCCGTACCTCTACCTTTATTGACTGCTATGCGGAGAGAGACCTTGCAAACGGCACCTTCACCGAGGAGCAGATTCAGGAGTTCGTTGACCACTTTATCATGAAACTGCGCTGCGTAAAATTTGCCCGCACTCCCGAGTACAACCAGATTTTCGCAGGCGATCCCGTTTGGGTAACAGAGTCCCTTGGCGGTGTCGGCGTTGACGGTCGTCCCATGGTTACAAAGACCAGCTTCCGTTATCTGCACACCCTGACCAACTTAGGACCTTCTCCCGAGCCCAACCTTACCGTTCTCTGGTCTACCAGACTTCCCGAGAATTGGAAGAAATACTGCGCAAAGATGTCTATCCAGACCTCTTCCATCCAGTATGAGAACGATGACCTGATGAGAGTTGTTCACGGTGATGACTATGGTATCGCTTGCTGCGTATCCTCCATGGTTATCGGTAAAGAGATGCAGTTCTTCGGTGCCCGTGCTAATGTTGCTAAGTGCCTGCTGTATGCTTTGAACGGCGGTATTGACGAAGTTACCAAGAAACAGGTTGGACCTAAGTATCGTCCTGTTGCCGGTGATGTGCTTGATTATGATGATGTAATGAGCAAATTTATGGATATGCTTGAGTGGCAGGCAGATGTTTATGTAAACACCCTGAACATCATCCACTATATGCATGACAAATACTGCTATGAGAGAGCAGAGATGGCTCTTCATGACAGAGATGTTAAGCGTTACTTTGCAACCGGTGTTGCAGGCCTGTCCATCGTAGCAGACTCCCTGTCCGCTATCAAGTATGCAAAGGTTGAAGTAATCCGTGATGAAGACGGCATAATCGTCGACTTCAAGACCACAGGCGACTTCCCTAAGTATGGTAACGATGATGACCGTGTTGACGAAATCGCACAGGAAGTTGTCCACAAGTTCATGACTGCGGTAAGAAGACACCATACCTACAGAAACGGTATCCCTACCACTTCCATCCTTACCATTACCTCTAATGTAACCTATGGTAAGGCTACAGGCAATACTCCTGACGGACGTAAGAAAGGTCAGCCTTTCGCTCCCGGTGCTAACCCTATGCACGGTCGTGACACTCATGGTGCAGTGGCTTCCCTGTCATCCGTATCCAAGCTTCCTTTCAATGATGCACAGGATGGTATCTCCAATACCTTCACCATCATTCCCGGCGCTCTGGGCAAGGAAGATAAGGTGTTCGCCGGTGATATCGAACTTGACTTGAACAAATAATTAATTACAACAACTTTTAAGGAGACACTATGGACGAAAAAAATATGATTGATGACCTTGTGAAAATGCTGGATTCCGGCATGATGAACGGTGTCGGGCATGTAAATGTAGATACCGATGCGGGCAAACAGTCAAAAGACGTTCAGACAATGGGCTGTACGGATTGTTCCAGAACACCGTTAGCCTGCAGTGTACCCACACTTCACCAGGGATTGGATGATTACCAATAATCCCACAGAATGAATTAAGGAGGAATCATACTATGGCAGCAGCAAGTGCAGCACAGGTTAATAACCTGGTATCTTTATTAGATGGTTACGCAACAAAGGGCGGACATCATCTGAATGTAAATGTATTAAACAGAGACACCTTATTAGATGCCCAGAAGCATCCCGAGAATTATCCCCAGCTTACCATCCGCGTATCCGGCTATGCAGTAAACTTCATTAAGTTGACTCCGGAACAGCAGGCTGATGTAATTTCTCGTACTTTCCATGAGAGTGTTTAAGTAATATCCAAGTTTTTACAGTCCTGAAAGAAAAACCGAGAGAATAATTTCTCTCGGTTTTTTCAAAACTAAAAGTAAGCGTATTGAAAAAGTTAATTAAGAATGTTGTAGAAAGGAAAAAACCTCATGAAAGGCAGAATTCATTCCTTGGAAAGCTTTGGCACAGTGGACGGTCCCGGTGTGCGTTTTGTGGTCTTTGTACAGGGCTGTCCCATGAGATGCGCCTATTGCCACAATCCCGATACCTGGGAAATGAACGGCGGCACTCTGATGGAGCCGGAAGAAATTATCGAGCAGTATGAACGCAATTTAAGTTTTTATAAGGGGGGCGGTCTCACTGTCACCGGCGGCGAACCCCTGATGCAGATGGATTTTCTGATTGACCTGTTTACCCTTGCCAAACAGAAAAATATCCACACCTGTATCGACAGCTCAGGCATAGCTTTTAACCCCGACAATGCCCCTTTTATGGAGAAAATGGATAAACTCATGACTCTGACCGATTTGGTCATGTTAGACATCAAACACATTGACCCACAAAAGCATAAAGAGCTGACTTCGCAGCCCAACACCAATATTTTAAAATTTGCCGCTTATCTGGATGAAAAGCATATTGACATGTGGATTCGCCATGTGGTAGTGCCCGGCATTACCGATGACGACAAATATTTATTTGAATTGGGGTATTTTATCGGGCAGTTTAAAAATTTGAAGGTATTGGATGCCCTTCCCTACCACACTATGGGCAAAGTAAAATATGAAAAGCTGGGAATGAAATACAAATTGGAAGGCGTGGAAGCCATGAATCAGGATGTTCTGGTTCAGAAAAAACAGGTTATTCTGGACGGCATCAAAAAAAGACGGGCGGAGGCTTCCCAATCCCGGAATGACAATTGATTTTTTAGCTATTTTTTATGAATTTAGGCTTGTATTCAGCGCCTATTTATATTACAATAGGATAAAACTATTGGCAAATATGTGTCGCGCCTGATACATATTTTTAAGGAGGTTTGAATTATGGCTTATGAAATTGGTGATCCTTGTGTAGCCTGCGGTGCTTGCGAAGCGCAGTGTCCTGTAGGCGCTATCAGCATGGGTGACGGCAAATTTGAGATTGATCCCGACAAGTGCATCGACTGCGGCTCCTGCGCAGGTCAGTGCCCTGTAGGCGCTATCTCTGAAGCGTAGTTGCTCCCAATGATGAGAAAGGCATTTCAAAATAAGAAATGCCTTTTTTTCTTGTCCGTAATAGGAGTCACTTTATCCTCCTTATCAAAAGGAAATGGTTTCTTTTCCTTTTTTGATTTCGCTTTTCCCCGAAAAACGCTTTTGCTCCTGAGAAGCGCATCCATCTTTTGATAATAGGCTTCCCCTCTCTCCTCCTGTCTGCGCTCCCGCTCTTCTTCCCGTTCCTCCTGTGCCCGGAACTGATAATCCAGCTCCTTAACTACGCTCTCCCTGATTTCCCTGCACAACTCCTGATTATTTTCCAGCAGGGTTTCCCGAATCAACTGCTGCAGCAGCCATTGCAGCCGCTTGGACTTTTCTTCCCTGCTTTCCGGCACTATTCCCGTTTCCTGATTTTGAGATTCCAGACTTCTGCTCCCAATAATTTCTATGGCAGGGCCCCCGTCCGTATACTGTCCCGGCTCCTGCGCAGACCGCGCGGCTTCCCTGTCTATATATTGTTCCAAATGCCTTTGCTGCGTGCTTTTACCTATGGATGCTTCCTGAGGCAGCACATCCAGCCTTCCGTCCCTTAAGATCATTTTAATTGCTTTCAACTGTAAACCCCTCTCTTTCATTCCTTTAATTTGTTTAAACCGCTCCACATCATCCCTGGTATAGTACCGATGTCCCAATTCATTCCTCTTGATGGGAAGATGAAGTTCTTCCTCCCAATACCGCAGTACATGGCTCTCCACCTGTACCTCTTTGGCTGCGTCCGAAATTAATAAAAATTCTCCCATTTTGATTTCTCCTTTCTCACAATAGTCATAATAAACGCAAAAAGAGAACGCGCAATCCGCACTCGTTCTCTTTCGTAAAGGGTAAATATATTTTTATATGATGAGGGTAGTTAACCTCTATCCGACCTTCTGGTGTGTTCCAAATTGGCAAATTTGGTAAATTCCGGCAGCCACGCCAGCTCCACCGTGCCGATGGGACCGTTTCTCTGTTTGGCAATAATAATCTCCGCAACTCCCGGATGATCCGTATCGTGATTGTAATAGTCATCACGGTAAATAAACATTACCACATCCGCATCCTGCTCGATGGCGCCGGAATCGCGCAAATCCGAAAGCATGGGACGGCGGTCGGGGCGCTGCTCCACGCTGCGGTTTAACTGTGACAATGCCAGAACCGGCACATTCAGTTCCCGGGCTATGGCTTTCAGCGAGCGGGATATATTAGATATTTCCTGCTGTCTGGACTCGGCGCGGCCGCTGTCTGTCATCAGCTGCAGATAATCAATGATAACCATGGAGATATTCTGTTCCAGTTTGAGCTTCCGGCATTTGGAGCGCAGCTCCGATATGCTGATTCCCGGGGTATCATCAATGACCAGATTGGAACGCCCGATAATTCCGGCGCTTTCAATCAGTTTTTCCCAGTCCGCATCATTCAACTGACCCGTCCGCAATTTCTGGGCATCCACACTGGATTCCAGCGCAAACATACGATTGATCAACTGTTCCTTACTCATCTCCAAGCTGAAAATAACCACAGGCTTATTTTGTTTAAAGGCCACATACTGCGCAATATTCAATACAAATGCTGTCTTACCCATGGAAGGCCTTGCAGCAATCAGCACCAAATCCGAGGGCTGCATACCTGCTGTCCGATAATCCAAATCAATAAAGCCCGTGGCAATCCCCGTGACGGCTCCCTTGTTGCGGGACGCCGCCTCTATTTTATCTATGGCATCCATAACCACTTGGCGAATCGGGGTAAAGTCTTCCACATTACGCTTCTGCACTAATTGAAATACTCTTTTCTCCGTGTCCTCCAGAATAAATTCCAGATTTTCCTTTCCCATATAACAGGTATTGGCAATCTCTTCATTCAGGCGGATCATTTTTCGGAGAATGGATTTCTCCGCCACAATATCCGCATAATATTTAATATTTGCGGAAGTTGGAACTGCCGTAATCAAATCCCTGACAAATTCCAGACTGCTGACCTCCGGCGGCACATCCTTCTCCTTAAGGCGGTTCTGCAATGTCACCAAATCCACCGGGCTTCCCGCGTCATTGAGCTCCACCATCGCCTCAAAAAGCGTTCCGTATTGTTTATTGTAAAAATCCTCCCCCGTTATCAGTTCGGAAGCCACCACGATAGCTTCCTTGTCCATAATCATGGAGCCGATAACCGACTGCTCCGCTTCCTCACTGTGGGGCAGGATTCTTCTGATTACATTTTCGTCCATTTCCTCTACGCTTCCTGCACCTTTACGGTAAACTTTCCTGTCACTTGGGGATGAAGCTTAACCGTCACTTCATACACTCCAAAATTTTTCAGATTTTCGGCAAGCACTATTTTTTTCTTATCCAGTTCCAGATTGTGCTGCTCCTTGAATGCTGCTGCAATCTCCTTGGAGGAAACGGAGCCAAAGGCTTTTCCACCCTCTCCCGCCTTGATTTTTACTACAACTTGCTTGGTTTCAAGCTCTGCCGCAAAGGCCTTGGCAGCCTCTAACTGCTCCTTTGCATTCTTTTCCTCATTTGCCTTATGTAACTTCAAGTCGTTCATGTTCTTGGCAGTCGCTTCCACGCCAATCTTTTTGGGCAGGATATAATTTCTGGCATATCCGTCGTTGGCTTCAATAATATCACCCTTCTTACCCAACTTTTTCTCATCCTGTAATAAGATAATCTTCATAGGAGCATCACACCTTTCTATATTTCATTATTTTCCAGCATGCTGTCAATGGTCTGCTTCAAGATACCGATTGCCTCCGCAAGTCCGGTCTCCTCCATCTGGCAGGCAGCCGTGCTCATATGTCCGCCGCCGCCCATTCTCTCCATGATAATCTGCACATTTACTTCATCTATAGAACGCGCGCTGACATAAATTTTGCCCTGATAATCCGTCAGCACAAAGCTTGCCTTAATCCCTTTAATGTTTAACAGCTCGTTCGCCGCCTGTGCGCCGATAATGGTGGGACTGGGCAAATCCTCCGCAGTACATACGGAAATAGCAAAATACTGCTTATAAATCTCCGCCTGACTGACGGCGTCCGCCTTTGCCTTATAGGCTTGGGCATCCTCTCTGAAAAGCTTGCGCACCCTTGTGACATCCGCGCCGTTCCTGCGAAGGAAAGCCGCCGCTTCAAAGGTTCTGACGCCGGTTTTGGTCACGAAATTGTTGGTGTCGATCATAATTCCGGAATACATGCAATCCGCTTCTTCTGCCCGGATTTTAATATTGTCATAAGTATATTGCAGAATTTCCGACACCATCTCACAGGCGGAGGAAGCATAGGGCTCCACATAGGACAGCGTGGCATTTTCAATGGTTTCCGTCCCCTGTCTGTGATGGTCCAGCACCACCACTGATTTACAGAACCTGAGCAAATCCGGACATTCTGTGATAGAAGGCTTATTCACATCCACAACCACCAGAACGGTATTGCTGCCCGCCATCTCGATAGCCTGCTGCCCGCTTATAATCATATCGTCATCATATTCCGGATTATTTTTAAACAAATCCACCAAAGGCTGCACGGAAGTTGTTACATCGTTCAAAACAATATGGGTCTTTCTGTTAAGCGCCTGCGCCACCCGGTAAATACCCACCGCTGCGCCGAAACTGTCCACATCCGCCATGCGGTGTCCCATAACCAGCACCTTGTCCTTGCCGGTAATGATTTCCTGCAGGGCATGTGCCTTGACACGAGCCTTGACACGGGTATTTTTCTCCACCTGCTGACTCTTGCCCCCATAATAAGTGATGCTCTCCGGCGTCTTTATCACGGCCTGATCGCCGCCCCGCCCTAACGCTAAATCAATGGCGTTTCTGGAAAATTCATAGTTCTGTGCATAGGTCAGTCCGTCCAGACCAACGCCTATACTGATGGTCACTGCCATCTCGTTTCCGATATTGACCGTCTTGACCTCCTCCAGCAAATCAAAACGGTTCTCCTGAAGCTGGGCAACCGCCTTCTTTCTGAGAATGACCAAATACTTATCCTTCTCAAGCTTCTTGCTGATGCCGTCAATGGCGGAAATATATTTATTTACTTTTCTGTCAATCAATGCCGTCAGCAGAGAACGCCTCACTTCCTCCACGCTCTCCATGGCTTCCTCGTAATTATCAAGATAAATCATACCCACGGCAAGACTCTGGTCATCCACTTCCTGCAGGGCAATATGCAGGGCGGTTTCATCAAATAAGTAAACCGCTATCAGATAACCGTTGTAATCCTGCGCATCTATCATATCGCTGTGTTCCGCCATTTCCTTCAAAGAAATCTTTCGGAACTTAATCACATACTCACAGCCTTCATACTCCAGCTCATACTGTGCCTCGTCCAAAACCGAATCATCCGGAAGCCTGTCCCTTGTAATGGTGGGAAAAAGGGAGGTAATGGATTTATTATATCCCTTGGGCTGGTGCGTTACATTTTCAAAGGCGATATTGGTCCACACCACTTTGCCCCCGTCATCCAACAGCGCATAAGGAATATCCAGATCCCGCAAAAGTTTCCGCTGAATCTGCCCATATTCCGTGGCAAAGCTGATCAGCTCATTCATGATAACGGGTTTATTGTAAAAATACAAGGACAGCGTAATCAAAAAGTAAAATACAACAAAGCACGCAAGCAAACCTCCTGCGCGGACATCCAGCATAAAAACGGCAGCGTCCACCACGCAGAGCAAAAGTCCCAGATATATGCTATATTGAATATAGGTTTTCATTCTCCCTTTTAGTTTAATACGGTTTTTCATGTATATGTTTCCTTTCGGACTGCTTACTCTTCGCTCGCCAAAGCCATCTATAGACAGGCTTGTATGCAAGCATCCGGCCTGTCTATAGATGACTTTGGCTCTGCCCTTACCGTACATTATACCAAATATCTTAACAGTATGCTACAATTTAATTTGTCAATATAGGGAATGTTTTGTCTAAATGGGGAAAAATCATGGACATGGGCTTTTTTAATATTGTGCATCCCCCGTATATGACACCAGCAAAGCGTTATCCACACCCTCTATGCTCAAAATTTCTTCAAGAATGCTATCCTCTTTCATCTTTAATGTATAAGTCAATTCCAAAGTGTTTCCGTCACCGGATTTCGTTTTCAACTGATGGCGGATGCCCTTTAATTTCCCGACGACCTGACCCTCCGCAGCATGCCCGCAGCGCACTACCAGCAGATAGGACATGGAGCGTTTGTCAAGCGCGAACATGGCAATGAATACCATGCAAATGGCAGCCGTCCCGATTACGGCAATCAGCAAAAGCCCTGCGCCTGCCGTCAGTCCCGCGCCGATTGCCAGAAACAAGAATCCCACATCCAGCGGATCCTTCACCGCCGCCCGAAAACGCACAATGGACAGCGCGCCCACCATGCCCAGCGACAATACAATATTGGAAGAAATCGTCATAATGATAAACGCGACCGTCATGGCGGACATCACAATCAGCAACCCGAAGCTTTCGGAATATACGGCTCCTCTGTAAAAAAACTTGTATACGCAATAGATGAGGATACCGCAGAAAAGCGCAGTGCCCAGCACCAGAAAAATATGAGGGAGGGACAGATTTTCTATCAGCCCCATCTGCGTAAGATTGTCCTTCAAAATATCTTTTATCGTATTCATAAAATTGTTCCTCCTATTGCTTGTGTCACGCACATGACATATTTGGAAGCCGCCGTCTGCGTCGGCCATACGCTGGACACCACATGGCTGATATGCTCCGGAATATATTGGTTATACTTCACTTCTAATATCATCTGCCCTTCCGGCAAGACATTAGCCATGCATCTATCCTTTATCATACAGTCCTTCACCGTACCGGCGGCAATTTCCTTATCAAAAGTAATTCTCAAATCCGAAACGGGATACACATACGCCTCCCTCAGATAATCAACCACCACCGTCGGTTTAAATCCTCTGCTCCGAATCAGGCCCCGCAATTCTCCCGCCAGACCCTCCGGCTCATAATCCTTCGGATGTCTATCTGCTTCCAGCAAACAAAGCATCTCCTCCTCCGTAATCGGAACAGACAGTTTTTCAATACGCGTAGCGGACTTTCTTTTACACTCCAATCGGCTCACCGCCGTATCCCCATTATAGAACCGGAGCCGGTATTTCTTCCTGTTTAAGATACCCTTGTTCTTTTCATGTAACGCATCATATCGGTCAGAGTCAAAATAAATGCTCCTGATAAAATAGTTACCGTCCGTCCCTCCATGCTCGTCTCTCTGCATAAAGAAACGCAGCCTGTTTTTTAACAAAATATATTGAGCCGGCGTAATCACATACTTTAATTCATGTCTCATGCCAATCCTCCGTGATGCCGTTTTGCGGAATCTCTGTAAACCTCCCCGTTTTTATGTTCTTTTTGTAAATTCCCTCTTCCAACAGTTCGGGAATTTTCAGAGTTTCTATGGTACGCATGCCGTAAGTCAATGTCACGGTTTCCCCCTTCTTCAAATTAAAATTCATTCCGATCTGTCCCAAGCCTTCGCCATCCGTACAATCCTTCCCATAAAAACGCCTGCTTTCACCCGGCTGTATTGTCATAGCCGGAATCGCATATTGATAGGCGTCCTCATCGTCACTCAGGAAATATCCCTTGGTACTGACTGGCATGTCAGAATCATTCAACAGTTCAATAAAATCATTGTGCCCCTTCGCTCTCACCGCACTGATTTGCAACAGCGCATCATCTGTGTCATGCACCACAAGCTCCACCCGGATTTCCTGATTGACCAAATCCGCCCTTGCCAAGTGCAATTCCTCTTCTTCCCGAATCTCCCCGTTCACTATCCAATAATCAAATAATTCGTTCTGCGCCATACAAGACTTCACCGTCACCGGTATATCGGCGAAATAGACCCCCTCAAACTCCCCCTCTTCCAAGACCATACTATTGACCTGCACCGTGGAGCGCATATCCCTGCACCGGACAAACAGCCTATAGGCGTCTTCATAACTGCCGCCCAGATTTTCTACAATATCCGCCAGAACATACTGCGGCCGTTCATTGGCGAAATTCTTGATTTTCCCACAATTATCGTTCACGGATTCATAGCTTCTCTCCGGCAGTTCCTCCCATGTCCATATGCTTTCCTCCCCATTCATATTTTCAAGCATATAGGAAAGTTCCCTGCTCCTTGCAGCATCCATTCCGTCCAGCATCTCCGCCACATGCGCCGGGGACATCGCGCCGTTTTGCAAGTCACAGGTATAATTAATAAAATATTGCCTACAGTCCTCCCTTTCCATCAGCGCCAGAAACAGCGGCGTCTTTTCCTCTTCCTTAAGCAGGGCAAGGGTGCGCGTCTCGGAGGTATTGCCCACCGTTCCGCCTAAAATCAGCAATCCGAATCCATAGTCAAGGTCATACAGCAAATGCCGGTATCTCCCGTCAAACACCGTACCTTCCTCGTAATTCCCCTCCGGGGACACATAACGATAAGCCTTTACATTATTACCCGGCCAGTCTCCGTTGCCCACATAATTCTCTATCGCAAAATATTGAAGATAATTTTCTATATCCATAAACCGCTGCAATTCCCGGTAATTCTCATCCTTTGTCAAATCCAGATTGGCAAAATATTCATATTTTTCATTAAATTCATCCACATAAAGCTGTTCGGTTTCCTCTTCCGAATCCGCCTTTTCTTTGTCACTGCCCTCCAACACGACAAACTGTCCGGAATGCTCCCCGTACCGGTTCTCAAAATATCCGGCGTCATAATCGTTTTCCATCCAATATACTCCCCTATATTCCCCATTGATATAAACGCATACGGGAATCGAATGCTTTACATCGGGAAACCCCGCATCTTGGGCAAGCGTGCACGCCAGTTCACTGCGTATATAAGCGAAGCCGTTATCATTCCCGCTGTTCCTCAAAACAAGCCTCTTGTGTTTTCCTGCCAGACTTCCTTCTTCCACCGAAACAAAACTGTCCCAAAAAGGATACACAAACTTATTCTTCTCGTCATACTCCCTGCGGGCATAAAGCTTAAAAGATTTCTGGTCCTTCAGTCTCGTCATTCCGCCGTTTATGCGGATGCCCCCGTTCTGACTTATAATCTCATTTCCCCCTTCATCAAAATATTGGATATATACCCCCCGTTCCCACTCCCGTCCCTTTTGGGTAAAATTGGCGTCAACCCCCGCTCCGAAATGTATGCCGGGATTTGTCCGAATACATTCATCCAATAGTTTCCCACCGACAAAAATGCCGTTTTCATACCCGAACAATCCTTCCGGCTCGCCCGTAATATGCAGCACCGGAGTGGAATAACGCTCCCTGATATGCGTCCCTGCAAAATAAGTTCGTGTCTCTATTTCCGATTTCGTGCCATCCCGAAAAAATGCCTGAAACCGATATACATATACCCTCTCTTCCTCATCTGCCTCTATCAGGAGCGGCTCCGTGAATAATATGCCATGTTCCCTGTCCGGCGTTTCACAATTATCCGTATAGTAAACCTCCGCCCCATCGGGAATCTCAAGCGTTATCCACAGGTCTTCCGCATAAAATCCGCTATCCGGAGAAATATGAAAATCCGTTCCCGCATTCGCATATCCCTTGTCGTTCAGATACCTTTCCATCCAAATCCGGCAGAGAACCGCCGCTGCCAGAACAAAGAAAAGCAATAGGCAAAGTCCCCGCCTTATTTTCATTCGACCGTCCTCTCTTATTTCTTCCGCCTTTCCGCTCCCTGCCATAAATTTGTTACCTCACCCAAATCAACCGTAATTTATGTGTGTATCCCTAACCCTATATTTCAAAAACATATCTTTCGTATGCATTGATAATCTGTGTTTCGTTGTAGTTGGAGAGCCTCGGAAACTCTCTTCCGTAATTCATGTGAACATGCCCATGAACGAAATAGGACGGTTTATACTTGTCCATCAATGCGCGGAATGCTTCAAAGCCCATATGGGGCAAATCTTCTCCGTCATTCAGTTGATAAGCCGGCGAATGGGTCAGCAGAATGTCAAATCCCTTGTGGCGTTTCAACTTCAGCCACATTTTCCGGACGCGCCCGCTCATCTGCTCCTGCGTATATTGATGCTTGCCGGGTTTATAGCGCATGGAGCCCCCCAGCCCCATGATGCGGATGCCCTCATGCACATAGATCTGGTCCTCAATGCAGATGCAGCCTTCCGGCGGAACCTCATCATATATACTATCATGATTACCGTGTACATACAAAATCGGCGCATGGGTAAAAGTCGCCAAAAAAGATAAATACTGCGGTTTTAAGTCGCCACAGGAGAGAATCAGGTCAATTCCCTCCAGATAACTCTTATCAAAATAGTCCCATAATAATTTTGATTCCTGATCAGCGATTGCTAAAATTTTCATTGAAGATTCACCCCTATGTATTTTAGGTTTCCGGCGCCTGAGTCTTAGAAAGTCCCTGCATTCTTGTAACCGCCTGAGCTTCCTCCGTCAAATCGGAAATCAAAGGAATGCTCCCTTCCACATTTTCCACCAGCCAATCCATGGTTATAATATCCTGCGGCAAAATCGTCCCGTCGGCTTCGTTCATGACGGTTCCGTCCTGCGCCCGCAGCTCACCGGAAAAAGGAACCAGAATATCCGAACAAATATTGCCATGGAATAAATCCACCAATCGCTTCGTACCCTGCGGCAAATCCTGAGAATAAATCAAATCAACCACTCCGGCGGACATCCCCCACCAATAATTGATGGCGCGGTTTCCTATGGCGGCATCGTCCTCCTTCCAAGTACCGTTCAGCACAGTGCGGACAATCTTTTCATAAAGCTTTCCCCAATGCCAGGTGGTCATAGCCAGATTGTCAAAAACTTCACCGTTCACGGAATAAAGCCCAAACCGTCTGGAAATCCTGTCCGGCGACGCCATATCCTGTCCGATGATATAGTTAATCTCCGGGTTATGCACAATCTCCACATCCCTGTCTTTTAAAGTGCTCCAATCCAGATAGACTTTGGCCTTCGGATTCACCATCTGCGCGCCCAGCGCAAAAGCATTGATATTTGCCGCCATACCGTAAATGGGATAATCGGCGATATAACCCAGCTTGTTTGTGGCAGTCAGGGAGCCGGCAATGGCGCCCGCCAAAAACTTTGCCTCATACATCCTCGCATAATAAGTCCGCAGTGTCGGATGGGAAATATTTAAAGAGCAGTTTAAAATCTTGATATCCGGATGGCTGGCCGCAATCTTTAAGCTGGCGGGCATCATTACCGGAGTTGTGGCAAAAAGCAGATTATAGCCGTCCTCGATAATCTGTTCCATGATTTCCAAATCATTTTCGCCCGCCATGATATTTTCAAATGCCTTTGTCTCCACCTGACCCGGAAAAACATTTTCCAGATACAGCCTTCCAAGCTCGTGGCTGTAAGCCCAGCCGGAAGTGCGGTGGTTCTTTTCGTACAAAAACGCGATTTTAACCTTACTTGCATTATCCGGAAGAATCAGGTTTAATAAATTCTTATACAATTTGTTGGGAGAACCCTCTTTCGGCGGTTCCATGGACAATTCGATGGACTGTTCTTCCCCCAGCACCAGAAATTCATCCCATATGGTAGAAAGATCCCTCTTCATCTCCTGAGCGTCTTTCTCTTTTGTTTCCTGATAGCCAAACACAGTGATAAAAGTCAACAGGGCGTCGCCCACCGTAATAGGTAATTTTTTCCCGCCCTTTGCCTCAAATGCCTGCCGGAAACGGATATACACATCGTTAAAATCCAAGCGGTCATCGGAAGTCCATTTTTCTCCTTTGGGCGTTCCAATCCTCTCTAATAATTCAGCGAACCGTCCCGTTTCGCTGAAGTTAATGGTATTGATGCGCGTAATCTCGTAAAAATCCAAGAATTCATAATATATCTCATTTTCCTTTGTACCGGTACGCTTGGGAACTACCCGGATAACCGAACAGGGAACGCTGTAAGCATTCAGGTACTTTAAAACGCTGATGCGCTTATTGCCCTCAAGCACATAAAAGCGATTCATAAATTCATAGACTTTCACCGGATCCCGAAGTCCCTCTTCCTGCAGGGAAGTGTACAACTGAATCCATTTATTGGCAAATTCCGTATGCGTGTCCAGAAGAGGCATAAAATTACCGGCAAAGGCATTCAGCCTTCCCTTCGTTCTGGTGCCCACAATCAGCTCTAACGGCACCTCACAAAGGCCGAGATTCACCTCATATTCCACCTGAACATAAGATAAAATCTCATCCAAAGCCGGCAGATAAGGATAATCCCCCTTCTGCACATGGGTGCGGTATTCTTTTTGTCCCGCCTTTAAAGCGCTGCAATATTTTTCGTATGACATGGTTACCCCTTTTCAAAAACAGCCTTAAAAAGACCGACCGCCCTACCCGAGCAGCCGGTCCTCTTGTACCTGTAAAACTATGGATTAATCCTGAACATAAGGCATCAAAGCCACATGGCGCGCTCTCTTGATAGCTACCGTGAGCGCCCTCTGGTGCTTTGCGCAGTTGCCGGTGATACGGCGGGGAAGAATCTTTCCTCTCTCAGACACATATCTCTTCAACTTATTGGTATCCTTATAATCAATGACATTATCCTTGCCGCAGAATGTGCAGACTTTCTTTCTTCTGCGGACTCCGCCCTTTCTTCTCATCGGAGAATCAGGTTTCTCTGCTTTATTAAAAGCCATGGTCACTACCTCCTAATCTACATTCAAACTTAGTTAAACGGTAATTCTTCGTCAATGCCGTCAGGGATATTCATAAAGCCGTCGCCTGCTCCGGAAGGCGCTGTGCTCTGACCGCCTCCGATATAGTCACCGCCGCCATAACCGCCGTTCTGGGAAGAAGCATTTTTGCTCTCGGCAAATTCATGATCCTCCACAACCACCTCCGTGGTGTAAACCTTTACGCCATCTTTATTGGTATAGCTTCCGGTCTGAATCCGTCCTGTTACGGCAATTTTAGTTCCCTTATGCAGATATCTCTCGGCAAATTCTGCAGAGCGTCCAAATGCCACACAGTTAATAAAATCCGCGGTCTGCTCACTGCCATTATTACTTCTGGACTGCCTGCGGTCTACAGCAAGGGTATATCTTGCAATGGCTAGGGCATTTTCTCCCTGAGAATATCTCACCTCAGGATCCCTTGTTAATCGTCCCATAAGAATTACTTTATTCATATTTTCGTTTCTCGCTTTCTGTTACGCCTCGTCCTGTCGTACGCATAAGTATCTGATGACATTGTCCATGATGCGCATGCGGCTTTCGATTTCTGCGGGAGCGGTGCTCTCAGCATCAAATCTGATGAAATAGTAGAAAGCTTCTCTCATCTTGTGGGTTCCATAGGTAATTTCGTAGGCAAGCCTCTTCTTACCCCAATCATCCACTTCCGTGATAGCGCCGCCAAATCTCTCAACAAGAGCTTTGCACTTGTCAATTACAGCGTTTCTCTCATCATCTTCGATCTTAGCGCTGACAACAACGGCTAATTCATACTTGTTCATGCTGTTACCTCCTTTTGGTCTCTGGCCCACATCAATTGTGTGAGCAAGGAAAATAATATATCACGAATGTATATGATAGCACACTTTTTTCGGAAATGCAACAAAAATTTTCTGTAGAAAAATGTCGTAAAAAACAGCCCTCGGAATCCCTTTTAGCCCTTGTCTAATTTCACCAATTATGTTAGTATATAAGAAATAAAAATATACATTTTCACTACTTATTAATATTATAAAGGAGAAACGATATGGCAAAAGAAATGATTGCAATGATTTTAGCCGGCGGACAGGGTTCCAGACTTTATGCCCTGACCCAGAATCTGGCTAAGCCGGCAGTTCCTTTTGGCGGAAAATATCGTATTATTGATTTTCCTCTATCGAACTGCGTCAATTCCGGCATTGATACGGTCGGTATCCTGACCCAGTATCAGCCGCTGGTACTGAATGAGTACATAGGAAACGGTCAGCCCTGGGACTTGGACCGTCTGTACGGCGGCGTGCATGTACTTCCCCCTTATCAGCAGGCTTCCGGTTCCGATTGGTACAAGGGTACTGCCAACGCTATCTATCAAAATCTGTCCTTTATTAACCGTTATGACCCCCAATATGTAATTATCCTGTCCGGCGACCAGATCTGCAAACAGAACTATAACGACTTTCTGCAGTTCCACAAGGAAAAAGGCGCCGAGTTCAGCGTTGCCGTTATGGAAGTTCCCTGGGAAGAGGCTTCCCGCTTTGGTCTGATGGTCTCCGATGAAAACGACCGCATTACCGAATTTCAGGAGAAGCCCAAGCAGCCTAAGTCCAATCTGGCTTCCATGGGTATTTATATTTTTAACCGTGATATTTTGGAGAAATATCTGCAGGAGGATGAAGCCAACCCCAATTCCTCCAATGACTTCGGCAATGACATTATTCCCAATCTGCTCCGTGACAACCGCCAGATGTATGCTTACCGCTTTAACGGATATTGGAAGGATGTAGGAACCATTTCCTCACTGTGGGAAGCCAATATGGAAATCATAGAACCGGAGAGCAGCGGCATCAACCTGTTTGATGAGGATTGGAAAATTTACAGCCGCAACAGCGGTCTTACCGGTCACAAGGTCGGCTCCGACGCCATCATTGAAAACTCACTGATTACGGACGGCTGCCTTATCGAAGGTACGGTAATGCACTCCATTCTCTTCCCCGGCGTAAAGGTTGAGAAGGGGGCAAAGGTACAGGAGGCTGTTGTTATGGGCAATACCGTCATCAAGGCGGGCGCTCAGGTATGCCACTGCATCGTAGGCGAAAATGCTTCCATTGGCGAAAACACCACTGTGGGCGCAATGCCGGACAACGCCGAAAACGGCGTAGCTACGGTCGGCCCCGGCGTATCGGTGGGGGACAACGCCGTAATCGGGCCCAAGGCCATGGTAAATAATAATGTAAAGGACGGTGAATCCCAATGGTAAATACGAATCTGGATGCTTTAGCGATTATTTTTCCCAACAGTTACGACAATGAGGTTCCCTCTTTGGTAAACGAGCGTTTGATGGCTTCCATCCCTTTTGCCAGCCGTTACCGCATTATTGACTTTATGCTTTCCAGCTTTGTCAACTGCGGCATTGATAATATTTCTATCATCGTCCGCAAAAACTACCGGTCTCTGATGAGGCATCTGGGCAACGGCCGCGAATGGGATTTATCCCGTAAAAACGGCGGTCTCAACATTGTGCCGCCTTTTGCGGAGAAGACCGTAAAGGTCTACAATGGTCGTGTGGAGGCTCTGGCAAGCATTACGGAATTCCTCAAACACCAAAAAGAAAAATATGTTTTTATTTCCGACGCCAATATCGTAGCCAATTTTGATTTTAATACCATGCTGGATGCCCATATTGCTGCAGATGCGGATGTGACCATCGCCTATAAGGAAGAACCCATTCCCTATGGATTCATGAATCTCCAGACCACTACCACCACAGATTTGTATTATACGCTTTCCATGGATGAGGGGCGTGTCACGGAGCTTCATATCAATCCCAAAGAATATGGTCCCCAGAATTTCTCCATGAATATTTACCTGATTGAAAGGGAACTTCTGATCAAGCAGATTGAACAGGCATATGCCAACGGATATGTTTATTTTGAGCGTGATATCCTTTCTCCCCAGTTGTCCACATTAAAGGTATATGGTTATAAATATGAGGGCTATACCTCCCGAATCAGCGATATGGTAAGCTACTTTACCGAAAATATGCGGCTTTTGCAGGATGACAACTTGGAAGCGCTTTTCGGGCACTCCCCCATTTATACCAAGATTCGCGACGACAACCCTACCCGCTATATCGGTAAGGCAAAGGTGAAAAACGCCATGGTGGCAGACGGCTGTGTCATTGAGGGCGAGGTTGAGAACTGTATCCTTTTCCGCGGCGTGAAAATCGCCAGAGGCGCCGTGGTGCGTAACAGCATTATCATGCAGGATACCACTATCATGGGCAATGCCGATATCGATTATGTGATTACGGACAAAGAAGTTACCATAACCGCCGGCAAGGAGCTGAAGGGCAATGCTTCCTTCCCCGTATTTGTACCGGCCTACAAGGAAATATAAACCGTCTTATCACAACAAATCAAAATCCCCAAGCCGTTTGTGGTTTGGGGATTTTTTATTCTTTCTCGCGAACTTCCTTCACGCTTTTCTCCAAGAGGCGTCTGGCTATCATAATCTGGTGCTCGCATCCCATGCACTTGAGCCGGAAATCCGCCCCCGCCCGCAGCACCTCCCACTCTCTGCTGCCGCAGGGATGCTGTTTTTTTAATTTTACGATATCTCCTACATTAATTTCCATGTGCACACCCCTTCCGTTCCCATCATCACAGGCTGTTTTTGCTTACATATTTCCAAACAGAGTGTCCTTTGCCACTCCCACAAACTCCCGCAGCAGATTATTGGGAAGCATCGCGGGGTACGAGCCTGCAGCAAGCCCTTCCAAATGAGCATATCCCTGATGCCTCGCGATGCCGCAGGCGCGGAATATGTGAAAATCATTTGTCACCAGCACCACCCTGTCATTTGCCTTGTCCAACAGACTGCTGCTGTTTACTAAATTCTCATAAGTATTGGTAGATGTATCCTCCATTAATATCCTGCTCTCTTCTATGCCCCTGTTCATCAGATATTCCTTCATTCCCTGCGCTTCGCTGACAGGCTCGTTGCTCCCCTGCCCGCCCGACACGATGGCTATGGTATCGGGATTCTCCAACAAATACCCTGCCGCCGCATCCAGCCTTTTTTGCAGTACATAGCTGGGACCGTTTGCTTTCCACTGCGCCCCCAGTACAATGACATAGTCCGCACCCGGCGCAGGCTTTGCTCCAAAACCGCTTAATATCATGCCTTCCACCGCACCAAAAACCAACAGCCCCGCCAAAAACAAAATCAAAAATAACCTCTTGATAAATTTAGGGATTTTTTTCATAGCCGCGGGATGCAATAACAGACCTGCCCAAAGAAGAAAGAAAAGCCCGATAACCGCCCAAACCAGAAAAAATTTGGTACCATAACCCATAAAAAACGCTATTGCCAGACAATAAACCACACAGATAATCCCCAATATCCCCAATAGGAATGCCCATGGAGACTTTTTACCCTCCGGCATCCCTCTTTTATCCAATAGTATGATTTTTTTGCTTTTTTCGCTGGGAATTAATCTCTCTTTCTTTCGCATAGTGCATACTCCTACGGATTAATATAATCATTATACCATAAACCCTATTCTGACCTCAATAGCACCGGCATCTTTCATTTCTTAAAATTTCTTTATAATTTCTGAATTTTGATTTCCACTATTGGATTATCTGTGGTACAATATAAAAAAGCGTCGCTGTCGCAATTTCCTAATGAAAAAGAGCGTGCCCACAATCAGAAACCGTGCGCAGAGTATTCCGGGAGGTGTCTATGAAAGATTTATCCACGGCAGTTGCCGAATTAAACGAAATCATTGAAAAGTACGACAATATTGTATTTTTTGGGGGAGCCGGCGTTTCCACGGAAAGCGGTATTCCCGATTTCAGAAGTGTTGACGGTCTTTACCACCAGCAGTATGACTACCCTCCCGAAACTATTTTGAGTCATAGTTTTTACCGAGCTAAGCCGGATGAATTTTATCGCTTCTACCGCAATAAAATGCTGTTTCTGGATGCCCTGCCCAACGATACCCACAAGGCGCTTGCACGGTTGGAACAATGCGGCAAGCTGAGGGCGGTGATTACCCAGAATATTGATGGCCTTCATCAGGCTGCGGGCAGCAAGGTCGTTTTGGAGCTGCACGGTTCCGTGCTGCGCAATTATTGCGAAGACTGTGGCTGCTTTTATGATGTAAACTACATTAAGGAAGGGGAAGGCGTTCCCAAATGTTCCAAATGCGGGGGACCTGTCAAGCCCGATGTGGTACTTTACGAGGAAGGTCTTGACCAAAAAACCATGAGTGACGCCGTAAATTATATACGCAATGCAGAAGTCCTGATTATCGGGGGTACCTCCCTTGCCGTATACCCTGCCGCAGGACTGATCGATTACTTTAGAGGCGATAAGATTGTAGTAATCAACAAATCCCCCACCCCCAGGGACAGTCATGCGGATTTGCTGATACAGGCTTCTCTGGGCGAGGTTTTTCGCCAAATCGTCATAACAGCCCAAGCATAACAGAATTTCAAACTCAGCGGTTTGCTTCACATTTATAATGTGGAAGAAAGGACACAACTTTGAACAATCAACCCAATTTGAGTTCCAACATTATTGAAGAATGGCTGTTTCTGGCACATCAATCGCAGCCTTATACTCCGGAAAACGGCAGTTTGAACAGCATTTCCGAAAAGTCCCAAAATACAATGATAGCATACCACTTAATGCAGTTTACAAACAAAATGCCCGGCGGTTTCTTTATCTACCGCGCAGACGGCAGGCAGGAAATTCTCTATGCCAATCATGCCATGCTTGATATCTTTAATTGCGAAACCCTGCTGGAATTTAAAGAATGGACCAAAAATTCTTTCGGAGGCATTGTCCATCCCGATGATTGGGACGCCATCAAATCAAGCATTGCCAAACAGCAGGCTGCCCATCAGCCAAACCGGGACTATGCGGAAGAATACCGCATTATCCAAAAAGGCGGCTCCATACGCTGGCTTGACGCCACCGGGCACTTTGTCCGCAGTGTGGCAGGAAATATCTTTTATGTGTTTGTAAAAGATGTGACAGAGAAAAGAGAATTGGAAAGGCAGGAACGGGAGCGCTATCTATATGCCCTCAAACAAAACGAAGGGCAGCTTAATGACCGTATCCACAAGTATAATCAGGCTCTGCAGGTGATTCATCCTGAACACTTGCGAAGGCTTGAGACTATTGAAGGACTGAGCATTGATTACGACTCCATTTTTTATGCAAATCTCGACACAAACCGCATTAAAGCGTACCGCTTAAGCGATCCGTTCTCCACACTCCTGTCCGAGGAACACCCTTCCCATGAATTTGTGGGATTTGATACCGATTATATCAACAATTGGGTGCATCCCGATGACCGCAAGCTTCTGGTAGGCGTTACGCAGCCGGATTATATCCGTACCAAATTAGCCCATGAAAAAACCTTTCACATTAACCACCGGATTATCAATGACGGAAAAATCATCTACATGCAGCTTCGCATTGTAAATGTGAGTTCCAACGATTATGCTTCCAGAATTGTGCTCGGCTACAGAAATGTGGATGTGGAAATTGTGAGGGAAATGAAACAGTCCCAGATTCTTCAGGAGGCATTGGATGAAGCGACTCTGGCAAACAATGCCAAAAATTTATTTTTGTCCAATATGTCCCATGACATACGGACGCCCATGAATGCCATTGTGGGATTTACCTCCCTTCTGAAAAAACATGTGGGGGACACACAACGGACTTCCGATTACCTGAATATGATTTCCACCGCCAGCAGCCAGCTGCTCCAGCTGTTAAACGATGTTCTGGAAATTTCCCGTATCGAATCCGGAAAAATTCAGATAGAGAACTCGGAATGCAATCTGCAGGATGTGATTTCCCAGATACACTCCGGCATTCTTCCGCAGGCGGAAGCCAAAAATATTGATCTTTCCCTGGATTTTTCAGCCCTGAAGCATACCACGGTATGCACGGATGTACATACGCTGGGACAGATTCTTTCCCATATTGTGGACAATGCCGTAAAGTATGCCCATACGAACGGACGCGTTTCCGTCAAAGTTCTTGAATTGGAGAACGAAAAAGAAGATTTTGCCACTTATCAGTTCGTGGTAGCGGATAACGGTATCGGTATCGGCAAGGATTTTATTCCCCATATGTTTGAACCCTTTGAAAGAGAACAGAACACTACTATGAGCGGCATTGCGGGCACAGGTCTGGGGCTTACCATTGCCAAGGATCTGACGGAAATGTTAAACGGCTCCATTGATGTCCACAGCATTGTGGGAGAAGGCAGTACCTTTACCGTCACGCTCCCCATGCAGATTCTGGAACCTTCCCCCATACAAGAGGTCTGGGAGCCCGAAGAAGACCCTTCCGTCTTTTCCAATCCCAGAAGGGTTTTAATTGTGGATGACAATGAAATCAACCTTGAAATCGAAAATGAAGTCCTGAAAGACGCGGGATTTCTTGTGGATACCGCTGAGGACGGCAGTATCGCCGTAGAAAAGGTGAGACAGTCAACCCCCGGTTTTTATGATTTAATTTTGATGGATATCCAGATGCCAATTATGGACGGTTATCACGCCACAAGAGCCATTAGGGCGCTTTCCAATCCCGAATTGGCGAATATCCCCATTGTCGCCGTATCCGCCAACGCTTTCTACGAGGATAAAAGAGCTGCTCTGGAAAGCGGCATGAACGCCCACTTGGCAAAACCTCTGGATACCACCCTGCTATATAAACTGATTCACAAATTGCTGGATGACACAAACGATATCAAAGACATGGCAGAATAATTAGAAGAACGAAAATCTGATAGATAAGGAGGAGGCAGGTAGATGAAAAGCATTATTCTGGTGGTGGATGACGATAAAACCAACTTGACGCTTGCGCAGAAAATCCTACTTCCCGAGTATCGCATTGCCGCAACCAATTCCGGCATGGCTGCGCTGAAATACCTGGAAAACAACCAACCCGACCTGATTTTATTAGATATCAATATGCCCGACATGGATGGCTTTGAAGTCATGGCACGGATTCGCGAACAGGAAAAAACCCTGTCGATTCCGGTTATCTTTTTGACTGCGGACAATCAGACGGAAACGGAAATCAAATGCTTTCAAATGGGCGCTATGGACTTTGTGAGCAAGCCCTTTGTACCCGATATCCTGTTAAGCCGCGTGGCAAAAACCATAGAACTCGACCAGTACAGACACAATCTGGAGCAGATGGTGGCTGTGCAGACCGCTAAAATTACCGAGGATGCCAGAAGAATCAGCCTGATTCAGGACTCTGTCATTGAAGGCATGGCAAACCTTATCGAAAGCCGGGACGGCAGCACCGGAAAGCATGTTAAAAATACCAAAATGTATGTGGAAATGATAGCCAACGAACTGCACAGACAGGGGCTTTTTCCGGAGCTTCTGACGCCCGATTACATACGGGATGTCTGCAAAGCTGCCCCTCTCCATGATGTAGGGAAAATTAAAGTGCCGGATGCCATATTACAAAAGCCTGGCAAGCTCACCCCGGAAGAATTTAACATTATGAAGCAGCACACCACTCTCAGCCGCAAAATCATTAAAACCATCATCGGAGATGTGGAAGACGCTCATTATGTACAGATTGCGGAAGACATTGCCATGTACCATCATGAGCGTTGGGACGGCACCGGATATCCCGCCGGGCTTGAGGGGAATTCCATTCCTCTTGCGGCGCGCATTATGGCCGTTGCGGATGTGTTTGACGCCTTATATGAAGAACGGGTTTACAAACCGCCCATCCGCCCTATCGAGCGTATTATGCAGATTATGGTGGAGGGCAGAGGTTCTCAGTTTGATCCGGTGATTATTGATGTCTTTACCTCAATGCTTCCCGAACTTAAGGAAGTGTTGGGCATCGTATAATAGAGAAAGGAAAAGGTAAACCGCCTTGGAAAACAATACGAGAAATGACTTAAAGGGAATGCTTAAATTAGAGCGCACCGTATTGCTCATATATTCTTTTTATTCCGTTGCCATGTTTGTAGTTGCCTGTTTTTCCGATTGGCACCTGATCGTGAAAGAGCTGATCTGGGTTACCACCATTGCGTCATGGATTGTGCACTTCAGGCAATACCGCAGTTATACTTTCCGCGCGGAATTTATTTCTGTCATGGCATGGACGAACATCTGCCTCTATGCGCTCCATACTAACGGCTTTTCCTCCCTGCTCTCCTCCGTGGCATGTCTGGTGGTATTGTTGGGCATTTTCCGTCTGGTCCAAGTCATTTACATAGGGGTGGCGGCATCCACCTTTATTTTTATCTATCATGGATTGATAGCAAAAACCGTTACGCTGGAGTCTGCAACCAACATTATCGGCCTGTTCCTGCAGATTCTCTCTATTTACATGGTTTCCTTTATTACATGGCTTCTGATACGCACCCAGCGGGAAACCAGCGACCAACTATTGGAAAACATTCAGGAATTAAAGTTGGCGGAACAGAGCAAGGATGACTTTCTGGTGAATATTTCCCACGAAATCCGCACTCCCATCAATGCGGTGTGCGGCATGAGCGAGGCAATTTTGCAGGAAGACCTTCCCACCAATGTAAGAGGCGATATTATCGATATTCAGACTGCCGGACGCAATCTCCTGTCCACGGTCAGCAATATTCTGGATTTTTCCGAGTTGGAAAGCGGACATTTGGACTTAGTGGAAGAAAGTTATAACATCACCTCCACCATTACGGATATTATCAATATGGCTCTGACATTTGAAAACGGCAAAAATCTGGAAATGATTGTGGACTGCGACGCGGATTTGCCCAGCAATCTTCTGGGCGACGAGCAGAAATTCCGCCGTATCGTGCTGAACATATTGGAAAATGCCATTAAATTCACCAAAGAGGGCGGCGTTATCCTGCGCATCAAGAGCCGCAAAGAGGAATACGGCATCAACCTCATTGTCAGCATCAAAGATTCCGGCATCGGTATGAGCCGGGCGGACATGGAGAAAATCTTTGCCAGCTTCAGTCAGATCAACGCCCGCCGAAACAGGGAAGAAGGCGGCGTCGGCCTGGGGCTTGCCATTGCCCAACAGCTTGTTCAGGGCATGGGCGGTTTCATCACAGTAACCAGCGCTCCCGGCGTCGGCAGCGAATTTCAGTTTACCATTCCCCAAAAGGTTCTGGATACCACTCCCATTGTATCCATCCGCAACAGGCAGAGCATAGCCGCCATCTGCTATATTAACATGGAAAAATACAATTACTCCGTGGTCAGAGAAGGCTATGAAAGTTCTCTCCGCCATATCGGGGAACAGTTTGGCGTCATGTTTAAAATCTGCAAAAACCTTGCGGAATTGAAGCACCGCACGGGACAGGACAACTATACCCATGTTTTTATCGGATGGGAAGAATACCGGGAAGACCGGAAATACTTCGACAGGCTCGCCATGGACCTGACCGTTGTACTGATTCTGGATTACGGGCAGGAAGCCCTTACCGGCGCCCATATGTACCGTATCTATAAACCCTTTACCGTACTGTCCATCGCGGCAGTGTTCAACGGTCAGAAAGTCATTCAGAAAGAAGAACCCAAGGCGGGATTGAAACAGCGTTTTATTGCGCCTAAAGCAAAAGTTCTGGTGGTAGATGACAACGCCATGAACCTAAAGGTTATGGCAAGACTTCTTCTGCCTTATCAGATTAAGGTCTCCATGGCAGGAGGCGGACAGGAAGCGCTGGAAAAATTGGATACCATGGATTTTGACTGTGTATTTCTGGACCACATGATGCCGGAGATGGACGGTGTGGAAACACTGCACAAAATCAGGCAGAAGCCCGGTACTTACTTTCAATCGCTCTCCATTATCGCTTTTACCGCCAATGCCATAGGCGGCGCCAGAGAAATGTTTCTTTCGGAAGGCTTTGACGATTTCATTGCCAAACCGATAGAGCTGAGCGTGCTGGAGCGTATGCTGCGCCGCTATATACCGGTTGCAAAACAGATTCCCGTGGATGACGCTGTTTTGGACAACACCGACAGCACTGACAATAGTGTCGTTTCTGTGGAAGAAAACATTTCGCCCTCTCCCCAACCCGAAGCAAATTCCGGACAGGCACAAAGCTCTGACACGGACGGGCTGGCAGCTCTCCGCAAAGCGGGAATCGATTTGGAACAAGGTTTTTCCTATTGCGGCGATAAAGAGGGCTTTCGGGACATTGCCGGCATTTACCACACCGAGGGCAAAAAACGCCGCAAACAGCTGGAACAGCTTTTTAAAGATAATGATTGGAAAAATTATGTGATTACGGTACATGCCTTAAAGAGTAACTCCAAGGGCATCGGCGCCAATGAGGTAGCGGAGCTTGCCCTAAATCTGGAAATGGCGGGCAAAGAAGGAAGGACGGATTATATTTTAGAACATCATGATGAATTAATGGAAAAACATGACATGCTTCTCAAAGCTCTTGCCCAAAATTCCTTCCTTTACCCTGCAGGCAGTGCTGACGATGATATTGACAATGGCGAATCTGAGAAAGCCGAAGCGCAGACCCCGGAAGTTTTGGAAGAAATTGATCCTTCTTCTCTGGAACAACAAATCAAACAGCTCCGTGAAAAACTGGGGAGCTTTGAGAGCGAAGGGCTGGATGAGCTGCTTGACTATCTAGCAGGCTATGAGTACCATGACGCTTCCCTGAAAACATTGACAGACCAACTCAAAGAAAAGACCGCCGAGTTTGACTTCCTTGGCGCATCTGAGATATTGGATTTCTGGGAGGAGGAGAACCATGTCTGATAAAGAACATAAGAGTAAATTACAGAAGATTACACAAGCCTTATTTGGAAGCGGTCTTGAGCTGCAGGAACGCCTTACCAGAACGGTATTGTTTCTTGCGCTTATTGCCTCCATTATCGGCATGGGGCGCGTGGTGCTGGGAGCGGAACCTCTTGTTCTGACTGCCTTGATAGCGATGTGCCTGTTGTCCGGTTTCTGCCTGTTTATCACCGTGAAATACCGCCGCAGCAAGCTTGCTTCCTGGACATTAGTCCTCGCCTCCAATATGGTGTTGTTTCCCATGATTTTTCTTCTGAGCGGAGGTATAGAAAGCGGAACCCCTGTATGGTTTGTACTGGGATTGGTATATATTTTCTTATTGTTTAAGGGTAAAGAGCTTTTCCTTGCGCTGTTTATTTCCTATGTATCCTTTCTGGCGACTTATCTCATCGCGTATTTGAAACCCGAATTCGTTGCTCCTGCCGCCAATCGGTTTTACAGCCTCGGAGATTCCTATTCTACCCTGATGGTTGTCAGCTGCTTTGTGGGCCTGTTAATGAAAATCCAGATTTCTACCTATGACCGCGAGAAACGCCTTGTGGAAAAACAAAAAGAGGAAGTGGAGCAGATTGCCCGTTCCAAGGACACTTTTTTTGCCAATATGAGTCACGAAATCAGAACTCCCATCAATACGATTATCGGTCTGAACGAAATGACGCTCAGAGAGGATATCTCCGAGGAAATTGCAGAGAATGCAATCAATATTCAAAATGCCAGCAAAATGCTTTTAACCACTATTAATGACATTTTGGACTTATCCAAACTGGAGTCCGGCAAAATGGAAATTGTTCCCACTCAGTACGAAGTCAGCGCTATGTTCAGCGACCTTGTAAATTTAATCTGGGTTCGGGCGCAGCAAAAAGATTTGGAATTCAAGGTTGACATCGACCCGGAAATTCCTTCCATGCTGTACGGGGACGAGATACGGGTCAAACAGATTGTCACCAATATGCTGACCAATGCCGTAAAATATACACAGGAGGGCTCCGTGACCCTGTCCGCCAAGGGCGAGAGAACCGCCCCCAACCAATTTATGCTGCGTATTTCCGTTATAGATACCGGTATGGGTATCCGCAAGGACAATCTGGATGATTTATTCAATTCCTTTAAGCGCGTGGATGAAAAAGCAAACCGCAATATCGAAGGCACCGGTCTCGGTCTTTCCATTGCCAAACAGTTGATAGAAATGATGGACGGAAGTATTTCCGTGGACAGTGTATATCATAAAGGTTCCACCTTCACCATTGAATTGCAGCAGCGCATCGTCAACTCTTCTCCCATCGGCACCATCAATTTCGCCGCCCAGAGACAGTTGAGCCGCCGCTCTGCCTACAAGCAGATATTCCATGCGCCGGACGCCAGAATTCTGGTAGTGGACGACAATGATATGAACCGCATGGTTGTCATAAAGCTGTTACGAGGCACCAAGATACAGGTGGATACCGCTGCAAGCGGCAAAGAATGTCTGAAAAAGACGGCTGAAAATTCTTACCATGTTATCCTTATGGATCACATGATGCCGGAAATGGACGGTGAAGAAACCTTAAATGCCGTTCGCAACCAGACCAGAGGATTCTGTCAGAAAACACCCATTATCGCCCTGACTGCCAATGTCATGTCAAATGCAGACCAGATTTATCAGAATATGGGCTTTGACGGCTATCTTGCCAAGCCCATTAACGCCTCCCTTTTGGAAGCCTCCCTGTTACAATATCTGCCTTCGGAATTGGTCGAGTATCTGTCTACGGATGAGCTTCAGGATGCAGATGACATGGAAATCAGTCAGATCATCAGTGCAAGAAAACGAAAGATTGCCATCACCGCGGACTGCATCTGCGACTTGCCGAAGGAGTGGCTGACCAAGCTGCAGATCAGGCTGATGTATTGTTATGTACACACGAACAAAGGCCGCTTCTGCGACCTCTTTGAAGTGTCCTCCGACAGCCTCTTAAATTATTTGAGTCAGGAGGGAAACTATGCGCATTCCTCCACCGCGCCTGTTGCGGAATATGAATATTTCTTTGCGGACGCCCTTGAAACGGCGGAGCATGTCATACATATCACGGCAACCACTTCCTTAAGCGGCGCTTATCCCAATGCGCTTCAGGCAAGCCAAAGCTTTGATAATGTAACGGTTGTAAATTCCACTCATATCAGCAGCGGTCACGGAATCATGGTTTTATATGCGGCTACACTTGCCGAACAGGGAAAAGGCATACAGGAAATCTGCGATGCTCTGGAACAGTTTCAGAACCATGTATTTTCCAATTTTCTGGTTCCCAGTACGGAAACCCTCTGCCGCAACAAAAAAGTCAGCGGCACGGTCAATAAGCTCTGCACTTTATTGAATCTGCATCCCATCCTTGCGATGAAACAGAACAAATTAAAGCTCTGGAAAATAGAAGCGGGCAACATGAAGCGGGTAGTCCGCCACTATGTGAAAATCCTCTTAAAACACAACAAGCAGATTGACACCCGCCTTTTGTTCGTCACTTACGCCGGCTGTTCCGTCCATCAGATAGATGAAATATTGGAAGAAGTGAACCGCTATGCCAGGTTTGAACATGTGATTCTGCAGAAAGCCTCCGCCACCGTCTCCAGCAACTGTGGTGTGGGAACCTTTGGACTGATGTTTTTTAGGAAATAAATGCCGTCAAAAGCTTTCCCTCTCTTCCCAAATCAATTCACCGTTTATAGCATTGACGGCAAGGATTTCCTCACACAGCAGACTCCTCTCCAAGTCATCCTTTCCCAGATAAAATCTCCAGACCGGTACAATTTCCGGCTCTCCGTCCGCCGATAGGACAGACAGATATTCCAGCGCCGTAATTGCTTCGTCAAAGGACAGTATGGGCTTTTCCAGACCAAGCTCTTCCGCGGAAAAAAGGCTGCCCCACACCCTTACCGGATTTCCCATGTCTATTTTTATTAAGCTGAGATTATGCCAGACGGTTACGGGCATTCCGTCCAGAATCCTCCTGTAAGAAGATTTGGTATAGGGTCGTTCGCTATCTTTGCCGCAAATATCGATATAACTGCAGGAATAGATATCGTCCCTCTCCATATCCTCCATAACGCCATGCCATGCATATTCTACCGATTCCGGAACATCTCCCGTAGCATCCCTGATCAGTTGTTTCCACTCTCCGCTTGAAATCTCCGCGGGAGATACACCCTCTTGTGTATAATCCAGCCCTATATCGGTTCTTTCAAAATTCATAATCTGTTCGGCAAAACTTTCGTCATCCCAAACCCGGTACACCCATCTGCGCCCTATAGGCGTCACCACTTCCCATTCGCCTTTTTCCTCATGGTATACGGCAGCTTTATTCGCATCCCATGTTTCCGAATAAAGCAAATGCTTAAACCATGTCTGCCGGAATTCCTCCGTATATTGGTGGGGGATATATTTGTAACGGGTCACCCTGCTGATTCCCCCTACATTGACTTTTCCTTCAATGGTAATATTTTTCCCGTCGGCGATTTCTATTGTCTGCCTGACGAATCTGCCCGCGCAGGCGTCAAGAATCTCCCTGTTGGCGTCATTGATGCCACTGCCGGAGCTGCCTGCGGAACCGCTTCCCGCTGCATTTGACGAAAAGTCCTGTCCCCCGTCCGGCGTTTTCTGCCCGCAGGATGTCAATAACAGTAACACTAATATAAACGGTATTATTTTATGTAATGTTGCTTTTTTATCTGTTTTATACATATTTCCTCTCATTCCGCCGCGTACGCAGCACTTTACTCAATGAAACTTTGGGACGCTGCCGGATATTCTGCCCCCTACTGCATCTCCTGTAGAAGCAGCGACACCCTGTTCTGAATTTTTTCTACCGTCTTGTCCAAATCCACCTGTCCCAAAAAATAAGCCTCCGATTCCTCTCTGATAATATTCTGTATGTCCGTATGGGAAGTGATTTTGTTTTCCGCGCCCTCAACCAATTTTCGGATGACATCAACCTCTTCCTCGGTGGCTGCATATACAGAAATACTCACGACACCATCGCTATAAGAGTTTTTTGCTATTCTTTCCCTTCTTATCCCGTCTTCCGCCATATCATAATCATCCACCATGGCTTCGGCCAGCACCCGGTCAAACTGTTCCTGCAGGACGGGAAATCCCTGACCGTCATATCCGTGCAACAGATAAAACTTTACAAACGCCCAAGCCCCCGCCTGATTTTCCTTTCTGGCATTGATAGCGATATCTCTGCTCCTGAAAGTCACCGCCGTTCCGCTTCCTTCCGCCACGGGATAACCGATAAATGCCATATGCCCGCCATATATTTCCTTCTGTATCTGATACTCTGATACGCCGGAGATAATCCCTACGGACATGACCGCTTCGCGTTTCCCGATTCTTTCCGCTTCCGTTCCGCCCGTATAATTTCCCGTGTATTCTTTGGCAAAAGAAAGCACCTCTTTAAAATAATCTCCATCAAAACTACAGGTTCCCTTCTCCCAATCCACAAATTCATCCATGGACACGGCGCAAAGATTGTTCAGCACCGGTTCATCCGCAGTAAATCCCAAAATCGCATTTAAATCCTTGCCGCTTTCCTTCAACAGACGAAACAGCTCCTCAAAGGTGACGCCACTCTTTCCCTTTGTCACATCCCCATAGCCCCACATGGAATAGAGCTGGAATGACGGCGCCATGCTGTATAAATGTCCCCCACTCTCATAGGCTTTCGCCACGGAGGGCACCAGCATGTCCTTAGTCAGTTCCTCATCCCCTTCCATGAAATCATACAAATCCGCCAACACGCCCTTATCGGAAAACATACTGTAATCTATTCCTTGTACATCGATAATATCCGGCGCTTTTCCGGTAACCACATCCAGCTTCAGCTTTTCTAAAGCTTCATCAAAGCTTCCCACCTGACTGTAATACTCTGCTATCTCCACCCTGTACTCATGGCTATAACGGTTAAATTCCCCCACTGTTTTCTCCAATTCCTGAGAAAAGCCAAGAGTTCCCAATGTCAGCAGGGTTTTCTCCGTTCCCCCCGTGGTAAAGGAAACCAATTCCGAATATTCCGAATCTCCATGATTTCCTATGATTTCCATTCCTTTTTGATTCTTTGCAAGAAACAGGATATCCTCAGAAAAAACCCCGTAAGCGGAAAGGGTCAGTAACCGCTCCGCTTTCTGCGTATCCAGCGTATATGCAAACAACTCACCGTTTTGACAATACAGAAAACCGTTCTCCGTAGGAGCAATATATTCCAGATTGTTTTCGGAAGCCGCATCCGTCAGTTCCTTGCTTTTCTCCAGCCTTACCGCATTTTTCCTCTTTTTCTGCGCCACATCGATTTCCTGCAGATATATGCCATCCGAATCCCTTACCACAAAAATAGGGCTGCCGTCCGTTCCCATTTGGAAAGCCAGCACCCTTCTTCCCATCATCTCTGCTATTTTTTCATAAAAAACGGTTTGAAGCCCGGCATCCTTGACATAGACACGGTCTTCTTCATGCCACACTTCCGTTTCATACCCCTCAATCATTTCCGTTTCCGGCACTTCCATTGTGCACCAGACAAAAAGCATTCCCTCCGAATCGGCATAGATTCCTTTCAGAAAAATATTGACGGCTCTTTCCGTATCTTCCAATACTAATTCGACATAATCCTGCAGATTGCCCTCTGCATCAATTTCCCAAAGCCCCGTACTTTTTTCTTTCTCCTGTTTTCCCAGCAGATAAATATTGCCTTCTCCATCCGCCGCCATTCCGGCTATCAAAGAAGCGCCTGCCAGCTCAAACGATTTTTTTGCATCGGCATTTCCATCCTTCGGCAGCCAATCCACCATCACCCGACCATCTTGGGCATAGCAGCCGCATACTGCATGCTCCGTTGCTGTAGCAAGACTATACAAGTTATCCAGCCGGGAATAATCCGCCTCCCATGAAACGGCTTTCTCCCCGGAAGCAGGATTATTATTGTTATTATTATTGAAGAGGTTCTGCCCCGTGGCCACATCGGTTTTTGTTTTGCCGCACCCTGCCAGAACAAAGGCAAACAGCACTGCCATGGCAATTATTTTATGCTTGAAGTTTTTCATTTTTGCTGTTATCTCCCTGTCTTGAAATATAAATTCCTCCTTGTAACTTTTGTATGGAAACATAATATTTTGCAAGACTGTGCACATGTCTTGTCTTTATATTACACCATGTTCGTGTATTGTGCAAGGGGAATTTTAAATTTTTACTTTAATCGGGAAACATAGCCATAAAGAAAAGAGCTGCCAATGTAATATTTCGGCAGCTCTTAAGTTTTAATTCTTTCGATTTTTATTACTTTTTGAAATATCTTTTATGGGACGGTAGGTAAGACCGTTTGCAGCCTCAAGGCAGCGCAGAAACTTGGCAAGGAAAGCTTTCTCACGGTCGGTTAAATGATTTAACAATTGGAAAAACCGTGACATGGAGTAAGAAGCGGTAATGTGCCATGACAAAGCCTGAGGACGCTCAGGATAGCTGGTGAGTCCCAGAAGAAAGTCCGTGGTTACACCATAAAATTCCGCAAGTTTTACCAAAGTGTCCAAATCGGGCTGGTGCACATCTT
>JAMPEY010000019.1 GCA_023664665.1 Lachnoclostridium sp.
AGTAGGGATTTAGTCTCTGCTTCCTTTTTTGCCAACTATAATTATACACTAACACTTCTGGGGTAAAAACCGCTCAGAAAAGATCCCTCCCGATTCGAAAATTGTGGGAAAGAAGCAGCCAGTTTGCCCGGAACCACTTCATGATCTGCCAGTATCCGCAGCCCCTTAAACCAAATTCTTTCATCAGGTCAAATTTTGCCTGCAGACTGCGCACATCTTCAAACCATACTTCATGCGCCCTTCCCGTATCAGCCTCCGTATAGGTAAAAAAGGGGCTTTGGGCGATTTCGTCAAACTCTATCACCGCCCCCTGCTCTATGGCAATCCGTACAGCCTGCACATTTCCGATGGTGACAGCCTGCGTGGTGCCCCTCTCATAAGGCAGCGGCCAGTCATAACCGTAATTGGGGATTCCCAAATCTATTTTGGATGCCGGAATTTCCGTCAGGGCATACTCCACCACCCGCCTTACCTGATTCAGGGGGGCAACTGCCATGGGCGGTCCATAGGTATAGCCCCACTCATAAGTCATTAACAGCACATGGTCCGCAGCCTGCCCCAAGGCTGCGTAGTCCTTCCCTTCATACAGAAGCCCTTTCTGGTCCGCAGAGGTCTTGGGGGCAAGCGCTACGGATGTATGATAACCGTTAATCCTCATGATGTCCGCAATCTTTTGCACAAAAGCGGTAAAAGCATCCCTGTCCTCCGCCAGAATATATTCAAAATCAATATCCACTCCCCGATACCTTTTTGCCCCCATGGTCTCCAACAGTTCCGCAATCAGATTATCCGTATAATCAGGATTGTTGACCACAGAATGGATTAAACGGTTATTAAAATTTCCGTCCGGTCCAAAGGGCGTCAAAGTAAGGATTGGCAAAACCCCGTAAGAAACCGCAAGATTTATCATCCATGCATCATCCAGCGGCGGAGCTATCAGACTGCCCACCGAAGTAAAACCATAGGAAAAAACAGAAAGTTCCGACAGATAAGGCAGGGTCTGCTCCAATACCCATCTGCTGATAAAGGGATAAGCATATCCGTTTACAAAAGCCTCCCGCTGTGCATCCGCCGAATCCGTATCAACCAAAAGAGCCTGCCCGACAGCAAGCTCATAAGGATATACTAACTGATTATCATAAATAAGGGTCTGAACCGGTATTTCATAAGAGGCGGCGATATCGTCTACATTGTCCCCCTGTTTTACCACATAAATTTCCATCTACAGCCACTCCTGCCCAATAAACTTTCTTGTCTATTCTATGTGGCTGATTCCTCTATCATGACAACTGTTTTTTGCAGACATCCTGCAGACAGCATCTGTCACAATGGGGATGGGTTCTGGCGGTACAAATATCCCTTCCGTGCAGTACCATGCGATGGCACAGGTCATTGCCCTCCTCGGGAGGTACGATTTTCCACAATTCCTTTTCCACTTTGGCAGGCTCTTTGATTCCCTTTACCAATCCGATACGGTTGGAAAGTCTGATACAATGGGTATCCGTGACGATGGCAGGCTTGCCGAACACATCCCCCATAATGAGATTTGCACTCTTTCGTCCCACGCCGGGAAGCTTTAACAGCGTATCAAAATCATCCGGCACTTTTCCGTCAAATTCATCCCGAAGCATCTTCATGCAGGCGCTGATATCCCTTGCTTTGCTGTTGCCCAACCCGCAGGGATGCACGATTTTTTCTATCTCTTCTACGGGAGCCAGAGCAAGGGCATTGACATCGGGATATTTCTCATACAGCTTCTCCACTACGATATTGACTCTGGCGTCCGTGCATTGGGCAGCCAGCCTCACGCTCACCAAAAGCTTCCACGCCTGATCGTACTCCAGCGTACAGCCCGCATCCGGATATTCCTTTTTTAATCTTTCTATTACTGCCAACGCCAACTGTTTTTTCGTCAAATCAACCAAACTCCCATGAACCGAATATTTTAAAAGGACAGTCCTATTATAACAAATTCCGCAAAATTTGTCATCCCGAAACCGTCCGAAAATCTAAAAATGATTGCAGAATCAGGCTTTTTGTGTTACCATAAATAAGGTCTTATTTTATCATAATTTTCAAACATGCAATCTTTATCAAGGAAAGGAAAAAGAAAAATGAGCGAAAACCAAAAAATTCCCTATAAAATTTATCTTGAGGAAAAAGAAATTCCGAACGCTTGGTACAATCTTCGGGCCGATATGAAAAATAAACCCGCACCCCTTTTAAATCCGGGCACTTTAAAGCCCATGACCGCGGAGGAATTACAGGGTGTGTTCTGTGATGAACTGGTGGCGCAGGAACTGAATGATACCGATGCGTATATTCCCATTCCTCAGGAAATCCAGAACTTTTATAAAATGTACCGTCCCTCCCCTTTGGTAAGGGCTTATTGTCTGGAAGAAAAATTGCAGACTCCGGCGAAAATCTATTACAAATTTGAAGGAAACAATACCAGCGGAAGCCATAAATTGAACTCCGCCATTGCTCAGGCATATTACGCAAAGAAACAGGGACTTAAGGGTGTTACCACGGAGACCGGCGCGGGTCAGTGGGGGACGGCGCTGTCCATGGCATGCTCCTATTTTGATTTGGACTGCCTTGTGTATATGGTAAAGGTTTCTTATGAACAGAAGCCTTTCCGCCGTGAAGTAATGAGGACTTACGGCGCAACCGTTACACCTTCCCCCAGCACCACTACCGAAGTAGGCAGAAAGATTCTCGCGGAGCATCCCGGCACTACGGGAAGCCTCGGCTGTGCCATTTCCGAAGCCGTTGAAGCAGAAATTACCAGAGAAGGTTACCGCTATGTGTTGGGCAGCGTTTTGAATCAGGTGCTGCTCCACCAGACCATTATTGGTTTGGAAACAAAAACAGCTCTTGATAAATATGATATTACCCCCGACCTTATCATCGGATGCGCCGGCGGCGGTTCCAATCTGGGAGGACTCATTTCCCCCTTTGCGGGAGAAATCCTCCGGGGCGAAAAAAATTACAGGATTATCGCGGTAGAGCCCGCTTCCTGCCCCAGCTTTACAAGAGGCGTATTCGCGTATGACTTCTGCGATACCGGAAAGGTCTGCCCTCTGGCCAAAATGTATACCTTGGGAAGCAGCTTCATTCCTTCCGCAAACCACGCAGGAGGACTGCGCTATCACGGCATGAGCCCCATCCTTTCACAGCTTTATCATGACGGCATTATGGAAGCTGTCAGCGTGGAGCAGACAGCCGTATTTGAAGCAGCTACCCAATTTGCAAGAGTGGAAGGCATCCTTCCCGCTCCCGAAAGCAGCCACGCTATCCGCGTAGCTATAGATGAAGCCTTGAAATGCAAAGAAACCGGCGAAGAAAAGACCATTGTATTCGGTCTCACCGGCACGGGATATTTTGATATGGTTGCTTACGAGAAGTTTAACAATGGGGAAATGTCCGATTATATCCCTACTGACGAGGATTTGAAGCCCGGTTTTGACGGCATCCCCAAATTCCCCGGAAATGAATTTTAAAGTGGATATTCGCAATCCGCTTCGCTACTTGCTCATAACCACATCAAAAAAATACCCCGCTTCTGAAGCGGGGTATTTCCCTGATGAGGTTAAAACACCAACTGCACCAGCAGCATATAGCTGACAGTTCCTGCCGCAATGGATAAAAGCAGCTGCCTTTTCCACGCATGAAGCGCTACCACGATACAGATGGCAATTAACTCGGGAAGCCCATGGCTTCCCGTAAAAATATTGACATCTTTTAAGCAATATACAATGAGCAGCCCGAATACCGCAGGAGGCAGCGCCTTGCCCAGATATTGCAGATATTTGGGCGTGGGCTTCCCTGAGGGAAAGACGATAAACGGCAGGAACCGGGTAATGACCGTTCCCAGAAAAATCATAAATATGGTAATCATCAATTGCGAAAAAGTCATATTCATACCGTTTCACCGCCCTTCTCAATAGGTTTCCTCAAAATAGTGAGCATTCCGATTATCGCTATCATGGTAGGAATAATAAAATAATCCGCCCCGAAAATAATCAGGCACAGCAGCGACAATCCCAGCCCCAACAATGCGCTGGAATGATTTTTCTCCTTCATCCACTGCTCCATGAAAATCACCACGAACATGGCAGTCATCACAAATTCAATGCCTTCTGTGTTAAAATCAATAAAAGAACCGAAAATGCCTCCTAAGGTAGAGCCGATAACCCAATAAAGCTGGTCTAACAGAGTCACAAAAAACATAAACCATCCCTTATCCACATCTTCCGGAACTTCTGCCGTACAATTGATGGAAAAAGTCTCGTCACACATGCCGAAAATCAGATAAAGGGATTTCCATCCCCTGCCCCTGTATTTATCCAACATGGAAATTCCGTAAAAGAGATGTCTGGCATTGACCATAAGAGTCATGGCCAGCGCCTGAAAGGGATTAAAAATGCCTGCCAGCATATTCACGGCGACAAACTGCATGGAACCGGCAAACACCATAACGCTCATCAACAGGGTATACCAGACGGAAAACCCTGACACATTCATGTATATGCCATAAGAAATCCCCAAAAACGAGAATCCTGCAAGGATTGGCAGCGTATGGGGAAATGCCGCTATCAACGCTTTTTTCATTTGTGCTTTACGGGAAACTGCTTTCTCTTCCATTGTCCTGTACGCTTTCTTTCCGACCGTTTTGATTCCTCTGCCATTATACACCGCCTTCCGTAAAATGACAAGCAGCCCTAAAAATAATTCTTAAGCAGGCACCTGCCCTATCTTTCGCACATTGCTTCCGTCGATATTCATACGGTAATAAGGATGCGGTTCATCTGTGTATATATGCAGTATAATTTCTCCCCCGCTTATTTCATAGATAAAGGCAAGATACGGGGGTCTTTCCTCTAAAACCTCCTGTCCTTCTGCCACATATTTGTACTCAAATACCTCTTCCTTCTCACTTCCATCCTCATTCATCCGATGGAGGATAAGCCCCACCGTATCTTCCGCCTGCACTAAGGTTTCCTTTCCGTCCCGCAATGCCTTATAAGTAATATTTTCCACAATCTCCGTAGTATAATAAATTTTCCCCTGATACCACTCCAAATCATCTATGGCAGTGTCTGACTCTGCAAGGACGGATACCCTCTTATCCTCCCAGCTATACATCAACAGATATTCTTTTGAACTGTCCGAATCCGAATACGGATTCAGCAGTATACAATTTTCATCATTATAGTCACTGGATGATCCCTGCTGTCTTTCCGCATACGCCTTTATAGCTCGGGAAAGCCGCAGCTTCTCCGTTTTCCCCATGCCAGCCACATCCTCTGCGAATGTAACCGCATTTACTGTCCAATCCGTCACACGGTCCGGCGCAAGCCACCAGCGCTTCCCTGCCTGATAAAGAGTGGGCATTTCATCTAAGGAAACCTCGTAAACCAAATCAAACACTGGTTCTTCCTCCCAATGCTCTTCCATATAGTCGGGCTCATCGTTTCGTACCTTGCGAATCCCTGTTCCCCTCTCCCAATCATTTGCCGTATAAGAAGTAATATAGCTATAATAGCCGGAAGCCTCCTCAAATTTTGTACAATACCATGTGCCGTCAATATAGCGATAAGTATAATCCTCCGACCATCTCCAAGCACTGCCCCCATAAGCATGGGTTGTAAAGGCATCTCCTTCTGCCGTCAGCGGAAGATAGGGATCTCCGTATATACCGCCCTCGTCACGGTTTCGTATCAGATTTTCATCCTGAAAGGATAAACGATAGAAACCGTCTTCACAGCTTTCCACTGCAAATAAAATACGCGGGCAGTCCCAATATGCAAGCAAATATCCTTCATCCTCATTCCGGATAATAGTGACACTCAGCACTCCCACATAATCCGTGATGTTATCTTTGTTAAAATCCAGTTCCACGCTGTCCGTCAGCTCCCACCCCTCGGGCACGAAATCCGAAAGCTTCTGTCCTTTTTCTGGAAGCTTTGGCACCTCCACGGGAAGCGGCTCCGGCTGCACGGCATTTTCCGTCTCCTCCTGCGCATCTTCCACCTTCTCCTGCACCTTTTTCGCTTTCGCAGCCCGCACCGATAAAATCTCGGAGGCTTCCTTAAAGCCCTGTCCTGCGGTCAGGCAGAATGAGCCTGCCGCCTCTGCCCGCTGTCTATTTTCCTCTCCGCATCCCCCAAGCACTGCGGAAAATGCGAAAAACAATATGATAACGGACAGAATTCTTTTGGTTCGATTGCTATTCCCTATACTGATATTTCTCATAGATATCTTTCTCCCATATGTACTCCGTAACCGGTAGCTGCGAAATTCCTGACGCTGACATAAACCGCGCCCCCTGCATATCCTTACTTGTAGAATATAGCAGGGGGCGGCATCATAACGGCATATTTTTTGCATCTGTTTTGCATCATCTCTATTAGTTATCACATTATTGTGCTTATTTTACGGCTCAAACTCAAACAAAGTGATTCCGTCATTAGTCCCTCTCCTCACATTTAAGCAGTATGCCGGCATATCATTATCATCCTCATAAATATAAAACCTCTCCGTATCCGAGCCTGTACCATACATCCAGATATACATCAGCCTGTCCTTGTCATATTTGCATTCATAGCTACTGCTTTCCCATTGAAACATATCCTCCAAAGGTATAAACGAAATATACGGTTTCCCCTCCGTGTAGTAAGGGGCTAATACGCCATAAGGGTCTTCCGTTTCCGAAAGCTTAATCTTCTCGCACCCTCGAAACATAAATCCGCTCATATCCGTAAAATCCTCCTTGGGATATGCAAAATATCCGCAGCCAGTTTCTTTTTCCTTGTCATAATAAACTGTAAGGCAAACCGCCTCATGTGACCAGACAATTCCATCACCGGATTCATTCTGCCACTGATACTCATGCAAAATATCCTCTTTCGTCAAGCCTGCCTGACGAAGAAAGGCTTCCTCCCCACCCTTCGGAACATCCATAAAGCTATAGTCCTCTTTGGCCAGACGGTTAAAACTGCAGAACCGGGGATACACCTCCAGAAAAGCATAGGGCACCATGGAGGCCTCCATAGAGTCTTCCATGGAGGTTTCCTCATAGCAGAAATAGTATTCGCCCTCCCCCGGCAAATCCGCATATATCAGGCGTTCCCACTCATCATAAGCATAATACTGCTCTTGGCAGACCCTATAGACAAGGTCCCCGCCCACACATTTTTCCGCAACATAGGGATTAAACAGACAGGTTTTCTCACGCAGACATGTTTTTTTCTGCAAATTCCCATTCTCTCCATAGGAAAAGCTAACCTGAAAAATCTCCTCCTTCTCCCGATTTCCAAAACCCTGTCCACAACTCCCATAACCTTATAAGAGCAGAGCCTGCCCTCAGAATCATACTCATAAGACTCCTCATAATCCGTAACATTCTTTATCCAATAAGCGGGAAGCCTGTCACTCTTTGTATAAGTTTCATCACCATAGGCTACCTTTGTGGAATAGGGATTGGGATAATTCCAGCTCCAAAAACCATCGGTATCATATCCTGAAATCTCAAAGCCCAGCAGCTCTATGCCTGCTCCTGTATCCTCATACTTGATTCCGCAGCCCTTCCCTGTCTCCTTATCAAAATATAGCTCCGCTCCTATTGTTCCTCCCTGCCCCGGAAAACAAAGCGGAGAAATATCCGCCGCGCCATGGCGCTTTAGATATTCCTCCTTATCTGCCTCACAAATCAGCTCATACTGTGTATTTACATAGTTTCCCCTTCGCAGGCGCACATACAAAGCATCCGCCAGTCCGTGATTCTCATACGCATAAATCGAGCCTGCTTTGGGTGCCTCCTTATCCGCACATCCTGTCAAAACGGTCAGGCACATAAACATTATGATAATATGCCGCCGTATCTTTCCTTTTTGTATCATGCCGAAAATCCCCCATTATGCTTTTCTGTCAAAGGTGGATGTATTTCCGTCCGCCATATTCATAAAGGTAGCTTTATCATTATGGGGAAACAGCATCTCCATATATAAATTGCCCAACAGATTTTTAACCACTTCATCATCCACATTGATATTGGGAAAAGCATTCATTTCCAAGCGTCTTAATCTTTCCAGAATTTCCTCTATGCTCTGCTGAATGGGAGGGTTCTGCTCCGGCTCGGGGCAAGGGGATTTTTTATCCGGCGATTCCATGATGGGTTTGGCTTCCGGAATGTTATATACCACATTTTTACAGGTTTTCGCAAAGCATTCCGGGTCGTACTCAGCAAGATAAGCCAAATCGTCCATGGTCAGCATTTTTTTATTATGTATTTTCAAATAGATATTGACAAGGCGAGTATCTTTTCCCATGGCGGTCCCCCCTTCCCTAATTCTATTATACACATTCCTCCCAACCTTTTCCACTGATTTTTTAAAGACTTATATTGCTGTTCACTTATGGTACGGCTCCCCATTTATAATGCGGAATGCCCGGTAAATCTGCTCGCTCAAAATCACCCGCATCAACTGATGGGGAAATGTCATATCCGAAAAACTGAGAGCAAAATCGGAACGCTCCGTCACCGTACGGTGAAGTCCCAGAGACCCTCCAATCACAAAAACAAGGCTGCTCTTTCCGCTTACTGCCGCTTTTTCTATCCAATCAGCAAATTCTATGGAAGAAAGTCTGTTCCCTGCAATTTCCAGAGTGCACACAAAGGCGTCCTCCTTAATCTTAGAGAGAATACGCCTTGCTTCTTTCTCCTTTATCTGCTCCTCTAAGGCTTCACCGGCATTGTCTACGGTCATTTCATCCGCCACTTCCACCACTTCCCATTTGCAGTAACGGCTCAGCCTTTTGGCATATTCCCCCAAAGCGTCCCTATAAAATTTTTCTTTTATTTTTCCTACACAGATAATCGTAATTTTCATGTCTTATATTGTTTCAAAAAACAGGCGGCACGCTTCCGCGAACCGCCTGTCAATTTAGTTCATATGCTTTGCTTCCTCAGGAACCGAAAAGTCTGTTGCGGTACCAAAATCAGAACAGGTCATGCTCATGGTCATCTTGGGGATTCTCATGCTGATTCCTGCCGCCTGCTCTCCCATGGCGTCCACCATATTGGACATCAACTTATCCATAATCTCCGTCATATCCATTTCGTATTTTACAGGATATAAGGTTTCCTCATCAACCCATACATAGGTGACCAGCTCGCCCAAACCATCCATCATACCTTCCATCTGGCTTTCACTGAGACCGAGAGAGGCAAGGGAATCCAGCGAACCGGAGTTCAATATCGTTTCTTTCATTTCATCGCCGGTCATGGCATAAGAATACTTATAGGCATTAGCGCCGTTTACTTCTTCCATGCCCTCCAGTGTATAAAGGGAACTTTCCTGAATATAGGAACTCATGCTTCTGCGGGCGTCATATGCCTCCAAGTCCATTGCTCCCGCTACCTGGGACTGCCAAGTCTGCCCATCATATATATAAGTCATGATACTTCCGTCTTCTGCGGTTTCCGCATACATTTCCATTTTCTGGGAGCCCAGTTCCTTCATGTCCATTTCCATGTCCATCTTAATCTTCAAAGTAGGCTCATAAAAACAGGTCATGTGCATCTCGGTAACAGACTCGATTGTCTGTGTCTCTCCGCCCGCCGACATTTTCATGTCCATTTCCATAATCATCTCCGCTTCCATGCTGGATGCGGAATTCATGTTTTTCAGCGCTTCCCCCATGGGGTCTTCCACAGTCTTCACATCTTTGACATCTTTTACATCATCTTTTACATCATCTTTGACACCGTCTTTTACATCATCTTTTCCGTCTTTCTCAGACAGTCTCGCATCCGCCTCAACCGAAGAACCTCTGCCTCCGGAAACATCTTCGCTATCCTTCTCTCCGCATGCCGCTAAAGAGAAAGTCATTACGGCTGCAAGAAGCAATGTTAAAATCTTCTTTTTCATAATCTCCCTCATTTCCGTGCATTCTGCACATCATCTATAAATTTGTAAATAGTAACATTACTATAATATCATATATTTTTACTTTGTAAACACCTTTTCATAAACTTTTTCATATGCAAAAATTCCGGCGTTTTTCATGGAGATTGCCCCCATGATGATAAACAGTATAAAGATTGCGCTCATCACGCCATAGGTCAGATACGAGCTTACCGGGCGGAAGGAAATCATGCCCATGATTCCAAGTATCACGACAAGAATGCCGACTATTCCCATGAGCAAAAGAACCCACCCGAAAGAGCGGTTTTCTTCCGCCCTTTCGGCGCTGTTTTGATAGAGCCGGGACTCTTCGATTGTGTCATCGTATTGTGGACTCAAGGGCATATACCTCCGCTTTATCTTCCGCTCAGATATTCATCGATTCCTTTCGCTGCCGCCTTTCCTGCACCCATGGCAAGAATTACGGTTGCCGCTCCTGTCACGGCGTCGCCGCCGGCATAAACGCCCTCCTTGGTGGTCTTTCCGTTCGCTTCGTCCGCAATGATACATTTCCACTTGTTGGTCTCCAAGCCTTCCGTAGTAGAAGAAATCAAAGGATTGGGCGAAGTTCCCAGAGACATAATAACGGTATCAAGCTCCATCGTAAACTCGGAATCGGGAACCTCCACTGGTCTGCGTCTGCCGGATTCGTCCGGTTCACCCAGCTCCATGCGAATGCATTTCATGCCTGTCACCCAGCCCTTTTCATCGGAAAGAATCTCTGTGGGATTGGTCAGAAGGTCAAAGATAATTCCTTCTTCTTTTGCATGATGCACTTCTTCCACTCTGGCGGGAAGCTCCTCTTCGCTCCTTCTGTATACAATATGTACCTCCGCCCCCAGACGAAGCGCCGTTCTCGCCGCATCCATAGCCACATTTCCGCCGCCTACCACGGCTACCTTTTTTCCCCTCATAATGGGCGTGTTGGAGTTCTCGTCAAATGCTTTCATCAGATTACTTCTGGTAAGATATTCATTTGCGGAAAACACACCGTTTGCGTTCTCTCCGGGAATTCCCATAAATTTGGGAAGTCCTGCGCCGGAACCGATAAACACGGCGCTGAAACCTTCTTCCGCCAGCAATTCGTCTATGGTAACGGATTTGCCGATTACCACATTGGTTTCAATGGTAACGCCCAAAGCCTTTACATTATCGATTTCTTTCTGTACCACATCCTCTTTGGGCAGACGGAATTCCGGTATGCCGTATACCAATACGCCGCCCGCTTCGTGGAGCGCCTCAAAAATCGTCACATCATAGCCCATTTTGGCAAGGTCGCCCGCACAGGTCAGTCCCGCGGGACCGGAACCGATGACAGCCACTTTCTTGCCCTTTTTTTCCGTTGCCCCATTGGGTTTTATACCGTGTTCCCTTGCCCAATCCGCCGTGAAACGCTCCAATTTTCCGATGGAAATCGGCTCTCCCTTGATACCTCTGATACATTTGCCCTCGCACTGGCTTTCCTGAGGGCACACGCGCCCACAGACAGCAGGGAGCGCACTGGATTCGCTGATAATCTGATAAGCGGCTTCCACATCTCCCTCTTTCACCTTTTCAATAAATCCGGGAATGTCAATCGCCACCGGACATCCTTTGATACACTGCGCGTTTTTGCAGTTAATACATCTGGAAGCCTCTTCCATGGCCTCTTCCTTGTTATATCCCAAACATACCTCTTTAAAATTAGCGGCACGCTCTTTTGCGTCCTGTTCCCTTACAGGCACTTTCTTCAATACATCCATATTTTTCCTCATTTCTGCGCTGTTTTTATGGCCCAGCGCCGCCACAAATCTGCTTTATATTTGTTCTCTATTTGCAGTTTCCGCATCCGCCGTGATGGGTATCCCCCTCTTCCAGCCGGAGCATTGCCCTGCCCTCCGCAGTCTTGTATATCTGCTGTCTTCTCATTGCCTCGTCAAAATTCACCTCATGTCCGTCAAATTCCGGTCCGTCCACACAGGCAAACTTTACTTTTCCGCCTACGGTAACACGGCAGGCTCCGCACATTCCCGTGCCGTCCACCATAATGGGATTCAGACTGACAATGGTAGGAATATTTAACTCCTTGGTGAGGAGACATACAAACTTCATCATAATCATGGGACCGATGGCAATACAAACATCATATTTTTTGCCTTCCGCAACCAAATCCTTTATGGTCTGCGTTACCATGCCGCTTCTGCCATAGGAGCCGTCGTCCGTGGTCACATAGAGATTGCCTGCCACTGCCTCCATCTCTTTTTCCAGAATCAACAAATCCTTCGTCTTGCTGCCCACAATCACATCCGCCAGAATACCATGCTCCTTCAGCCACTTTACCTGAGGATAAACAGGTGCGGCGCCTACGCCTCCTGCCACAAACAGAATCTTTTTATTTTTTAGGCTTTCTTCCTCTTCGGAAACCAGTTCGGAAGCACATCCCAAAGGCCCCGCAAAATCATGGAAAGACTCTCCCTCCGCAAGCTCCGCCATCATCTTAGTGCCCGCTCCCACTGTCTGGAATACAATGGTAACGGTTCCTTTTTCCCTGTCATAATCGCAGATGGTCAGGGGAATCCTCTCTCCCTCACTATCCATGCGCACAATGACAAACTGCCCGGGTTCGCATGATTTTGCCACCCTTTTTGCCTCTACCTCCATGAGATAAATATTGGCGGCAAGCTCCTTCTTTTTTAATATTTTATACATACTCCACCTCTCTCTCCCTGCTTGGGGAATTATTTTTCTATCTCAACTAAAGTATAGTTGGTATCTTCTATCAACAGTTTATACAATTCTCCCGTATACACATTTACCGCAAAAACAGTTCCTGTTTTGGTCTGGGTGCCGCCCTGCTGCTGCCAGATTTCCGTCACCACATAAAAGTCGCTGACCTGATTGATATTGGCCACATAATCATATTTATACAGGTATCGGTTGCCCTCTTCATCGTAATATCCCGATTCGTCATATATCTTCCCGATTTTTACACTGTAAGCGGTAACAATATCGACTGCCTGCTGAGGAGTCAAATCCGTATTCAAAGTAAGAGTATAGGTTCTCTCCTCCACCCGGCTGGTCCTTCCGTCTCCGATGCGGACAAACTTAAAATGGGACCTGCCTATGGGCATGGGAATCGGCGCCGTATACAAGGTGGACTGCATGGTGGGTGTGCTTCCGTCCGTGGTATAATAAACCTCTTCTCCCTCGTCCAGAATCTCGATGCTTACAGAAGTGCTGTATTCCCCGTCCGAAGCGCTGATCTCCGGCGCCGGCAGCTCGTCAATCTGAACATGGAATGTCCTTTCCGCTATATTGCTATGAATCCCGTTTTCATTGACATAATAAGCTTTTATATGATAATCGCCGTCCTCCAGAAGAATGGGAGTCGTATATAAAAAACTGTCCTCGTCAGGATCGCTTCCGTCCAATGTATAATAGATATTTCCTGCGCCGAAAGAACTTAATTTCAAAGGCTGGATGCTGGTATAATATCCTTCCAATACGCTGAATTCCGGTTCTTTGGCAATATAACCCTGATACATGGCAAGCACCTTTTCATTATTGCTCGCCTGCAGAAAATCATTGATTTCCTGATAATCTCCCCTGCTTTTATAAATGGCAATCAGCTTTCCGTAAGCGCTTTCCACCTGTTCCTCCGTAGCATTTTGATTCTTCACAATGCTTCTAAGCAGATATTCATATTCCATTTTGTTATTTTTGTGAAAATAGGCCTCCGACAGCTCCACCATTAAATCCACATTGCCCGCATCAAGCTCCAGAGCCCTGACATAATGGCTGATTGCTCTATTGTACTGTTCCTTTTTCATGCATTTTTTTGCCGCCGTGATCTGATATTCCAGCGAGTAAAACTGATACAGCATGGTTCCTGCCGTGGCTGCCAGAATACAAAACGCGACAATCAAAATAACCGGCAGAATTTTCCGTACTTTCGCAAAGCGTCTTTTGCTCCCGTTCCTGCCGTCATCTTCTATGCTTTTATCCTCACGGATGTCCTCTGCAATATTTTGTATGGTCTTTTGTATATTGCTATCCAATTCCGGTTCATAATCGGGCACAATATGAATGTCTTCCCCGCATTTTTCACAATACAGGGAATTTTCCTCCATCTGCGCCCCACAATTTGGACATTTCATAAACATACCCCCGCATACCGCGGAAAAATCCGCGATACCGCTTCAAGGCTGCGCATTCCGCTATTCCTGTAACGCAACGGATTCCACGCAGTTATTCATCAACATTGCTATAGTCATAGGACCCACTCCGCCCGGCACCGGTGTTATGGCGCTGCACTTGGGCGCAACCCCCTCATAATCCACATCTCCGCAAAGCTTATTCTGTTCATTTCTATGTATTCCGACATCAATGACCACAGCGCCTTCCTTCACATAGTCCGCCGTAATCATCTTAGGCTTTCCTACTGCCACTACCAGAATGTCCGCCCTGCTTGTCACCGCTTTTAAATCCTTGGTGCGGCTGTGCGCCACGGTAACGGTTCCGTTCTCGCGGAGCAGCAAAAGCGCCATGGGCTTCCCCACAATATTGCTCCTGCCGATTACCACGCATTCCTTTCCCGCAATTTCAATACCGGAACGCTTTAATAACTGGATAATGCCTGCGGGAGTGCAGGATACAAAACCGGGCTTTCCGATACAGAGGGCTCCCACATTCTGAGGATGAAATCCGTCCACATCTTTCTTGGGGTCAATGGCATTTAACACCTTTTCCTCCCCGATATGTTCCGGAAGGGGAAGCTGCACCAGAATACCGTTTACATCCGCTCTTTCATTTAATTCCGCAATCAGCCCGAGAAGCTTTTCCTCCGTGGTGTCCTCGGGAAGCTCATAGGCAAGGGAGCGGATGCCCACATAAGCGCAGGCTTTCTTTTTATTGCCCACATACACGGTGGAGGCCGGATCCTGCCCCACCTGAATCACGGCGAGGGTAACTTCTGTCCCCTGCTCTTTTAACTGTGCCGTTTTTTCTTTTAACTCATCCTTAATCTGTGCGGAAATTGCCTTTCCGTCAATAATTTGTGCCATAAATCGTTAAACCGTACCTTTCCCATTTTAGTGTCTGACCTTATTTTCCATGTGTGCCCTTTGGCTGCCGTTTAAAATAACCCCGTAATCACGCCGTTTTCATCCACATCAATACCGTATGCTGCAGGATGTTTGGAAAGTCCCGGCATGGTCATTACATCACCTGTAAGCACTACCACAAATCCGGCCCCCGCAGATACATACGCCTCTCTCACACTTAACTCAAATCCTTCCGGCCTGCCTAACAGCGTGGGGTCATCGGAAAGAGAATATTGATTCTTTGCCATACACACGGGAAATCCGCCAAATCCCGCCTTTTCCAATTCTGCAAGCTGTCTGGACGCAAGAGAGGAGAACTTAACGCTTCCCGCACCATATATATCTTTTGCGACCCGTTCTATTTTCTCTTTCAGACCTAAATCATCCTCATATAATACCTTAAAACGGCTTTCTTCTCTGTCAAGAGTATCTATCAGTTTATTTGCGAGGGCAATGCCGCCTTCGCCGCCTTTTTCCCACACTTCGGACAAGGCAAACTCACAGCCCCTTTCCTCGCAGAACTGTCTGACATAATCCAATTCCGCCTGCGTGTCCGTCACAAAAAAATTCAGTGTGACAATAACGGGAACGCCATATTTCTTTAGATTTTCAATATGTTTTTCCAGATTCACAATGCCTTTTTGCAACGCTTCCAGATTTTCCGTTCCCAAATCAGCCTTTGCCATACCACCATTATACTTCAAAGCGCGGATTGTGGCAACCAAAACTACAGCATCCGGCTTAAGTCCTGCCATCCGGCATTTGATGTCAAAGAATTTTTCGGCTCCCAAATCCGCCCCGAAACCTGCCTCCGTAATGCAATAATCCGCCATTTTCATTGCCGCCTTGGTGGCCCGCACGGAATTGCAGCCATGGGCAATATTGGCAAAAGGGCCTCCGTGCACCAGAGCGGGAGTATGCTCCAATGTCTGTATGAGATTGGGCTTGATGGCGTCCTTTAACAGCGCCGCCATTGCTCCCACTGCCTGCAGATCCTTTGCCGTCACGGGCTCGCCGTCATAATTATATGCTGCCACAATGCGGGACAGCCTCTCCTTCAAATCCTGCATATTCTCAGCCAGACACAAAATCGCCATAATTTCGCTTGCCACGGTAATCACAAAATGCTCTTCCCGCGCAAAACCGTCCGTCTTATTTCCAAGTCCTACAACAACATTCCGCAAAACCCTGTCATTCATATCCACACAGCGTTTCCATGTTATCTGTCTTGTGTCAATCCTAAGTTCGTTCCCCTGTTGGATATGATTATCCAAAATCGCGGCGAGAAGATTATTGGCGGATGTAACGGCGTGAAAATCTCCCGTAAAATGAAGGTTTAAATCCTCCATGGGAACTACCTGGGCATATCCGCCTCCTGCCGCTCCTCCTTTTATGCCAAAACAGGGACCCAGCGAAGGCTCCCTGAGGGCAATCACTGCTTTTTTGCCCAGCCTTCCGAAAGCTTCTCCCAATCCTACGGTGGTGGTAGTCTTTCCCTCTCCGGCAGGGGTGGGATTGATGGCGGTCACCAACACTAATTTCCCGTCCGGCTTCCCTTCCAGTTTCTCCAGATACTCCTCGCTTAATTTTGCCTTATATTTTCCGTAAAGCTCCAAATCATCCTGTTCAATGCCCAGCTCCTGCGCTATCTCCGCAACAGGCTTCATAACCGCTTCCTGTGCAATCTGAATATCCGTTTTCATAATAATCCTCCATGCCGCCTATAGCAGCTCAAATAAACAATGCGAAACATTCTTCACACTTCCAGCCATGCCGCTTTAGCGGCACAAACAACTATTGAATCTGCACAGATTCGGAAGAATCCGCTTGCGGATTCTTCTCGGAATGACTTAGATTTTCTTAGGTTAGGCACTCTCTAACCTTAGAAAATCTTCATTCCGTTCACACTATTTCCTCAAGCAGCTGCTCAAACTGCTCCATGCTCATCAGCACTTTTCTGGGTTTCGTCCCTTCCTCTTCGCCCACCACGCCGTAGTCGCACAATTGGTCCATGATTCTCGCCGCCCTGTTAAAGCCTATCTTAAGTACCCTCTGAAGCATGCCTATGGACGCCTTATCCTTATCAATGATAAATCTTCCGGCTTCCGCAAAATATTCATCTCTGGAATCTCCGTCCCCGCCCGCTCCGGAAGCGCCCGATGAAACGGAAATATTTTTCAGTTTCTCCTCCACATCTTCCGCGTAAGTGTTGCCCAGACTCTGATTTTTCAAAAAGTCCACCACATCGGATACTTCTTTGTCGGACACAAAGGCGCCCTGCACCCTTGCTGGCTTGGTATAGCCCTGAGGATAAAAGAGCATATCACCCTTTCCCAGCAGCTTTTCGGCTCCGTTCATATCCAGAATGGTGCGGGAATCCACGCCGCTGGATACGGAAAACGCCACACGGCTGGGCATATTCGCCTTGATAAGTCCCGTGATGACATCCACGCTGGGACGCTGGGTAGCGATGATCAGATGAATGCCCGCCGCTCTGGCAAGCTGCGCCAGACGGCAGATGGATTCCTCCACCTCTCCGGGACAGACCATCATCAAGTCCGCCAACTCATCCACAATAATCACTATCTGCGGCAATTTGGCAGGCGCTGTCTCATCACCGCCCTGCCGCATATTCTCTACCTTTTCATTGTAACCCTTTAAATCCCTTACATTAAAATCGGCAAACTTCCGATAACGGTCCTCCATCTCGGTAACACCCCAATGAAGCGCCGCCGACGCCTTTTTGGGATCCGTCACCACAGGAATCAAAAGATGGGGAATGCCATTGTATACGCTGAGTTCCACCACCTTGGGATCCACCATGATCAGTTTTACCTCATCCGGATGCGCTTTGTAAAGAATGCTCATAATCAGAGTGTTGATACACACGGATTTACCGGAACCGGTAGCTCCCGCAATCAGCATATGGGGCATCTTGGCAATATCCGCCACCACGATTTTGCCCGCAATATCCTTCCCCACCGCAAAAGCTATTTTGGAAGGAAATTCTTGAAATTCTTTGCTTTCCAATAAGTCCCTTAATGCCACCATCATGTTTTCCTTGTTGGGAACCTCAATGCCGACGGCGGCCTTTCCGGGAATAGGCGCTTCAATACGGATATCCGTAGCAGCCAGATTCAGCTTAATATCATCGGAAAGTCCCACTATTTTGGAGACCTTCACACCCTGCTCCGGCTGCAGCTCATAGCGGGTCACACTGGGTCCCTGACTGATATCCGTAACCGTGACCTTTACGCCGAAATTATTTAAAGTCTGCTGTAAGCGCATTGCCGTTTCCTTTAATTCTTTAGCGGAATCCCCCGTGGCAGCCTTGCCCTTCTTAAGTCTTGACAAGGGCGGAAACATGTATTTTGCCGGAGCTTTTTTCTCTTTGCTTGCGGGTTCTATAGCATTCCGGCTCTGAGACCCGCTGCTTTGCGGATTTCCGTTCCGGGAATTTGCATGCTCCTCCCTGTAATCGGACAGGTTCACCACACCCCGCTTAGTATTTTGAGGCGGCTTTTCTTCCTCATTATCGGATACCGAAGAGGCAATTTCCTCAGGAACTTGATAAGGCTCTAATTCACTGTCATCTAAGATAAAATTCTTCTGCTCCGGGATATCCTCTCTATGTATGCGGATTTCACTGATATCTCCGGATTTATCTTCTTTGTATGCGCTCCCACTCGCAATCGGCGCATCCTGCGCATCTTCCTCGGACAGCGTCACCTGATGGGCGCTGCGGATCTGAATTTTCTCAAAATCAAACACCGGCTGTTGCCTGAAGCTTTCCGGCGTCCGTGTTTCAATGAAAGAAATATTTCCTCCTCCGCCGTCCTCTTCTCCGTTATATGTAATTTCATGAATATCTTCCGTATGTCTGTCCTCTTGGTTTTTTAAGGAAGTATCCATCATCACGCCCGATACTTTCTTTTCGATCCGAAGAATTTTTTCGTTTTCCTTTTCCTCGATGCGAAGTCTCTTTTCTTCTTCCCTGCGCTTGCGCTCTTCCGCCCTGCGCATACGCTCTTCTTCTCTGCGCAGGCGTTCTTCTTCCTGCTCCCGTCTGCGTATATCGGCATATTCTTTCCGTTTTTCGGCATCCGACGCTTTGCGCTCCCGCCAAAGAGCCTTTCCGCTCTGCATACTGCCAAGCAGGGATTTCTCAGTCAGCAAAATAATGCTGACCACCGAACAAAGAAGCACTACCAGAATGGTTCCGAATACTTCCAGATAAGTTTTTAACAGATAGGCAAGGCTGCCCGCAATCACTCCGCCGCCCTTTTTACCTTCACTGCATAAGGCATAAACACTGCCCGCATCATACTCGTCCAGACTGACCGCTCCCTTGGCCAGCAGATCACAGACAACGCCAAGCATTACAAATAAGGCAATTCCCGCCGCCAGTTTCCGCACCGCCGTAGGACTGCCCTCATTCGCAAACCAGAACGCCACCGCCAAAAAAAGTAAAGGCGGCACAATATAAGCGCTAAAGCCGAATAAGCCAAAGAGCACTCCGCTGATTGCATCTCCGGCGCCGCCGATAATTCCGAAATTGCAGCAAAATAAGAATACTGCCGCTATAAACAGGACAATAAGACTGATTTCACGAAACATTTCACTGTCCCGCTCTGCCTGATATTCGTCCATTTCTCTTGTATCATTTTTTGCGGAAGTTCTTTTCCTGCCGCTTGTTTTGTTTGACGCCGTACTCTTCTTGGAAGATGATGTTTTCCTGCCAGATGATGATGCCATCTTCATCAACCTCTCTTCTTAACATTATCCATTAAGTATATCATTTTTTACCTTATTTGTCACTATCAAAACCCGAATTTTGCAAAGCCGCGGCATCAATCATCTCATGCAGTTTTTTAATGGCCTTGTCCACTCCGCCCACTTCATCAATGATTCCCTTTTTTACGGTTTCTTCTCCCACGAGAATGGTTCCCACATCCTTCGTTAAAACGCCGGTCTCCATCATCAGCTCTTCAAACTTTTTTTGCTCAATCCGGCAGTGCTGGCATACAAATCCGGTAATGCGGTCCTGTATGGATTTAAAATAATCAAAGGTCTGCGGCACGCCGATAACGGTTCCGTTCATGCGCACCGGATGAATCACCATGGTTCCCGTAGGCACAATAAAAGAATAATCCGTGCTCACCGCAATGGGAACTCCTATGGAGTGACTTCCTCCAAGCACCAGGGATACCGTCGGCTTGCTTAAGGATGCCACCATCTCCGCAATGGCAAGCCCAGCCTCCACATCTCCACCCATGGTGTTTAACAATACCAACACTCCCTTGATTTCCTTACTGTCCTCGATTGCCGCAAGCTGTGGTAAGATATGTTCATATTTTGTTGTTTTAGAATTACTAGAAAGATTATCGTGTCCTTCTACTTCTCCTATAATTGTGAGCAAATGAATTTCCTGATGCTCTTTATTTTCGTTTAAAGTCACCTGTCCCGTCTGCTCAATGCGTTCATCCCTGTGCTTTTCCGCCTCAATCTGCTTATCTTTATCCCGTTCCCCGTCCTGACTGCCTTTCTCCTGTGTCCTCACCGCCCGGTTCTCTTTTCCGGGTCTTCGGATTTCTTTTCCGGTTTCCTGTTTTTCCTGCATATTAATCCTCCATTCCGCCGCCTTTCAGTTGGCGGCACAAATAGGCAGTGTGAAACTTAATATATCTTAGGCAGTGTTTAAAGAGGGGTGTTTACACACCCTCTTGCTGCCTTAGATATATTTTTCACACTAGATGCCTTAGAAAAAGACGGTATAGAAAAGCCTATACCGTCCTTTTTAGTATTTCTCATATTTGATTAACTATTCAAAATCTTAAATATCAAAATCATCGCCGTCCTTCACTTCATAATCAAAATCCATCGCCTTATGTGCTTTCTTCTTCGGCAAAGGAAGCGGATTCTCCAAAAGCTTCACTTCTCTGGTTTTTCCTTCAAATTCTACCGTCACGACGCCGCCTTCCCTATTTTCTCCGACTCCCATAACTTCTTTTCCTTCCTCTTTGTTCTTCTGACTTTTTTGCGCCGTCTCCGGCTTTCCCACGCCGGCATTCGCTCTGCGGCTCCGCTTTTCCTCTTCGTTTTCCGCTATCTGCCTGATTTTAAAGATATTGGAAATACCTACTCCTGCCATTCCTGCCATAAACAAGTAGCACCAGCGCAAGCCCTTTACCTCCTGCGTAGGTATTTGAAAAAAAACCAGCGCAAGGGCTGCCAAAGTCACGGGCACCCAGATTTCCAATTCGTCAGACCAATGGTTGCACCAGAAACTGAAAATGCCAAAGGTCATAAGGCACAATAAAATAATAATATCAAATCCTACATTTTCCATGGATGCAAGGAAAGAAGCATCATAAATGCCCGGCTTATAAAGATTTCCCATTGCCGCCAGAACATCCCCGGGACGGTTCCCGCAAAAAAAGGAATCCGCAAAAAGCGCTGCTCCAAATCCGCACAAAGCTCCCGATAATGTTGTCAGAAACAGAATGGTCTTTTTCTTTAAATTGTTTTCTTCCTCGGTTTTTCCTATCAGAAAAATACCGACGGCAAAAAATAACAGAGTAATCCCCATCACATCCAGATAGCTTATCAGCCCTGTAAAAATTCCGGTAAACAGCCATTTTGCCGCTGTCTGACGGTCTGACTTTAAGCAAAATGCCAAAAGCAACAACACCGCGCTATACAGAAACAAAAAAAGGATTTCCGGGGACAGATTCAATGCCTGAATACGCACAGACGGCGAAAATACGCCAAACAAGAGCACCATAAACGCCGAAATCCGACCCGACAGCCTGCGCACCGCAAGATAGAGTACCGCAAACGCCAAAGACAGCAGACCTATCTGTAGCCAATACCCGGCTTTTATCATATTGCCAAAGAATACAAACACCAGATGAAGCAGCCCCACATATACATTGGTAATCCCATGGGGCGTTCGGTGAAACCCTCCGTTACTGACAACCTTTGCCATATCAAAATAACGGCTTTGCTCCGAAGCCGAAAATACCCCTGCCGCCGGAACCGCTGCGGACACCAGCAGAACAATCAGCACTCCCACACATTCCACAATCCGGCGTTTTGCTTTACTCTGTCCGTCCCTGCCAAATGTGCCAAAGGTAATTTTATCCGCTATCCGGTGGTAGAAATACCACACCAAAAACGCCTCCACCGACATAAAAGCCACGCACACCAAAACGCCGATATAAAGGGGATAACCTTTTTCCATACAGGAAGCCGCAAGGAGAATCCCCAGACTGACCCCCGTGATAATGGCATATATAAACCACAACACATATCCGAATTTGCTCTTTGTCCAAATCATCTTACAGATAACCTATGCATCCTCTTCCGTTGTCAGCGTTTCTGCCGTCAGCTTCTCTGCTGTCAACACCTTTTCAATATTGTATCTGGGCCTGTGCTTCACTTCAATATATATCTTGCCGATATACTGCCCTACCAGACCGATGGCAAGAAGCTGTACGCCTCCCAAAAACCAGATGGATAAAATCAGGGAAGTCCATCCCGGCACCGTCTGTCCCGTAAAATAAGAAATCAGGGCATAAATAGCGGCGAGAACCGATGCGATAACAATAAACATTCCCAGCCCCAATATCATGGTAATCGGCTTTACGCTAAAAGAAGAAATGCCGTTAAATGCCAGCGCAAGCATCTTTTTTAAAGGATATTTGGATTCACCCGCCACGCGCTCCTTGCGGTCATAATATACCATGTCCGTCTGATAACCGATAAGGGGCATCATCCCCCTTAAAAACAGGTTTGTCTCCTTATAGAGGGAAAACTGTTCCACAGCGCGCTTTGACATCAAACGGAAATCCGCATGGTTATATATGGTTTTTACCCCCATCAGTTCCATCACTTTATAAAATCCCTGAGCCGTAGTACGCTTAAAGAAAGTATCTGTCTTTCTCTCTTTCCTGACGCCGTACACGATATCATTCCCTGCATGGAATTTGTCTATCATTTCCTCAATCACGGCAATGTCATCCTGCAAGTCCGCATCAATGGAAACCGTCACATCACTCATATCCTTGGCTGTGATAAGCCCTGCCGTCAGGGCAAACTGATGCCCCACATTTCCCGCAAGGTTCACTCCTCTTACCTGAACGGGATGTGCCTTATGCTCTTCTTCGATCAACTCCCATGTCCGGTCCTTGCTTCCGTCATTCACAAATAAGAGAAAGCTGTCTTTTGCAATCTTTCCCTTGCCCGCCAAATCATTCAAAACACCCCTAAGCGCCTCGGAAGCAATCTTTAACACTTCCTCCTCATTATAACAGGGAATCACAATCGCAAGTTTATCCATCTAAATCCTCCATGCTGCTCTATTCTCCGGCGTGAGATTTAGTACTTCTTAGGCTGCAACACCGCCTTTGCGAAACTGCCCATTGGCATGAGCTTTAGAAGTACTTCTCACGCTAGTCGTCCCAATTGTGGTACACTGCCTGTACATCATCATCAGCATCCAGCAAATCCAATATTCTCTGAAGATTCTTGACTGCCGTCTCGTCGGTAAGCTCCACATAGTTCTGAGGAATCATGGTTACTTCCGCATTTAACATGGGAATGCCCGCGTCTTCCAGAGCCTTGCGCACTTCCTCGAAACCGTCCGGGTCCGTAAGCACCTCATAGCTTTCCTCTTCCTCCGAAAAATCCTCCGCTCCCGCATCCAGAGCAAGCATCATCAAATCATCGGCTTCCATGTCGCACTCTTCTTTATCAATGATAATCTGACCCTTCTTGTCAAACATAAATGACACGCAGCCGGGCGTTCCGATATTGCCCTGTCCCTTGGTAAATGCGCTTCTTACATTGGCTGCGGTACGGTTTTTATTGTCGGTAAGGGCATCCACAATCACCGCAATGCCGCTCGGTCCGTATCCCTCATATGTAACATACTCATAATTGACATTGCCCACATCTCCGGCAGCCTTCTTAATGCCTCTCTCGATAGTATCATTGGGCATATTGTTTGCTTTTGCCTTTGCAATAACCGTTGCAAGCTTAAAATTATTCGCAGGGTCGGGACCGCCCTCTTTCACGGCAACGGCAATCTCGCGGCCGATAATGGTAAAAATTTTGCCCTTTGCGGCGTCATTTTTTTCCTTTTTATGCTTAATATTTGCAAATTTTGAATGTCCTGACATCTTTTTCCTCATTTCTGCGCTTATGCCGCGCAATTTTGTATTTGCAGCCATTCAGAGCCATAGCCCTGACAGCTACCATTTATCATAGCATTATTTCGGATTTTATTCAAGTGTATAAAGCCATGACTGCGGCAATTGACTGCGGCAATGACCAGCGGCAAACGCTCCGCATTAGCCGGCTCGAAAAGTTTTTATGCATCTACATCGCTTCCGACACGACCTGTTCCTCCGGGTTTTTTGCATCTTCCGAAGCCTCCTCCGGCAGCTTTGTCACAAGCACTCTGGAAATCACCTTATTTTCCACAGAGAGGATTTTGAAATTATAGCCGGATAAATCCACATCAAATTCTTCATCGGGCTCGGGTATCTTGTCCATCTTGAAAATCAGATAGCCGTTCAAGGTGTCAAACTCCTCGCTGTCAAATTTGATGGCAAACCGCTCTTCCAGTTCCTCTAAGGGGGTGGTGCCTTCAATCACATATTCATCCTCGCCCCGCTCCTCGATATATTTCTTGTCCTCGTCATATTCATCCTGAATGTTACCGACGATTTCCTCCAGAATATCTTCCATGGCAACCAGTCCGTCCGTCTGCCCATACTCGTCCACCACAATCACCATCTGTAACTTCTTCTGCTGCATTTCGTGGAACAGCTCGTCGATATTCTTGGTCCGGGGCACAAAATACGGCTCTCTCAAAAGCCCCTCAAGCTGCGCCACGGGGGAATTTAACTTCTCGTCCTCCCTGTGAAAGCGCATGGCATCCTTTAAGTGCAGGATTCCTATGATATGGTCAATATTTTCTTCATAGACGGGATAACGACTGTTTTTACCCTCCAAAACATAAGCAATGGCATCCTGTAACATCATACTGCCGTCAATGGCATCTATCTTGTTGCGGTGGGTCATGATATTCTGGGCTTCCTTGTCCCCAAACTCGAAGATATTGGATATCATTTCCGCTTCGCTTGCCTGAATGATTCCCTGCTCATGTCCTTCAATCACCATGTCAATGATTTCTTCTTCTGTCACATCATTGTCATTGCCATTGTCTCTGACTCCGAATACAAACAAAATCCCGTTTGCCGTAGCCGTCACCAGACCGGTAAGAGGTTTTAAAAGCCCCATAATTACAATCACGGGAGTGATACATGCATATGCCCACTTTTCCGGAATCCTTGCCGCGATTTTCTTTGGCAGCAGCACCCCGAAGGTAAGCAGTATGTACAAAAATGCCAGCAGGGCTATTATTGTGGCAGCTCCTGCTACCACCACCGCAGGCAATTTGGCAAGGGGCCTGCTCATCTGTGCCAATGCTCTAAAGGCTTTTGTGATTGTGCTCAGCCAGATTCCCAGACAAAAAGCCCCCATGACAACATTATTCAGATTGACCACCAACTGCAGGGTATTGATGTACTCTGACGGATTCTCAATGATTTTTAAAAGGCGTCCGGATTTTTTATCCTTATCCTCTTTGGCTTTTTTCTCTATCTCCTTTTCGTTTAAATTGGCGATAGCCATATCAAATCCATAGAAAAATACATCAATCAATATCAACAATAGAAAAAAGATAATACTAGCAGTAGGTCCACTGTCATCGTCCATTTTTCACATTCCTCTCTTTTGCGATTTTCCCTAAATATAACATCTTCTTGTAATTTCGTCAAGGACTGAGATTATGTATCCAACTCCAGACTAATCATCAGTGCATGATTCACCTTTCTCATAATATCGCCGTCTAAATGGCATACCTTATCCTTAAGCCTCTTTTTGTCTATGGTCCGCAGCTGTTCCAAAAGCACCACGGAATCCTTATCCATATCATAAAGAGTTGCATTCAGTTCAATATGGGTGGGCAGCTTCGCCTTATTCATCTTAGAGGTAATGGCTGCGCAGATAACCGTAGGGCTGTGCTTGTTGCCCACATCATTCTGGATGATGAGCACCGGACGGATGCCTCCCTGTTCCGAACCCACTACCGGCCGTAAATCTGCATAATAAACATCTCCTCTTCTCATTTTTACCTCCACTTGGAAATCTTTTCAGAGAGTATTGCCGATTTATCCGGAGGTATTCAACTTTATTTATAATCCTCGTAATAATCTTTTACATAGACGATTTTTTCATCCTGAACATATACTCTGGGCAGGCGTTTCCCCAAATCGCATACAAGCTCATAATTAAACCGCCCGGACAGTTTCCCCAAATCTTCCGCGCTGATATGCTCATTTCCGTCAAAGCCTAACAAAGTCACCCGGGAACCCACCTTTGCTTCCGGGATTTCCGATACATCCACCATAAACTGGTCCATGCACACCCTGCCCAGAACAGGCGCTTTTTTCCCGCAGATAAGCACATAGCCTTTCCCGGAAAGCCCCCTTGGATAACCGTCCCCATATCCCAAGCAAACGGTTGCCACCCTTGTGTCCTTCTTTGCAGTAAAAAGTCCGCCATAGCTTACGCTCTCCCCGGCAGGAAGATTTTTGACATATACAATGGTGCTATATAAAGACAATGCGGGCTTTAAGGAAACCGCATCCCGGTCCACCTCGAAGGAAGGGTATAATCCATATAAAATAATGCCTGCCCGCACCAAATCCAGATTCATCCCCGGAAGCTCCATAATGCCTGCGCTGTTGGAACAGTGCTTTAAGGGAATGTGAAGCCTAAGTTCCTCCTCGAGCATCCGGATAAATCCCGTGAATTTTTCAAACTGTCTTTCCGTGCTCTTTTTATCCTTTTCATCCGCCTTTGCGAAATGGGTAAAAATCCCCTCTATCTCGATATCCGGCTCCTGCATCAGCCGCTTTACAAACATAAGCCCTTCCCTGTCAGGCGTAATGCCGATTCTGCCCATTCCGGTGTCCACTTTGATATGTACCTTTATGGGTTTACCCGCCGCCTTAGCTGCCTGCGCAAGCTCTTCTATGCTGTCATCGCGAAATACCGCCTGCCTTACCTCTTCTTTTGCCAGCATCTCATAGCTGTAGGGAAAAGCATATCCCAATGTAAGAATAGGCTTTTTAATTCCTGCTACTCTTAAGATATGCGCTTCCTCCGCCGTTGCCACTGCAAAGCCGTAAATAAAATCAAGGGGCTCTAACACATGGGCTATGGGCACGCTTCCATGCCCGTAGCCGTCCGTCTTGATAACCCCTATAATCTGTGTATCCGGCGCAATATGCGCCTTCATCTGCTCTACATTTGCCACGATGGCATCTAAGTCAACCTGCACATATCCTCGCTCATAAGTTTTGAGTTTCTGCTCTAATTCTTCCTGATTCATGGGTTAATGATATCCTTTCCAAGCATTTCTGCAATATCTCCTGCCATGCAGCCGTATTCCCCATACTCCCGCGCTGCCTGCTCTCCTGCTATGGCATGGGCATACACGCCAACACTTGCCGCTTTAAAAGCATCTGCGCCCTGTGCCATAAGCCCCAGAATGCACCCTGCAAGCACATCTCCGCTGCCTGCCGTCGCCATGCCGCTGCCTCCCCTGATATTCATGCACACGGGCTTTTCCTCCTGACACACATAAGTCCTTGCATCCTTTGCGGCTATCACTGCATGAAGCTTTTTTGCCAAAAGACAGGCATGGGAAACCAAGTCTTCTTTTAATTCGGATATGCTTTTTCCGGTAAGCCTTGACAGTTCTCCCACATGGGGCGTTAATATGATCTGTCTGCCGCGGTCTCTGCCGTCAAGAGACCAGCAGCTGTTCTTTTCTTCGGTGTTCTTCCTTTTGTCGATTTCTCCCTGCACCGCCAGTTTCTGCTTTAATGCTTCGTCAACCGCCAAAAGATTCAGGGCATCCCCGTCCAGCAAAAGCGGAAGCCTGCTGTCACAAATTATTTTCCTTAAAACCTCATGTGCCTCCGGACTCTTAGAAAGTCCCGGACCGATGCCTGCCACATCCGCCCAGCGAAGCCCTTCCTCCAAATCCTCATAAGTCCCCACCAGAGCCTCCGGCACCTTTTCCTGTATAATCACCCGGTTTTCGGGCACTGTCAAGACCTTAACCATTCCGGCGCCCATGCGGTATGCGGCTCGCGCGCTTAAAACCGCGGCTCCTGCCATATTAAGGCTTCCGGCAATCAAGAGAACCTTGCCGAAGGTCCCCTTATTGCCTGCGGGGTTCCTCGGGGGCAGAAGTTCTGCCAAAGGCTCGTCATAGATAAACATTCCCGGCATCTGTCCATAAAAGCTTCTCTCCGTGATGCCTATGGGTGCGGTAATCACCCTGCCTGCCAGAGTGCATCCGGGATATTGGAACAAGCCTCTTTTGGCAAAGCCGAAGGTTATGGTCACATCCGCCTGAAAAGCCCATGCGCCGAGCATTTTCCCTGTGTCGGAACAGATGCCGCTGGGCACATCAACCGCCAGCTTAAACGCCCTCTGCTCATTGCAGTAATGCACCGTTTCCGCGTATTCCCCCGTAAGCTCTCTGGAAAGCCCCACTCCGAAAAGGGCATCCACAATCACATCATATCCTTTATCCTGCATGGGAATCGCAGTCACGGGCTCCGCCTTGTCCTTATACAAAACAGGGTAATGCGCCAGAATCTCCCGCTGAAGGCGCCGCTGCCCCGATGCCTTATCGGGACTTCCGATGCCCCACACCTCCACCGAAAAGCCTTCCTCGCACAAAAGCCTTGCCAGCGCCAGACCGTCTCCGCCGTTATTGCCCATACCGGCTGCGATTAATACTCTGCGTGGATTTTTATCTGTTTTTTCGTTTATTTTAAAATATTCCTTGATTACATCAAGGGCAGCAAGAGCGGCACGCTCCATAAGAACCATGCCGGGAATCCCTGTTTTTTCTATGGTGTTTGCATCATACTGCTTCATTTCCGAAGCTGTTACGAGATATTTCATTTTGGTTTGTCCCTCAATCCTCCATAAATGATTTCATCTGGTTTTGGGCGGACCTTGCCTCGGCGTTCTTTTTCTCCGCAAAATTTAACTCCGCAAGTCTGTCCTCCACGGATTTTGACTCCTCAGGCTTTACTGCCGGCTTCACATCCGGTCTCTTCGTTCCGTCCGCCAATTCCTCCTTGGGATTGTATTTCATATCAAAAAGATTCACCACATCCGCACCGAAAAGGTCATTCATATAAGAATAAATCTCCAGATTTTTCTGCTCCATCTCCTGCTTGCGAATCAACTGCTTTTTCAGTTCCACCCGTATCTGCGCAACCCACTTGGCGATTTCCCTGATATCCTCCGTATTTTTCTGCAGAGTGCCATAACAATTCTCCATAGTCGCCAGCATAAGCTGTACATTTGCCTTGTCAATCTGACCGGGGAGCTCCATTTCTTCGTCCTTGTATGCCTCTAAAGTCGCATTATATTCCTCCACAAGCTGCTTTGACTTCTCAATCTGCTTTTCCATGGCTTTGTTACCCTTTTGTTCCGCCTCGTCCACCATGGTAACAATATCATTCATAAGCTGCTTTTTCAGCTTGCGGATTTCTTTGGTTTCCGTATTGATTTTACCCTGTCTCTTTAAAAGGTCGTTCAATTGGGTTTCCAAAGGTTTCACCTGAGCTTTTCCCACTTTAGTCAGCAGACGGTACCACTTATTATCAAGGGTTAGTATGGGCAGCCTCTTCCCATATAAAGCATTTTGAAATTGTGCCTTTTTATCGTTTTCTCCCATATTTACCTCTCATTCTTACTCTTTTCCGTAACGGTTAATATTATAAGACAGCTTCATCAGGCTGTCCGAAAGATGTACATTTTCCACCTGTACCCCCTCCGGCACCTTCAAATCCACATGGGCAAAATTTAAGATAGCTTTGATGCCGCTTGCCGCCAGCTTGTCCGCAATCTCCGCCGCACCGGCTTTGGGAATCGTAAGGATGGCAATGTCAATGTCATTGCTTTTCACAAACTGCTCAAGCTCTCTTATATGCCTGATTTTGACGCCCCTTACTTCCTGCCCTAACGATTCCTCCGCACTGTCAAAAATCCCCCTCAGGATAAAGCCCCGTCTTTCAAAATTCGTGTAATTTCCGAGAGCCCGTCCTAAATTGCCTGCGCCGATGATCACCAGATTGTGCTGTTTGTCCAGTCCTAAAATCTTGCCGATTTCCTCATAGAGATATTCCACATTATAACCGTAACCCTGTTGTCCGAAACCGCCAAAATTATTAAAATCCTGACGGATCTGCGACGCCGTCACATTCATTAATTCGCTGAGTTCCTGAGAGGAAATCCTCTCAATCCCCTCGTCTTTCAGTTCACCCAGATATCGGAAGTATCTGGGCAGGCGGCTCACCACGGCTTGCGATATTTCTTTTTCTTCCAAGGATTGCTACCCCCGTTCCCGCTTTTTCAAATTCTATGAATCTGCCCTTTTGATAATAATTCTATTATAGCCGTACTGATAATCTTAAGTCTTATTATAGACTTTTGTTAAAAAATCGTCAATGTATTCCGCTTATTCTATTCAGCGATTTTGAGAAAAATCGTGCTCCCTGTGCAATTACTTAAAGAAAAATTATCAATAGTGTATTGCGATGATAAAGAAAAAATAAAGAAAAAGCAAAGAAGAATACTAGTATTTTCTTTATTATGTGATATAATAGAATCAAAAGCAGCAAAGGAGGCTTTATCATGGCACAAACTGTAAATGTAAATTTCAAGTTAGATCCTGTTGTTAAGCAAAAAATGGAAGATGTATGTAATGAAATAGGGATTTCTATGAGTGCTGCATTCACTATTTTTGCAAAAAAGGTAGGGAACGAAAGAAGGATACCCTTTGATTTAACAGCAGATCCATTCTACAGCACTGAAAATATGATTGAATTAGAACGCCGTATTTCTAGCGTTCTTGAAGGAACAAGCACACTGAAAGAGCACGAGCTTATCGAGGCAGACCGCGAATGAGGAAAATTTGGCAAGATGAAGCATGGGAAGAATATCTCGAATGGCAAACAAAAGACAAAAAAACTTTGAAGAAAATCAATGACCTAATCAAAGACATTGACAGAAACGGTTATAATTGTGCCGGAAAACTCGAACCGCTAAAGGGAAATTTGTCAGGGTTTTGGAGTGTAAGAATTGATTCCAAAAATCGAATTGTGTTTAGAATAATAAATGACACAATCGAGATATGGCAATGCGGAACTCATTACAGAGACAAGTAAAAGAGCTTCCATAACGATTATCAAGAAAGGTTATATTTATATAAAACAGGTACCATTATGATACTTTCCTGCCAGAATATTAAAAAAGCTTTTTTAGAAAATACCATATTAAAAAATGCGAGTTTTCATATAGAGGACAATGAGAAGGCGGCTATCGTCGGCATAAACGGTGCGGGCAAAACTACGCTCCTCCGCATTATTGTGGGGGAAATGGCGGCGGATGACGGGCTTGTGACCTTTGCGAAGGATAAATCTTACGGCTATCTCGCCCAAAACAGCGCCGTGGACACCAAAAATTCCATCTACGAAGAGCTTTTGTCCGTCAAGCAGGAGCTTATCCGTCTGGAAAACCAGATGCGCTCCTGCGAGGAAGCCATGAAGAATGCAGAGGGCGGCAAATTGGATGAACTCATGAAGCAGTATGCCGACCTCACCCATTCCTTTGAGATAAAGGGTGGTTATATTTATAAAAGTGAAATCGTCGGCGTTTTAAAGGGGCTGGGCTTTTCTGAGGACGAGTTTGATAAGTCCGTTGCCACCCTCTCAGGCGGTCAGAAAACCCGGGTCGCTTTGGGGAAGCTTCTTCTCCAAAAACCGGATTTGATTATTTTAGACGAGCCCACCAACCATCTGGACTTAAATTCCATCACATGGCTGGAAACCTTTTTGTTAAATTACAGGGGGGCTGTGCTTATCGTGTCCCATGACCGCTTTTTCCTTGACCGCATTGTCACCAAAATTATAGAGATTGACCAAGGGGAAGTGTCCGTTTTTTCGGGCAACTATTCGGATTATGCCGTGAAAAAAGAGCAGCTCCGCACCGCCGCCTGGAATGCTTATGTGAATCAGCAGCGTGACATTAAGCATCAGGAGGAAGTCATTGAAAAACTAAAGTCCTTCAACCGGGAGAAATCCATTAAGCGAGCGGAAAGCCGTGAGAAAATGCTGAATAAAATTGAGGTTTTGGACAAACCCACGAAAGCAGCGGACAATATGAAATTTACCCTCACCCCCTATATACAGAGCGGAAACGATGTGCTGGCTGTGGAGGATTTAAGCAAGGCATTTGACTCAAACCTCCTGTTCTCCCATGTAAATTTCGAGATAAAACGGGGTGAGCATGTTGCCATTATCGGCGATAACGGCACGGGCAAAACCACCCTCCTCAAGATCTTAAACGGGCTGATTCCTGCGGACAGCGGGTCTTTCAGTCTTGGCACCAATGTGGAGATTGGGTATTATGATCAGGAGCATCATGTACTCCACAGCGATAAAACCTTATTTGATGAAATTTCAGACGATTATCCGTATCTGACCAACACGCAGATTCGCAATACTCTTGCGGCTTTTCTCTTTACCGGGGATGATGTTTTTAAATGCATCCACGATTTAAGCGGCGGAGAACGGGGGCGTGTCTCCCTTGCCAAGCTAATGCTGGGAAACGCCAATTTTCTGATTTTGGACGAGCCTACCAACCATTTAGACATTACCTCAAAAGAGATTTTGGAGGATGCCATAAACGCTTATGAGGGCACGGTCCTATATGTTTCCCATGACCGATATTTTATCAACAAGACTGCAAGCCGCATCCTCGATTTGACAGACGGTCAATTCGTTAATTATATTGGAAATTATGATTATTATTTAGAAAAACATGATGCGGTAATGGCAGCTGTCGCTTCCCACGCTTCTCAGGCTGCATCATCAAGGGCTATATCATCTCAAGCTGCATCACCAAAGACTGCAGCATCGGATGCTGCAGCCCTTGGAACAGGCTCCTCTACGGCTTCCCGGAAGCTTTCTGAAAATCAGGAATCCGCCGCAAAGCTTGACTGGAAGACCCAGAAGGAAGAACAGGCGCGCCTTCGGAAAAAAGAGAACGATTTAAAAAAGTGCGAGGAAAAAATTGCGGCTTTGGAGGAACGCACAAAGGAAATCGAGACAGAAATGTCGGACCCTGCCATCGGCACACAAGTGGCACGCTTACAGGAGCTTGCCAAGGAACAGGAAGCCATAAATACGGAGCTTGAAAAATTATATGAAGAATGGGAGACCTTGGCGTAGCCTAGTCTCCCATACAAACAATTAACGAACTAGTGCGAACGGAATGAAGCTTTTCTTAGGTTGGGTACTTTCCAACCTTAGAAAAGCTTCATTCCGTTCGCACTTTTACAGCAGGCCATCCAAGGTTTCCCTGATTGCCTTGATAAAGTCCAGACTGTTTAAAATCACCGGATTTTCACAGGTGGAAATCATGGCAAGGCTCTTGGTCATCTTGCCGTCCTCTATGGTCTTGATGCACGCCTTCTCAAGCTTATCCGCAAAGACTTCCAGCTCCTTAATCCCATCCAATTCTCCGCGCTTTCTAAGGGCTCCGGTCCATGCAAAAATCGTCGCAATGGAGTTCGTGGAAGTTTCCTCCCCTTTCAAATGTTTATAATAATGGCGCTGTACAGTGCCGTGGGCTGCCTCATACTCATACACGCCGCTTGGAGATACTAACACAGAGGTCATCATGGACAAATCGCCATAAGCGGTAGCCACCATGTCAGACATGACATCACCGTCATAATTTTTGCATGCCCATATAAAACCGCCCTCGGAACGAATCACTCTCGCCACCGCATCGTCAATTAAAGTATAAAAATACTCAATGCCAAGCTCTTCAAACTTTGCCTTATATTCGGTATCGTAGATTTCCTGAAAAATATCTTTGAAAGTATGGTCATATTTTTTGGAAATGGTGTCCTTGGTGGAGAACCACAAATCCTGTCTGGTGTCCACTGCATAGCCAAAGCAGGACCTTGCAAAGCTGGTGATGGACTCCTTGGTGTTATGGATGCCCTGAATGATTCCCTCACCGTCAAACTCATGAATCACTTCCCTCACCTGTGTCCCATCGGCTGCGGTATAGACAAGCTCCGCCTTTCCTGCACCCGGAATTTTTATCTCCACATTTTTATATACATCACCATATGCATGCCGGGCAATGGTAATGGGCTTTGTCCAATTCTTAACATAGGGCACGATTCCCTTTACCAGAATAGGGGTGCGGAACACCGTGCCGTCCAAAATCGCACGAATCGTACCGTTGGGGCTCTTCCACATCTCCTTCAAATCATATTCTGTCATTCTCGCCGCATTGGGAGTGATGGTCGCGCATTTCACGGCAACCCCATATTTTAATGTGGCATTGGCGGAATCCACCGTCACCTGATCGTTTGTCTCATTGCGGTATTTCAGCCCCAAATCATAATATTCCGTCTTTAAATCTATGTATGGCAGCAAAAGCTCATCCTTAATCATCTGCCAGAGAATCCGGGTCATTTCATCCCCATCCATCTCCACCAAAGGTGTCTTCATCTGAATCTTTTCCATATCATTGTCCTCTCTTTCTTTTATTTACATAGGCGTTTGCGAAACTCAGGCTTTCGTAAGACGAGTTGTGCAGATTGCATGTTCCACAAGCAGACCCTTGAAAAACGCCAGCGCTTAGCGAGGTAAGCCGAATTTATTCGGCTCGAGCTTAGCACTGCTGCGTTTTTCACGGAGCGAGAGCGTGTCTGTGGTGGAATGTGCAATTTGACCAACGACACTTTTCCACAAACCAGAGTTTCTCAACCCCCCGCACCATTACTATATATTTCATGCAGCCCATTCTTTACCATATTTTCATAGGCATTGATAATATGCTCATGCGCCAGCTTTTCCGCAAGCTCCCCATTGCCCGCCTTGATTGCCTCCATAATCTGCTCATGCTCCGCATTGGATTTCGGTCCCCTGTTTGCGTTTGCCAAGGTTTTCTTTCTGACCCGGAGCACATATTGGTGAAAATCCTTAAGCGAGTGTTCCAGCATCTTGCTGTCACAAGCCTCATACATAATATCATGAAATCGATTGTCTAACTCCGCAAGCTGCTCCAAATGCCCTTTTTCCGCATGGAACTTCGCCAGATAAACATTCTCCTCCATCTCTTCCATCTGTTCTTTCGTGATGTGCTCCGTTGCCCAGCGCGCGCACAGCCCCTCTAACAGAGAACGAATCATGTAAATATCCTTTACATCCTTCTCTGTAATGCCTGTGACATAGGCGCCCTTATTGGGCACAATCTGAATCAGCCCTTCTAATTCAAGCTGCCTGAAAGCTTCCCTCACGGGAGTCCGGCTGACCCCCATCTCCTCGCCTATTGCCACTTCCTTTAATTCCTCATGTTCCTCGTATTTCCCGCTTAAAATGTCATCTCTCAGTCTGTGGAACACTCTTCCCCTCAGGGAATATTTGTCCGTCACTTCCTGTTTTACATCTTTACCGCTCACTTTCATCCTCGATTCCGCACCTCTCTCATGTATCATTGCAGAGGTACTTTTTACACTTCATCATGCCTGAGCAGCAGGCACAAAGTTGATACCTTTTTCCGCACAAACGCGGTCAACGCATGCCTCGATTTCATCATCGGTAAGCACGGTAATCCGACCGCCTAAATATTCCTCTTCCACCCATTTTTTTATCTCCTGCACAAGCTCGGAAGATTTATTAACCTGTGCACCATCCTTTAACTGATAATGGGTATTCAGCCAGTGGGCAATACCCGCCAGACCGGATGTGTTTGAAATTGCGCACACTACGGGACGGTTCAAAAACTTCTCCGTATCAAAAATATTATAAATTTCCTCGTTTTTCAACAGTCCGTCCGCATGGATTCCTGCCCGGGTCACATTGAAATTCTTACCCACAAAAGGCGTTCTGGGCGGAATCTGATAACCGATTTCTTTCTCATAATATTCCGCCAGCTCCGTGATGACTCTGGTATCCATGCCGTTTAAATCACCCTTTAGCTGGGCATACTCAAAGACCATTGCTTCCAGAGGAGTATTGCCTGTCCGCTCGCCGATACCAAAAAGGGAGGTATTGATGCCGGAGCATCCATAGAGCCACGCCGTGGTGGAATTTGCCACCGCCTTATAAAAATCGTTATGTCCGTGCCACTCCAACATTTCGTGGGGCACGCCCCCGTGAGTGTGGAGCGCATAAATAATGCCCTGCACGCTTCTGGGAATCACAGCGCCCGGAAAATTCACGCCATATCCCATGGTGTCGCAGGCGCGCACCTTAATGGGAATCTGATATTCTTTCATCAGCTTCATAAGTTCCAGACAAAAAGGCACCACATAGCCGTAGATATCTGCCCTTGTGATATCTTCAAGATGACATCTGGGACTGATGCCTTCCTCCAGACAATCCCTGATAACACTGAGATAATGCTCCATTGCCTGCTTTCTGGTCATTTTCAATTTCAGGAAAATATGATAATCCGAACAGCTGACCAGAATACCTGTCTCTTTCATGCCAATCTCCTTCACCAGCTTAAAATCTTCTTTGCTGGCACGAATCCAACTGGTCACTTCAGGAAACTCATACCCCCTCTCCATGCATCGGTATACGGCGTCCCTGTCCTTCTTGCTGTACAGGAAAAACTCACTGGCACGGATCATTCCGTTAGGACCGCCCAGCTTGTGCAGATAATCAAAAATTCTCACAATCTGCTCCGTACTGTAAGGCGCCCTTGACTGCTGACCGTCACGGAAAGTAGTGTCTGTAATCCAAATCTCCTTCGGCATATTGTGGGGTACAATCCTGTCATTAAAAGGAATCTTGGGAATCTCCGAATAGGGAAACATATTGCGGAATACATTTGGTTTCTCCACATCATCCAGAATATACATATGCTCTTCAATCTCTAAAAGATTGTTCTTTTTATTCATTGTAACAGGGCGGTTTTGAAATGTATTTTTTTCATTGAACATCTTTTGCTTCCTCACTTCCTTGATTGCATCATCATTCAATATTTGAATAAAGCATTCCATGTATGATTGTATACAATCATACACAAAGTGTCAACAACTTTTTAAAAGTCTTCTTACATTTATCATACCCCAGCCCTGCTTATTCCACTCTTCACCTAAATCCGTAGCGGCAGCTGTCAGTTTTTTGCGAAATTCTTCTCCTGTCAAACAAGGATTCTTTTCCAATGCAAGCGCTGCCACTCCCGATACAATGGGAGTAGCCATGGATGTACCGCTTTTTGACACATAGGCATTCAGAATCCGTCCTCTGCTTCTGTTGTAAAATACATTGCAGGAGACAATGTTTGTTCCGGGCGCCACAATATCGGGTTTCCGCAGGGTAGACATGGCATCCCCTCTGCCGGAATAGCTGTCACAGCGCCCCGGATAATCTTTGTAATAATCGCCGTCATGACAGCCGACCGTGATAAAACGCCTGCTGGCTCCCAGCGAGGAAATGCTTCCGCTCTTCGGTCCCTTATTTCCTGCGGCGCATATCACAATGATTCCGCTGTCATATACTCTCTCAAGCTCATTTTTTATCGCCCGTTCCTTCTCCTCGCTCTGCATATCTCCGATTCCCACGGAAATATTGAGGATCCTGATATGATATTGCTGCCGCATCTTTAGTATCCACCGAAGCCCTTGCAGCATATGTTCCGTGCACCCGTTTCCCTTAGCGTCCAAAACTTTTCCTACCACCAGATTCGCCCTCGGCGCTATCCCACGAAAACGCCCTCCCGAAACGCTTCCGCTTCCGCAGATAATCCCACACACATGTGTGCCATGTCCGCTGTCATCATACATATCCTGCCTGTCGTTCACAAAATCGTGGAAGGCATATACTCTTCCCACAAGATCCGGATGCCTTCCGACTCCGGTATCCAACACAGCTACCGTAATCCCTTCCCCTGTATATACTTTATTGATATCCGGCTCCGGCAAATAGGGAACCTCAATCTGATTTCTCACCCGCTGCATAACAAAGTCCCGACATAGAATAACTTAAACTATTCTATGTCGGGACAAAACTTGGCGTACCTGTTGTATTAATGTACTTTTCTGAAAATGCAAACCGTTCCGGTGACCAAAAGGATGCCGCTCAATATCCATGCAAACCTGTAAGGAATCGCCTTTGCAGCACTTGAGACTTCCGGCGCCGTTCCCGAGGATCCCGGCGCGGCTGCCATGCTGGTAATCAGCGTTGTCACTTCCTGAATACTGTTTTCCTCCAACACTGCACCATCCCCATAAATACCGTAGAGGGAAAGATGACTGGTATAAAAGCGGATATAATCCCTGCCATCCATTCGCACGCGCTCTGAACTTACCTGTTCCAACTGTCCGTTCCGATCCAATGTAACCACCCTGACGCCCTCGCCCGAAAGTCCGTCGGGTACAGGCATGGTAACGATAAGCCGCTGTTTTCCTAATTTACTGATAGGTATACCGCTGTTATCCGTAAGGGAAATCTCATACAGGGATATTTTGGCGGGAAGCCCCGCTTCCCCTGCTCTGCCAAATGCCTGTGCCATAGTCCCTCTTGCGCTGTCATTTCCGTTTCCCGATAACATGGTCACTGTCAGAGTATACTGCCTTGCCGCTCCCTCCAACTGTGCCGTTACACTTTCCATTCCTTTTACCGTTACGCCGGGCACGGCGCCGTCTTCTAAAACGGGACGATATGACTCATTGGAAAGGCGCTCCGCAGACAACTCATGGCTGGTGGCCGGTGTGCCCTTGGTATATATCAGCTTAACCGAATCGTCAAATGCCTGCAGTCCCATATTTGCTAAGGTCGCCGGAAGCGTCACCTGTCCTATGGTACAGCCTTTAAACGCTCTGTCCTTAATATCCGTAATTCCCTTGCCTTCCGTGACAAATACCGGCACTTCCAACGCCTTTAAACTGCTGCAGTTCTCAAAAGCGCCTTCGCCGATCACTCTGACATTATCATACAAAACCACTGCTTTTATTTCTGCATGATCCTTAAAAACCTCCGCCGCAATCACTTTGACATCCTTGGGCACCTTAACCAAATCACTGTTGCCCTTATAGGCAATCAGAGTCCCTCCGCTTATCAGAAAATCATCATCCGTGCCGGAAGGTTCTTTTGCAAGAAAATTCTCCACCCATGCCGTGTGGGTAAACGCCTTGGGCTCCACGGAGGTAATGGTCTGGGGCAGACTTACATCCGTCAAAAAATCACAGTGGTAAAACGCCCCATAAGAAATCGTCTCCATCCCTTCCGGAACCGCAATCTTTTTCAAATTACTCCGGGCATAGGAAAACTGTCCGATTTCCTTTATGCCCTCCGGAATCTGTACCTCGCCTCCATCAAAGGAACTGCGGTAATATGCCTGATCCGCTACCGTAGTACCGTCAACAATGGTATATTTGGGAAATACCTCATTATTTTCATCAGGATCCCATTCCGGAGGAAGCACATCACTGCCGCCATCCAGATTATTATATCGATCCATCACCTTGAGGCTGCTGCTGTCTACAAAAAACACTGCCTGATCCGCCACCACCGAGGTGGAACCCAAAATATTACCCTGTTCCTCAGGCAGCGTCACTGTGTTATCATAAGAATCGTCCGGCTCCGGAGCAGGAGTCGGCTGATAATCCGGTACATCCTCGTACTCCGGCATTTCCTGCTGTCTTTCATAAAATTCCTGCGCATACTTATCCGCATAGCTGCCCGCTTCACTATGGATAACCAGACGGTAGCAGCCGTCAAACGCAGTTTCGTGAATCTCCGTGACTTCCGGAGGTATGCTGATATCCGTCAGGTTCACACAGTCCGCAAATGCCTGAATCCCTATTGTCCGGATAGTGGTAGGAATAATCATTCGCTTTAAACCCTTACAGTTAATAAAAGCAAAGTCTCCCACCTCTGTAAGACCGGAACCCAAAGAAACCGTCTCCAGCCTGTCACAGCCCCAGAAAGCATAAGGTTTAATCTGCTTTACGGAAGAGGGCAGATTCACTTTTTCTATTATGCTATTGTCTTCAAATGCGCCCTTGCCAATCACTTCCACAGTATCCGGAACCGTCACTGTTTTGTCCCGTCCCGTATACTTTACCAATGTCGTACCTTCCATTTTAAAATCGGAAGCAGATGTCGCCGCATCTGCCTCCGATTTAGGAAGCTGCATAATAATCAGCGCGGCAATCACAAGCAGGACGCCAAACAGCTTACTCTTTGCTTTCATATGCCTTCCTCTTGTTCTTTGTTATCCGGTTCCATGCCTTTTTATGCTTTTGCTTTTACCGTCTTTTTCACCTTTTTCTTATCCTTCTGCATGAAGAATACAAGGGAGAGACATCCCAGACCGGATGACAAAAACCACTTGGGATGAATACCGTCTCCCGTCTTAGGTGTGCTGTCAATCGCCCCGTTTGCACTCAGGTTCCTTGTATCCACATAAATAACATAGGGAGAGAAATGCTCCGCAGTAAATGTGATACAGGGTACGCCTGAAATAGTCGTAAACTTAGGAGTCAGCTTATCCAGCCTGTTGTTTACCACGCCTGCCACCTTGTTGTTGCCGGCATATTCCTTCAACGCATCCGGCAAGGGAAGCGTAATGGTAATCTTTAAGCCGGTGGTATCGGTAATCTTCTTCTGCCCTGTGGAATCATACAAGGAAATATCCATAGGGAAGTATACAATATTTGTCAAATCATTGGCATACTCTGCCATAAGCGCTCTCACCACTGCCTCGGACGCAACACTGCTTTCCGATACCTTTACGGTGAAATTGTCGGAAGAACCGTTCACGGTTGCGGAAACCACTCCCGTGTTGGACAATCCGTTTTTATTGATAACAACCGTAGTTCCGCCATTGCTCACCGTTCCCGTAGTGCCCGGACGGTTGGTGGTATTGCCGCTCACGGTAGTGCCGCTGCCGCTGCTTGTGCTGCTCTTTGCCTGATAATTTGCCACTACGGTTACATTCTTCTCAGGCATGGTAATCACGGTAGCCGAAATACCCGTGCTTGCAATCTTTGTATCGGTGGGCTCAATGGTCCAATTCTTAAATTCCTGTCCTGCCGCGGGGTCGTTTGCCACAATAATCGCCTGACTGCCTGCCAGATAACTTCCGGAACCGCTTCCGTTCCGCACGGTCAGCGTATAATAGTCCTTATTGTCATCCTTATTATCGTCTTTATTATCATCATCCTTATTATTATCATCCGGACTTGCATTCGGCACATAAATCGCAAAAACAGTCATATTGCTTGTGACATTGCTGGTATCGCCGGACCATGACTGGAAGGTATATCCCTCTCTGCGGGGCGTTCCGAATCTGTCTGTGGGATAAGCAACGCTCTCCCCTGCCTGCACTCCCTCTTTTGCCCACAGAACGGAACCGTCCCAATCCTGGAAAGTCACCGTAAAGCCTTTTTCCGGATTATCCGGATTGTCGGGACTCGGATCATAAATGGCAAAAACCGTTACATCTTTTGTGATATTGCTGGTGTCGCCGGACCATCCTTTAAAGACATATCCGGTTCTGCGGGGCGTCCCGAATGTTTCTATCGGATAAACAACGCTCTCCCCTGCCTGCACTCCCGGCTTCGCCCACAGAATGGAACCGTCCCAATCCTGGAAGGTCACCAGAAAACCGCTGGCTTCGCCATATTGTGCCAAAAAGGTCACATCACTTGTCAGATTTGCGGCGCTCTGTGCCAGCTCTTCCACATCGTATTTGGGCTCTGTCACACATACCCAGCCGGAGAAAGCCACGCCGTCCTTCGGTTTCATATAGGGAATGCTCACTCTGCCCGAGGGCGATACACTCTGCGTATCGATTGTTGAAAAATCATTGTCCACAAAGGTAACCGTATAATTGAGAGATTCATCATCCACATATTGGGCATAAATCTTTATGGTAGTCTCCCCGGGATTCCCTACCACGGGATTATAGTTGGGAGGCATCCAGATGACTTTCTTTCCGGGCTGTGATGGCACATTAATCAGTCCCTCTTCCATCAGCCTGTCTACATCCACGCTGGTGCCGTTACGCACATGGGGTTCCGAATACAGAAGCGTTTTCATATCGTCCGCATAAAATTCCACCGTATAATAAGCGACCGCTTCAATCTCCGTGAAGGGAATATTTTTATCTTTTGCGTATTTTTCCGCCTCGGAACCCTTTTGCGCGGCAAAATTAAGCCTGCTGATATCCGTCATACCGGCATACTCCCCGTCCATAGTATTGCCGAAAGCATCGCTGTCGATATTTCTCAAATTATCGCCGATAAAATCCACATTCGCAATGCCGCTGTCCGAAAAAGCATTTTTGCTGATACGCTCCAAGTCGTAAGGAAGCTGTACCGTCGTCAGCCTCTTGGTATATTGGAAAGCCCCTTCCGGTATCTGCTGGATGGTGGACTCCCTGAAATCCACATCCGTCACACCCGTTCCCGCAAAAGCTTCCTCCGCCATCTCCGTAGCCCCTGCCAGATCCTGACCTCTGATAGAGCTGGTCCTTCTTCCCTCCAGACACTCTATCACTCTGGTCATGCTGCCGTCCGCTGCGGAACCGTAGAGGATTGAATTATTACAGGTAAAATACTCACTGCTGGGGCAGCTTACGGATTCCAATTTAGGACAGCCCGTAAACGGTCTCTTACCCATCTGGCTCATGGCGGTGGGAATCTCCACCTCGCTCAACTCACCGCATCCCGCAAAGGCATAATCCCCCAATGCGGTAGTATTGCCCTGTATGTAGGCAGTCTTTAAGGTATCGCAGTCCTCAAAGGTTCTGTCCCCGATTTCCATTCCGTTGGTGATAACGGTCTTGCTGCCGATGAGTCTGGGAGGCATGCCGCTTCCTGCTTCCGCCCTTTCATTTAAAGTAAAGAGACTGACTTTCCCGGCAGCCGGGACACCCACAGCTCCGCTGTCCGCACTGCTGCTTGCGCTAAACCATGTAACACCGTTAATTCCTTCCGGCAGATTTAAGTTCAACACATTTTCTATCAAAATTCTCTGACTTCCCGTAATCTCATTGTTACTGCCGTCCAGATAGGCATTGAATGCCGCCTTGATATCCAGAACGCCCGAAGACGGAGTAAAGATTTCGGCATAGGACGGCACGGTCTTGATATAATTCAAATCCGACCACTTAATGTCAACATCCACGCCGCTATTATCCTTTGTGGTTAATCCGGTCTTATTTTCCCCTATATTGGCAATTGTAGGATAAGCAACCAGCTCCTGCTTCTTTGTGCTGGCGTTATACTTCACCGCCAGATTGGAAGGCCAGCCGCTGAAATAAGTAATATAGGCAGGACCCGTCTGGTCATTATAATCAATGTTATTATCGGGATTCATGGCATACTTGAACGCCTCAAAGTTGGGGGAGATGGGTCCCTCAAAAAACAGCTGCGGCATTTTATCCAAGGTACATGAATGCCCCGTCCTCACCTCCTGAGTCGCAAAGGCGCCTGCCCCGATGGACAACGGTCTGTCGGGATTCGTCCTGTCATATTCAAAAGTAACCGTTCTTAAATTGTGGCACCCTTTAAAAGCCCCTGCTTCAATTTCCGAGATGGAAGCGGGTATGGTCACGCTCTTCAAGTTACAGTTATTCTGAAAACTCTCCTTGCCTATGGAAGTAATCCGGCAGGGTCCGATTGCCCCCGGTATGGTCACATTCTCCATGCCGCTGTCAATGGATACATACAAAAGCGTATCCGGAGAAGTTCCGCCGTTATACTGCGCCTGATAAGTTGCCATGTAAGGGTTTTTCATTTCCGTATCGTCAGCATTATAGGATATGCTGGTTATCTCGTATATGTCCTTATTGTAGAACTTAAAGGCAAACTGATTATCCCTTGCCATCTTGTGCAAATCTGTTTCCGCTCTTCCGCTGGTGCTGTTTTCCGGTCCTTCAAAATAAAAGTCCGTATTGCCCACGGCGAGCAGCTCCTGCCGGAACTTCTCCAGCGTGTAGTCCGAATTCGTGCCGTTCTCCGTGATATCTTCATCATCCACAAAAGTAAAGGCATTGTCACTTCCCAATTCGGACTCGGGAAGGTCATGCTTTACATACCGTAAGCTTCTGCATGCCTGAATCGTGCTGATGGGCAGCTTTTCCTTCAGGGTCTTGGGGAATGTCAAGGATGACAGGCTGCTGCAGTCCTTGAAAACAAAATATCCCAATCTCCTTAAACGGCTGCTCAAATCGATACTGGTAAGGGCATTGCATCCTTCAAACGCCGAATCCCCGATAACCTGTACCGTCCACGGCATCTTAAACTGGCGCAGATTGACACAGTTTTCAAAGGTATGGGCTCCTATAGCCAGCAAACCTTCATCCAGCAAAGTTACCTGCGCCAAGCTTGCGCACTCCGCAAAGGCATAATCTCCGATTGTATTCATGGGGCTGGTGAAAGTCACATTTTGGATACTGCTTCCGTAAAAAGCATAGTCCCCGATACCGATGAGATTCTTTCCGAAGGTTATGTGCGTAATGCTGGCGGTAGTACCGATGGAGCCCTTCTTATCCCTTGAGAAAATACCGTCCGCCGATTTGGTAATGTAATTCTCGGTAACAGTATACTCCTTTGTTTCTTCACTATATTCGGTTACCTGATTGCCGATATAGGTAACGGGAATATTCACATATCTTTTACCTTCTGTCTCCGTCACGCGCTGGTAGGATTGGTTTGTTGTAGGTGCGGGGGTGACGCCGGTGGCATCATAATTGCCGTCATAGTACAGCCCCTGCGCTCCGCTCTCCATGGGCGCCCATTTGGACTTATCGCCCGCAAGGCAGGGTTTATATACCTCGCCCTCGTACTTCTTCAGGGGATATACGATTTCCTCCCTTGTCGCCTCGGTGCCGCTTACGGTTGTGGTTACTTTCTCGTATTTGTATGCCGTAGCCTCCGGATTCGTGGTATAGTAAACCCACTGCTCCGAGATGCCGCTGCCGATAATTTCACCTACATGGCTTAACTCAGGGGGCCTTTTCGCCAGATCTCCCGAACCGTTGGGGTCTAACACCATATATCCGTACAGGGTAACCTGTGTGCCTGTTGTTTCATCCTTCTCCACTCTCGTATACTGATCCATTGTCTTGTAGTAGAGGTAGCCCCTGCTGCCCCATGCGCAGGGATATCCGTTATAAATGCGGTAAACATCCACCGTATCCGGAATCAGCAATCTTCCCGTGCGCTGCGCCTCCAGACCGGTTTCACTTCCTGTGCTGAAATTCAGGATGATGGCTCCCTCCGGCGTCGTCAGCGTCGTATTGCTTTTATAGAGTGCAAACTGAAAGGCGCTGTCCTCACTGTAATACACCACGGAATCCTGTCCCGTCGTAGGTACTGTGGGAATCGTATATTCGGCATTCGGTCCCGTAGCCGTGGGGGAGTCCTCAATCCAGACCTTTGTGCCCCGCTCGGTCGTTCCGCCGGTGGACTGGGTGCCCGTCCATGCCTGCAGCCCGTCCACGGGAATCGCCGCTACCACAATCGCCGAAACGAGGAACAGCGTTCCCAATGTCTTGCGGACGCTCCTTTTCAGTCTCCTCTTGCTTTTCTTTGTTGTCTTGCTCTCTGTCTTTGCCATTTTTACTGCTCCTTTGCTTGAACCTTCTTCGCCACTACTACAAATCTGCCGTTTTTCTCCTGATAATCACAGGTGGACAGAGTCAGAAGCTGGTCGCCATATTCTGCGGTAACGCCTGTGTCATACAGGGACATTTCCGCCATTTCCTGCATATTAGAATCAAATTCCTGTTCACTGAACGCATCAATGAACTGATAATACTTGAATGTGATTTCTCCTTCACTATATACTTTTGAACGAAACACATACATCACCTGATAGATGCCTGTTTCGTAAATCGTATCAAAATTTATGTACGGATGCTTCTCGCAAAACTCCTTTTTTTCATAATCTTCCAGCTTGGCAAACATCTGACCGCTCACCATATTATGCCCGTATAAAATGAAATTGGTGCTGGGCTTTAACACATCGCAGTCCTTATCCATGAAGATGGTGCCGTTTTTATCATACTCCTGATTGATGTTATGAGTCAGATAATACTCGTTATCCGTAGTCTGCATAACAGGATAGTTTATCTTTGTATCGTCAATTTGGAGCCATCCGATTAGTTTTTTATTTTTATTTAATAAATTTTTATATTTTTCCAGCACCTCCGGAGCTTCTCCGGTCTGGTCAACATAATGTATCACCACAGGGCTGTCGTCCTGCACCGGCCCCGGCGTCTCTGCCTCCGCGTCCTTCTCCTTAAGCTCGCTCCACTGGTCATAAGTGGTATTGGTGCGGTACATATGATAAGAATAAAATCCAAAATATCCCAGACTGCATACCGCAAAGAGACTGCATGCCAAAATGAGAAGCCTGCGGTTTCTCTCACGCTGTTTCAGCATCTTTTGCACATAGGCGTCGTCGACTTCTATAGCCGGCTGCACTTTTTTCCCTTCCGGTGCCTTTGTCTCCTTCGCCTTTCCCTGCATTTTGGATTTGCGCTTTGCACCGTCCCGGGGATTTGCCTGTGCTTTCTTTATCCTTTCTTCTATCTCATCTTTAAAATCCTGCTCCAGCAGTGTATAAAAATGATATTTCCCACTATTCAGTTCTGCCTTAAGCTGCTTTAACTGCTCCGGATTCTCTCCCCGCAGTCTGTCCCGCAGCTTATCAATCGTCTCCTTGTCTTTGCAGGCTCTCTTATAATCCGACTCCGTACGGAACTGCCTGCCCTCTACGATATAAGCCTTATCCGTCATGACTCATCCCTACATCTTATTAAAAGCGCCTTAAACATATTGATATTAATTATATCACATAATTCATCCTATGTCTATTTTACTATATGTCGAAATTTATGCAAGTCTTTTATCCACATATTGTAGGAAATTTTTTTCTATTTTTTTAATTTTTCCCAAAAGTCCGTTTTTGTAAGAAACATTGACATGCTACAACGCATAGAATAAACCATAACTAAAACATGGAGGCAAAAAAATGAGCGATTTAAGCGCTACCAACTGTGGCTGCTCTAACAATTCCTGCAATAATAACAGCCTGTTCGGGGGTAACAACAGCTGCATTTGGATCATCCTGCTGCTGTTCTTCTGCGGCGGCAACAACGGCTGTGGAAACGGTTTGTTCGGCAACAATAATGACAACAACTGCTGCGAGTGGATTATCTGGCTTTTGATTCTCTCCTCTTGCTGCGGCGGCAACAACGGCTGCGGCTGCAACTAATCGGAGCCAAATCTTTAAAAAGCAGCACTGTCATGCTCCGGCATAAGGCAGCTTGACTGTCATGTCAAAAAACAGGCTCCTTCGGGAGTCTGTTTTTCTATCACAATCATCATCCGCCCTGCATGTTCATAAAATATAGAAGAATCATATATAGCCAAAAACACTTTCCGATTAGGAAGAGTATGCATAAAAACAACCGCGGGCACTGCGCTACGCGGAATCCGCGTAGAAAAGAGGGATGTCATGGAAGAAAAAGAATTGGATAAGGTTACCGCTTTTGACACCCTTTTTACCACAAACCGCATCCGGATGTACAAGGTACTCCTCTCCTATCTGCCCCCTTCCTTCCAAAGAAACCTTGCCGTATATATCAAGCTTTCCGAACTCCATTACACTCTTTCGTTTTTTAACCGCCATCCCCGCGCAAATCTGTGCGGCTCGCCGTACGGTCCACCTTTCGGTTCTTTCCCCGCCAATGGGCAGCGTTCTTCCTCTCCTATCACGGGGCAGGGATTTTCCTTCATGGACAACGAAGGGTTTTCCCGGCTTTTTGACGATATCTCCCCCTATTTATCCCAGAGAGAGCAAAATCGTCTGGCACAAATGAAAAACATAATGCAGAGCATGAAAAACATGCAGGAAATGATGGAGATGATGGAAATAATGAAATCTCTTTTTCCTGAAGATACGGGAAACTTTGACAATATGAATTTTGATCCGTCCATGCTGACACAAATCATGCAGATGATGAACTCCACATTCGATGACAAAACACCACCCGAAACATAATAAGTACAGCCAAACAATATTTTTCTTATTTTGTGCCGCCAACCAAAGGGCGGCGGAACGGAGGATTATGATGAATCATTTTGATAATAAAAACAACCGTCCCCCATGGATGGAGGATGAACTGGTGCGGAACATTCCCAAAGAAAAACTGGACTTTCTCAGCAGACTGTTTATAGAAGGACATGGCAAAAGCCAAAAAGAAATGATGGCATATCTTATGCCCATGATGGCGCGGGCAAAAAAAGAAAACCTCTCTTTCTCCCCGCAGGAGATGACCGCTGCCATAGCCGCCATCAAAAAATACAGCACTCAGGAAGAATTGTCCCAGATTGACAAAATACTATCAAAAACCCGGAACAATCAATAATCCGGAATGCAGCAAAGGGCGGCGCAGGAGCGCCGCCCGGTACCCTTCATCCCGTGCTTTTTCTTACTTTCTCTTACTTCACCACAATATTCACAATCTTGCCCGGCACATAAATCTCCTTCACAACCGTGCCCGAAAGCTTATCCCCCAATGCCTCTTTCGCCTGCAGAATAACATTCTCCTTCGCCTCATCCTTGGCAATTTGAATAGTCCCTCTAACCTTGCCGTTTACCTGCACGGCAATCTCAATGACACTCTCTACCGTCTTAGCTTCCTCGTATTTTGGCCAAGTATTCTGATAGAGCCTGCCCTCATATCCCGCCGTCTGCCATAATTCCTCTGTAATATGGGGCGCGATGGGATTTAACAGAGTAAGCAGTGTCTTATACTCTCCCCTTGTCACGGCATTCTTCTTATAAAAATCATTGATAAGCGCCATCATGGCTGCGATTGCCGTATTGTATTTCAGACTCTCAAAGTCATTTCCGACCTTCTTGATAGTCTGGTGCATCTTCGTTTCCATATCCTTGCTGTACTCATCGCCATCCACCAGAATATCCTGCAGCTTCCACACTCTTTCAAGGAATCTGCGGCATCCCTTAACGCCGTCCTCGCTCCATGCCGCGCTTAACTCAAACGCGCCGATAAACATTTCATAGGTCCTCAGGGTATCCGCACCGTAATCCCTCACGATATCATCCGGATTTACCACATTTCCAAGACTCTTTGACATCTTAACCACAGGGTGGTCCGCCATCTCACCATACTTTTCCCTCAAGGCAGCCTTCGCCGCTTCCTCACTTCCGTACTCACCAAGCAGCTCCTGCTGTTTCGATGCAGGAAGATTCTGGAAGCTGTGAGGATTTAACCCCAAAATCATGCCATGGCTGGTTCTCTTCTGATAAGGCTCCGGACAAGGCACCACACCTTCATCATATAAAAACCTGTGCCAGAATCTGGAATACAATAAATGCAGGGTGGTATGCTCCATTCCGCCGTTATACCAATCCACAGGCATCCAATAATCTAAAGCTTCCTTGCTGGCAAGCGCCTTGTCATTTAAGGGGTCCGTATAACGCAGGAAATACCATGATGAACCCGCCCACTGAGGCATGGTGTCCGTTTCCCTCTTTGCCGGACCGCCACAGCAAGGACAAGTGGTATTTACCCAATCCGTCATGGCTGCCAGAGGGGATTCGCCATTATCCGTAGGCATATAGCTCTCAACCTCCGGAAGCTCCAAAGGAAGCTCGCTCTCGTCCAGAGGTACATAACCGCATTTCTCACAATGTACAATGGGAATTGGTTCGCCCCAATAACGCTGTCTGGAAAATACCCAGTCTCTGAGCTTGTAATTGGTCTTCCTTGTGCCGATTTTCTTTTCTTCCAAGAAAGCAATAATCTTTTCCTTTGCATCCGCCACGGAAAGCCCGTCAAGGAACTCAGAATTTACCAAAGTGCCTGTAGCCACATCAGTATAAACCGCCTCCTGCACGCTTACGGGACTTCCTGCCACCACTTCGATAATGGGCAGATTAAATTTCTTTGCAAAATCCCAGTCTCTCTCGTCATGGGCAGGCACCGCCATAATGGCGCCCGTTCCATAGGTGATAAGCACATAGTCGGAAATCCAGATAGGAATTTCCTTGCCGTTTACCGGATTCGTAGCCGTAATGCCCTCGAGGGGTACCCCAGTCTTATCCTTGGCAAGCTCCGTGCGCTCAAAATCGGATTTTCTTGCCGCCATCTCCCGATAAGCCGCCACCGCATCCCAATTGCGGATTTCATCCTTATACTTGTCAACCAGAGGATGCTCCGGTGCCACCACCATATAAGTCGCACCGAAAAGGGTGTCCGGTCTGGTGGTATAAACACGGAGTTTATCGTCTTTTCCGGTGAGGGCAAAGTCAACCTCCGCACCTTGGGATTTTCCGATCCAATTCTTCTGGGAAACCTTGACCCTTTCAATATAATCCACGCTTTCAAGCCCTTCTAACAGCTTGTCGGCATACTCGGTAATCTTTAACATCCACTGGCTCTTAACCTTCCTCACTACCTCGGAGCCGCATCTTTCGCAGACGCCGTTTACCACCTCTTCATTCGCAAGGCCTACCTTGCAGGAGGTACACCAATTGATGGGCATTTCGGATTTATAAGCAAGTCCCGCCTTAAACAGCTTTAAGAAAATCCACTGCGTCCATTTATAATACCCCGTCTCCGTGGTATTGACCTCCCTGTCCCAATCGAAGGAATAACCAAGGGAATGCAGCTGCTGCTTAAATCTTTCCACATTATTCTTGGTGACAATCCTTGGGTGGATGTGGTTCTGGATTGCATAGTTTTCCGTGGGCAGTCCAAAAGCATCCCACCCCATGGGATAAAGCACATTATAGCCCTGCATTCTTCTCTTCCTTGCCACAATATCAAGCGCCGTATAGGGTCTGGGATGCCCCACATGAAGCCCCTGCCCCGAAGGGTAGGGGAACTCCACTAATGCATAATATTTCGGCTTGGAATAATCTTCAGAAGTCTTGAATGCCTTCTCATCATCCCATATCTTCTGCCATTTCTGTTCCACCTCATGGTGGTTGTAAGGTACTGACATAATATCCTCCATTCCGCCGTAAATCTCTTCACTGTATTCTCCATGATTCCGCTCTGCGGAATCTCAAATTCGGGCGGAGAATGCCCGTATTTGGGGCATTCTCCAGTGTGAGATTAGTACTTCTCCGCGAAGCAGCCTTTGCTGCGAGCAAAAATTGCCAAAGGCAATTAGAAGTACTTCTCACACTATTCTTCCACACTATTCTCCGCAACCTTGGCTGCCCTTGCCGCAACCTCCTTCTCCTGCACATCGGAGGGAGCCTGCTCATAACGGGCAAACTCATAAGAATATTCGCCCCTGCCGCCGGTCATGGAACGCAAATCCGTACAATAGCCGAACAATCCGCTCATGGGCACATCCGCCTCGATAATCTGCCTGCCGCCCTGTAAAGGAGTCATGCCCAGCACACGGCCTCGTCTCTTGTTCAAATCGCCCATGATATCGCCTGTATTTGCATCGGGAACCGTCACCTTCACATTCATGATAGGCTCAAGAAGTACGGGCCCCGCCTCCATAAATCCCTTGCGGAATGCCTGAATGGCCGCGGTCTTAAACGCCATCTCGGAGGAGTCCACCGTATGATAAGAGCCGTCATACAAAACAGCCTTCACGCCCACTACGGGATATGCCGCCAAAGGTCCTCTCTCAACGGATTCCTGCAGGCCCTTCTCCACTGCCGGGAAGAAATTCTTGGGTACGGAACCGCCTACCACTTCCTGCGTAAACACATAGGGCACATCGATATCGTCCGCCGGTGAAAAACGCATCTTGACATGGCCGTACTGTCCGTGCCCGCCGGACTGTTTCTTGTATTTATACTCCACATCGGAATTTTTCTTAATGGTCTCACGATAAGCAATCTTAGGTCTTGTCAGCTCCACCTCCACCTTGTACTCGTTAAGAAGCCTGCTGACAATAATTTCCAGATGCTGGTCGCCCATGCCGTACAACAGAAGCTGCCTGTTCCGGGAATCGTTGACCACCTTTACCGTCAAATCCTCTCTTGTAATCTTCTGCAGCGCCTGAGAAATCTTATCTACATCCGCCTTGTTCTTGGGCTTATAACGCATATAAGTATAAGGCGTGGAAATTTCAAACTGGCCGTATTTTATCGTGGTTGCCTTGGTGGACAGACTGTTGCCGGTTCCCGCCGATGTAAGCTTTGCCAGCGCGCCGATATCTCCCGCATGAAGCTCGCTTACTTCCTGAGGCTTATTGCCCTGCATGACATAGAGCTTTCCTATCTTTTCTTCCACATCGCAGTCCACATTGTAAATCAAATCATCCGTCTTAAGAACGCCGGAATTTACCTTGATCAAGGAATACTTTCCGATGAAGGGATCCATAATGGTCTTCCAGATATAAGCTGATTTCGCCTTGGAAAAATCATAGTCCGCATTATAAATCTCATTGGTTTTCATATTAATGCCCGCAACCTTGCGGTTTTCGGGACTCGGCATATATTTCACGATATCGTCAAGCAAGGTATACATACCCTGACACAATACATTGGAACCCATGGTCATGGGAACGATACTGCCGTCGCAGACATTGGTCCGCAGCGCCGCCCTGATTTCCGCTTCCGAAAAAGTCTCGCCGCCAAAGTAACGCTCCATAAAGTCCTCGCTGGTCTCCGCCACGGCTTCCATCAGCGTATCCCTGCATATCTGCAGATTCGCTTTGTTGTATTCCGGCACTTCACAGGGAACTACCTCTTTTCCCTGCCAGCGGTTTCCCGTCTCCGCAATGACATTTACATAACCCACAAATTTCTCGTCCTCACGGATGGGCAGATTAAAAGGAGCCATCTTCTTGCCATAAAGGTTCGTCATATCTTCCACAACCTGACGGAAAGACGCATTATCCACATCCATATTGGACACATAAATAAAACGGGGCAGCTTGTACTTTTCACACAAGTCCCATGCCTTCTGCGTGCCCACTTCAATGCCGGATTTGCCGTTTACCACAATAATGGCCGCGCCCGCCGCGCTCACGGCTTCCTCCACTTCGCCCACAAAGTCAAAATAGCCCGGAGTATCAATAATATTGATTTTATACCCGTCCCACTCAATGGGAATCACGGATGTGTTAATGGAAAACTGCCTCTTCTGCTCCTCCTTGCTATAGTCGCTCAAAGTGTTGCCGTCCGTCACCTTACCCATGCGGGAAGTAATGCCGGACAGATAAGCAAACGCTTCCGCCAGACTGGTCTTGCCGCTGCCGCCATGCCCCAGCAGAACCACATTGCGAATCTTGTCAGTTGTGTAAACCTTCATACAGATGCCCTCCAGTTTCATTTATAATATAGTTTTGCGTATTTCCTAACTATTTCTTATTTTACTAGACATTTGCCTCTTTTACAAGTAATTCTTAAAGAATCTTAAATTGTTCACACTTCCCATCATGCCGCTTCAGCGGCACAAACAATCAACGAGAAGAACGCTGCTCTTGCGTTCTTCAGTGTGAAGAAACTTCACACTGTGTAATTTAGATTTTCTTAGCGGGTGTCTCTTGACCGCTTAGAAAACCTTTACACACTTTTCATGTTAAAAGCGAAGATTCTCAAAATTACTGTTATACTCATGGATGTATTGATAGTAATCCTCCGTGTCCCTGTCAATTTTAAAACTGTCATGCACCCATCCGGCGTCCGACAGGGCAATCATAACAATCAAAACCAAAATCGCTGCGATACCGGCGTACATTTTACAAAAATGCCTGCCGTAAGTTTTCATGCTTTCCACAAGCCCCCTATACCCCAAAAATGCATAAGGAATCAATAGAAAGAAAAACGGCACGGTATAGCGGCATTTGGCCTCCCAGACGGCAAAGAAGAGAAATCCTCCCAGAAAAAGAATCACAAACAAAAGCTGTTTTAAATCCGCTTTGTCCGCAGCAATCAGATACATAAGCACCCCAAAAAGCAAAACCGACTGTATCATGTCAAATATATAAATCAGCAGAATATTAATCTTTCCGCCGTCATTGATGGCGGATTTGACAAGACTGCTCAATTCCAAACCCGTATTCCTCCAATTTTGAATATGAAAGCATTCAAAAGTAGGATTATTCCACTCGGAAGCCAGTTTGAGGTTGAAAAAACGCCACGCATAAGCAGGATTTTCCGCAAATTTCACAAGAGACTCTTTTACGGAAGACTTTGCCTCCTCCCCCGTTTTTTGGGTATCATAGTTATTTTCCGCAAAAACATTCTCCTCATAACAGTTATACCAGCCCGGAGCTCCGTCTTCCGCCTCCTGCAGGCCCATGGCTATGTTTGCCCACATGCTGTTGCCCTCCGGCCGATTTCCGGAAATCTGCCCTATGGCGATATCCGGCAGCCTTATGCCAAGAAGCACCGCCGCCAGACAGACCGCTGCCAGAAAAGCCCTTTTTCCCCTTTCTTTGCCGGCCGAAAGCCAGTCAAAAAAAAGCAAAATACAAAGCCCCGCCAGAACGATCATTTCATTTCGCTTGGAAATAATCGCAAATATCATACACACCCCGGAACCGAAAAGCCGGACAGCTTTATGATTCCGCGTATAGCTTAACATCGCCGCAATCGCAAGGCATCCCCAGCTAAAACCGATTACATCCCCATACAATATCATACAAAAAAAGGCGTAAGGCAGATAACAAATCAGCATGATAGTCTGAATGCAGTGGGTTTCCTTTTCCGGATACAGCATCCGCAGGGAATAAGCCACGGCTAAAACCGCAATGACATAAAACAATATATTTATGCCGTAAAATATCAGAAAAGATTGGTCCACGGAAAAAAACTTCAACAAAAACGCCACAAAAAGCACCATGCCGTTCTGATGGGGCCACATATACAGATAGCCTCCCGGCTGCCATCCGCTGTAATCTCCCGCAAGCAGCATACCGGCGTTCTGATAGATTTTCTCCATGTCGCCAAAATACCAGAACCGGGTATTCATGGTCCATACTCCTAAAAATACCGCCGCCGCCAGTACAAACATCCCTACTACAGAATATCCGTGCCGCTTTAAAAAACCGCGGATTTTGTCTGTGCACAAAAGTGCCGTAATCCCCACGGCCAAACCAATCCCCACAAGCTGTCTGAAGGCGTTGTTGCCCACAAAATATACTTTTTCCGTCACTCTCTGAATGCAGCATATGGTAAATAAACCTTGCAGGAATAAATATCCCACAAAGGCGCTTCCCAAAACTCTCACTATTTTACAACATATCCTGTTTATTTTTTCCGGCATGCCCATTCTCCCAGCTTCTCGGTAAAACAAATCATGTTCTCATTTTATCATAGTCATTTGTCCTGCTCAACTTGTTTTTGTGATTTTGATATATATTAGTTGTGGAAAAAGACGGATAACTGTGGTAGAATACAGTAATAATACAGTAAATGTTTTCAAGGAGACTTCCATACATGAATACTACCATAACTTCTTTCGGCTTTATCGGTCTGGGATTAATCGGCGGCTCCATCGCAAGGACCATCCGGGAAAAAATGCCGGATTCCCATATCGTGGCATATGATATCAACCGGGACACCTTAAACGCCGCCTCATCGGAACATATTGCGGATGTAGTTACCGACTGCATCGACGCCTCTTTTGCCGACTGCGATTATGTATTCCTGTGCGCTCCCGTCCGGAAAAACGAAGAGAATCTGCAGGCGGTGAAAAAAGTGATTTCCAATCACTGTCTTCTTACCGATGTGGGAAGCGTAAAGACGGGAATTCACAACGCCGCCAAAAGAGCCGGTCTGGAAAATCAGTTTATCGGCGGACATCCCATGGCAGGCAGCGAACGGGTGGGCTTTTTAAACGCCAAAACCGTTCTTTTACAGGACGCCTATTATATTCTGACGCCCACTGCTTCGGTTTCCCCCGAAAAAGTGGAAGCCTATCAAAACCTTGTAAAAACTCTGGGCGCAATTCCCTTAGTGTTGAACTACGAGCAGCACGACCTCATTACCGCCGCCATCAGTCATCTGCCCCATGTGGTCGCCTCCTCTTTAGTGAATCTTGTCCGCGACAGGGATTCCGAGGACGGCATCATGAAAATGGTAGCGGCCGGCGGATTTAAAGACATCACCCGCATTGCCTCTTCCTCCCCCGTGATGTGGCAGCAGATATGTCTCACCAACGCGGAAAATATAAAGAGCATGCTCTCCGATTACATTCATTCCCTGCTCACGGTTCAAAAGCAGATAGAAAATCTTGACGCCGATGCCCTGTATGAGTTTTTTGACGGCGCCCGGATTTACAGAGATTCCTTTATCAATGCCTCCAGCGGTCCCATCAAGAAAAATTATTCTTTCAATGTGGATATTTCGGATGAGACGGGCGCTCTGGCGTCCATCACGACTATGCTGGCTCTCAACGGTATCAGTATCAAAAATGTGGGAATCGTCCATAACAGGGAAGCCCAAAACGGCATCCTGCAGATAGAATTTTATGAAGAAGCAGCTGTCTTGAAAGCCCAAAAACTCCTACAGGACAAGAACTATACGGTATACACCCTGAACTAGTTCGGGGTGCTCTTTTTATACCATATTTTTTCACACAGGCTGCATAGTAAAACACCGAAACCGCCCCCTGAGGTATCTAATAACACATCCGTGAAACATCCATACCTGCCCGGCACGAAAAACTGGTGCAGCTCGTCTCCCGCCGCCGAGACAAATACCCATATCAGGACAAGCAAATACAAGCCCCTGCCCCTTATCTTCCACGGGCGCCACATAATATACACCAAAATACCCATACACGCATATTCCATAAAATGAGCAAGCTTCCGAATGGGATGTTCAAAATAAACCGCCATTTCTTCCACAAAGACTTCGGACCATCTCCTGCCCGCCAAGGCATTGACAAACTCCACACATCTCTCGGAAATATATCTGCTGAGACCCCCCGATTCTTGTCCGTCCTGCTCCGAAAAGCTGAAAATAGCTATATATAAAAGAAAAAGAAACAAGGCTGCCACTACCGTGACCACCCGCTTCTTTTTCGTATTCCAAACTTTTGGATTATTCAATTTCTGTCTGTCTTTTGGTTTTTGTTTCACAATGTTTTAATTTACAATCCCATACTCAAAAAATTTATTTTTCGCTCTCGCTGACAACTCTGTATATTTCAATTTTAGAAGTGTCCATCTCCGGCATGCCGATGAATACCGCGCCGTGGTCATACACATCTCCCTTTAATTCTATCCTCGCAATCTGCAAAAAGGCATGAATCACTTCCTTTGTCCAAAGCGTAAGGTAAGACTCATACACCGTACCGATTTCCAATGCTTTCTTGCAACTGAATCCGATTCCACTCTTAGACACATCAGTCACTTCAATGGAAATCTCTTTTGGTTCTTCCCCATTCAGAGCCTTGAGCATAATTTTGGATTGTAATTCCATTCTCTTGTTTTTTCTTCTTTCCTCCATGGCCGTCTCCATTTCCGTGGTATTCTTTTGTTCCAGAATAAGTATATCATCATATCATTGTTTGTGCAAGTGCAACTTGTCCAAACGATAGAGTAAACTTATTGTCAGTTAGAGAATCGCAGAGAGCTCCTGCATAATGA
>JAMPEY010000001.1 GCA_023664665.1 Lachnoclostridium sp.
TAAGACGCCGCCCTCTCACGGCGGAAACAGGGGTTCGATTCCCCTACGAGCTGTTTGTTGTAAATTACATAGTGGCTAATAACAGACGGTGGAAGACTGCAGGCGGAATCAGGAAGATTCTGTTGTGCAGCCTTTGTATTTTTACGGATGGGAGAGACAGCATGGTGATGACAGAAAAGGGGCTGCAAAAGAAGGGCAAAAGAACTGCCCATAAAACAGGAACCTTGCGTGAAATCGGCTTTTTTGCGCTCTGCTTTTTTGCACCGGTGCTTTTGATGGCGCTTATCTGGGGAGAGATGGGGATTTCCTATGGGGGAGTATTAACGCCTCTAACCTATGATATGGAAGCACAGTATATGCCTTTTTACGCTTCGCTGCGGTATATCTTAAGCGGAGAAAATTCCCTGCTGTTTTCATGGAGCTTCTTTATGGGAAGCAATTTTTTGGGAGCTTATGCATTGGACCTGGCAAGCCCCCTGTCATGGCTTACGGTATTTTGGAGTCTTGAAAATATGCCGGATGCCATCTATGTATTGACTTTGTTAAAAATCGGGCTTTGCGGATTGAGTTTTGCGTTTTTTACCCGGTTCGGATTGTCGAAGGAGCCTGAAAGGTCGTGCGGCATTGCCAATGTGCTCTTTTCCTGCTGTTATGCGCTGATGTCCTATACCGTCGTATATAGCTGGTGTCTGCCGTGGCTGGAAGAAGTGATACTGCTCCCTCTTATTCTGTTGGGAATCGAAAAGCTTTTGCAGGGGAAAAAAGGATTTTTGTACTTTATTTCCATCGCGGGGGTATTTATCTGTAACTATTATATTTCTTATATGGTGGGGATTTTTGCGGCAGTTTATATTTTGTGCAGGGTTCTTTCGGAAATCACAAAAGAGAACCAAAAGAAGATGTTTTGGGCGCTTTTCCGGTTCGGAACGAACACTGTTTTGGCGCTGGGGATTTCTCTGCCGCTTTTGCTTCCTGCCCTGCAGAATCTGATAGGAAATCTGGAGGAGAAGGATACCACTCCTCCGTCGGGAGCCTATGCATTTTCTTTTTGGCAGCTTTTACAAAAGCTTTTGCCCGGACAGTATGACAGCCTTGAAAACTGGGGGCTGCCTTCCATATACTGCGGCAGCATTATGGCGCTTTTGGCAGCAGCGTATTTCTTTTTGAAAAAATACAGCCTGCGTGAAAAGCTCTCCTATGCGCTTATGGCAGCGGCGCCTTTTGCGGGATTTCTGTGGAAAGAAATCGACTATGCATGGCATGGTTTCAGTTATCCCAACTCGGCGCCTTATCGGTATGCCTTTTTGGTTTCGACGGTCATTCTGCTGCTTGCATGGAAGACTTACATCTGTCTTCCCATGGCAGACAAAATGACAAAACTGATTGCCTGTATTTTAGGGTGTTATCTTTGTGTGGAACTGTTTTTTAACGGTTCCGCCATGGTAAACGGCATTCATGAACAAAATCATTATGTGGTGAGGAGCAGCTACGACTGGCAGATGGAGTATGCGCTTCCTCTGACGGAGGAAGTCAGGGGAGAGGAAGGGTTTGCCCGGGCGGAAATAATAGAACAATACGGAAACTCTGATGCAAATGCCCTTTACGGATTACGCGGGATTAGAAGCTTCCATTCCGCAGGCAATAGGAGAGTTCAGAATTTTCTCTTTGCCGTAGGCAGCCAATTCCGCCACGGGATGAGTCCCGATGATGGTCTGAGTCCGGTGGGGGACAGTCTTTTAGGAGTGAAATACCGCATCACGGATAGAGGATTTTGTGACGGATATGAGGTGAAAAGCATATCGACGGGACATTGGGGGGCAGACAACCCTATCCGCCTCTATTTACAGGAAAATAAAAACGCCCTTTCCCTGGGTTATCCGGCGGATGAAGCAGGCATTCGGAAGGGCTGTATTTTTGGGGATAATGTGTTTGAAAACCAGAATCGGATTTTGCAGGCTATGGGAGTGGAAGAGCCGGAAGTTTTTAAGAAGGTCAGTGTGCAGTCCGAAACGGGAGAAAGCGGGAAGACCATAACCTTTACCGCGCTTTCGCAGAATCCGGTTTACTGTTATCTGCTGGCGGACCGTGAGTGGGCGGTATTTGACGGGGATTTGGGAGAATGGGTCAGAGCCGGAGAGCGGATGGATATGCATTTAATGGGGGAAAACCTACGGGCAAACGGACAAATAGCTCATAAAACCTCCCAATATCTGGGAACTTTTCCTAAGGGGGAGCGGATTACGCTGGAAGTGGAAGAGGACAATATAAGCGTCAACGATATTTACATCTATGAGCTGGACACCGAGAAATACGAAAAGGCAATGAAGGAGCTGAAAGAGGGAGAATTTCGGATCGTCTCCCTAAAGGGAGGACATATCAGGGGAAGTGTTACGGCAAGGGAAGGACAAATGCTTTTCCTAACCCTGCCCGCAGACAGCGGGTACCAAGTGAAGGTGGACGGGAAAGACAGTGCATATATGACGGTGTTTGATACCTTTCTGGGGATTCCTCTCGGGGAGGGGGAGCATTGGATAGAGATTACCTATATTCCGCCCTGTTTGAGGGAAGGTATTACAGCAGGCTTGCTTGCTTTTGTCCTTGCCGGGGTATATTTTGGAAAGAGGAAGCTTACCGGATGCAAAAAGGCTGTATCATTTGGTGAAAATCACTAAAAAAGCCCCCGAACAGACAAAAATATCATTAATTTTTTCGATATTGGGTTGCGTAACGGATGGGAAAGTGCTATAATGATGGCAAGCTAGAATAAGTATACATAGGTGGTAGATATGGCAGGATATAGCAGTAAGAAATTCCGATTAGGAGAAGCTCTGGTACTCAGCAATCTGATTACCGAGGAACAACTGCAGCAGGCTTTGGAGGAACAGAAAGGCAGCGGCAAGAGGCTGGGAGAATTTCTGGTGGACAAGAATCTGGTCACGGAGGATTTGCTGGCTCAGGTTTTGAGCGCACAGCTGGGCTACCCCATTATAGAGCTTCAGAATATTGACATTCCGCCGGAGGTTAAGGGCTTGGTGCCCGCCTCCCGGCTTAAGGAAAAGAAGATTCTGCCCATAGAATACGCAGAGGACAATATGAATGTCCTGCGTGTGGTCATGGCGGATCCTTTGGATATGGACGCCATGGACGATATCTCCATCATCACGGGCTGTCAGGTGGAGCCGCTGATTGCGACACCCCGCAATATCATGATGGCGATTGATCGTATTTACGGTTCTTCGGAAGTGGCGTCGGCTCTGGATGAGTATGCAAGGGAGCGTTTCGGCACGGTCGAAGAGGATGAGGCTGTCAATGAAGACATCAACAGTTCCCCCATCGTTGTGCTGGTGAAGGAAATGATTGAGAGAGCCGCAAGGCAGAGGACTTCCGATATCCATATCGAACCCTTGGAGAAGACGGTTCGTATCCGCTACCGCATTGACGGAGCGCTTTATGAAAAGGCACAGTATGACCTTAAGATTTTACCGGCGATTTCCGCCCGCATCAAGATTATCGGCGGCATGGACATTGCCGAGAAGAGAAAGCCTCAGGACGGCCGTATCACACAGATGGTGGACCGTACCGAGTACGATATCCGTGTATCCGTCCTTCCCACCGTATACGGTGAAAAGATAGTTATGCGTCTTGCTTCCAAGACGGCGTTAAACAGGGAAAAGAGCCAGCTTGGCTTCAAACCCAACGAAATGGCACAGTTTGACCATATTTTGAAAAACCCTCACGGCATCCTGTTAGTTACGGGACCTACCGGAAGCGGTAAATCCACTACCCTGTATACGGCGTTGAGCGAGCTGAATACAGAGGATGTAAACATCATCACGGTAGAGGATCCCGTGGAGGCGAATATTGACGGCATCAATCAGGTGCATGTGAATCCCAAGGCGGAGCTTACCTTTGCCAGCGCACTGCGCTCCATTTTGAGACAGGATCCCGATATCATCATGATCGGTGAAATCCGTGATCAGGAGACGGCGCAGATTGCGGTGCAGGCGTCCATCACCGGACATATGGTGGTGAGCACCCTGCATACGAACTCCGCAGCCAGCACCATTACGCGTCTGGCGGATATGGGGGTCGAACCTTACATGATAGCGGACTCCGTGGTGGGCATCATTGCCCAGAGACTTGTGAGAAGACTCTGTCCCAACTGTAAGGAACAGGTAGCAGCCACGGAAGAACAGAAGGAACTGATGGAGTATAAGGGAGCGGGAGAGCTCATGATTTATCGACCCAAGGAAGGTGGCTGCATCCAATGTGATAACATGGGTTATAAAGGACGAATCGGCGTATATGAGATTCTGGAGATGAGTCCTGAGTTAAAGAGGATTATCAGCAAGAACGGCAACGCCGAGGAAATCAAGGAACAGGCATTAAAGGAAGGCATGCATACCCTGAAAATGAGCGCTACGGAATATGTGTTAAACGGCATCACTTCCTTTAGCGAGATGATGAAGGTTTCCTTTGATTTATAAAGAATACGGAACGGACGGAAAGTCCATATAAGGAGGACACATGGCAGCTTACGGATATGAGGCGCTGGACGGCGCAGGCAAGAAACTGAAGGGCAGCATAGAAGCGGAAGATCTGGAGCAGGCAAGGCAGGAGTTAAAGAAGCAGGGTCTTACGGTTCTGGATGTGAAGAAGCAGTCCGCTTTGACCAAGGATATCAATATAGAAATCGGAGGATATCCTACCCCGAGAGATATGAGTGTGTTCTGCAGGCAGTTTACCAGTATGTCCAGAGCGGGCGTTACCCTCTTGGATACCTTGAAAATGCTGTCGGAGCAGACGGAAAATGACAGGCTCAGGGACGCTGTGGAGAAGCTGCGCATCAGCGTGGAAAAGGGAGATCCCCTTTCCCGTGCCATGGAGGAGCAGCCGAAAATCTTCTCCAGCCTTTTGATTAAGATGGTGGCGGCGGGAGAAGCTTCCGGAAGTCTGGATGTGGCTCTTGAAAGAATGTCGACGCAGTTTGAGAAGGATGCAAAGACCAAGGCTCTGGTGAAGAAAGCCATGATGTATCCTATCATGGTTATCGCAGTTACTATTGTGGTAGTTATCGTGATGCTGACGGTGGTTATCCCTAACTATACCACCATGTTTGCGGATCTGGGAACGGATCTGCCGGCGATTACCAAGGCGGTGCAGGCGGCATCTGATTTTATCATACATAAATGGTTTATCCTTCTGCCTGTAATCGTGGCCATTGTGATGGGGGTCAGGGCATACGCCATGACGGATCAGGGCACCCATGTGATTCACAAGCTACAGCTCAAGATTCCCATGTTCCGAAACCTGACGGTGAAGCAGTCTTCTTCTCAGGTGGCACGGACCATGAGCACACTGATGGCAGCCGGTGTTCCTTTGATCGAGACGGTGGGTATCGTGGCGGAGACCATGTCAAATGTTTATTTTAAGGAAGCCTTAAGACAGTGTAAGAGCGATATCATGGTAGGACAGCCTCTTTCGCGACCTATGGAATCCTGTGGGTTATTTCCTCCCATGGTTTACCATATGACCAGAATCGGAGAGGAAACCGGTAATACGGAGGAAATGCTCACCAAATTGGCGGACTATTATGATGAAGAGGTGGAAGTGGCGGTGCAGACATTTATGGCTGCCTTGGAGCCCATGATCATCGTGGTGCTGGCGGCGGTAGTTCTGGTGATGGTAGGCGCCTGCATGGCTCCCATGCTCACCATGTATCAGGCAATGGACAGCCTGTAAAAAGCGAAAACAAGTTTTCGCTTAAAAATAAATTTTGAAAGAAAAATTTATTTTTGCCTATGAATTAAGATGCCCTGAGTAGGGGGGGCATTTTAAGATAAATAGTTAAGTTTCAACTATAACAGTATTTCAAAGAAAAGGAGAGAGATTACTATGAAAAAGGAAATGAACAACAAAGGTTTCTCGTTGGTAGAGCTGATTATCGTTATCGCTATCATGGCTGTACTTGTAGGCGTTCTGGCTCCCCAGTACTTAAAGTATGTGAACAATTCCAAGGTATCTACGGATATCACCAACGCAGGCACCATCAATACTGCTTTCAGCGCTGCTATTGCTGATGGCTCTATTACAAACTCCGGAACATTTTCGGGTACAGGTGGTACGAGTATAAATTTTAGCCAACTTGGAATTACCAATTCCACCGGGCTTTCTATGACGATGTGGCCTGACAGTAAAGTTAAACCGGGAGCACAGTGGTCGGTTACTTTGGATTTACAGACTGGTGTGTCTAAGATTACATTGGACACCATAGAGATTTTCCCGAATTCCGATACATATAAGACTGCAAAGTGGAAATAAGCAACATACATAGAAATGGCATCAATCCCATTTCCCTACAAACAAGATTGATGTATTTCTAAAAAGGAAACGCACCGTCTCCTCCGAAACGGAGGAGCGGCGCTATCCCTTTGCAAAATAAGATTAATTATCTGTTAAGGAAGATTGTTATGAAGATGAAGGGAAACGACAAAGGTTTTTCGCTGGTGGAATTGGTCATTGTAATTACCATAATGGCAGTGCTTGTGGGTGTATTGGCTCCTGTTTATTTGAAATATGTACATAATGCCAAGGTGTCCACAGATATTGCCAATGCGGAAGAATTAGCTCTTTCTTTCAATGCCGGCATAGCGGACAGTGTGATTGAACTTCCGGCAGTGGGAAGTACCGACAGTTACACGGCTTCCAATTTTCCTTCCGGTCTTTCTGTATTGGCTTTTCCGGAAAGCAGGCTTAATCCTTCCGTGACGGATTGGACGGTTACCATAAACGAAAAAGGAGTCAGCAAAATCACTCTGAATTCCGGTCAGGAAATCTGGCCGAAGCCCGAAAGCGCCAATGGCTACAAGACATTAAATTTTCGACAATAAACTGCATGGACAGGTGGCAGGGAAGGATTTCCGAAGATGACGGATACTGTGGTATTTCAGATTTATATGTATGTGATAGTTTTTCTTTATGGAATCCTGATTGGCAGCTTTCTGAATGTAGTAATCTGCAGGGTGCCCAGAGGGGAGAGTTTTGTAAAGGTCAGGTCTCATTGCGAGGGCTGCGGCTATCAGTTGAAATGGTATGATTTGATTCCCCTGTTCAGTTATTTGTTCCTAAGGGGGAAATGCAGGAAATGCAAGACAAAGATCAGCGTTCAGCATCCTATTATAGAGGGGATAAACGGTATTCTTTATTGTCTTGTGTTTTGGAAATTCGGCATGAGCGTGGAGACGCTTATCTATTGTCTCGTGTTCAGTGCGTTACTTGCCTTGAGTGTGATTGATTTTTGCACTTACGAGATTCCCAGAGGTTTTGAGTATGTGATAGGCACGCTTGCCATCCTGTATACCGTCTGGGATTATCAAAATTTACTCAGTCATATAATCGGTTTTTTTGCGGTGAGCGCAGTGCTCTATGCGCTTTATTATATCAGTAATGGCGCATGGATAGGCGGCGGCGATGTACAGCTTATGGCGGTGTGCGGTCTGCTGCTGGGTTGGAAACTGATTATCGTTGCTTTTTTGATAGGATGTATTTTGGGTTCCGTGATACATCTTTTGCGAATGAAATTGTCCGGTGAGAATCATCTTCTTGCCTTGGGACCCTATCTGTCGGCGGGAGTCATGCTCACGGCGATGTGGGGCGAAGAATTTATGAATTGGTATTTTCATATGTTAGGTTTGGGAATGTAAGTTGAGAAGACTATAATAGATACTCCTTAACGGGAGAGGAACAGAGAGGATACTTTATGGCTAAAGTACTTGGCGTAGAGATTGGCAACACAATTACAAGAATATGCGAAATGGATTTTCGGACGAAGAATCCGAAAGTGTATAAGTATTTTTGTATTCCTACTCCGAAGGGAGCTTTGGAAGACGGATTCGTGCGCGACAATGCGGCAATGGTGCCTGCGTTGAAGCGGGCGCTTACCGAAAATAAGATTAAGACAAAACAAGTAGTGTTTACGGTGACATCCAGCAAGATAGTAACAAGGGAAATCACGGTGCCCCCCATGAAGGAAGCACAGGTGGGCGGTTATGTCAAATCCAATGCCAACGACTATTTCCCCATCGATTTGTCCAACTATGAGATTGCTCATGTGGTTCTGGGGGTCGATAAGGTGGAAGCGGGAGGGAATTCCTTCCGCGTTATGGCGATTGCGGCAGGAAAGGATTTGATCCTCGGATATTCCAAGCTGGCGGCTGAATGCGGGCTGCGGCTCATCTGTGTGGATTATGCCGGAAACAGTATTTATCAGATAATGAAATCGGAGGGCGGAGCGGATGCCAAGCTGGTGGTGAAGGTGGAGGACAGTTCCACCATTGCTTCCATTATTGGCGGCGGCAACATGATGCTGCAGAGAAACCTGTCCCACGGTTTTGAAAGAGCGGTAAAGACATTAATGGAATCTTCGGATTTCTATGATGTGGGAAGCGAAGAAGATGCTTTTCGCAAGATGTGTCAGGAACCCTGCATCAAGGTGGTATTGAACGAAAATACCAAGGTGATCGAGAGGGATGAAGTATACGGCGAGACAGAGGCGGAGGCGGAAAGCCGCAAGCGCATCACCGGCACTTTCAGTCAGCTGGTGGGCAATCTTCTCCGTATGATAGAATTGTATAGCACCAAGAACGCTGATAACCCGGTGAAAGAGATTGTGCTGGTAGGCTTGGGCTCCGAAATCAAGGGACTCTCCAAACTGCTTGCCAATGAATTGGGACTGCCTGCCAAGGTAATCCGCAATCTGGGCAGTGTCAGTGTGTTCCAGTCCATGAGCGCGGAGAGCATGGGCAAATATGTGGGCGTTATCGGCGCAGGCATAGAACCCTTGGGACTTTTGAGTGAGGACACCAAGGAGAAAGCTTCCAAAACGGTAAATTATCCGCTTTTGACAATTATAGTGGTAGTGGTATTTGTGGCTGCCGCACTTTCCATGGCAGGGCTGGCGCTCATCCCCTATTCTCAGGCGGTGGAAGAGGAAAAGAGGCTGAAAGCCGAGGAAGCGCAGTACAGCGAGGCGGAAGTGGTTTACAATCACTATACGGCGACTACCGCTCTGTACAGTGAAGTGAAAAAAATGGAAAGGATGACACTGCACTCCAATGATGAAGCGGTGGCGTTCCTTACGGAATTAGAGAAAAAGCTTCCTTCCGACATTGCGCTTGTATCCATAGATTCCAGTTCTACCGAATGCCTGCTCAGTTTTGTTATGCCGGAGATGGAGGAGGTTGCCAAGGTTCTTCAGATGTTGAGGGGATTTGGCAGCGCATTGGATGTCTCGGTGGAGGCGGTCACAGAGGTGACTGTGAATTTGTCAACGCTTGGCGAAGAGGGCAGTGCGGAGCTTCCGGTTTCTCAGGAATTGATTGATACTTGGAAAGCCTCGGCGGAGGAAGAGGGAGTTACTCTCTTTGACGAAGACCAGCTGGTTTATTATTCTGCGGCGATTCATTTCTACTATTACCCCATTGAGCTGGAAGTAACGGCGGATGAGGATGCTATAGAGACAGCAAATGCCGATGCTACGGCGGCACAATAGGAGGTAGACCATGAAAGATAAAAAACAGACAGCCTTTTTCCTTGCGCTTATCTTATGTGCGGCATTATTGATTGTATTATATATGTATATGTATCAGCCCTATGTCAGTAAGACACAGAACCTTCAGGGTTCCAATCAGACATTGGGCACAAGAGTCACCCAATTAAAGCAGTTTTTTGCGCAGATGGATTTCAACAAGAAACAGATTGTGGCCATGACGGAGGAGATTCAGGAGATTTTGGACAGATTTCCTGCGGATGTGCTGGAAGAGGACGCTATATATCTGGCGCTTCGGACACAGGCTGAGGGCGCCAATGTAAGATATAACAGCATCGGTGTGGATAAGAGAGCGGAGTTGGGCGTGATTCCGGTGCAAGTGGTAAAGGCTGCCGGAATAGAAGGTCTGGATCAGCAGCTGACATTTAACAGACGGACTGTAGTTTACAATAATGTGACCGGTTATAACAGCTTAAAGAATATCCTTACGAGCATGAACAACAATCAGGAAGAATTGGCGATTAACAAATTTGCTTATGTTTATGATACGGAAAAGTCGTCCCTGACAGGCACGATAAATGTGATATTCTATACTGTCAGCGGTACAGGAAAGGAATATGAGCCCAAGACATTTAAGAATTATAATGCATTGGGACACACGAATCTGTTTCTTTTAACCGTTCCGATTGCGGAATAAGAAAGCGGTGTAATAATGGATAAAAAGAGAAATCATCCCCCCAAATTGAATGATGACGGATTGACCCTGATGGAGATTCTGGTGGCGACCATTATCTTTTCATTAGTGGCGGTCGTGTTCTTGAGAAGCTTTGTCTATGCCCTTCAGATGAATGAGCAGGCAAAGCAGAAGCAGTATTCCATGATTTTGGCGCAGAGTCTGATGGAGAGCGTTAAGGCATATGATAAGGTCAATCTGGATGAACAGTTTGATCCGTCTAAACCGGCAGCTTTTATGGCCTATGATTTATCGACGGGAGGTACAGCTATTTATAACGGCTCAGGGGATTATGAGTTGAAGGATATTGTGTATCAGGGAACCACATTTAATGATAGGTACAAATATGATGTGAAGATTTCTGTATCGCCGTCCTCGGACGCCAAACATCAGGCTGTGCTTATGAAGGTGAAGGAAGTGAATGCGTACAATGACGCCATCTATGTGGAAGGGGACGATGAACAGAGCAAGCTGAGGGATGCTATTATAGCAGAGTTGGGGAATCAGGGGCATTCAGGTACCATAGCTACATTGGATGAGAGTAAGATATCGGCTACAAGAACCGTGAATGTGACGATTTCCAATGATGATAAGGTGTCGGTGCAGGCGGTTTATGACTACAGCGTAACGAATTATCCCATTACGAAATCGGACGGAACCCATGAAAATGTATCCTTTACGGGTACGGTGAATGCTACGGACGATGCCATTGTCTGTTATGATAAGTCGCTGCTTAACAGTGCGGTAAAGTTGACAAACTTTTACTGTTATTATTATCCTGCTTATTCCCATTCGGTGAACGGGAGGATTCCCTGCAGCAGTGATGAAATCAATATTACCAACGAGAGCGGAACGCTGGAGAATATTTATGTGATCAAACAGGAGAGTTCGGATCCTGCTTTTAGTGTGACTGAGTTGGATATTTGCGAGGCTAGTTATTCTCCGAAACTCTCTGTTAATACTTCAATAAATGTGAATCTGTTTCACAACCTAAAAAAACAGTTGCACTCTGATGCTCCGGTTACTCCGCCTCCCACTATTACTTCCGGTGGCACAGGCATTGTGAATGATATCGGGAAAGCGCCTTGGGAGTACAAGGAGATGGAGTTAAATCCGACGACAGGTACTCTGGAGGAGAATGAAAGAGCTCTGTTCTATGATGTGACGGTTACGGTATATAAGAGCGGTTCAACAGAACCGATCTGTGAGATAGTCGGCAGCTCAAATGCAAAGCAGTAGAGGAAGCGTTATGTGGAAAAAGGAAAAGCAAGCAAAAAAACGGAATGACAGAGGCAGCGCGCTGATCACTGTAGTGGTGGTAACGGCGTTCATCAGTATTCTGGCGACGATTATTCTTTATGCGGCAGGCATGAATTACAATATGAAAGCTGCCGACAAGAAGAATAAGGACAGCTTCTATGAGGCGGAAAAGGTCATGGAAAGCATTAAGGCGGGGTTGGTTCCGGAAGCCATGGCTGCATTTCAGGAGGCATATAAGGAAACCGCGATTGCTTTTGGCAGATTGTCCGCAGATGACAGGAGAAGCCTTTATAACCAGACTTTTACGGATACCTTAAAGACGAACTTTGATGCTCATGTGGACGCAACATCGGCCAAGACTTTGGAGGCATATATCACATCCTTAGTGCCTGATAGCTATCTAAGTTCTTCTACCAATAATCATCTGACGGTGGGTGCTGCCGATTTGGACCTTCATGCGGACGCGGGCTATGCGCTGTTGAAGGATGTGGTTTTGAAATATGAGAAGGATGGTTATTATACCCAAATCAAAACGGATTTTATGATAAAGATTCCCAAGATTGATTGGAGTATCGATACGGCTCCTACCGGAGGCGGTGATGACCCGCAGGATTTGCAGCAGAGGGATCTTGGGATGACGGATTGTGTGATTTATTATAATTGGGAGAAGCAATAAGAGGTGGTGCGTATGCGAAGAGATAAGCGGAGTCTTGCTGCGGATAACAGAGGTATGTCTTTGGTGGAGATGGTGATTGTAGTTGCCATTATGACCGTTCTGACGGGTGTTGCGGCCATCGGGGTCAGCATGGCGCTTTCCAAGCCCGTGGATGAATGTGCCGAGAAGATTGTTTCCACCCTAAACGGAGCCCGCATCACGACTATGGGGAAACAGGAGATTAAATTGAGGTTTGTACAGAATGACAACGGGGTTTATCTGACAGAGACCATTAAGGATGCAAGCGGTGCTACAACTACCAGACCCGATTTGAGAATCGGGCAGAAGGGAGTTGTGGTGAGGTATAAGCTGGTTGGAGATGCAAATTACAGAGAATTGAGCGGAACCAGCATAGAGCTTAGTTTTAAGCGTACCACCGGCGGATTTAATACCCTTATAGAATCCGGCAGTGATACGGGTGACTATTGTACGGAAATACAGGTCAGTAAGGCAGGTAAAGAAAAGGTAATCGAAATAGCCTATCTTACGGGCAAAGTAACCATCATCCAGTAGAAAAGGAGAGGAGGAAGTATGAGATTTATCAAGGAGAAACTCAAAAACTTTGACAACAGGGGCCTGACTCTGGTGGAATTGGTCTGCAGTGTAGCGATTCTGGGTATTATCGCTATGATTGTCGGCAGCGTATTGGTTGTGAGCGCTGACAGCTATAACCGCGGCAGTTCGGAGATACAGGCACAGCAGGAGGCACAATTGGTTGCCAATCAGATAGACGATTTGCTGATTGACGCCACCGCTGAAGTGAAGTACGAAGACGAAACCTTGACCATTAAACAGGGTGGAGTGACCCATACCGTGACCTTTGAAGGTGACGAATTGTATTACTCAGACGGCACAACAAAGCAGCTGATGGCATCCGGCGTCGCCGATTTTAATGTGGATGACTCAGAGTTTGCGGAACGGGGTTATCTGAAGCTTAATATGAATTTGAACAGAAAATCCCAGACATACGAATCCGTGTTCACCATTACGGCAAGAAATAAGGATACCACGGAAGCGACCAAGGTTATCGCAGCGATTCATCTGCCGAATGAATTGGTTCTGGAGCCGAATCAGAGTTATGATTTAACGGCAACTACCAGTGGATTGACCAATCAGTCTCTGTCATGGTCCGTAGTGGGAAGTTCGGATAGCAGTAATACCTATGTTACGCCGGGCAGCAGTAGTTTGACTGCTAAGGTTCATGTAGGCAGTGGCGAGATGTCCAGATTTAAAGTGAAGGTTACCTCCACCGACCTTGGTGCAAACGGAGCGCCCATGGCACAGAAAATCATTGATGTTTATGTGCGGCGCGTGAACCAGATTGATATTGCGGGAAACCGTGTAAGCGGAGACGACTGCAAGGCAGGCGCTCAGTACAGCCTGACGGCAACGGTGTTGGGTCCCAGTCATGCAAAGATAAACGGAGCGGACTATGATGTGGATTATATAGACCCCGGTCAGGCGAGCTGGTCAGTGATAGAGGGAGCGGCTTATGCCAGTGTGTCGGCGACAGGTTCCATGGCAGCTACCGTGACTTTGACGGCGGATATACCGGAGGGCTCTCAGGTGGTCGTGCAGGCAACCGCCCTGCATCCCAACGGAGCACAGAATGCAGCCGGTGAGTGGACGAACAAAGCCAGTGCAAAAGCAGGGAGTACGGTATCCTATGCTACAGTGACAAATACCTACACTATTAAAAAAAGTCATCGGCATGTTCCGGCAGAGCCTGAGGGTGGCGGCTGGAAACGCCAGTCCAGTGATGCGCAGGGACCTATTGATGATTTGACAGCATTAAAAGTTGCCAATAATAGCACAAAGCATGTAGTGCTATATCGTTACAGGGAAGATCCCAACGGGAGCTGGGAAACCCATAGTGATTATAATGGCAAGAATATTAATGGTGAGATGATATCTGGTGCATGGGGAACATGGGAACTGAATCGATACGGTGATGCAAATAACAGCCAGACTGTCAATCTCCGTCCCCTTCTGACAGGTTTGCTGGATTACAGGAAGGATTATTGGGTAGAGGCTGTAGTTGTTATCATGGATGAAAATGACAATGTAGTATATCCTCCATATGATGATCCTGCCGAGGTAGACTTATTTACAATGTCCGGTCGGATGAATCGTGTAGGTCTTACCTATAGAAGTGATTCCAATATGATGAATCTACAGAATGCCTCCCAGAACAGCGAGGCAACGGCGCCTACCATTACCGCGTTTCAGCATCAGCAGTTTGTGCTTATGGAAATGCAGAACATAGTGGGTATTGACACCGTGGGTACTTCCGTTGATAACGATATCAACTATATTCTGGAGAAAAAGCAGCCGGACGGCACTTGGAAGGATGTAACCAATAAGGATCAATATGAGGTGCAGAAGGGCAGAGCCTGCAGGGTAACGCTCCGAAATAATGATTATAAGGGCAGCTACAGGGTGAAGGTTTATATCCAGAATATGCCCAACAATTATTGGAATGAAGCAACCAATTCCATCATTCCGGGCAATCCGGCAAGAATCGATTATATCCTCTATGATGAGGAAAGCGGAAATAACATTTTCTACTTCAATGTTATGTAACCGAAAGAAATGAATGACATAAAGAACTCCCCGGCGGATACCCGCCGGGGAGTTCTAAGTGCGTTGGCCCCTTTTGGCTGCAAGCTCTAAAAGCTCTTTTGCCTTTTCCTGCATTCTTGAAAATTTATAAAAAATTTATTGTATTAATTATAGCTCAATAATATAATATATAAGTAAATATGCGTACTAAAAATATTTGTTAAACAGGAAAGAGAAGCGGCTTGTCAGACAATGTCAGACAAATAGGGAAAGGAAATGTTGTTTGTGGAGGAATTGGTTAAAAATTCAAGTTTTGAAAAAATGATTGTGGATATTGAAACATTAGTAAACACATCAAAAGCAGAATTAGCATTGTCAATAAATAAAATAATGACAGTAACTTATTGGAACATTGGAAAATATATTGTTGAATTTGAACAGGATGGCAATGCGAAAGCAGAGTATGGAAAAAATCTGCTTTCCAGAATATCAAAAGAATTAACTTTACGTTTGGGGAAAGGATATAGTCGTCCGAATTTGAATAATATGCGGAAGTTTTATTTGAAATATTCAAATTGTCAGACAGTGTCTGACAATTTGTCATGGTCGCATATATGTGAATTGATAAAAATTGATGATGAACTCGAGCGCAGCTTTTATGAGAAAGAGTGCATCATGGAAAATTGGAATGTTAGAACACTGCGCAGGCAGATGGATTCAGCATTGTTTTTGAGATTAGCTTCCAGCAGGGACAAAGAAGGAATTTTAAAATTAGCCCAAAACGGAATAGAGTATCAAAAACCCGAAGATATTGTAAAGAACACATATACATTGGAGTTTTTGAATATTCCGGAGCAGGAGAAATATAGCGAAAATGATTTGGAACAGAAAATCATAGACAATATACAGAAATTTTTATTGGAATTAGGCAAGGGATTTACATTTGTTAAGCAACAATATCCTTTGACGATTAATAATATACATTATCATGTGGATTTGGTATTTTACCATAGAATTTTGAAATGTTTTGTTCTTATCGATTTGAAGAAAAATTCTGTTCAGCATGAAGATATTGGTCAAATGAATATGTATATGGGATATTTCGCAATAGAAGAAAATATGCCGGATGATAATCCGCCTATTGGAATCATATTAAGCAAAAATAAGGATGAATTATTGGTGGAGTATGCAATGTATGGAATGGACAGTAATTTATTTGTTTCCAAATATGAGTTATATCTGCCAAATCGGAAAGAATTGGAAAAGTTAGTGAGAGATATTTTGAATGACAAGGAAAGTTAAAAATAAATGAGTATTTAATGTACAAAAAAGACTGTCCGCAAAGCAGACAGCCTCTTGTTTTTCATCCCAATTTCTTAAATCTCACTCCAAATCTTATCATTCAAAGCGTTGTCCCTCTCAGCCACAAGGTCTAAAACCGCTTTGGCCTTTTCCTGCATGGACACGGCGCGCTTTTCGTCATTGATAAGGAATTCCAGATTGCTGGAGAGCAGGTCGATATTGTTTTTAAACTCAGCTACCAGCTCTGCGGTCTTGGTCTCTGCCACCGCAAGGATTTCAGCGATATAGGATTCATACTGCTGTTTCGTGGTGGCGGCAAACATTTCCTCAATGTCGTTTTTGTAGGATTTCTTGTCATTGGTGGAGAAGATGAAGATTGCCTTCTGCTTGTTGATATATTCATCCATCTTCAGCGCCTTTAAGGAGGAAGGGGGCACCTGAGTGTCTGCAACATTGGCAATCCGTTTGATCAATCCTTCGTCGATGCCCTTGTACCCGGTGATGGCGCGGACCAGCTTGGAGCGCAGGGAATCAATCTGCTGTTTCAGGATTTCCTCTCTGGTTGCCTTGTAGAAATCGTCGATTTCCATAAGGTACCGGTTCAATTCCAAACGGATAATGTTATTTTTCTCCTCAAATACTTCCGGACGGATGGCAATCCACTTCATTTTATCTGCAATCTTGTATGCCAGAAACTTCCTGTTTTCAATAATGGTATTTAGGGACTCCACATCGGGAATATTTGCCGCCATGTATTCCGCATTCTGGGTGTTCTCCATATAAGCGGCGTAGGTGCGGTCGATATCCTCTATCATGGTGGTCTTCATAACCTCGATATTGTGGGAGATTTCCTCTTTGGAAAGTCTTGCCTGCGTCTCGATTGCCGCATAGTCGTCACGGATAAAGTCCACCACGCTGGAAATGCTGTCATAAAGCCCTTTTGCCTTTACGGCAAGAGCGTATTTCTGAGCGTATTTGACGATTTCCTGCTCGATGGCATACATGCCGGAGTTGATGTAAATACGGCGCAGAATGGGTTCCAAAGCGGTATCCGCCTGTCTGTCGCATTTCTTCAATTCCCTCATGGAGCTTTCAATGAGCTGCTTGGTCTCATTGTTGGCGTTTGCCATTTTGTCCAGTTTAAAGTACATTCCCGTGTCAACCTGAGTTTTGGCATTCTTGGTAAACAGCGGGTCATCGGTGGGCGTATTGTTGATTTCGTTCCGGTGATTGCCCAGCCAGAGGCGTTCGTCCTCCGTGTCCACATTGCCGGAAATGGCTTTGGAAATATAGGCAGCCTTGGAGGAAACAAAGAACAGCCTCTCGTTGGCAAGGTCGATATACTCCGCTTCCTCGTTGTAAATCTTGTCCGTTTCTTTTAAAGAAACCCCCACCTTCTTGTTCTTTAAGTTCTGCAAGTCTTCCAGACTTCTGGTGTCCGCCTGATTGATGACATGCAGGGAACGGGTCAGGTCGATATGTACCGTATTTTTATTTTCCTTGGAGGAACGAATCAGCTTGTAGAGAATGGAATTGCCGGTTCCCTCCATCTTGGTAGGCTCATAGAGAATGATCAGTATGGAATTGCTCTGCTGCTGTAAAGCGTTCTGCAGCACCAGAAGGTGTTCGTTGGAGTTACTGTCCGTTCCGGGTGTGTCATAGAAAGTAAAATTAATGTTGGGGTCAAGGGGAATCGGATAGTTCACATCGATAATACCGTCAATATATTCGGGATATTCCTTGGTAGGCGCATTGGGAACATCGTTCAGCGTCTTGAGGATCTGGCAGAGCTGTTCATGCTGCTGCAGATGGAATACCAGCGCGCTGTTGATTTCGTTCTGGACCTTTTGTCTGGTCAGGTCACAGTCGCCGCTGCAATAAAAGGTAAATTTGCCGGTGTTCTCATCCCATTCAATCGTAACCTGCATGGGGTCGGCGCCTTCCTTCCAGGTGTTTATCTTAAAGAAAACGGAAGGCTTCGGATTATTGTGGATGCGGAACATTTTTGCCGTCTCGGAGTTAATGCTCTCCGGAAGGATGCGCCTGCCAATCAGCGTGTTAATGAAAGTGGATTTGCCGGAGCTGTAAGTGCCCACCAGACAAATATTCACATCGTTGGCGTTCAACTGCATGCGCTTTTTGTCAAATTCATGCTTTCTCGTCTGAAAAGAGCGGAGGATTTCGGAATCCTTAAGCTCCGACTCGAAAATGGCAAGGGTATCGTCACAGAAATCGCTGATACACTGATAGATTTCGGAAACGGAGGGCAGCTCGATAAAATCGTCTATGACAAAGCGCTTTTCTCCGCAATTCCGGTTATAGTCGGCAATCTTGTCCTGAAAATCTTCGTAGTCAATTCTTGTGCCCTTGAATACCAGACTGATCTTTTCATTTAAAAACTGTTCCCATATGTCGTCAAAGAATTTGTCGCCCTGATTTTGCAGCAAAAACTCGCCCTGTTCCGGAGAATAGGGGAGAAGCTTGGGACATATGTTGTAAGGAATATCCAGAAATTCTCCCTTGACTTTTGCAAGAAAACGAATTTCCTTTTTGACCGGATGGTACATAATCATAAGTTCTTTCATAACATTTCCCTCATTTCTGCACATATAACCATATTTTGTACATAGCAAAAGAGCTTACACTTATTTATTATACCATATCTAGTGCAAATGTCAAAACTATATTCAAAACTTAAGCAAATTTTAGCAAATTTTAAGGTAAAAAATTTCATGCCTCAAAAAATTTTATCTTGCATCCGTGGAAATTTTGGTGTATAGTGATTCACGATTCCACTGATAGATAATTTGGGTCATTATTATAGAAAGAACAGAAATGGAGTATAAAAATGGCAAAGTATCTGGTAATTGTAGAGTCACCGGCAAAGGTGAAGACCATTAAGAAGTTTCTGGGCAGCAATTATGAAGTGGCGGCAAGCGGCGGTCATGTGAGGGATCTGCCCAAGAGCAGTCTGGGCATCGACATAGAGCATGACTATGAGCCTAAGTATATCACCATCAGGGGGAAGGGGGATATTCTTGCCTCACTGCGCAAGGAAGTGAAGAAGGCGGAAAAAATCTACCTTGCCACAGACCCTGATAGAGAGGGCGAAGCAATTTCGTGGCATTTATATTTTGCGTTAAAATTAGAAGACAAAAAGGTATACCGTATCACCTTTAATGAAATTACCAAAAACGCGGTGAAGGAGTCCCTGAAAAACGCCAGGGAAATCAATATGAATCTGGTGGACGCCCAGCAGGCGAGAAGAGTGCTTGACCGTATGGTGGGCTATCGCATTTCCCCGCTCTTGTGGGCGAAGGTGAAGAGAGGACTCAGCGCCGGACGGGTACAATCCGTGGCCCTGCGCATTATCTGTGACAGGGAGGAGGAGATTGAGGCATTCGTTCCGGAGGAATATTGGTCTTTGGATGTGAACCTGAAAGCGGAGGGAGAGAAAAAGCCCCTCACCGCCAAATATTACGGCGACGCATCGGGAAAACAGACGGTTTCCTCCAAAGAACAGGCGGATCAAATCATGGAATCCTTAAAGGGAGCCGAATATATTGTGAAGGAAGTGAAAAAAGGGACAAGGATTAAGAAAGCGCCCCTTCCTTTTACCACTTCCACCTTACAGCAGGAGGCAAGCCGGACGCTGAACTATTCCACGCAGAAGACCATGAGGCTGGCGCAGCAGTTATACGAGGGCGTTGACTTGAAGGGAGAGGGCACGGTAGGTCTGATTACCTATCTGCGTACGGATTCCACCAGAGTATCCGAGGAAGCGGAGCGGATGGCGAAGGACTTTATCGAGAGCCATTACGGAGAGGAGTATGCCGCGGGAGCGGGGGAGGATAAAAAGAGTGAGCGTAAGATTCAGGACGCCCATGAAGCCATCCGTCCCACGGACCCGGACCGTATTCCTGCCGCAGTCAAGGAACAGATTCCCAGAGATTTGTTCCGTCTTTATCAACTGATATGGAAGCGCTTTGTGGCAAGCCGCATGTGTCCTGCGAGGTATGAGACTACTTCCGTAAGGATTCAGGCGGGGGAGCATATTTTCACGGTGGCGGCGTCCCTGTTAAAATTTGACGGATTTTTAAGCGTGTACAGCCGGGAGGAAGATAAGGAGGAGGAAAATCTGCTGTCGGGGGAACTGCATCAGGGCAGTAGGCTTATGTTTGAATCCTTTGACCCGAAGCAGCATTTTACCCAGCCTCCGGCGCATTATACGGAAGCTTCCCTTGTGCATGCCCTTGAGGAGCTGGGAATCGGCAGGCCTAGTACCTATGCCCCCACCATCACCACCATTCTTGCGAGACGCTATATAGTGAAGGAAAACAAGAATTTATATGTGACGGAAATAGGGGAAGTGGTAAACCGGATGATGAAGGACGCCTTTCCCAGTATTGTGGATGTGAATTTTACGGCAAATATGGAAGCCCTTCTGGACGGTGTGGAAGAGGGAACGGTAAAATGGAAGACCATTGTTTCCAACTTTTATCCCGATTTGGAGGAAGCGGTGCAGAATGCCGAGAAAGAACTTTCGGAGGTCACCATTGAGGATGAGGTGTCGGATGAGGTCTGTGAGCTCTGCGGCAGGCAGATGGTGATCAAGTATGGGCGCTTCGGCAAGTTTCTTGCCTGTCCGGGCTTCCCGGAATGCCGAAACACCATGCCCTATTTTGAAAAAATAGGGGTGGCATGTCCCAAATGCGGCAAGGATATCGTTATCAAAAAGACGAAAAAAGGACGCAGATATTTCGGATGCATCGGTTATCCGGACTGCGATTTCATGTTGTGGCAGAAGCCGGTGGGCAGGGAGTGTCCCAAATGCAAAGCCCCCATGGTGGAGAAGGGAAATAAAATCGTGTGCTCCAATGAGGAATGTAGGCATAATTTAACATTGTAATCTTTTAAAAATTATGATACAATGGAACATGTAACCGAAGATGCTCCGGAAAACGGCTCGCTAAGGTGCCGCGGATAAAAGGACGCCTGACCTGAGGATGGAGAAAAATATGAGCAGTGTGCAGTTGTTGGACAAAACAAGGAAAATAGGAAAGCTTTTGCACAACAATAATTCCAGTAAGGTAGTGTTCAATGACATTTGCAAAGTCATCCGGGAAATTGTAAGCTCTAATGTGCTGGTCATCAGCAAGAAAGGCAAAGTTCTGGGTGTGGGCAGGTGCGACGGAATCGAGCCGATCACGGAGCTGATTGACGAAAATGTCGGTGGTTTTATCGACCCCATGTTAAACGAACGCCTTTTAGGCATCTTGTCCACGAAGGAAAATGTCAATCTGAGTACGCTGGGCTTTGAACATATTGACCCCAAAAAATTTCAGGCGGTGGTGGCCCCCATCGATATTGCGGGGGAGCGTCTGGGAACCCTTTTTCTCTATAAGTGCGATGCGCAGTATGACATTGACGACATTATCCTGTGTGAGTACGGCAGCACTGTGGTGGGGCTGGAAATGCTCCGGGCGGTGAATGAGGAGAGCGCGGAGGAGAGCCGCAAGATAGCGGTGGTCAAATCCGCCATCAGCACCCTTTCCTTTTCGGAGATGGAAGCCATCATACATATTTTTGATGAGTTAAACGGTATGGAGGGGATTCTGGTAGCCAGCAAGATTGCGGATAAGGTGGGCATCACGCGCTCCGTCATAGTCAATGCCCTTCGCAAGTTTGAGAGCGCGGGAGTCATAGAATCCCGGTCTTCCGGCATGAAAGGCACCTATATTAAGGTGATTAACGATGTGGTGTTTGATGAAATCGAGGAATTAAAACGCCGGAACGCGAAAAATTAAAGGAAACGCATAAAATTAAAAATGGAACTAAATGGATTTAGGGGCGAAAAGCTTGAGAAAAAGGGATTTGAGAAAACGCAAGGCGGTAAAGTCCCTTTTTTTGTTGAAAAATCTATTGAATTTTTGTCGAAATAGTTTATAATACATAGTAGTATCTTGCGACCATTATAATATGAAAAGATTTTCCGGAAAGGAGATTTCTATGATACATACCAATGTTTTTGACTATATCAATGTGCTGGACAAGGCGGCGGATGCGGCATGGCTGCGCAATGAAGCCATTTCCAACAATATCGCCAATGCCTCGACGCCGGGGTACAAGAGACAGGATGTGGCTTTTGAGTCGGAGTTAAAGAAGGCTCTGGGCAGCAGCCGTTATAAATCCATGGACGCCAAGGTGGCGGATTTAAAGACAAGAAGGCTTGTGGGAAGGCCTTATACGGATTCCGAAGGCTATTCCTACCGTCTGGACGGCAATAATGTTGACCCGGAGACGGAACAGGTTATGCTGGTGGAGAACCAGTTAAAGTATCAGGGGCTGATATCCAGCATTAATCAGGATTTTCAGAATCTGCAGTCTGTGATGAAGTGATAACCGTAAAACAAACAGGAAGGAGATTTCGCTTATGAGTATGTTTTCCGCTTTTAATATCAATGCGTCCGGTTTGACGGCGCAGCGTTACCGTATGGATGTCATTTCCGAGAATGTGGCAAACGCCAGCACCACCCGCACGGCGGACGGGACTCCTTACCGGCGCAAGGTAGTAACCTTTGTGCAGAAGGGCGAGAGGAATGATTTCAGCAAGGTGTTAGGCAGGGTCACCCGCGGCTTCAGCGGGCAGGGAGTGAGAGTGGAGGCTGTCGGCGAGGACAATGTCACTCCCATGAATATGGTGTATGACCCTTCCCATCCCGATGCGGATGAAAACGGGTATGTGACAGGTCCCAATGTGAACATCATTACGGAGATGACCAACCTAATCGATGCAAGCCGCGCTTATGAGGCCAATTCCACGGCGTTTAACGCCAGCAAGTCCATGGCGCTGCAGGGATTGGAATTGGGAAAGCAATAAAATGACAAGGCAATAAAATAAACAGGTGAATTGAGAGGACTAAGGAAATGGATTTATCAGCAATTACATCTTTAAACGGAATCGGCGGAGTTTCCGCGGTAAGGGATATTACCACCTTGACAGGGACTCTTCCGGCAAAGACGGAGAATGCAAACGGCACCATGTTTGATGCATTCTTAAATACGGCGATTGACAATATCAAGTATACCAACAGTTATCTGTCCGATTGGGAGAACGAGGAGATGAAGTTTGCCATGGGCGAAACCCAGAATACCCATGACCTGATGATCGCGTTGGAAAAGGCGTCGACGGCGCTGCAGTACACGGTGGCAGTCAGGGATAAGGTTATGGATGCGTACAGGGAGTTAATGCAGATTCAGATTTAGTGTCATACATCGATGTAGGACAGGAGAGAACATGTAAGGAAGCGAGAGAACATTGTCATGGCGGATAGACTGAGAGAAATACCGGCAAAGGTATTGGCGTGGTGGAGCCGGTTCACTACCAGGCAAAAAAATGTTATTATCGGTATCACGGCAGCTGTCATACTTGCCTTTGCGATTATCATATACATAGTGTCAAAACCACAGTACACGAGACTGATGACCTGCGACAACACCAAGCAGGCGTCGGAAGTGATTGATATTCTGAACAGTGCGAACATTAAGCACAAAGAGTCGGCGGACGGTCTGAAAATCGAGGTGGAGAATAAGAAAATCGGCGAAGCCAATCTTGCCATGGGCGCGGCAGGCTATGTGCCCGACGGTTACGGCATAGAGGACGCTCTTTCCAGCAGTTTATCCACCACCGCGTCGGACAGGGCAAAGCGTTACAAGTTCTATATGGAGGAGAAGCTGAGCGCCGATTTTGAGGCGATGCCGGCAATCAAGAGCGCAAGGATAAGTTTAAATATTCCGGATCAGGACGGCACCCTGACGGCACAGCAGGAGGAGCCGGGGGCGTTTATCCAATTAGAATTGGCGGATACCTTCACCTCCGCACAGGCGGCCAATATGGCAAAGGCGGTGAAGAGCTATCTGGGCTGTTCCACCACGGCAAATATTACGATTATCGACAATGAAGCCAATATGCTCTTTGTGGGAGGCGACGACTATTCCACGGCAGGGGTTGCAAGTTCCATGCAGGAGCTGCAGAATCAGGCGCAGTCCATGGTGGCGAACCAGACCAAGAGGCTTTTGTACGGCACTAAGCAGTTTAACAATATTGAGGTTACCAGCTATCTGGATGTGGACTTTGCCAGTTATGAGAAGACGATCAAGGAATATTATGCCAATGAGGGCAGGGACGAGGGCCTGATAGCCCATCAGAGCACCTTTGAGTCGGAGAATACCAATAACGGCGGAGGCATTCCCGGAACGGATTCCAACAATGAAAATAATTATGTGTTCCAGAACGGCAGTGACAGCTCCTCCACGCAGAGTGAGATGGAAGTGGATCGTCTGCCCAATGAGATGTCGGAATACCAGAATATACCGCCGGGAAGCATTGATTACGCCAACTCGTCCCTCTCCGTCGCGCTGGTCCGCTATAGGGAAGTGAAAGAGGAGGATGTGAGGGCGCAGGGTCTTCTGGACGGCACCACATGGCAGGAATACAAGCTGAACAACAGTGCGGATGTCAAAATGGAAGTGGACGAGGATTATTACCAGATGGTTGCGAATGCCACCGGCATCAGCGCGGACAGAATTACCATTATTGCCTATGAGTCCCCCATATTTTATGACAGGGAAGGCTTCAAGCTGACTCCCGCTGCGGCCATGAGCGGCATCCTGTTCATACTGATTCTGGGGCTTCTGGCGTTTGTGGTTCTGCGCAGCATGCTTCCCAAGAAGGCTGTGGAGGAGGAAGAGGAGCTGTCCGTGGAGGATATGCTGCAGTCTGCTCCCGAGCTTGAGGATATCGATGTGGAGTCCAAGTCCGAGACCAGAAAGGTCATCGAGAAATTCGTGGACGAGAATCCGGAGGCAGCGGCATTGCTCTTACGCAATTGGCTGAACGAAGATTGGAATTGATGCGAAAAGAATTTCTAAGTTTTGCATGGAAGATAAATAGATTTATGGAAAGGGTGGAAGCAAATGGCAGGAAAATCTAAGGACAATGCACTTTCGGGATTACAGAGGTCTGCAATTTTGCTGATTTCGTTAGGACCTGAGAGGTCTGCAGGAATTTTTAAGCACCTGAAGGAAGACGAGATAGAAGAACTGACTTTGGAGATTGCCAATACCAGAAGCGTTATGCCTCAGGTAAAGGAAGATATCATCAATGAGTTCTATGAGGTGTGTCTTGCCCAGCAGTATATGGCGGAAGGCGGCATCGGCTATGCCAAGGAGCTGTTGGAGAAGTCATTAGGCAGCGAAAAGGCGATGGATGTTATCGGCAGGCTGACGGCGTCCTTACAGGTAAAGCCTTTCGAGTTTGTCAGAAAGACCGAGGCTTCCCAGCTCATCAACTTTATTCAGGATGAGCACCCCCAGACCATTGCTCTGGTGCTGTCCTATCTGGCGCCCGGTCAGGCCGCGCAGATTATTTCGGCGCTGTCCCCCGACATGCAGGCGGATGTGGCAAGGCGTATTGCCGTTATGGACAGAACCAGCCCCGATGTCATAAAGGAAGTGGAGAAAGTGTTGGAGTCTAAGCTTGCCGGTCTGGTAAATCAGGACTACACGGCGATTGGCGGTGTGGATTCCGTTGTAGAGATTTTGAATACAGTGGACCGCGGAACCGAGAAACATATCATGGAGACTTTGGAAATCGAGGCTCCGGAACTGGCGGACGAAATCCGCAAAAAAATGTTCGTATTCGAGGATGTGCTGCTTCTGGACGACAGGGCGATTCAGAGGGTGCTGCGCGATGTGGACAACAACGATCTGGGTATTGCGCTGAAGGGCGCGAACGAACAGGTGCAGAATGCTATTTTCAACAACCTGTCCAAGCGTCTTGCCGTAATGATCAAGGAAGATATGGAATTTATGGGTCCTGTCCGTATGAAGGATGTAGAGGAAGCACAGCAGAAGATTGTAAATATCATCCGCAAGCTGGAAGATGCAGGCGAGATTGTTATCTCCAGAGGTGGAGGTGACGAGATCATTGTCTAAAAGTCTGTATAAAACGAGATTTATGGAATGGAATAAGGAAGACACCAGAACCATAGACAGTAATGAGCTGATGGCAAAGAGGCTGGAAGAGTTTGCCGAGAAGCAGAAGAATAAAAAGAGACAGGGTTTTGTGGCAGGACTGCAGGCGGATGTGGTGGACCCCGGACAGCTGCAGGGAGAAGACGGGGAAAGTCAGCTTACGGAGGAAGAACTTCTTCAGGCGAATGTGATAAAGGCGGGAGAGGACGCCGAAGCCATCCGCACAAGGGCGAATGCGGAAGCGGACAATATCGTTTCTCAGGCGAAGGCGAATGCCAACAGGCTTTTGTCCGAAGCCACAAATCAGGCGATGAGAGAGCGGGAGCAGGTTCTTGCACAGGCAAGGAAACAGGGCTATGACGAAGGCAGGATGCAGGCGGACGCGGAAGCTCAAAAGCTGAGGGAGCAGTTTGCTGCCAAGGAAAAGCAGTTGGAAGCGGAATACCAAATGAGCATAGATGAACTGGAGCCTAAGTTCGTAGATACCATCACAAGTATCTATGAACATATTTTTCATGTGGAGCTTGGAGCCTACAGGGAGATATTGGTGCACCTGATTTCCGATGTTATGTGTAAGCTGGAAGGAGAAAAAACCTTTCTGGTCCATGTGTGCAGGGAGGACTATCCCTATGTGAGCGCACAGAAGAAAGTGATTGCGTCGGAGAGCACGATTTCCGCGGAAAACATTGAAATAATTGAAGATATTGCCCTTAGCAAGAATCAATGCCTGATTGAGACAAACGGGGGCATTTTTGATTGCGGTCTGGGCATACAGCTTTCCGAGCTGGGGAAAAAGCTTAGATTATTGTCTTATGAGAAATGAGGAGACTTAATTGAACGCAGCAGCAATTAATTTCGGCAAATATAATAAAGTCGCGGAAGCCATGTTTTACCGCAAGCTGGGCAAGGTAGTCAATGTGGTGGGCCTGACGATTGAATCCGCCGGTCCCGATGCAAAGCTGGGGGATATCTGCATGATTCTGCCGGAGGGCGAAGAGGGGCAAAAACGCCCCATTCCTGCGGAAGTGGTAGGCTTTAAGGACAAAAAGACCCTGCTTATGCCCTATGATATCACGGACGGTATCGGGCTGGGCTGTATGGTGGAAAACACGGGGAATCCCCTTTTGGTGACGGTGAGCGACAAGCTCTTGGGAAAGGCTCTGGACGGTCTGGGAAGACCCATAGACGGCACCGTGATAGAGGGAAATGCTTATCCGGTGGAGGCTCCGCCCCCGGCGCCCATGAGCCGTGCCATTATAGACGAGGTGCTCCCCTTGGGCGTAAAGGCAGTGGACGGCATGATGACCGTGGGCAAGGGGCAGCGTATCGGTATTTTTGCGGGTTCCGGCGTGGGTAAGTCCACGCTGATGGGTATGTTTGCCCGCAATACCAAGGCGGATATCAATGTGATCGCCCTGATCGGCGAGCGCGGCAGGGAAGTGAGGGAATTTATAGAGAGGGATTTGGGGGAGGAAGGCATGCGCCGCTCCGTGGTGGTGGTGGCAACTTCCGACAGACCCGCTCTTGAGCGAAATAAGGCGGCTAAGACCGCAACCGCCATTGCGGAATATTTCAGGGATCAGGGAAAAGATGTGCTTTTGATGATGGACTCCCTGACCCGTTTTTCCATGGCGCAGCGGGAGATAGGACTTGCCAGCGGCGAGCCTCCCGTGACCAGAGGGTATCCTCCCAGCGTATATTCGGAGATGCCCAAGCTTTTGGAGAGGGCGGGACGCGCTTCCAAAGGCTCCATTACGGGACTTTATACCGTGCTGGTGGACGGGGATGATTTTAATGAGCCCATTACGGATACCGCCAGAAGCATTCTGGACGGACATATTATGCTGGACAGAAAGCTGGGACACAAAAACCACTATCCGGCAATCGATATCTTACAGAGCATCTCGAGGTGCATGTCACAGATTGCGGACAAAGAGCACAAGCAGGCTGCAAGTAAGTTGAAAACGGTTATGGCAACCTATAATGAGGCGGAGGATCTGATCAATATCGGCGCTTATAAAAGCGGCAGTAATCCTGCCATAGATTTTGCGATTTCCAAGATTGAAGAAGTAAATCATTTCCTGTGTCAGGAAGTGGATGAGAAATTTGATTTTGAGGAGAGCGTGGAAATGTTGGAAGCGCTTTGGAGGTAGCTTTTAAATGGCAAAATTTCGATATTCCCTGCAAAGTGTCCTGAATATCAAAGTGAAGATGGAAAGTCAGAAGAAGCAGGAATTTGCGGCGGCGATGAACGCGCTTTCGGAAGAGGAGGCAAAGCTTGCTTTTCTGGAGGAGAAAAAGGCGTCCCACGAAGTGCGGGCAAAGGAGCTTCTGCAGGGGAAATTGGATTTTCAGGAAATTCAGGAAAACCGGCAGACGATACTGTTTTTGGAGGAGCGCATCGTCTTGCAGAAGGAGCGGATAAAGGCTGCGGAGAATGTGTTGGAGGCGGCAAGGAGAGCCCTTGAGGAGATCATCAAGGAGAGAAAAACCTATGAGAATCTGCGGGAAAAAGCATTTGAAGCGTATTTACAGGAAGAGAACAGGGCGGAAAGCAAGAGCATTGACGAGTTGACCAGCTATACCTATAACAGGGAGCATTAAATTTACAGTAATCAGATTTCTAAGACAGGCAGGTGCGGATTATGGCAAAGGAAAGAACACCGGAAGAAATAGCGGCGGCAGAGGAGAAAAAGAAGCTTCAGGACCAGAAGAGGCAGCTGAAGAGGGATAAGCAGCAGCAAAAAAAGGAAGCCAAGAGGCGCGCAAAGGAGATTGCCAAGCAGGAGGAGGCGTTAGAGGAGGACGAGGAGAGCAACGGAGTCGTTACTTTTCTTGCCACTGTGGTGATCGTAGCGCTTTGGCTGGCGGTCATCGGGGTAGTGATCAAGCTGGATATCGGCGGCTTCGGAAGTTCCGTGATGACGCCGCTTCTCAAGGATATTCCCGTGGTGAACAAGATTCTCCCCAAGGGTTCTTTTACGGAGACTAACGATCCGGACAGCTATGGCGGTTACAATAATCTGCAGGCTGCGGTGGACCAGATCAAATATCTGGAGCTTGAGCTGGAGAAGCTGCAGAATTCGGGAACCGCAAAGGATGAAGAGATTGCGGGACTGAAAGCGGAGGTACAGCGTCTTTCGGAATTTGAGAAGATGCAGGTTGATTTCCAGCGCATCCGCACGGAGTTTTATGACGAAGTGGTCTACCATGAGAAGGGACCCGGCGCGGAGGAATACAGAAAATATTACGAAGAAATGGATCCCGCCACGGCGGAGTATCTCTACAAGCAGGTAGTGACCCAGATGCAGGAGAGTCAGGAGATACAGGATTATGTCAATACATACGGAAGTAACGGCATGAAGCCCAAGCAGGCGGCGGCAGTGTTTGAGAAGATGACGGACAATCTGCCTCTGGTGGCGAGAATCTTAGACGCCATGTCCGTGGAAGACAGAGGAGCTATTTTGGGAGCAATGGATTCCGATATAGCGGCAAAGCTGACAAAATTATTGGATCCGAAATCTTAAGAATCAAGACGGGTGAGCCGATAATTATGTTGTATTGAAAATTAAAGAGAAAGGAGGAGCAAAATGACAGTTACATCGGTAAAAGATGCGGGAAGCGTGTTGAACAGCCTGACCACTAATGTAGCGGCAAAGAGCGCGGCTCAGGTGCAGGGCGCAAGCTTCAAGAGCGTGTGGGACAGCCAGCCCAAGGGCGAAAGTCCGCAGACATCCGCGAAAGCGCCGCAAGAAGGGCAGGATGCGGCAAAGCCGGGAGATTCCCTGAAAGCAAAGGATTCCCAGAATGTGAAGCCTGCCGAGGAGACAGAAAGCGTTTCCGAAACGGAAGAGACGAAAGAAACGAAGGAAGCCGGAGAATCGGAAGATTTGGAAAATCAGGAAGAAGCCATGGAAGTGCTGGGAACGGCGGCTGTGGAACTTTTGAACCGAATCGCGGACACATTGGGCGTGGATTTACAAACCTTACAGGAAAGCCTTTCCGAAACGGGACTTGAGCCTGTTGATCTGCTGGACGCAGAGACGCTTAACGGTTTTCTGCTTAAGGCGATGGGGGCGGAGGATTCCACGGCACTGCTTACCGACGAGGGAATGTATCAGGATTTCAATCGGCTTATGGGTGAATTGGAAACCATGCTTTCAGAGGAAAGCGGCATGGGCGGTATGACTCTTGGAGAGTTGAAGGGACAGCTTGAAGCGCAGCCCGAAGCCCCGGTTGACATGCAGCCTGAAGTGCAGCCGGAAATCAGGCTTTCCGAGGCGGTGGAGATGATGCAGGCTCCCGCGGAAACGCAGAAGAAAGACCCCGTTATTGAGATTTCGGTGGAGAAAGCAGCTCCCAAAGCAGAGGCGGAGGATGCAGCCATAGAGGAAGCCCCGGTTCAGCAAACGGAAAACACAGCCGGACAGACCAAGGACCAAGGCTCCGACAAGGCAGGAGAAAAGCATTCCGGTGACAAAGGACAGGAAAGCGGTCCTTTTGTACAGAATACGGCACAGCCCGTAAATTCTAATGTGCAGACCGCGCAGACGACTCAGCCCATGGCGGCATGGGATGTGGACACACAGGATATCATGCGGCAGATCATGGATTACATGAGAATTTCCGTGAAGCCGGATATGTCCCAGCTGGAAATGCAGCTTCACCCCGCTAATCTGGGAACTTTGCAGATTCATGTAGCGTCCAAGGGCGGCGTGCTCACGGCAAATTTCGTGGCACAGAACGAAGCGGTAAAGGCAGCGCTGGAAAGCCAGATGGTACAGCTTAAGGACAATTTCGCACAGCAGGGCGTCAAGGTGGAAGCCATTGAAGTCACTGTCCAGACCCATCAGTTTGAGGAGAATCTGGAGCAGGGACAGCAGAGGAACCAAGGCGCACCGGAGAAAAAGCAAAGAACCAGAAGAATTGCGCCGGATGGTTCTCTCACCATGGAAGAATTAAGCGCAATGGATGAGGAAGAACAGCTTGCGGCGGAAATGATGGCGGCGAGCGGCAGCACCGTGGAATACACGGCATAATTGCCACGGCATAATGGCGCAGAACACATGGCATGATCAAAAAGAAAGGAGAAAAGAAATATGGCATTAATGGCACCGGTGGAAAACGGTAAAATTGTGGAGACAGATTCCCAGAATTCCTTAAAGAAGCCCAAGACCAGCAATGACGGCATGGACAAAGAGGCGTTCTTACAGCTTCTGGTAGCACAGATGAGATATCAGGATCCTCTGGAACCCACCTCCAACACAGAGTATATTTCCCAATATGCACAGTTCTCACAGGTAGAGCAGCTGCAGAACATGGCGGGCAATATGGAACTCTTAAGGGCAAGCTCCATGGTAGGTCAGGAGGTTTATGTGGAGACCACTACCTCAAGCGGAGACAGCAAGGTTATCAAGGGCAAGGTTGACTATGTGGTATACGAAAACAGCAAGGCATATCTTGCAATCAACGAGGAGCTTTACTCTCTGGATGATCTGGTTACGGTGGCAGACGCCGAATACCTGACCGCTACGGATAAGGCAATCAATTTTGTGACACGCATCAACAAGCTTCCCAATGTGAACGGAGTGGATTACTCGGATGTGGCAGAGATTGACGACCTTGAGAAGATTTACAATGAGATGACGGATTACGAGAAGACCTTTGTGGCAAGTGACAAGGTAAAAGCCTTGGAGGAATATGTAGAGAAAGCCAAGACCGTAAAACGCGCATGGGCATTGCAGTTTGTTGACAAGATAGACGCTCTTCCCGCCACGGATGAACTGACCGTTGACAATGCGGAGGAAGTAAACACCCTCAAAAACCTTTACGACAAGATGAGCGATTATGAGAAGGAGTTCGTGGATGAGGAAAAGGCAGCCATCCTGCAGGCAGCGGTTGACAAGGTAGCAGAGTTAAGCAAAGGCAGTGAAGCAGATAAGCCGGAGGGCGAAGAGTAAGCGGCGTAATCATGGAGGATACAAGGAAGGAGCTGGGAGAATATGGATATTCAGACAAATAGTTTTCTTTCCATAGAGCAGCTGGCGGACCGGCTTCCCAAAACGCCAAAGTCGGAGAACAAGAGGACTGCGGAAGGTTTTTCCTTTAATGAGGTCCTGATGCAGAAGACCGGCGGGGCGGATACCCTGAAGCTTTCCAAGCATGCGGCGGTGAGATTGAGCGACCGGGGCATCAAACTGACGGGAGAGCAGTGGGAGCGCTTAGAAGGCGGAGCCAGAAAGGCGGAACAGAAAGGAATCAAAGATTCTCTGGTCATTGTGGATGAGTTGGCATTTATCGTGAATGTGCCGAATCAGACCATCATCACCGCAATGGACAGTACGCAGACAGATGAAAATGTATTCACAAATATCAACGGAGCAGTCATCGCATAACCGGACCCGAGTGGAGGTTATTGTCCCCTGAATGACAGATGGGGGCTGCGTTCCGTAATCAAGGAGGAACAAAATTATGATGAGATCACTCTTTTCTGGTGTGGCAGGATTGAAAACCCACCAGACACGCATGGATGTAATCGGTAACAATATCGCCAATGTAAATACCACGGCTTTCAAGGCAAGCAACATGGTATTCAGTGAGCTTATGAGCCAGACTACCCAGAAGGCAAGCGGCGCCAATGCCAACACCGGAACCGGCGGCGTCAATGCAAGGCAGATCGGTCTGGGTGTTAAGGGCGGCGCCATCAATGTGAACATTGAAGGACAGGGCGCCAGCCAGTCCACGGGAAATCCTTTCGATATCATGATTACCGGAGAGAATTTCTTTGTGGTGAACAACGGAAACGGCAACTATTTTACCAGAGACGGTTCTTTCTATGTGGACGGTGCCGGCAACCTCGCCATGACCAGCACGGGTTACAATGTAATGGGCTGGCAGGTGGACGAGGAGACCATGAGTATCAAGAAGGATACCGTGTCCGCACTGCGCATTATGAATGCCGCAAACCTGACCTATCCCCCCGAGGCGACCACGCAGGCGCATATGTCCGGCATCATCGACAAAAATGATACGGATGTGACCAGTGTAAACGGTCTTGCCCGCAACCTGAACTTCTTTGATGCGCTGGGCTACAGTTATACCGCAAGAATCGTATTTAAGCAGAACGGCGGTATCGTAAGCGGCGAGCCCGCAGGCTACAGTGTGGAAGTGACAAGGCTCCTTGATTCCACGGGAAAAGAGATTGATATCTCGGCAATGACTTTCGGAAGCACCACCACACAGGCAAAGAAGACCAGCTTGGGATTCAACTCCAATGCTTACAAATGGGATACGACGTCCGGCAAGATATTACAGAATGCGGCAGGCACTGATATTGTAGATATTACAGAGCTTGTGGCGGCGGGCATAGACAGCAGGAATGAGCCGCTTACCGTAAACGGAAATGCCAACGGCACGGTGCAGGAAGCTTTGGACGAAATTGCAAAGGCATACGGTTACGAAGGTTCCACCGAGGAATTTTTGAACCTCTATAAAGAAATTGACGGCGATAAGGTAACGGTAAAGACCATGCTGACTAATCTGGGCGCGGCATCTGCCAGCTTTACACCGGCTAACGCTACGGCGGCGGGCTCATGGAGTTCCGCTACGATATTCCCCACGCTGGTGAGCACATGGAAGGATACCACGGCTCCCGGCGCTACGACATCCTCCGGCGAGGCGGTTACCGAATCCAACACGGGCATCGAGATGGACGGTAGGTATTACACCGGCGACGCCATCTGGTTTGACGGCAAGAACGGTAAGTTCTCCGGTATGGGAAGCAACGGCTCCGGCAGGAACACCGCAACGATTGCATTTTCCGCATTGGGCGGCAACTTCTCCGATGTCGTGGTTGATTTTTCCGAGATTTCCATGTACGACAACAAGGGAACCTCCACGGCGCAGGCTACCAGCGGCGATTTTGAAGGGCTTGGGGCAGGACGCCGTCTGGGCGACATGATAGGCATATCCGTTCAGGATAACGGTGAGATTTACGCAAGCTATGACAACGGCATGACCAAGCTTTTGGGACAGATTGCCACAGCAAGCTTTGCGAATCCCTCCGGCTTGGAGAAAAACGGTGACAACCTTTACTCCGCAACCCAGAACTCCGGCGAATTTGACGGAATCGGCGTAGACATCAAGGCAGGGGGAGGCTACATGTCCACCGGCCAGCTGGAAATGAGTAATGTGGACTTATCCAGCGAGTTCACCACAATGATTACTACCCAGAGAGGGTTCCAGGCGAACAGCCGAATCATAACTGTGTCAGATACTCTACTTGAGGAATTGACAAACTTGAAGAGATAAAGTATAATTACTTTTCGGGGACGGGGTTTTCCGTCCCCGATTATAGGTATTAGGCTGTTTTACATATTTTGGAAGGGCGGTGGGACGATGATAGAAGTGACAAAGATTAACGGCGTAAAAATTCTTGTGAACCCGCATTTGCTTGAAATAGTGGAAGAAACGCCGGATACCGTCGTGACTCTTACCACAGGTCGAAAAATAATTGTAAAAGAAAGTAGACAAGAGATAAAAAATCTTGTAAAATTGTATAGAAAGGAAATTCTTGCAGAATAAATTCTAAAAATTGCGGGATAAGTAGGTGATTTTTGTGGATATAGCTTCTTTACTTGGAATGATTCTCTGCGGTGCGATGCTTATATTCGGTATTTTCTCCAGTGCGGGCGCTTCCGGATTCGGTGAGTATATCGACCCTGCATCTGCCATCATTACTTTCGGTGGCGCGTTTTCGGCTACCCTGACTGCGTACAGTCTGTCGGATTTCCTTGCGGGTCTTAAAAGCATCACATTGATTTTTAAGACGCCTACATTGAATACGGCGGATATGATCAAGAAAATCATAGAGCTTTCCAATATAGCCCGGAAGGAAGGTCTTTTGTCTTTGGAGGAAGCGGCGTCGGACATGGAAGAGCCTTTCTTGAAGAAAGGGATTCTGTTAGTAGTGGACGGTACGGATCCGGAGCTGGTGCGGGGCATCATGGAGACGGAAATGGTCTGCATCGATGACAGGCACAAGTCTCTGGCGGGCTTCTGGGACACTCTGGCTGCCATGGGCCCTGCATGGGGTATGATCGGTACGCTGGTGGGTCTGGTAGATATGCTGTACCATATGGATGATGCATCGGCAATCGGACCCGCAATGGCGGTGGCGCTGATCACCACATTGTACGGCTCACTGCTTGCGAACTGGGTCTGCACGCCTACATCCAATAAATTGAAATATGACAACTCCATCGAAATGATGCAGAAAGAGGTTATGATCGAGGGACTCCTCTCCATTCAGGCAGGCGAGAACCCCCGTGTAATAGAAGAAAAGTTAAAGTCCTTCCTTGCACCCAAGGATAGGGTAGATGCATCACAGGATGCAGGAGGTGAGGAGTAGTGGCAAAGAGAAAGGAAGAGGCGCCCCCCGCGGGTTCCCCGGCGTGGATGGCGACATTCAGTGATTTGATGAATCTGCTCCTTTGCTTCTTCGTAATGTTGTTCTCCATGTCCACTATGGATGAGGCGAAGCTCCGGGAAGTGGTAGCTTCCATGAACAGCACCTTCAGCATATTTGAGGCGGGCGCTACAGCCATAGGAGACGGGTTCCTTGTCAGTAACGGCATGAGTCAGTTAAATGAACTGAGCGATTATATCAGCAACACGGGAATGTCCTCGGAAGACAACAGCAGCGACCAGATGCAGGAAGATAAGGAAAAGGCGGCAGCGGTACAGGAAATGCTGGAGAACAATCCGGGAGCCGTGCAGGAGATGCTGGAGGAACAGCAGCTTCAGGATAATGAGGCCTTGGCGGAAGCAATTTCCGAGGAAGTGGCGGAGAGCAATATGTCCGACCAGATAGAAGTGAGCTTTACATCACAGTATGTACAGCTCAGTATGAGGGGAGCGCTTTTGTTTGATTCGGGAAGCGCGGAAATTGTAGAGGAATCCAAGAGAGTTCTTGACAAGGCGGGTTCCGTTTTGGAGCGCTACAGTCAGGGCATTATAGAGATAGAAGGACACACGGACAATGTGCCCATCCATACCAGGGAATATGCGGACAACGAGGAGTTGAGCAGCGCGAGGGCGCTTTCGGTATTTTATTATTTCACTGAAAATACCAGCCTGAACCCCGTCTGCTTCAGGCATGCCGGTATGGGCGAGAGGGTTCCGATAGCGGATAATTCCACTCCGGAGGGACGCAGTAAGAACAGGCGTGTGGAAATCAGAATCTACACGGGAACTTCTTAAAAGGAGGAAAGGGTAAAATGAAAAAGAATTTAATGACGGTGCTGATACTTGCGCTGCTGGTTGTAAATATTGTGTTAAACTGCATAGTGATGATAAGTGTTACCGGCACCAACAAAAAGACGGCGTCTTTGGTCAATAATATTGCAACGGCGCTGAGTTTGGAGTTTACCTCTCCCGACGAGGAGGTAGTTCAGGTTTCATTGGAAGATACGGCGCCGCATATATTGGGAGAGAAGCTTATGTTCCCGCTGGCTTCCGGTGCGGACGGCAAACAGTCCTATCTGGTGTGCACGATTACCCTGTCCATGAATAAAAAGCATAAAGATTACAAAAAGTATGGCGAATCCATTGCGGACAGAAACGGCCTGATAGAGGATGCCATTACCACGGTAGTCGCTTCCCATACCATGGATGAATGCCGCAATGACTTAGAGGGGCTTAAGGAAGAGATGCTGAAAGCAATACAGGATTTGTTTGATTCCGACTTTATTTATCAGGTGGCTGTCAGCGGAGTGACATACGGTTGATGTCTGTTCCGAAAAAACTAGCAGGAGGTGAGCCTTCGTGGGCGAGGTCCTTTCACAAAACGAAATAGATAACCTACTTGCAGCATTGTCTGCCGGCGAGCTGGATGTAGACCAGATGCAGGGAGAAGAGGAAAAGAAGGTCAAGGATTATGACTTTAGCCGCCCCACAAAGTTCTCGAAGGAGCATTTAAGGACGCTGGAAATTATCTTTGAACATTACGGGCGGTTGGTCTCCACCAATCTTCCGGCGTATCTGCGAAAGAATGTGCAAGTGTCGGTAGGAAGCTCGGAGACGGTCACATACAGTGAGTTCTCCAATGCCATGTCCAATCCGGTGATTTTGGGAATTATAAACTTTGCACCTTTAAACGGTACGATCATTTTGGATCTTTCCATTAATTTAGGGTATGCGATGTTGGACAGAATGCTGGGAGGAAGCGGACTGCCGTTAGAAAAGTCGAGGGATTTCTCGGAGATAGAGCTTACGATTCTGGAGAAAGTGATGGTTATGTTTACCCAGCTTCTGAGAGACCCCTGGAAAAATGTAATAGATATTTCTCCGGTGTTAAACAGGCTGGAGACCAATTCACAGTTTGCACAGGTGATAGCGCCCAACGATATGATAGCGCTTGTCACTCTGAATATAAAAATCGGAGATGTAGAGGGACTAATGAATGTCTGTCTCCCCTTCTTAACCTTGGAGGATGTGATGGATAAGTTGAATACGAAATATTGGTATTCAACCATGCAGGAGAATCACGACGAGAACTATGACGATTACATTGAGGCCATGCTTCGCAAGGTGGATGTCCCCATCAGAGCGGTTTTGGGAAAGAGCGCCATTTCCGTTGCGGATTTTGTAAATCTGCAGGTAGGCGATTGTATAAGGCTGAACACCAAGGTGGACAGCGACATGAATATCTATGTTGGAAATATTAAGAAGTTTACAGCTTTACCCGGTGCCAATGACGATGCTTATGCGGTCCGGATTACATCGATAGTCAGGGAGGAGGAGTAAAACGATGGATGGAATGTTGTCTCAGGATGAAATAAATGCGCTTTTGAACGGCATGGATTTGTCCAATGAGGAATCGTCTGATTCGGGAAATACGGAAGCGGCGGCAGAAGCGACACCTTCGGCAGACGCTGCGGCATCGGAAGAATTACTGACAGATGTTGAAAAAGATGCGATTGGAGAGGTTGCCAATATCAGCATGGGTTCTTCGGCAACCACATTATACTCGTTAGTCAACCAGAAAGTAAATATCACAACGCCGACAGTAACTCTTTCTAATTGGCAGGCGATATTGGAAGATTATGAAAGACCCTGCGTATTTATCAGGATCCAATATACAAAAGGTTTGGACGGCTCCAATATTCTGGTACTTAAGGAGCATGACGTAAAGGTCATCACGGATCTGATGATGGGCGGAGACGGTACGAACACGGACGGAGAATTGGGGGAGCTGCACTTGAGCGCAATCTCCGAAGCCATGAACCAGATGATGGGTTCTTCGGCAACTTCTCTCTCCACGATGTTAAATAAGATGATAGATATCAGCCCGCCGGAATCTTCCCTGTTGGATTTGACGCAGTTTGAATCGGGCGCGGAGATATCACCTTTTCTGGGAGGAACCTTTGTAAGGGTATCCTTTAGAATGCAGATAGGCGAATTGGTGGACAGCTCCATTATGCAGCTGTACCCCATAGACTTTGCCAAAAATATTGTAGAAACCTTTATCCATTCCCAGACCGGCGCTATTGAATCCGAACCGGAACCGGCGCCTGCGGCGGCACCGACGCCGGATGCTTCGGCGGGAGCCATGAACGGAATGGGAGGCATGCCTTCCGGCGGCATGGATATGAATTCTATGGGAAACATGAACGGCGGAATGAACCCGATGATGGGAATGCCCATGGACGGCGGAATGAACAATGGCATGAACAATGGCATGAACCCGATGATGGGTAACCCGATGGCGGGCATGAATCCGATGATGGGCAACCAGATGATGGGTATGAATCCAATGATGGGAATGAACCCGATGATGGGTATGCCGCAGATGATGGGAATGCCCCAGCAGAATGTGAATATACAGCCTGCGCAGTTTAACAGTTTCTCAAATGAAATGGGCAATGTACCGGGTCAGGAAAATATCGGGCTGATCATGGATGTGCCTTTGGAAGTAACGGTAGAGCTTGGACGGACCTCCAAGTCGATTTCGGAAATTCTCAACTTTGCTCCCGGAACGATCATAGAATTGGATCGTATTGCCGGTGAACCGATAGATGTTCTGGTAAACGGTAAGTTTGTTGCCAAGGGCGAGGTAGTAGTCATCGAGGAAAGCTTCGGTGTAAGAGTTACAGAGATTATCAAGTAACAAAATGTAAAATGATGCCAATAATAAGTTTAAATGGAGGAAGGATCAATGGCAAAAAATATTTTAATATGTGACGATGCTGCTTTTATGAGAATGATGATTAAGGATATTCTTACAAAGAACGGCTATAATGTTGCGGGTGAAGCGGAAAACGGAGCCAGGGCTGTAGAAAAATATAAGGAATTAAATCCGGATTTGGTGCTGATGGATATTACCATGCCGGAAATGGACGGTATTCAGGCGCTCAAGGCCATCAAGGCGGCTGACGGCGGAGCCAAGATCATTATGTGCTCTGCAATGGGTCAGCAGGCAATGGTTATCGAGGCAATTCAGGCAGGCGCCAAGGACTTCATCGTAAAGCCCTTTCAGGCGGAGCGTGTTATCGAAGCCGTGAAGAAGGTTGTGGGCTAAGGTGGCAGTTTTATTGTCGGGTACTGACGGCTATGCACAGTTTATTACGGTGCTTGTAGTTTTTATTTTGGTGCTTTTGGTTACGGCATATGTCACGAAGTGGATTGCCAATTATCAAAAACATCAGAGCATAGATCGCAATATTGAAGTGATAGAAACGACCCGTTTGGACAATAACAAATGGATTCAGATTGTTCGTGTGGGGAATACTTATAAGGTGCTGGCTGTCTGCAAGGATACGGTAACTTTGCTTGGTGAAGTGCCAAAGGAAGAACTGCGGGAGGCAGAGCCGGGAGGGGAAGGGATTTCCTTCAAGGAACTGTTTGACAAGGCGGTCAAAAAAGATTTAGGCAATCAAAAAGAACCAAGGGACAAAGATACATGAGCAGAGTACGGTTTACCGGAAAAAAGATAATACAGATTATATGCCTGCTGGTTACGGTGGGCATATTGTGGTTTCATGGATCTGTTCAGGCAGAAGCAGTGGAAGATGACAGGCATTTGACAGGGGAGACAGATATTTCCACTGTCATTACGCCGCCGGGGACTTATAATACTCCTGAGGAGTTAAATCAGTTAAATACGGCCAACACGGTGAGCATTACCTATAGCGGTGACAACGGAGAGTTAAACGGCATACTGCGGATTCTGATTACGCTGACCTTAATCGCGCTGGCGCCCACGCTTATCATTATGATGACTTCGTTTACGAGGATCATCATTGTGCTGCACTTTACCCGTGCGGCGTTAAACACCCAGACGGCGCCGCCCAATCAGATTCTTATAGGGCTTGCCCTGATTCTCACATTTTTTATCATGGAACCTACCATCACCCGAATCAACGAGGAGGCAATCGTTCCTTTTGAGAATGGGGAGATTAAGCAGGAGGAAGCCTTGAAGCTCGGAATGGCGCCTATCAGGGAATTTATGTATCCCCAGACCCAGCTCAAGGATGTGGAGCTGTTCATGGATATTGCGGGGCGTGAGTGGGACGGTACGCTGGATGCGATTCCCAATTCGGTTCTGGTTCCCAGCTTTATGATAAGCGAGCTGCGGATCGCATTTTGGATAGGTTTTATGATTTATATTCCTTTTATTGTGATAGATATGGTGGTGGCGTCCACTCTGATGAGTATGGGTATGATGATGCTGCCGCCCACAACGATTTCCATGCCGTTTAAAATTTTACTCTTTGTACTGGCGGACGGCTGGTCCTTAATTATCATGCAGCTTGTGAAAACATTCTATTAGCGGACGGAATAAAACGCGGAAAAGAGGATTGATATGACAGTTGATGCAGTAATCGAGATGACGAGGGACGCTTTATATGTGATTATCAAGGTGTCGCTTCCCGTGCTGCTGGTTTCCATGATCATCGGTCTGATTATCAGTATTTTTCAGACTGTTACCTCCATTCAGGAGCAGACGCTTACTTTTGTGCCCAAGGTTATCGGTATCTTTCTGGCACTGATGATACTCGGCAATTGGATGATCACCACTTTAGTGGAGTATACCACGCAGCTCTGGTCCACATTCAGTTTATATGTGCATAAGTGACAAGGACAGCACCAATGATTAATTTTTCCTTTTCCATTCATGACTTAGAATACTTTCTGCTGATATTTACACGGGTGACCTGTTTTGTGTTTATCGCTCCTTTTTTTGGGCTGAATAACACCCCCGCCCGGATAAGAATCGGAATCAGCTTTTTTGTATCCATGCTCCTGTATCAGGTGCTGACGCCTGCGCCGGCCGTTATTTTTGATACGGTGACGGAGTATGCTTTGATTGTGATAAAAGAGGCGCTCACGGGTTTTTTGGTGGGTTTTGGGGCAAATATCTGCATGGCGGTGGTGAATTTTGCCGGCTCCGTTGCGGATATGGAGACGGGGCTTTCCATGGTGACGCTGCTTGACCCCGCCACCCGAGAGAACACCAGCATTACCGGCGTTCTCTATCAATATGTTTTTATGCTGATGCTGATAGCCAGCGGAATGTACCGTTATCTGCTGGGGGCATTGGCGGATACCTTTTCCCTGATACCGGTGAACGGGGCGGTATTTCATTCGGATAGTCTGCTGGACTCCATGCTGCAGTTTATGAGCGACTATATCATTATCGGATTCCGCATCGTTCTTCCCATATTTTGCACCATCCTTCTGCTGAATGCGGTTTTGGGCGTTATGGCGAAAGTGTCCCCGCAGATGAATATGTTTGCGGTGGGTATCCAGATCAAGATTCTGGCGGGACTGTCAATTATTTTTTTGACTGTGGGAATGCTGCCGGGAGCCGCTGATTTCCTGTATCGGGAAATGAAAAAGATGATGGTATCCTTTATAGGGGGACTTTCATGATACTAGAGTACAACCTTCAGTTTTTTGCCGAGGGGCAGGGCGGGGACAAAACGGAACCCGCAACAGAGAAAAAACTGAGTGATGCCCGCAAGGAAGGGCAGGTGGCGAAGAGCCGCGAGATTGCCAATGCCCTTGGCATATTGGCAGTGTTTTTAATATTAAAGGTGTGGGTCGGCACCATGGGGAATCAGCTTTTAAGGGTTTTCTCCGGCGTTTACGAGAAAATCCCCCAGGTGGTGACTTTCTGGCAGGGATATATGCCGGAGCAGGATATTAAGGTAATTTTTCGCGGGATGATATTTGACTGTATCCTTATCATGGCGCCCATACTGCTCATTGGCTTTATCGTGGCGTTTGTCAGCGATGTGGCACAGGTCGGGTGGAAGCCCACCTCCAAACCGTTGCAGCCGAAGTTGAGCAAGATTAATCCCATATCCGGGTTTAAAAAGATATTTTCGGTCAATTCGCTGATAGAGCTGGTGAAATCTATCGCGAAATTAGGCCTGATTGCCTATATTTGTTATACTTATCTGAAGGACAAGCTGCCGCTTATATTTTTGCTTTATGATATGCCTCTTACGCAGGCGATAAAGCTGGCGGCGGAGCTGGTGACGGATCTGGGAATCCGCATTGCCATGTTCTATATGGTGATTGCCGCTGCCGATTTTGCTTATCAGAAATTTAAGTTCAGCAGGGATATGAGGATGACCAAGCAGGAGGTCAAGGATGAGTATAAGCAGTCTGAAGGAGACCCCCAGATTAAGGGGAAAATCCGTCAGAAGATGCAGGAGGCTTCCAGAAGGCGCATGATGCAGAATCTGCCCCAGGCGGATGTGGTTATCACCAACCCCACCCACTATGCCGTGGCAATCAAGTATGACCTTGAGATAGCGGAGGCGCCGGTGGTTCTTGCCAAGGGTGAGGATTACATGGCAGCCCGCATTAAGGAAGTTGCCAAAGAGAACCATATTGAGATTGTGGAAAACAAGCCTCTTGCCAGAATGCTTTACGCGAATGTGGAAGTGGGCGAGATGGTGCCGCCGGAGCTGTATCAGGCGGTGGCGGAGGTGCTGGCGTTTGTTTACCACTTGCAGGGCAAAGTGTGAGAAGAATTTCTAAGGCGCTTGAAGTACAGCGCCTAAGAAATTCTAAATCTCACACCGAAGAATCCGCAAGCGGATTCTTCCGAGTGGCGGGAAGTGTGAGAAGAAATTCTAAAGCTTCACACCGAAGAACGCAAAAAACGCGTTCTTCACGGATTTGTACGGATTCATTTTTTCAATAAAATTACGAAAGGAGTGAGGCGCATATGAAAATGAGAAAAGCGGATGTGGGCGTTGCCATGTACCTTATGGCGGCGATTATCATGTTTATTGTGCCCATTCCTTCATGGCTTTTGGATGTTTTGATTGCATTTAACATTTCCATAGCCCTTACCATTGTGTTCGGCGCTATGTTCAGCAGGGAAGTATTGGACATGTCCTTCTTCCCTACCATGCTTTTGTTCACCACTATTTTCAGGATTGCCCTGAATGCCTCCTCCACGAGACTGATTCTCAGGGACGGTTACGCCGGCAATGTGGTTGCCACCTTCGGACAGTTCGTGGGCGGCGGAGATTTGATCATCGGCGCCATTATCTTTATTCTGTTGATATTGATTCAGTTCATGGTCATCAACAAAGGTTCCGAGCGTGTGTCCGAGGTAACGGCAAGATTTACGCTGGACGCCATGCCCGGTAAGCAGATGGCAATCGACGCGGACTTAAACACCGGAGCCATCAATGACGCCGAGGCAAAGAAACGAAGGGAAAAGATTCAGGAAGAAGCTAACTTTTTCGGTTCCATGGACGGTGCCGTGAAGTATGTAAAAGGAGACGCTGTAGCGGGTCTTATTATCACCATCGTCAATCTGGTAGGCGGAATCGTTATGGGTGTTACCAGACAGGGCATGGAGGCGGGAACCGCTTTAAGCACTTACGGCATTCTGACCATCGGCGACGGGCTTGTGAGCCAGATTCCTTCCCTGTTAATCTCTCTTTCCACCGGTATTCTGGTGACCAAGGGAAGCAAGGACGCGGATTTCGGAACGGCATTGATCAGTCAGCTTTTCAGCATTCCCAAGGTTTTGTATCTGGTGGGGAGCATGCTGGCAATCTTAGGCTTTCTCACCGATCTGAACACCATTCTCTTTGTGGGGCTGGGACTTGTATTTATCATTGTGGGAAGAAATATTGCCGGAACCATAGAGACAGCCATGATAGAGCAGGAAGTGGATACGGAGGAAGCGGAGGCGGAGGAAATCCGCCAGCCGGAAAATGTAACCAGCCTTTTACAGGTGGACCCCATCGAATTGGAATTCGGTTACGGTATTATTCCCTTGGCGGATGTCAATCAGGGCGGCGACCTTTTAGACCGTGTGGTTATGATCCGAAGGCAGATTGCGCTTGAAATGGGAACCGTGGTGCCCATCATACGACTGAGGGATAATATACAGTTAAACCCGAATCAGTACATTATAAAAATTAAGGGCATACAGGTCAGTGAAGGAGAAATTCTTTTCGACCATTATATGGCGATGAATCCCGGTTATGTGGAAGAGGAAATTACGGGTATTCCCACATTTGAGCCGTCCTTTCATCTGCCCGCCATCTGGATTACGGAAGGTCAGAGGGAGAGGGCGGAGAGTCTGGGATATACCGTGGTGGACCCGCCTTCCATTATCGCAACCCATTTAACGGAAATTATCAGGCAGCATATTGCGGAACTTCTTACCAGACAGGATGTGCAGAGCCTTGTCAACAATATTAAGGAGACCAACCCTTCGCTGGTGGAGGAGCTGGTGCCGAAGCTTCTCGGAATCGGCGAGATACAGAAGGTTTTACAGAATTTGTTAAAGGAGGGTATCTCCATCAGGGATTTGCTGACCGTGATGGAAACGCTGGCGGATTATGCGTCGGCGACAAGGGATACGGACATTCTCACGGAGTATGTAAGGCAGAGCTTAAAAAGAGCTATTTCCACCAAGTTCTTTCCGGAGCATGAGACTACCAGCGTGGTGACTCTGGACCCGAAGATAGAGCAGGAGATCATGGGCAGCGTGAAGCAGACCGAGACGGGAGCTTTCTTAAATCTGGAGCCTGCAAGGGCAAGGGCGATTATGGAAGCTGTGGGCAATGAAGTAAAGAAACTGGAGAATCTGGGAAAGAATCCCATTGTTATTACTTCGCCCATTGTGAGGCTGTATTTCCGGCGTCTGATAGAGGACAATTTCAGGGATGTAGTGGTAGTTTCTTACAATGAGGTGGAACCAAACATTGAATTACAATCAGTTGGGATGGTGACAGCATAAATGATTATAAAGAAATTTGTGGGAAAAACAGAAGAGGAAGCGGTGGAGGCCGCTAAGAAGGAACTGGGCGAAGGCGTGGTCATTATGAATGTGAAGGATGTAAAGCCCAAAGGATTTTTTGCGTTTCTTCTCCCCAAACAGGTGGAAGTGACAGTGGCAAGGGAGGATGAAGCCGTGACAAAACCCTCCGCGCCGGAAAGCGTTAGGGAGGAAAAGCCAAAGCAGGACGCGGGAGTGGCCGGAAAGACAGCGGATTACGAAAACTCCAAAGGGGACGCGGGTTATAAGGACGAAAATGTCCTCAGTATCGAAAGTAAGCTGGACAGCCTTCAGATGTTTCTCCAGAATCAGTTTAACAAAGAGGATTGGGTGGAATCCAGAGCAATTTCGGAGGAAGCGGAAGAGGAAAGGGATGAGAGGCAGGAGGAAGACAGCGACCAGCCGGTGAATCCGGAGCAGGAGAAATTTTTCAAGCTGCTGTATAATACCATGCTGGAAAATGAGGTGGACGAAAAGTGCGCCAATCAGATTATGGATGAAGCCGACAGGAATCGTAAACCCAACATGCCCTTTGACTATATATTATCCAATATTTATCAGAAAATGGTCTTGAAATTCGGGCAGTCGGAAGGGATTGTCCCGGCGGGAAAGGGACCCAAGACCGTATTTTTTATCGGGCCTACGGGCGTGGGCAAGACTACCACGATTGCTAAGATTGCCAGCAGCTATGCGGTAACGGAGAAGAAAAAGGTTGCCCTTCTTACCACGGATACTTACCGCATTGCGGCGGCGGAGCAGCTTCGCACTTATGCCAACATTTTAGAGACTCCTTTCCGGGTGATCTATGCGGAGGAGGAGCTGGAGACTGCGGTTTCCGATTTTAAAGATTATGATTATATTTTTGTGGATACGGCGGGACATTCCCATCAGAATGGCGACCAGATGGAGAAATTACAGAAGTTGTTGGAAATAGCCAAGGAAAATACGGAGTATCAGACATTTCTGGTACTCAGCGCCACAACAAAGCAGAAGGATCTGCTTGCAATTGCGGACAATTACAGGAAAATAACGGATTATCAGTTAATCTTCACAAAACTGGACGAGACCAGCTCCGTGGGAAATCTTCTGAATATCAAGCTCCATGCGGATACTCCCATAGCCTATGTGACCTATGGGCAGAATGTACCGGATGACATTGAGCAGTTTAACCCGCAGAAGACGGTAAAGCAGTTACTGGGCGGAAAAGGCTGAACAATGTGTACAGGATGCGCTAAATACAGGAGGTGAAGGCGTTTCATGGATCAGGCAGAACAATTACGGATCATAAAAGCGAACAGTCAGAACCAGAATCGTCCTCTTGCCCGTGTGATTACGGTTACCAGCGGGAAAGGAGGAGTCGGAAAATCCAATACGGCGATTAATCTGGCGATTTGGTTCCGCAGGCTGGGAAAAAAGGTAATTATTTTAGATGCAGACTTTGGCCTTGCCAATATCGAAATCATGTTTGGCACAGTGCCCAAGCATAATCTTTGTGATTTGATCTATCAGGGAAAGAGCATAAAGGAAATTATTACATGGGGTCCCATGGAGGTGGGCTTTATCTCGGGAGGCTCGGGAATTGCCGGAATGTCCAACTTAAGCAGGGATTATCTGGCGTATATCATACAGAATCTGACGGAATTGGACGCTATGGCGGATATTATTATTGTGGATACCGGAGCGGGCATTGCGGATGCGGTGCTGGAATTTCTGGTGGCAAGCGAGGAAATTCTTTTGATGACCACGCCGGAACCCACATCCATAACGGATTCTTATTCTTTGCTGAAGGCTCTTTACCGGCATCCCAGATACAGACAGGAAATGACCAGGGTAAAGATGCTCGCCAACCGTGTGGACAGGGAATCCGACGGAGAGGTTCTCTATGAAAAACTGAATGCCGTGGTGGCAAGATATTTAAAGATTCCCATGGAATATCTGGGAAGCGTGCCACAGGATGCACAGCTCGCCAAGGCGGTCATGCAGCAGGTGCCGGTGTCCTTGCAAAATCAAACCGCAAGGTCCAGCGCGGCATATGAAAGGATTGCAAGGCGTCTTCTGGATATGGAGGAAGAAAAACAGCCAAAGAGAGGAATGGCGGAATTTCTGGCACATATAGTAGGGAGAAGGTAACAAAAAATCGGAAACGGACACAGCCAAAGCGGCATGACAGAAAGAGAGGGTGGAGCGAATGCTTTCAAAACTGATTGAAGAAGGAAATCGCGTGGAACTGAGCGCAGTAGACACAGAGCTTAATATGAATCCGCAGGAGAACCAGAAAATATACTACAGCAAAGTCTACAATATTTTGTCCGAGGACACCATGGAGATTTATATGCCTATGGAGCAGACAAAACTGATTCTGCTTCCGGTGGACGGCGAATATAATATGGTATTATACACGGAGGAGCATGGTCTGTTCCAGAGTTTTGTGCGCATTATTGACAGATACAAGAGCAATAATGTTTATATACTGGTGGTGGAGCTGACCAGCAACCTGAGAAAATACCAGCGCCGCGAATATTACCGCTTCAGCTGCGCTCTGGAAATGTGCTCAAGGAATCTGGAGGAGGATGAGGTACAGGCGATTGAGCAGAAAAGCCCTTACATATTGCAGCCCACGCTGCCGTTAAAGAGGAGCGTTATTGTGGATATCAGCGGAGGAGGGCTTCGGTTCATGTCCACACAGCGCTATGAGCCGGGCAGTCTGATCTATTGCAGTTATTATCTGGCAAGAGGCAAGGAGAGCAAGCAGTATGAGGTGGTCGGTAAAGTGTTGGATGTGAAGGAGCTTGCGCACAGGCCCGGAACTTTTGAGCACAGGGTGCAGTATTATGATCTGGATGTGAAGACCAGAGAAGAGATTATCAAATTTATTTTTGAAGAAGAGCGTAAGGAGCGCAGGAAGGACTTAAATTAGCTTCCGACTGATATGGAGGTGTGGAATGGCAGTTAAAAAAATTCTGATAGTAGATGACTCTGCACTCATGAGAAGCGTGTTGTGTGATATAATCAATAGTGACAAGAGATTTCAGATTGTAGACAGGGCAAAGGACGGCGTGGAGGCTTTTGATCTGTTGAGCCGAAATACTTACGATGCCGTGATATTGGATGTGAACATGCCCCGGATGAACGGTCTGGAGCTTATGAGAAAGCTTCGTCAATACGGGATTTCTGCCAGAATCCTGGTGGCGAGCACGGATACCAAAAAAGGCAACAAAACGGCAATAGAGGCTTTGGAAGCCGGAGCAGTGGATATCATACACAAGCCGGATAAGATAGCGGACTGCCGCGTGGAAGAGTTTAAGCGGGAGTTTCTGAATGTATTGACGGCGGTATCGGAGAGCGAGCTGCATGATACCATGGCAAAGGAGACTGCGAAAGAATCCAAAAGCGATCAGCAGATGTTTCAGAAGGTGGCTGAAATTTTGGGGAAATCCACCGCAAAGGTGCCGGGACAGAAAATCGTGGCAATTGCCAGTTCCACGGGAGGTCCCACCGCACTGCAGGCAGTGATACCGAAGCTCCCTGCCAATCTGGATGCACCGGTTTTATTGGTGCAGCATATGAATAAGAGTTTTACCCCTTCCTTTGCGGAGAGGCTCAATGAACTCAGCGCGCTTACCGTAAAGGAAGCTGCGGAGGGAATGGAGCTGAAAAAAGGTACGGTTTATGTGGCAAGGGGCGGTATGCATATGAAGGTGGAAACCCATGCTTCCGGCAGGGTAACCATCCATATGTCCGATGAACCCACCAGAGAAGGAGTCAAGCCCTGTGCCAACTATATGTATGAATCCCTGATGGGAAGCCCTTATGACAATATTGTCTGCGTGGTGATGACAGGCATGGGTGCCGACGGGACGGAAGGCATTAAGAATTTAAAGACGGCAAAGAAAACCCATGTGATCACCCAGAGCGCCGACACCTGTGTGGTATACGGCATGCCCAAGGCAGCGGCGGAAGCGGGACTCAGCGATCAGACGGTTCCCCTAAAGCAGATAGCACAGGAGATCATCCTGCACATCGGAGTGGAATAGGACTTTATACCCAATACATAAATGCATATGCCGTTTTGGCAGAATGGAGGATAAGATGGATGTAAATCAGTATCTTGAAATTTTTCTGGACGAGACAAAGGAACATCTGCAAAATTTGAATACACAGATTTTGGAGCTGGAGTCCGAGCCGGAAAACACAAATACGGTGAATGAGATTTTCCGTGCCGCCCACTCCTTAAAGGGTATGGCGGGAACCATGGGTTATAAGAGAATGCAGAATCTGACCCATGACATGGAGAATGTTTTTTCCGAGGTGCGCAACGGCAATATTAAGGTACAGCCCAATATGATCGATGTTCTGTTCCAGTGCCTGGACGCTTTGGAGGAGTATACCGACAACATCCAGAACAGCGCGGATGAAGGAACCAATGACAACGAGCCTTTGATCAAGCAGCTCAATGCCATTTTAAACGGCGGAAAGAGCGCCGCGCCCGAGGAGAAAAAAGCGGAGGCTCCCGCGGAAGGTGCAAAAAAGGCTGAGGCAAGCGCGGAAGCATGGAATGATATTGCCTTTGACGCAAGCCAGATAAGCGTTATTAAGGAAGCGAAGGAACAGGGCAAGAATGTTTACGGCATTAACGTGACTGTTCAGGAAAACTGTATCTTAAAGGCGGCAAGGGCATTTCTGGTATTTAAGGCAGTGGAGGATAAGGGTGAGATTGTGGTGTCAAACCCCAGCGCGCAGGATGTGGAGGATGAGAAATTCGATCAGGATTTCACATTGATCGTGCTGACGGATGCAGAGCTTGATGAGGTTATCAAGGCAGCAGCCAATGTTTCCGAGATTGCGAATGTGGTAGGTGCCCCTCTCGAGCTTGAGAAGACAAAGAATTATCAGGAGACCAAGGCGGAGGCAGAAGCCGCTGCCAAGGAGGCAGAGGCGGCAAGCAAGGCGGCGCCGGCAGTGGTCAAGACCGAGGACAAACAAAAGGCAGCGCCTGCCGCAGCCAAGCCGAATGAAAAAAAAGCTGTGGGCAAGCCCGTTGTGAACCGTACTGTCCGTGTGGATATCGAAAAGCTGGACGGGCTGATGAATCTGGTCAGCGAGCTTATCATTGCAAAGAACTCATTGGTGTCCATCTCCGCACAGGGAAGCGAAAAGAATACCAATGCTTTTAACGAGCAGATTGAATATTTGGAGAATGTTACCACCAACCTTCATGAATCGGTTATGAAGGTGAGGATGGTTCCCATCGAGAGCGTTGTAAATAAATTCCCCCGTATGATACGCGACCTTTCCAAGACCTTGAACAAGCCCATGGAACTGTATATGTCCGGTGAAGATACGGAATTGGACCGTACCGTGGTGGATGAGATTGGCGATCCTTTGATGCATTTGCTCAGAAATTCCGCAGATCATGGTCTGGAGTCCCCTGAGGTGCGTGCGGAAAGAGGAAAGCCCGCGACGGGTTCCATCACCTTAAATGCATATCAGGACGGCAACAATGTCATTATTGAAGTGGCGGACGACGGCAACGGTATTGATGTGGACGCAGTCAGACAGAAAGCCATCGAGAGAGGTACGATTACCCCCGAACAGGCCGGCGTTATGACGGACAAGGAAATCATCAATCTCCTGTTCCTGCCCAGCTTTTCTACCGCAAAACAGGTAACGGATATCTCCGGAAGAGGCGTGGGCCTGGATGTGGTGCGCTCCAAAATCGAGTCCTTGAGCGGCGATGTGGAGGTTAAGAGCCAGCTCGGAGTGGGAAGTACATGGACTGTCCGCCTGCCGTTGACATTGGCTATCATTCAGGCTTTGATGATAGTAGTGGGCGGCGAGAAATATGCCATTGCCCTTGGCTTTATCGAGACCATTGAAACCATAGAGCCCAGCGAGGTTAAATTAGTGCAGAATGAGGAAGTTATCAATCTCCGCGGAGCCGTGATTCCTCTTATCCGCATGTCGGAAGTGTTGGATATCGAAAGTTCCAAGGATGAGAATGAAAGCTTGGTAGTGGTAATCGTCAAGAAGGGTGATGAAATGGCCGGTCTTGTGATTGATGAACTGATCGGGCAGCAGGAAATTGTTATCAAATCCCTCGGAAAATATATCAAGCGGTGCAAGTTTATCAGTGGCGCGACTGTTTTGGGTGACGGCGGAGTAGCGCTGATTCTGGATGTTAATGCATTGATTTAAGAAAGGGAGAGACACAGATGGAACAGTTAAGTACAACGAACAGTAATACAAATATCGCGAATGAAGTGATTTTCGGGGAAAATAGAGGAATAGTGGAAACTTTTCAGTATATTGTGATCCGCCTGGGCGAGGAGCAGTATGGAATTGATATTCGTTATATTGATAATATTGTGCGCATGCAGTCTATTACCAGAATCCCCAAAATGCCCAATTATCTGAGGGGCGTTATCAATCTGCGGGGCGAGGTAATCCCTGTCATCAGCTTACGGCTCAAGATGGATCTTCCGGAGGATGAGATTACCCGAGTAACCCGTATCATTATCATCAAAACCGAGACGGAAGGAAATACAGGCGTTTTGGTGGATGAGGTCCGGGAGGTTGTTACATTGTCGGAGGATGAGATTGAGAGGGTTTCCCGGGAATCCAAGGATGGAAAAGTCAATTTCATCAACGGAGTGGGCAAGCACAATAATGAACTGATTTCCCTGCTTGATTTAAGCTCCATTGCATTGGAGGAGAACGCATAACTTCCGTGCAGAGGCAGGGAGGCCGGGTATGCCGGTAAAGATTACAATGCCGCTTGCGCGGCGGAATGAGAGGAAATATGAGTGAAATCAGCATGGAGCAGGTGACGTCAAACTACCTGGATGTCCTTAAGGAATTGGGCAATATCGGCGCAGGAAATGCTATGACAGCTCTTTCCCAGATGATTAGCAGCAAAGTGGATATGAAAGTGCCGCAGGTAAGGCTTTTGGAATTCAAGGAGGTCGGTACCCTGATGGGCGGCGAGGAGCAGATCATGGTGGGCGTAATGCTTGCGGTGGAAGGTGATATCACGGGCAGTATGATGTTTCTCGTGGAAAGAAGCTGTGCGAAGCATTTAGTCAATAAAATGATGATGGGAATGGCATCGGAGGGCGAAGATTTCAATGAGATGGAATTGTCCGCCTTAAAGGAGATAGGCAACATTATCACCGGCGCCTATTTAAATTCCCTTTCTACCATGACCAATCTGACAATTTACCCGACGCCGCCGGAAATCACTGTGGATATGGCGGCTGCGCTTCTCAGCGTGCCGGCGATAGAGTTTGGTATTTATGGGGACAACATTTTATTAATTCAATCCCAATTTTTTGATGAGGTCAATATTGACGGATATTTTATTCTGGTTCCGGATCTGGAATCTTATGCCAAGATTCTGACCTCTCTAGGATTGCATATTTAGCCTTATATTGCTTCAGCAAGGAAGTAAGTAAGCTGTAATAGAATTTGGGCAATTAAGAGGGTAAAGTACTATGAGCGAAATAATAAAAGTGGGAATGGCAGATTTGAATACCTGCTTAAGTCCTAATGGAATTACCACCATTGGGCTGGGGTCCTGTGTAGGTATCGCTTTGAGGGATCCTATTACAAAGGTGGGCGGTTTGGCACATATTATGCTGCCTGACAGCACCGCCATCAGAAACAGTCAATTAAATATCGCCAAGTTTGCTGATACGGGGATTGTGGAGCTCGTGCGCCGTATGGAGCTGCTGGGTGCAAGGAAAGTCCGTTTAGTAGCTAAGATTGCCGGAGGAGCTACCATGTTTGGATTTCAGGGGCGTCCCAATACCATTCAGGTGGGCGAACGGAATGTGGAAGCCTCCAAGATGATGCTCAACAAGCTCAACATACCGCTTCTGGCAGAGGATACAGGACTTACATATGGCCGTACCGTTATTTTTTATCCGGAAACCGGTGAGTTTGTCATTAAAGTGATAGGCAAACCTGAGAAAATAATTTGAGGTTTTAGTGTGAAGAGATTTTCTAAGGCGCCTGAAGAACGCCGCCTAATAAAATCTAAAACTTCACACCCGAAAAACGCAAAATCGGCGTTTTTCAGTATTATTGGAGGATTTCAATGAACAGAAAGATTATGCCTTTAATGCTGATGCTGACGGCGGGGGGTGTTACTTACGCGATTACTTTCTTCAAAAAGTACCCGCTTGAGCAACAGTTATTAATTCTCTTGCTGGTGCTTATTGTTTTTTATGTTTTGGGAAGTGTGCTGAAAGGCGCATTGGACTATTTTGACAAACAAAATGAGGAGATTCAAAGAGCAGCCGAGGAAGCGCGGGCTGCGGAGGAGGCCGCCGAGGGAACGGAGGAATCGGGCGAAGGACAGAATACCGAAAATACACCATAATCTGACAGATGAAGGAGCTTAATTCCATGGATGAAGCCGGAAGAAAAAAATTATTAGAAGAATATGGAAAAAACAGAACTCCGGAGGTCAGGGAACAATTGATTTTGGAGTATGCTCCCCTTGTAAAAGTAGTGGCGGGAAGACTCAGCATGTATCTGGGATACAATGTGGAGTATGAGGATTTGGTGAGCTACGGTATTTTTGGGTTGATCGATGCCATTGATAAATTTGACTGTTTTAAGGAAGTGAAGTTTGAAACTTATGCAAGTCTTCGTATCAGAGGAGCTATTTTGGACCAGATCCGCAAGATGGACTGGATACCCAGAACAATCAGACAGAAACAAAAGAAAATAGAATCAGTTATCAGGGAGATTGAGCAGAATACCGGGCACAGCGCTTCCGACGAAGAGATTGCGCAGGCGCTCGGCATTTCCGAAGAGGAATATATAGATTGGCAGTCCCAGATGAAAATCACCGGGGTTGTGTCCCTGAATGAATATATGGAGCAGGGAAGTGATGTGTCTCAGGATTACAGCAGCCATACCACGGCGCGTTTTGAGAGCCCGGAGGAAAAGGTGGAAAAGCAGGAGCTGGCAATGGTGTTGGGAGAGGCGCTTAAGCTTCTCACCGAGAAAGAACAGAAGGTGATCACACTCTATTACTATGAAGAGCTTACCCTAAAGGAAATCAGCAATATTTTAGAGGTTTCCGAATCCAGAATTTCACAATTACATACAAGAGCCTTACAGAAAATGAGAACCAAAATGGGCGATTATATGGGAATCCTTACAGATCGTATTTAACAGAAAACTGTATGCGCGGAAAGTGGGCGCAGAAGCCGGCAGCGCCGTTTTGGCGGTGCAGAAATGGAGAAAAGTATGCAGAATGGTTATTTTAAGTTGGTTAGTACATCGGAAGGATTTGGAGTAAGGCTGTTTCCTTATCTGGACGGGGGAGAAGCGGTACGCATTGCGGAACTGATCAATTATCTGGACAGGGATCAGATTCCCTATGATTTGGATGCTTTGAAAGCTGCAATCGAGAAAAATGAAGATACGGTAATATTCCTTGGCACCGGACAATGTCCTTCCTATGCGGAAAGTTATTCTCTGGATGTCACGGAAGACAATATGAGCGCTGTCGCCCGGTTTTATCCGGCATCGGATACGGGGGAGCGTATTTCTTTTGACGAATTTTATAAAGATCTGCGTTATTGCGGGGTAAAATTCGGTGTTCAGATGCCTGCGCTGCAGGAGCATTTTCAGTCGGAGGGTATCTATTGCACGGATATCGAAGTGGCAAAAGGCAAGGCGCCCAGACACGGCACGGACGCCGTTATCGAATATTTTTTCAACACGGATATCCATGCCCGTCCCGAGATGAAAGAGGACGGCAGTGTTGACTTCTTCCATCTGAATGTGATCAACCACTGTAAGCAGGGTGAAGTGCTGGCAAAGATTGTGCCCGAGGATGCGGGTGAGCCGGGGACCACGATTAAGGGCGAGCGGATTAAGCCCAGAGATGTAAAGAGAGCGGCTTTTAAATACGGGAAAAATATTCTTTTGTCGGAAGACAAGCTGACCCTTACTTCTGGAGTGAACGGTCATGTGACACTGGTGGAAGATACCGTGTTTGTGTCGGATGTTTATGAGGTGGAGAATGTGGACACGGCCACGGGAAATATTGACTTTACGGGAAGCGTACAGGTAAACGGCAATGTGGCGACCAACTTCCGGATCAAGGCGGAAGGTAATGTCATTGTAAAAGGCGTGGTGGAAGGCGCTTACATAGAAGCGGGCGGCAATATTATCATTGCCCGCGGTATGAACGGTATGTCAAGGGGCATACTGAAAGCAGGCGGCAACATCGTTGCCAAGTTCTTGGAAAATTCCACTGCCGATGCGGAAGGTTATGTCAATGCGGAATCCATCCTCCACAGTCAGGTGTCCGCGGGAACGGAAATTGTGGTAAGCGGCAAAAAGGGCTTCGTGACCGGTGGTCATGTGCAGGCGGACCAAAAGGTGGAAGCAAAGACTTTCGGGGCAGCCATGGGAGCCTCTACGATTGTCGAGGTGGGAGTGAATCCCAAAATTAAAGTCAGATATCAGCAGCTTCAGAAGGAAATAGCGGATATTGTGCGCATTATCAAGGAAAAGCAGCCGATTATAGCCAATTTCATGGAGAAGCGTACCAAGGGCGTTAAGTTTAATGAAGTGCAGCTTAAGTATATCAAAGAGAGCGCTCAGGTGATTGAGGAAAAGAAAGCGGAACTTGAGAAAGCAAACGCGGAGCTTAGGGATCTGCAGAAGTATTTTGACCCTCAGAAGAAAGCGGTTATCGTGGTGACGGGAGAGGTGTACCCCGGAACAACGCTTGTGATCGGCGATGTGTCCATGACCGTGCAGACCAGCTATAAATATTGCAGATTTGAGAAGGTGGCCGGTGAGGTGAAGATGAAACCGATATAAACAGAATAAAGAATTTCTAAGCAACCAAAGTACGGTTGCTAAGAAATTCTAAATTATTCTGTGAAGAATCGCTGGAGCGATTCTTCATAGATTTACCGGGCGGTATTTAGGAAATTGAAGTAAAGGATGTGAGGAAATATGGCGTTTGGCAGTATAGAAATTACGACTATCACGCGTTCGCAGGATTATACAACCATCAAGCAGAACGAAGATAACAAAGGAATGATCGACCAGAACAACAGCGGCATTCAGGTTCAGAAGCAGACGCAGGAGCTGACGAAGGAAGTGCATAGCGGCAACAATGCCGAATGGTACAAAAAGAAGCCGGATGCCAAGGAAAAAGGAGGCAGCGAATATTCCGGTGACGGCGGTAAGAAACGCAAAAAGAAAGAACAGCAGGATCAGGTGATTGTAAAGGGTCATCAGGGTTTTGATGTAAAAGTATAAAATGTGTGAGGATATGAAAAATGGGTACTTTAGGGATAATCCTGCTGGTAATAGCGGGCGCTGCAATTGCGGCAGTAAGCTATGTGCTTCCCTTGGGCGAGGAAGGTCTTTCCAAGGAGGCAAAGGAAATTGCGGAAGAAGAAATCAAAGTGCTGGTAGCCCATGAAGTGGACGGGGTAAAAAAGCGTATAGACGATGCGGCGGACACAGCGGTTGGTCATGCCATGGACAAGACGGAACGCGCGTTAGAGCGGATTTCCAATGAAAAGATTATGGCTGTCAATGAGTATTCCGATACGGTGTTAAAAGAAATCAACAAGAATCACGAGGAAGTTCTTTTTCTCTATGATATGCTCAATGATAAGCATACAAGTCTGAAAAATACGGTTGCCAAGGTGGGCGATGTTGTAAAAGCGGTCAGGGAGACCATGAACGACGCGGAGGCTGCCGTGGAAGCTTATCGGAAAGAAAAGGAAGGCGTTGAGGCCTCGGCGGGAAGTTTTGAGCAGTTTAAGAAACAGGCGGAAATCGCGGCGGAGAATTATACACGCCTTAAGAAAGAGGCGGAAAATGCCATAGGAAACTATAAGCAGCTCAAGGGAGAAACAGAGGCGATTATGAGCAGCTTAGGACAGATGAAGCGGGAGACGGAAGCCACCATGAGGCGTTTCGGGCAGCTTAATCTGGAAGAAGCGGAAGCCACCGTGAGCAATTTTAAACAGCTGAAGCTGGAGGAAGCGGAGGCTGCCGTAACGAATTTCAATCAGATTAATCTTGCGGAAGCGGAAGCGGCAATGAACAGTTTTAGGCAGCTTAAGGAAGAGGCGGAAGCTGTAATGAGCAGCTTTAGGCAGATTAAGGAGGAGGCTTCCGGCGTAGGTTCGGAGAGACCTTTCAAGTTTGATGACAATATCAATATGGGACCGGGCGTACGGACAGAGAGCTCCATAGAAGAATTTCCGGGAGGCGGTTTTGACGCAGGGAATTTCGGCGGAGCAAATTTCATCGGAGAAAATTCCGTCGGGGGAGGTCTGTTTGAAGAGGAACCGGCAGGTGGCGGCTTTGGCGGAGACAGTTTGGGCATTGACGAACCCTTTGGCAAAAATGATTTTTCCGGCGGTTTAAAGAAGGGCAGGCAGTCCCGTTTTGCGGGGAACGGCATTCAGGAAGGCAGGGAATACAGCCGGAACGAACAGATTCTGGCGCTCCACGCTCAGGGAAAATCCACCGTGGCAATAGCGAAGGAGCTTGGCCTTGGCGTCGGTGAAGTAAAATTAGTGATTGATCTGCACAAGAATGCATAAAAATTTCTGACCTTGCAAGCGGGGAAATCATATGTCTCACATTGGGATGGTTTGTGCCTGAGCGAAGCGAAAGGAATGGATATCGATATGAAACTAAGGTACTATTTAAGGGGATTGGGAGTCGGAATCCTCATAACAACACTGATTATGGGCATTACTTCATGGGGCAGGCAGCAGACCTTAAGTGATGCGCAGATAAGGGAGAGGGCGCTGAAAATGGGAATGGTGGATGCCAATCCCGTGGTTTTGAGCGATTTGCAGGAGAATCCCACAGGCAATGAAAACGAATCGGAGAGCGGAGCCTCTGTGGGCAGCGGAGCTCCTGAAGTTTCCGATAAAGTGCCGGAGAATCCCACACAATCCGCGAATCCGGGTGCAGCTGCAAAACCCGGAGACAGCACCAAGCCCGAACAGTCCACCAAACCCAGTGATGCCACTGAGCCTGCGCCTTCTGCATCTTCTGCAAGCCCCACAGTTTCCACGGTTACCGTTGTGATAAAGGGTGGCTCCGGTTCCGAAACGGTGAGCAAAATTCTTGCGGAAGCGGGACTTGTGCCGGATGCGAAAGCTTACGATCAGTATTTATGTGATAACGGATACAGCAAAGGTCTGCGGGCGGGAACCTATGAGATACCCGAAGGCGCCAGCGAGGAAGAGATTGCGGAAATGATTGCCACAAAGCGTTAAAAACCTCTTGCAAGAGGTTTTTTTTTATGCTATAATCATCGTTGTGACTAAAAAACACGCAGTTTTTATTTCGGAAAGGTGTCCTGTGGGCATGCCCCGATGGGCAGGATAGTTTCGAAGCAGCCGTTTAAAACGCTGAAACGGTGACATAAGCTGCGGAAGATTAACCAAACGGAGGAAAAGACATGAGCGTTATTTCAATGAAGCAGTTGCTTGAAGCAGGTGTCCATTTCGGACATCAGACCAGAAGATGGAACCCTAAGATGGCTCCTTACATTTTTACCGAGAGAAACGGGATTCACATCATCGACCTGCAGAAGTCTGTAGGCAAGGTGGACGAGGCATATCAGGCGGTATCCGAGATTGCGGCTCAGGGCGGCACGATTCTCTTTGTAGGAACCAAGAAACAGGCACAGGATGCCGTTAAGTCCGAAGCGGAACGCTGCGGCATGTATTATGTAAACGAGAGATGGCTGGGCGGTATGCTTACCAATTTCAGAACCATCCGCTCCCGTATCGAGAGACTTCACGCCATCGAGACCATGTCTCAGGACGGCACTTTTGATGTACTTCCCAAGAAGGAAGTCATCCAGTTAAAGAAAGAATGGGATAAGCTGGAGAAGAACCTTGGCGGTATCAAGAATATGACAAGAGTTCCCGACGCTATTTTCGTGGTAGACCCCAAGAAGGAGAGAATCTGCGTACAGGAGGCTCATGCCCTTGGCATTACCTTGATCGGCATCGGCGATACCAACTGCGACCCCGAGGAACTTGATTATATCATCCCCGGCAACGATGACGCAATCAGAGCCGTTAAGCTGATTGTGGCAAAGATGGCGGACGCCGTTATCGAAGCAAATCAGGGCGAGGCTGTTTACACCGAGGAAGATGTTGCGGCAGACGCTGAAAACGCTGAGGATATCGAAGAAGTGGCGGAAGCGGAAGACAATGCATAATGCGGAAGGATTGTGTAACAGAAAAACTGTATGAATGATAGAAAAGAAAGGTGAGATATATTATGGCAGAGATTACCGCAGCAATGGTAAAGGAACTGCGCGACCAGACCGGCGCAGGAATGTCTGATTGTAAGAAGGCTTTGAATGAGACGAACGGCGATATGGACGCAGCAGTGGAAGTGCTGAGAAAGAGCGGCGCTGCTAAGGTTGAGAAGAAAGCAAACAGAATTGCAGCAGAGGGTGTCGTGAAGATTGCGGTATCCGGCGATTGCAAAACAGCAGTGGTTGTAGAGGTGAATTCCGAGACGGATTTCGTTGCAAAGAATGAGACATTCCAGACTTTTGTGCAGGATGTGGCGGACAAGGCATTGGCTTCCCGGACGGATAAAGCAGGAGACGGAGAAGATGTATGCAGCATTCTCGATATGAAAAAGGAATTGGAAGAGAAAACCCTTACCATCGGTGAGAAGCTTTCCATGAGAAGGTTTGAGAAAGCATCCGGCGATGTGGTGGGCTCTTATATCCACGGCGGCGGAAGAATCGGCGTGCTGGTAGCCGGTAAGGAAGCTCAGGGCGATGCGGTAAACGAGGCGCTCAAGAATGTTGCCATGCAGGTAGCGGCTATGAATCCCCAGTATATCCAGAGAAGCGATATTTCGGACGAGGAGCTGGCAAAGCTTAAGGAGATTACGGTAGACAGCGCATTGAACGATCCGGCAAGCCTGCCTAAGCCGATTTTGAATAAGCTGATTGAAAAGGCGGTTTCCGACAAGAAGTGGAGTGATGAGGATATTGCTATTTATGAAGAAAAGAAGAGCAATATGAATTATCTTTTTAATTTCCTGTCAGAGGATGCGAAAACGGCGCTGGTTCAACTTGCTTTTGCCGATAAAGAACAGATTGTGGGCGACAAGATTTTTACCGGTCTGGTAGAGGGACGCATTTCCAAGCATGTTAAGGAGGTTTGCCTGCTGGATCAGGTTTATGTCAAGGCAGAGGACGGAAAGCAGTTGGTAGGACAGTATCTTGCTTCCGTAAACAAAGACCTTAAGATAGTTAAGGTGGTCCGCTATGAGGTGGGCGAGGGTCTTGAGAAGAAGAACGAGGATTTTGCGGCAGAGGTTGCAGCCCAGATGGGAATGTAAGCTTAAATTTGGAAACGGACAACATAAAAGGCACCACTGCTTATAAGGGCGGTGGTGCTTTTTCCAATCGATTCCGTAAAAGAGGAATGTAAACAGGCTGCGATGCCAATACTGAAGGATGGATATTTCCTGATTGGAGCGCCTGCCCCGGCAGGCAGAGAGGAGCGGATTTGAAATTTGATATGCACTGTCATACGAAGGAAGGCTCCATGGACGCCAAAGTACCGATAGATGAATTCATCACCATATTAAAGGCGAAGGGCTTTGACGGAATGTTGATAAGCGACCACAATTCCTATAAGGGATACCGTGAATGGAGGGACAGGCTCAAAGGGAAAAAGCATCGGGATTTTGTAGTGCTTAAGGGAATCGAATATGATACCATAGATGCGGGACATATTCTGGTGATCATGCCGGAGACGGTAAAATTAAAAATATTGGAATTAAGGGGGCTTCCCGTACAGGTGCTGATTGATATCGTGCACAGAAAAGGCGGCATTTTAGGTCCTGCGCACCCTTGCGGCGAAAGGTATCTGAGCATATTCAGCACGGGAAAAAACAGATACAACAAAACCATTCTGCGGCAGTTTGATTTTCTGGAGGGCTTTAATGCCTGTGAGAATGAGAAGAGCAACGGGCGCGCGGAGTGGATTGCCGGGCATTTGGGCAAGCCCGTTTTTGGGGGAAGCGACGCCCACAAAGAGGACTGTGTGGGACTTGCCTATACATGGTTTCCCTGTGAAATCCGCAAGGAATCCGATCTGATTGCCTGTGTCAGGGCAGGGGAGGGGATTGTCTGCGGAGGCACTTATTATAAAGGCACCACAAAGGAAAAAATCGGTAAGGCCAATGAACTGTTAGTACAGTCTTTTTGGTTTTACAACAGATTTGCGGGACTGTTCCGCAGGCGCAGGCGGAAAATCGAGATGAAAAAACTGAAATAGATTTAAGGCGGCGTAAAGAAATTATGAGACAAATCTTCATAAATTCTTAAGTTGCCATTTCCTATATGTTGTAGTATACTTTTCCTATGAAATACTACGAATAGATTTTTTAAGGCGGCAGGGAGGTTATTATGAAAAAGTATAAGAAACTAACGGCTCTTCTATTGGCGGCGGTCATGACTTTGTCATTAGCCGCCTGCGGGAAGGGTAAAAATGTTACAAACGGAGGAAGGGAATATACCTATGTTCCGGAATACATAGAGATGGGGGAAGATGTCCGGCTGTATAACACGCAGTTCTCGGGGGACTCCATGTATTATCTGTCCGATTCTTTTGATGAGGCAACGCAAACATACAGGTCGGTGCTCTGCGAATATTCCCTTACGGATAGGAAGACGACCCGGGAAGTGCACATGGCTGCGGACGAGGAACGCCGGAATTTATCTCATTTTTATGTCTTGGAGGACGGCACATTTCTGACCACTGAAATGATTTATAATGAGAATTCCCGCACCGTACTGTTGTGCGCCTATGACAGTCAGGGCAGCAGAACGCAGGAAGAGGATATTTCCGATAAAGTGTGTGATGAGTCCGGATACGGCTATGTGGATACGATGCTTGTGGACGGGGAAGGCAGGATTTATATACAGGCAAGTGAAGGTGTGTGCCTTTTCGGCAAGGATTTCAGCTATCAGGGCAGGATTGATTCGGACACTTGGATTGACGGTCTGTGCATGGACGCCGACGGCAAAATCTACGGCACCTATTATGACAACTCTTCGGACGCCAGAAATTACTGCCTTGCGGAAATCGACTTCGCGGGCAAAAAGTGGGGGACGGTCTATAACAATTTACCTCAGGGACAGGATGTTGTCGCAGGCAAAGACGCGGACTTTCTGATAAGGGACAATTACGGTGTGTATGCTTACGATATGGAAAAACAGACCGGGGAAAAGCTGTTCGACTGGCTGGACAGCGATATCAACGGGGATTATGTGGACAGTTTAAATATTACGGAAGACGGCAGGCTGGTTATCGTTCTCAATGATTGGGAGAGCGGTGAAAACAATCTTGCTTTCCTTGAAAAGAAAAAGACCTCGGAACTGCCGCGGAAAACGGAAATTGTGGTGGCAACCATAACCAGCAGTCAGGAGCTGCAGGCGGCTGCGGTGGCATTTAACAAACAGAGCGACGCCTACCATGTTTCCATCAAAACTTATGTGGATAACCATGCGGTATGGACGGAGACCACTTACAGCGATGCGGTGAGCAGACTGAAAAGCGACTTGGTATCGGGTTCCAACAGTCCCGACATCGTTTATATGGAATCAGCCCTGGGAAATATTGAGAAATTGGCGTTAAACGGCGCGTTTGAGGATTTGTTCCCCTATCTGGAAAAGAGCAGTGTCCTGAGCAAAGACGATTATCTGGAAAATGTGCTGGGCACTTATACCTATGGCGGCAAGCTGGCGGGAATCCCCAAGACTTTCTATGTCAGCACCATAGTGGGAAAGACCTCCGATTTCGGGGGAAAGAAAAGCTGGACCGTGGAAGATATGATTGCCTATGCGGACGCCCATCCCGGAAAAGATCTTTTTGAGTATGCGACAAGGCAATCCATTTTACAACTGTTTTTGCAATGCAATTCCAAGCTTTATATTGATTACAGCACGGGCAAATGTAATTTTGCCTCCCAAGAATTTCAAAACCTTTTGGCGTTTGTGAAAAATATCCCCGGCGATTTTAATTGGGATGAGGAGGATCAGCGCTCCACACCCCTCAAACTGCAGGCGGGAGATGTGCTCTTGGAAATGGTGAGCATCAGTGATTTTGATGAAATACAGCTTTATGAAGCAATGTTCAACGAGCCTGTCACCTGTATCGGATTTCCCGCAGAAGAGGGAAGCAGCGGCTGTCTCCTTTCCGTTCAGGGAGGAGTAGGAATCTCCGCAAAGGCAAAGAATAAAGAGGGAGCATGGACTTTCGTGGAGCATTACCTGACCACGGAAAGCAGACTATACAACTGGGGCATTTCCGCAAGAAAGAGTAAGATGCAGGAGGCTATAGATGCGGCGTTAAAAGATTCGGGCGGGAATGGCATCGGATACGGTGATTGGGAATACACCTATCATACCCCGACCAAAGAGGAAGTCAATTTAGTGGTGGAGCTGATTGAATCGGCAACGGCAGGAGCCGCTACGGATGATCAGATTCTGAATATCATTACGGAAGAGGCGGAGCCCTTTTTTCAGGGGCAGAAATCCATTGAGGATGTGACCGATATCATTCAGCGCAGAGTCCAGCTTTATCTGGATGAAAACCAGTAAGAATCAGAGGTGGCGGTTTTGGCTTCAAAAGGCAAGGTTTCTAAGGCGAAAAAAACAAGGGCAAAACGCAAGGTGCAAATAAGTTCGGGGCTTTTTATAGCTCCGAGCTTCCTTGGCGTTCTGACATTTTTTTTGCTGCCCTTTCTGGTGGTCATCTACTATTCCATGGTGGATAACCCCATCAGCGCCCGTTTTGTGTTTTTGGATAATTTTACAAGCGTAATCAAAAATACGGCTTTCCGTACGGCAGTGACAAATACGGCTACCTTTTCCGTGATTGCGGTTCCCTTATCGGTGGTGCTGTCACTGATTCTGGCTATTGTGCTGGAGGCAAAGCTTCCCTTCAGAAGCCAGTTCCGTACTTTTTTCTTAAGTCCCATGATGGTGCCGGTGGCGTCGGTGGTGCTGATCTGGCAGGTCCTGTTTCACTATAACGGAGCGGTCAACGATATTCTCTTGGCTTTCGGGGGAGAAAAAATAGACTGGATGAAATCCAAATACTCCATTATCGTGGTGGTGATTTTGTTTTTGTGGAAGAACCTTGGGTATAATATGATACTGTTTATGGCGGCGTTAGCCAGCATCCCCAAAGATATTCTGGAGGTGGCAAGGCTTGAGAGCGCAACGCCCTTACAGACTTTCTTTTATATCAAAATAAGGTATTTGTCCTCCACGATTCTGTTTGTGACCATAATGTCCTTAATCAGTTCCTTTAAGATTTTCCGCGAAATCTATCTGCTGACGACGGACTACCCCTATGACTCGATTTATATGCTGCAGCATTTTATGAACAACAAATTCAAGAATCTGGACTATCAGACGCTTTCCGCTGCGGCAATATTGATGTCTCTGGTCATGATTGTCATTATCGGCTTGTTATTTATCGTGGAAAATTATTTCGGAAAGGATGTGGAAGGCTGATGAGAGAAGAGGGCGGAACATCCGTTGCCGCTTTGAAAAAACAGAAAGATGCGAGGCGAGCATCGAGTATCAAGAAGAGAAAAATGTGGGAAACCTTTAAAATCGCTGTGGCAACCCTGATTGCCGCAGGATTTGCAATCCTGTTCCTGATGCCCATAGTGCTGACCATCACCAACTCCTTTATGGCGTCTTCGGAGATATCCGCCAATTATGGTTCCGTGTTTGCGAAAACGGAAACCGGCGGCAAGGTGTATATTTCCGAAAAGGTGAACTTGAAATTCATACCGGATATCGTGTCTTTCAGCCAATACGCCACTGTACTTTTAAAGAGTCCGGATTATCTGTTAAAATTCTGGAACTCCGTGATATTGGTGGGTCCCATTCTGCTGTTCCAATTGGTTACGGCGTGTCTGGCGTCCTACGGCTTTTCCAGATACAAGGGCAAAATAAGGCAGGTGATTTTCTTTTCTTATGTGATACTGATGCTGATGCCCTATCAGGTGACACTGGTGCCCAACTATCTGGTGTCCGAGAAATTAGGGCTTTTGGATTCCTATTGGGCGATATGGCTTCCGGGTATCTTTTCCCCTTTTGCCGTTTATCTGCTGACCAAATTCATGAACAGGATTCCTGTTTCCGTGATAGAGGCGGCACAGATAGACGGTGCGGGAGAGTGGCAGATTTTCAGGCGTATCTGTATGCCGCTCTGTAAAGGAGCCGTGTGCTCGGCGGCAATTCTGGTCTTTATAGATTATTGGAATATGGTGGAGCAGCCGCTCATCCTGCTGTCGGATGCGGAAAAGCATCCTTTGTCGGTGTTTTTGAGCAAGATAAACAGCGGGGAGATAGGATTGGCATTCGCAGTGGCGACCATATATATGGTGCCCAGTCTTCTGGTGTTTCTGTACGGGGAAGATTATCTGGTGGAAGGAATCACCTATCAGGGCGGCATTAAAGGCTGATAGAAGCAAAATAAAAAGGGTATGAAATGCCGTTTGCGCGGCGGAATGAGAGGAAGTATGAACGAGAATACGAGTAAAAGAAGAGAATGGGTAAAAACGGCGGCAATTATCTTTTTGTCGGTGCTGTTGGTATTAACCTTTTTTTCCAACACATTTATGAATTATTCCCTGCCGGAGGTGGCTGCGAAATACGCGGAATCGGGTACCATCACCGCCAAAATCAGGGGCAGCGGCGTTGTGGAGAGCACGGACCCTTATGAGGTTACCGTCAAGCAGACAAGAAAAGTGAGCAGCGTTGCCGTGAAGGAAGGCGCTCAGGTGCAGAAGGGCGATGTGCTGGTGTATCTGGAGGATGTGGAAAGCGCAGAACTGAAAGTCGCGCAGGATAATTTGAAGGAAGCGCAGGATGCCTATGATGCGAAACTTTTGACGGATGCAGTGGATGCAGGGGTGATAAAGAACTCCCAGAGCAATATCTCCACATCAAATTACCGTCTGCAGATTACCAATGCGCAGAATGCTTTAAATAATGCGCAGAAGGAAGTGGAGGCATGGCAGAAGGATTATGATGGGCTTGCAGCGGAGAGTCCTACAAATCAAGGAAACCGTATTAATGCGGGGGACCAGGTTGAAGCTTACAGGGAGGCGAAAAAACAAAAAGAAAATGCTGATTTGATAGTACAGGGTGCAGAGAATACAGTAAATGATATTAAAGCAAAAATTGCGGAAGCGACCTCAAATAGTCCTGAATATGCAGCATTAAAAGCTAAACAGGAAAAAGCGCAGACGGCAGTGGACGATGCAAAGGCAAATCAAAAAGATGCGGAGTCAGCGCAGAAAACAGCAGAGTCGGATAAAAAGGCAGCAGAGTCAGCACAGAAAGCAGCAAATAAGACTTGGGAAGATGCGCAAAAAAAATTGGAAAAAGCGCAAAAGGAATTAGATGATATTGAAGCAAAAATTGCAGAAGCGCCTTCAGATGAGGAGTTAAAAACTGAACAGAAAACCGCAAAGAAAGCAGTAGATGATGCAAAGTCGGTTTTGGATGATGCAAAGTCGGTTTTGGATGATGCAAATGAGGCTTTGGGTGATGCAAATGAGGCTTTGAACAATGCTAATGCAATTCTGGAGAATGCAAATGCAGCTCTGAACAATGCGCAGCAAGCGTTGAATAACCTTGAAACAAGCGTTGTGGGTGTATCTGCAGAATTAGAAAATAAATTAAAAAAAGCGCAGCAGGATCTGGAAGAAGCAAAACTTTCGCAGAGTAATGCGATTACCTCTTTAGGATGGGCAAAGCAAGGTCTTGATGAAAAAAAAGATATAGCAAATATTAATTTGGAAGCGGCTAAGAAGGATTTGAAGGAGAAGCAGGATGCTTTAACCACTCTTGTCGGCGACATCGGAACCAGCCGCGAATTGGAACTCTTGAAGGAAGCCATTGCGGATGCCCAAAAAGAAGTTGACGAACAGTTGGAAAAGTCTGTGGACGCCGTTATCAAAGCGGACATCGCGGGTACCATCACAACGATAAACGCTACGGCAGGCAAAGAGGTATCGGCGGCGCAGCCGGTGGCAGTCATCCAGCCGGAGGGCAAGGGGTATACCATGAGTTTTTCCGTTACCAAGGAACAGGCGCAGCGTCTTTCCGTAGGGGACAAGGCGGATCTGGTCAATTCATGGCGCTATGATAATGTGGAGGTGGTTCTTGCCAGCATTAAGCCGGACACCACGGACCCCGCCCAGAAAAAGCTTCTGACCTTTAATGTGACGGGAGATATCACGGCGGGACAGTCCCTAAATGTCTCGGTGGGACAGAAGAGCGCAACTTATGACACCATTGTGCCCAACAGCGCTATCAGGGAAGACAATAACGGCAAATTCGTCCTGCAGGTGGTGCAGAAATCGAGCCCCTTGGGCAACCGCTATATTGCCCAGAGAGCGGATATAGAGGTTTTGGCAAGCGATGATACCAAGTCTGCGGTAACGGGCAGTCTGGAAAGCTATTCCTTTGTCATTACCACATCCACAAAGCCTGTGGAAGCGGGACAGCTGGTCAGACTTGCCAATGAAAATTAAAAACGCCAAAGGAATAAAAGAAAATATGAAACGGTTATGCTTAATTATTAGTGGCGCGGTATCTTCGCTGATTTTTGTGGTGCTGCTGTGTATAGCAAATCATATGGCGGGGGAGCAGTCGTCCCAGAATATGGCAGAGCGCTGGAGCAAAGAGAAGGATGTGGCGCAGATCAGCTGTTTTTTCTCGGTGGGTGCATATGTTTCGGAGGATGACATTAAAGAATTTGAACACACCATTGACAGCGCCCTGTTGGAGGCGTCCATTTCTCAGGAGAGCGAAAATCCCGGCGCGAGACTGTGGATTGACGCTTACAGCGCGGACGGAAAGGTCAGTATTGCCAGCGATAAGACTACGATTCAGGCGGCAGCAATCGGAATCGGCGGTGATTTTTTCCAATTTCATCCCCAGCAGCTTTTGACGGGCTCTTATTTTTCGGGAAACGACCTGATGCAGGATTACTGTGTGATCGATGAGGACGCCGCATGGCAGCTTTTCGGCTCCAATGATGTGGCGGGGCAGATTGTCACGATAAGGGGGATTCCCCATATTGTCACCGGAGTGGTCAGAAGACCAAATGGACGGCTTTACAAGGCTGCGGGTCTGGACGCAACTCTGGTTTATGTATCCTATCAGACCCTGTCGGAGCTGGGGACTGATTATGGCATCAATCATTATGAGATTGCCATGCCAAATCCCGTAAAAAACTTTGCGTTCAACCATGTAAAAGAAAACATCGGAGTGGATGAAAAGAATATGGAGGTTTTGGAGAACACCTCCAGATATTCCCTGCTTGCAAGATTTAAGACGGTTGCCGCTTTCGGCACCCGCTCCATGAACGGCAAGGCGATTATTTATCCCTATTGGGAGAATATAGCCAGAGGTTATGAGGATATCATAGCCCTTCTCACGGCGGCTATGATTCCCTTTTTGCTTTATCCCATAGCGCTGGCGCTGACAGCATTTATCAAATGGTGGAAGCACAAGGGATGGACCTTAAAGGATGTATGGAAAAAAGGTTTGGATAAGTGGGAGCGATTCTTGGAAAAACAGAGGGAAAAGAGGCTTTTGAAGCGAAAACAGAAAACAGCGGACTTGTAAGTTGCGGCATGGGAGGCACTTATGGTATAATGATTTAAATTAAAGTAATGCAGAAAAGGAGGATGTTATGAAAAAGAAATGGTTTCAAAGGGGGTTGTGCGCAGTTCTTTGTGCCGCAATGGTTATGGGACTTACCTCCTGCGGAGGAAAAGGCGTAAGTCAGGATCCGAATCTGGCGAAACAGTATGTCTATTCCGGCAGGGAAATCGGCGAATTTGCCAATCTCGGAGATGACATAGGCATCCGGGATACCATAAAAAAAGGTGACAAAATCTATATTTTGATGGAAGTGTACCATTATTCGACAAGCAGTGAAGACGGTCAGGATTTGCGGATTGTGACCATGGATGCTGACGGCTCGAATATCAAAATGCAGAATCTTGAAATAAATCTCGAAAAGCCGGATTGGGGACTGGATGAAGAAAATGGCGGAGGAGACTCCGATTCTTACGACGGAACCGTGGGCGGCGGTATTATGCCCCTTGCCCGTGCTCAGGCAGTGCCGATGCCGGAAGTGGTTGCGCCGTCGGCTTCCGAGGAGACAGTGCCTGCGGAGGATGCTTCGGAAGATGCCAATCAGGACGATACACAGACGGACGATGCAGATGTGACGGATGATGAAATGGGGATTCCGGATATTGATATCACGGATCCTTTTATGAATATAAATGAGTACGCGGGATATCAGAATTTTACCTTTGCCGCGGACGCCAAGCTTCTGTACGGAATCAAGCAGTACAGCAGAAACGATTATACGGACCCTTATAATACGGTGAACCAGAGAAAACTGGTAGTATGCGCATGGGATATGAAGGGAAATATTGAGTGGGAGCAGGATCTTGAGGAAGTGACCGGCAGTCCGGGAAAAGAATATTGGGTTAATTTTATGACTTCTCTGGCAGACGGTTCCCTGATGATGGTATTGGAGGGGGAGAATAGTACCCGGGTGATCATGGACCAAAAAGGCAGGGTTGTAGAAGTCGGGGAATTCAAGAGCGAAGACGAGAACCTTGAAAGGCTTTCCGAAATTGTCTTAAAAGACGGGGGCGCCGCTTATGCGCTGTATTGGGATCAGGATTGGAGATACCTGTATGTAGCGCCTTATGACCTTGAAACGGGCAGGCTGGGAGAAGGCGAGAAGATGCCCGAGGTGTTGAACCTCAGGGGTTATAGCGCAATGAGCGCAGGCACGGATACGGATTTGGTGTTCAGTACAACTGCGGGGGTGTTTACCTACAATATCGGAGATGAAGACATCACGCAGATCATGAGTTATGTCAATTCCGACCTGTATACCAACAGCCTGAACCAGATTATCATGCTGGACGGCGATAACTTTATCGGTTTTTATAATGATATGGATGATTATACCACAAGGGTGGGTTATTTTAGCAAGGTGGACCCTAAGGATATTCCGGACAAAAAGGTGATTCTTATTGCTGCATTTTATATCAACTACGATATCAGAAAGAGAATCGTGGATTTCAACAAGGAAAGCGATGAGTACCGCATTATCTATAAGGAATACGAATCCTATTCCACACAGGATGATTATATGGCGGGGTACACACAGTTAAACAATGATATTATCTCCGGCAATATGCCCGATATTCTGATATGTAATCCCAATATGCCCGTGGAGAATTACATTTCCAAGGGACTTTTGGCGGATGTGGAAAAGCTGATAGAGCAGGATGAGGAGCTGTCCAAAGCGGAGTTTGTACAGAGCGCTTTTGATGCCTATAGGGTGAAAGACAAACTTTATTATGTGATTCCTTCTTTCACCGTGAGAAGCTATATGGGCAAGCAGTCTCTGGTGGGTGACAGGACTTCCTGGACCATGGCGGAGTTCCGAGAGACAGTGGATTCCCTTCCGGAAGGGACGCTGGGATTCGGCGAGACCACAAGGGATAGTTTCATTTATAATATGCTGACATTCTGCGGAAGTGATTTCGTGGATATATCCACGGGAAAATGTGATTTTGATTCCCAAAACTTTATTGAGATGCTGGAATATGCCAATACCCTGCCCGCAGAATTGGATTATGAAAATTGGGATGATGATTATTGGATGAATTACGGTTCCCAGTGGAGGGAGAACAGAACGCTTCTGGCGGATGTGTATCTGAACGATATGCACGATTTGAACCGGAGCATAAAAGGCTCTATGGGAGAAGCGGTAAGTTTTGTGGGATTCCCCACGGACAGCGGAAAAGGCAGCGTAGTTTCTGTGAACAACTTCTATGCGATTTCCTCTAAGTCCGCCAACAAGGAGGGGGCATGGCAGTTTTTGCGCTATTACCTGACGGAGGAATATCAGGATGAGCTGGGCTGGCAGATACCTACCAATGGGGCGAGCTATGAGAAGTGGCTGAAAGCCGCTATGGAAAAGCCATTTTATGAAGATGAGGACGGCAATAAGGTGGAGTATGAAGACACATACTATATCAATGATGAGTCAATCGTGATTCCGGTTATGACGCAGGAAGAGGTAGACCGGATAGACGCCTTTATAAAGTCGGTGGATAAGCCTGCTTATATGAACCAGAATGTGCAGAACATTATCACGGAGGAAGTGGCAGCCTACTTTGAGGGGCAGAAGAGCGCCGAGGCTGTGGCGGAGGTTATCCAGAGCCGCGTGAAGGTTTATGTAAATGAAAATATGTAACAAAAACAGGAAGTAACAGGAAAGGAAATAAAGGACATGGGCAAGAAACCGGTTGTTTTAATGATTTTGGACGGATATGGGTTAAATGAAAGGACGGACGGTAATGCCGTAGCACAGGCAAAGACCCCGGTTATGGACAGACTGATGAAGGAGTATCCTTTTGTGAAGGGGAACGCCAGCGGCATGGCAGTGGGACTTCCCGACGGACAGATGGGCAATTCCGAGGTAGGACACCTGAATATGGGCGCGGGACGCATTGTGTATCAGGAACTTACCAGAATCACCAAGGAGATACAGGACGGAACTTTTTTTGAAAATCCGGCTCTGCTCCACGCCGTGGAAAACTGCAAAAAAAACGACAGCGCCCTTCATTTGATGGGACTTTTGTCGGACGGAGGCGTACACAGCCATAACACACATTTGTACGGGCTGCTGGAGCTGGCAAAGAGAAACGGATTAAGCAAGGTGTTTGTGCATTGTTTTCTGGACGGAAGGGACACTCCTCCCGCCAGCGGAAAGGAATTTGCGGAAGCATTAAATGCCGAAACGGAGAAAATCGGCGTAGGGAAAATCGCTTCCGTGATTGGGCGTTATTATGCCATGGACAGGGATAATAATTATGACCGCGTTAAGCTGGCTTATGATGCTTTGACCAAAGGCGAAGGGCTCACGGCGGCATGCGGCATCTGCGGAATCCAAAATTCCTATGACAAGGGAGAGACGGATGAATTTGTAAAGCCCACGGTAGTGGTGGAGGACGGAAAGCCCGTTGCCACCGTACAGGATGGGGATTCCGTTGTGTTCTTCAATTTCCGCCCCGACCGTGCAAGGGAGATTACCAGAGCTTTCTGTGATGATGATTTCAAAGGCTTTGACAGGGGAGAGCGCAAGGATATCACCTATGTGTGCTTTTCCGATTATGATCCCACCATCGCCAACAAGGAAGTGGCATTCCACAAGATTGCGGTCACCAATACTTTCGGCGAATGGCTGGCGGCAAACGGATGTAAGCAGGCGAGAATCGCGGAGACCGAGAAATATGCCCATGTTACCTTCTTTTTTAACGGCGGCGTGGAGGAGCCCAATGCAGGGGAGGAGCGTATTCTGGTAAATTCTCCCAAATATGTGCCCACTTATGACAAAAAGCCCCGCATGAGCGCATATACCGTTTGTGATAAGCTCAGTGAAGCCATCACTGCAAAGGATGAAAGCGGCGAGCCTTACTATGATGTGATTATCTGCAACTTTGCCAATCCGGATATGGTGGGTCATACCGGCGTGCTGGAGGCTGCCATAGAGGCGGTGGAAGTCATCGACAAGTGCGTGGGTGAAATCGTAGAGCTGGTGAAAGAAACGGACGGCGCTTTGTTTATCTGCGCGGATCACGGCAATGCGGAGCAGCTTGTGGACTATGAAACCAATGCACCCTTTACGGCGCATACTACCAATCCGGTGCCCTTCATTCTGGTTAACTATGACGAGGCATACACATTGAGGGAGGACGGCTGTCTGGCGGATATTGTTCCCACACTGATTCAGATTATGGGAAAGACACAGCCGCAGGAAATGACCGGCAAATCCCTGCTGGTTCGTAAATAATATAACGCGAAAGAATACAGGTGACAAATGAGGGAAAGAAAAAGCATAACAAAAGCGGTATTCGTGCTTGTGGCGGTGCTGTTTGCGGGAGCGCTCTGCGGATGCGGACAATCCGTTAATGCCCCGCAGTGTTTAAAAGCATATCTGGACAATGGCTTAAAAGGCGATACAAAGTCAGTGGTGGAATTAAAACTTGCCATATCCGAGAGTGCGGCGGCAGACACCTATGAGGATGGCATGGATGCGCAGTTTGGTGCTTTCTTTTCCTCATTTGGCATTTCAAAAGAATGGGAAGCTGATTTCCGGGAAGTCATGCCGGAGATTTTTGCCGGCGCAAAGTATGAGGTTGGGGACTTTACACAACAGGAGGACGGTTCCTGCATAGTCACGGTAAGCTATGAGCGGATGCAGGTTTTTGAGCCTGCGATGGATGACGCCCTGAAAGCTTATGAAAAGGAATTAAAAAGCTGGAAGGAGAACCCTTCCTCGGCGCCACAGTCTGACGGGGAGATGAAGGAGGCGTTTTTCACCCTGTTTCGGGGCAGTATCAGAAAAATGCTTGTCAACGCAAAGTATGAAGACCCTGCCGAAACAACCATCACTTTGGTAAAAACGGCAAAACAGTGCTATGTTCCGGCGAAACGGGATTTGGAGGATTTAGAGTCAGAATTTTTCGATAAACCGGACGCGGACAAGCTTCCTTTTTTTGATATTACCAATCTTTATGATTTTGACGCCGCCATGTATGTGCAGGGTTTATTGGATAATTCTTATAAAAACGATTCCGCTTTATTTTGTGAGGCCACGGGTTTTTCAAAAAATGAGGCGGCAGTTATCTATGAGCTGGGAGTCACCGGCGAAATGAGTGATTTTGCCGCAGTAATCGACAGCGATATTTCCGAGGAACTATACCATGAGTTTTGGGAGCTTATGAAAGAATTGCTCAGTCGCGTAAAATACACGGTGGGGGATGCGAAGAGGCAGGAAGACGGTACCTATACCGTACAGGTGACTTACGAACAGATGAAGTTGTTTGAACCGATGATTGCGGATGCAGCGCAAAAATTTAACCAGAAGATGCTGGAGTGGCAGACGGTTCCCGCACAGTTTCCCGACAGTGAAGATGCCGTGACGGAACAAATGCTCATCATTGAGAGGGACTGTATCAGGGAAATTCTTTTACATCCGGAATATAAGGAGCCTGAAACCATGACGGTTACGCTTGTGCCGGAAGGTGAGTATTATGTGATGAAGCAGGAGGACCAACTTAAATTGCAGAACAATTTCTTTGATTTCGAAACGCTTTCGTGGTTCCCGTAAGCGATGTTTGCGGCGGCGCCTGCATGGGCATTGGACGGCGCAATCAAACCTATTTATGCTGCCAAACGAAAGCAGTGAAACGGAGGTTGGGATGGATATAAAAAACAGGATAAAGAAAGTGGCAGCGGTATCCGCCTGCGTGATAGCGGCGGTGTTTTTTTCGGGATGCGGGACGCCGCCTGAGATTGACGCGTCCGCATATGTGAAGATATGGCTTGACTGCGTATTTATGAATGAAACGCCTGCAGGCATCAAGGACCAGACTGCCGCTTATGAAAAACAGATAAACAGCATTACTTCTTCTTTCCTTGCAAATTACAGCGAAAATTATGAGATTACGCCGGAATTGGAAGAGGATTTCCGGGAAATTTTCAAAGAATTATATGCCAAGGCAAAATACACGGTGGGGGATTTCAGAAAGCGGGAGGACGGTTCTTATGTGGTGGCTGTCACCTGTGAGCAGGCGCAGTTTTATAAAGCCTATGAAGGGGAATACAAAAAAGCCTGCGTGGATTTATATAAAAACTGGACGCAGTTTCCCGCATCCGCGCCGTCTTCCGAAGCAGATGCGCAGAAATATGTGATGGGGATGCTGCGGGACAGTATGAAAAAAGGGATGTCCCATATAGAATACGAGGAGCCTGTTGAGATATCCGTAACGGTGGAGCCGAAAGGCGGACAGTATCAGATTAGCGACGGGGATGTTTACCTGATATTTATGAGGTTATTTGATATTTTTGATATCACAAAGTAGAACCCCACGGTACATATGCATATGAGGGAGGAAAGCAGGCATGGTATGCAAAAACTGCGGCAAGGAGATAAACAAGGGAGCGCTATATTGTGAATATTGTGGGAAAAACATTGAAAATGACGGGGTAAAGAGAGCCGTAGCCATTGCAGCGTTGTTATTGGCATTAGGGACGGCGGCCGGCGTATTTTATTTTACCGGTGATGCTTATGTAAGCAGAAAGAATTTGAAACTTGCAGAAAAGTGCTATGAAGAGGAGGAATATGAGGAGGCGCTTTCCTATTGCAGGGAGGCTCTGGAACGGGATTTTGCTTTGACGGACGCCTATCTGCTGCAGGCGGATATCCTGCAGGCGGAGGAGAAATTTGAAGAAGCTGTCCAAAATCTGGAAAAAGGACTGACAAGGACCAAGCAGGACGAGAAAGCGCAGGGGCTTCTTGCGGAAAAGATTGACGAGGTGAACAGAGCGGAGGCAGCAGCCGTAACAGCGCGTTTTCAGAAATATCTGGATCAGGAACTGGCGCCGCGATACGGTTATGCGAAGATGGATTCCCAGATAAAAGAATTTGACCAAAGCGCGTTGTCCCAGTATGGACCAAGCGAGAAAGATATCCGTTGGACGGGCGTTACCGGCATTGTTTTTGCCCGGATATGCGATTGGGACCAAGACGGCAGGGACGAACTTCTGACGATGGTTCAGGAGGAGAAAAGCAAGAACCTGTACCTATATGAATTAGAAGACGGAAAGGTGGTTAAGAAGTCGGAATGTCCGGTGCAGCAAAGCGATGACATGGCGCAGCGCGATGAAATCTGGCTTTTGCTGGATGCGGAGAGCGGGAAATACCTGTATTCCTCATTGGATTATCATGGTGTTATCGTGGATGAGATTCATGGGGAGGCGAACCTGTATCGGTATGATGGGAAGAATCTGTATACTCCTTTAATATTTGAATACAAATCGGAGCCTGAGTCCTCTGACTGCCGGGTTTCTCAATATAACGAAAAAGGGGAGCTTTTGTTAAGTGAGAGCGTGTACGGTTTCCTGCATGACGGACCGGATTATGAACGGAAACCGGACAGGGAGCATTGTGAGAAAAGGATGACGGAGCTGTTTGCCCAATATGGGATAGTGTGGGATTCCGATGAAAACATTCCGGCAGCCGGTAGTGGGAACGAGGAGCTGGCAAGGCTTTGTGTGTGGCATAACTACAGAGAGAGTTATCTGGGTGACGGCACATATGTATATCACTTTAATGATTGGGACAGCCCGCTTCCGGTTTATGAGCGTTTCCTGCAGGGCAGGGAGACACTGCGGATGCGGGGAGATGTGGCGGACATTTGGTTCGGCAGTGAGAGGGAAGAATGGACTTTTCAAGAGATTCTGGAGTCTGTGGAGCATTCTCGTTCGGAGTACAGTGGGCAGGAGGTTTCCGAAGTGGAGTATGCCTTTATTGACTGTGGGGGCGATGGCGTGGAGGAGATGCTGCTCAGATTCCTATGGCCGGGAGCGAACCGTCAGGAATCGTGGGATGATGGCACGCAGATCGCAGTGATTTTCTGCAATGACGGGGAATTGGAGCTGGTATACATGGATGAAACATGGGAAAGAGCCGCTCTGGATATTACCTATGACGGATTGATCAGCAGCCTCCTTTCACCTAATATGGGTCGGCTTATCTCCACACAGCGATATATAGACGGAAATGGTGATCTTCAGACTGTTTATAGCACAGAAGATCTGTGGGGGCAGTGTGTATCATATCTGTCTGAGGCTGCCTATAATGAGGCGTTTGCAAAAACAGGAGACTATGACCCGAATATGGGGATAATGCGTTATGAGATAAAGGATGAAGAGTATTGTGTGCTGTATGAAGGGGGCGATACGGAGGAATGCAGGTATTTTATCTCTTTGTGCGAGCAGGAGGGAAAATGCTTTGTCACGGAGGAAGAGATGGACAGTCTGCTCATACAGAGGCTGGGGGAAGTGAGGGACGAAACAAGGGTAAGCGGAAACGAATTGCATTGGGAGCCTGCCAATTGGGTGCCTGCCAATGCAAAAAAATATTGACAGATTTTCAGATTTGTGGTAAATTGTTTTTTGCGTGTGTAATACAATGCATATCACGCAGGAAAATATCTATATGACAAAAAGGAGAAGAAAGACAATGAAACATGTAAAAAAGATTGCATTGGCATTGGTATGTGTAATGCTGGTGGGAGTCCTTGGCGGATGTGGCTCCAAGTTTGACGCAGCGGAGTATCTGAAGGCTACGCTGGATAATTCCTACAAGAATGATTCAAGCGGTCTTGTAAAATTAAAACTCGGCACGGCTGAGGAAGCTTCCGATATTTATGAGGAAGGCATCGATACGGAGGTAAATGCTTTCTTGGAAGGACTGACAGTTTCCGATACGCTGGAAGAGGAGTTCCGTGAAGTTTTTAAGGATATGTTTTCCAAGGTAAAATATACGGTGGGAAAAGCGGAAAAGAAGGATAACGGTTCTTTTGCGGTAACCGTTACATATGAGAAGATGATTATTTTTGAGCCTATGATGGAAGATTATATGCAGGCTGTAATGAATCTGCAGGGAGATGCTTCCGTTGCGGCGCTTTCTCAGGAAGAGCAGATGGAAAAGCTGATGGAAGCAATGAAGGACAGCATGAAGAATGCGATGGGAGCTGTCACTTATGCGGAGCCCGCAGAGCTTACGATAAGGATTGAGCTGGTGGACAAGCTTTATACTCCCAACACAAGCGATCTGGCTAATTTAGAAAAGTCCCTGTTTGATATGGAGGCAGTCCAGTAATAAGGTTCCAAGACAAAAAGAATAAAAGCCCCCTTCCCGGATATACTGATTGAAAATGACGGTATCGAAAGAAGGAGGCTTTTTTATGAGGCAATATTTGGAAATTAAAGAAATACGCGGAAGGGAAATTCTGGATTCCAGAGGAAATCCGACGGTGGAAGCAGAGGTGATTGTCTTAAATCACAGTGACGGACAGCTCTTTGGGGCGTCGGCAGCAGTCCCCTCCGGCGCAAGTACCGGACAATTTGAGGCGGTGGAGCTTCGGGACGGGGAAACCCGGTATTTCGGTCTGGGGGTACAGCATGCGGTGAAAAATGTCAATGAAAAGATTGCAAGCGTGCTCCTTGGCAAAAATGCCTTGGAACAGATTGTGATTGACAGGATCTTAATGGAGACGGACGGAACGGACAATAAGGGAAATCTGGGAGCAAACGCCATGTTGTCCGTATCCATGGCGGTGGCAAAAGCGGCGGCGGAAGCTTTAAAGCTGCCGCTCTACCGCTATCTGGGCGGTACGGGTGCAAAACTTCTGCCGGTTCCCATGATGAACATTTTAAACGGCGGAAAACATGCCGCCAACACCGTGGATTTCCAAGAATTTATGATCATGCCCGTGCAGGCGGAAACTTTTGCGGAGGGACTTCGGATATGTGCGGAAATCTACCATAATTTAAAGAAAATTCTGGAAGAGAAGGAACTTTCCACAGGAGTGGGAGACGAGGGCGGTTTTGCACCGGATCTGGCGGATGCCGAGAGCGTATTATCTTTGATCGTGGAGGCAGTGGAGGCGTCCGGCTACACTCCCGGACAAGATATTAAGATTGCGCTGGACGCCGCCAGCAGTGAGCTTTATAACGAAAAGACGGGCAAGTATCATTTTCCCGGAGAGAGCAAATTAAAAGGAGAAGAGATCATCCGGGATACGGAGGAAATGATTGCTTATTATGAGAAGCTGGTGAAGCAGTTTCCCATAATATCCATTGAGGACGGTCTGGCGGAAGATGATTGGGACGGCTGGAAGGCTCTGACGGACAGATTGGGGCAGAGCGTACAGTTAGTGGGGGATGATTTGTTTGTGACCAACACCAAAAGACTGGACGCGGGCATTAAGCTTCACGCCGCCAATGCCATTTTGGTGAAGGTCAATCAGATCGGCACCCTGACAGAGGCGCTGGAGGCAGTGGAAATGGCTCATAAAAACGGTTATAAGGCAATTATTTCCCATCGTTCGGGGGAGACGGAGGACACCACCATTGCGGATATCGCGGTGGCATTAAATGCGGGACAGATTAAGACCGGAGCCCCGTGCAGGAGCGACCGTGTGGCGAAATATAACAGACTTTTGTATATTGAAAGGGAATTGGGAACCGCCGCGCAGTATCTGGAGCCGTTTTATAAGATTTGATGAGAAAATTTTATAAAAACAGTTGAATTTGCGTGCATCTTATGGTAACATAGTTTATGTTATGTTTAGCGTGACAGGAGGTGTGAATTGCCAATGTTAAGGATGGTTGTGACGGTTATTTTTATATTGATATGTATAGCGCTTACCGTTTTAGTATTAATGCAGGAAGGCAAATCTGCCGGATTAGGTTCCATCAGCGGAGCCGCCGAAACCTTCTGGGGCAAGAATAAAGGACGCTCCGGAGAGGGAATGTTACTGAGAGGCACGAAGGTACTTGCAGTATTGTTCATAGTATTGTCAATGGTACTGAATTTAAATGTTTTTTAACTCCTGCTTAAGAAAGAATCTCGCATAGCGAGATTTTTTTCTTATATCAATAGGTTATAATCAATAGAAAGAGTGGAAGGATGCGTCAGAAAAAGGAAAGAGAAAAGGAAGTGTTGCTTACAGGCACTTTTTTAAGTAATGTGAGAGGCTTCGGCTTTGTGAGAGTGGAGGACCGGGAAGAAGATATTTATGTGCCCAAGAGTAAAGTAAACGGTGCATTTCATAAGGATATCGTGCAGATTGCCCTGCTTCATAACAAAGGGAGGGGCAGAGAAGAAGCCGAAGTGGTAAAAATTCTGGAGAGGGGTATTGTTACGCTGGTGGGAACCTTTGAAAAAAGCAATGAGCATTATGGGTTTGTAGTGCCGGATACGCCTCAACTTTCAAAGGATATTTTTATTCCCGTGGAAGAGTCCAAAAAGGCAGTGAGCGGGCATAAGGTAGTGGTGGAGATTACGGACTACGGAAGCGAGCGCAGGAGCCCCGAGGGCAGGATAACGGAGATTATCGGCCATGTGAACGATCCGGGCATAGATATTCTCTCCATTGTAAAAAATTATAATCTTCCCATGGCATTCAGCGATAAGGTGATGAATCAGGTAGAAAATGTGGCAAAGCCGGTTTCCGAAGCGGACAGGGCGGGCAGAAAAGATTTGAGGGCTCTGACTATGGTGACGATTGACGGAGAGGACGCCAAGGATTTGGATGACGCCGTCAGTTTAAGCTTCGACGGAAAGCAGTACCACCTTGGAGTGCATATTGCCGATGTCACCAACTATGTACAGGAAAATTCCGCTCTGGACAGAGAGGCGTTAAAAAGAGGAACCAGCGTTTATCTGGTGGACAGGGTGATTCCCATGCTGCCCCATGCCCTTTCAAACGGTATCTGTTCCTTAAACGAGGGTGAGGACAGACTGGCGTTAAGCTGTCTTATGGATGTGGCTCCCACGGGGGAGATTACGGATTATGAAATCTGTGAGACGGTTATCCGTGTGGACCGGCGTATGACTTACACCGCCGTGAAAAAGATTCTGGAAGACGAATCCATTGTAGACAGGGAGCCGGAATATGCAAAGTATGCCTCTCTGGCGCCCATGTTTCGGATGATGGAGGAACTCTCTTTGATTTTTCGGGAAAAAAGAAGACAGAGGGGAGCCATTGACTTTGATTTCCCGGAGAGCAGGATTCTTTTGGACAGCGAGGGGCATCCTATAGAAATTAAAGCATATGAGCGCAATATCGCAACGGACATCATAGAAGATTTTATGCTGGCGGCAAACGAAACCGTGGCGCAGCACTTTAACCTGCTGGAAATTCCTTTTGTATACCGCACCCACGGCGTGCCGGACAAGGAAGAGGTAAAGCAGCTTTCGGCGCAGATCGGCAGTTTCGGTTATTATCTGAAGGGCGGCGCGGTAAAGTCTGCGGGAATCCGTAAAACGAAAAAAGCGGCGCCGGTTTTTGAGATTCATCCGAAGGAGTTTCAAAGCCTGTTGGAAAAGGCAAAAGGAACCCCTGAGGAGCAGATGATCAGCCGGCTTGTGCTGCGCAGTATGAAGCAGGCGATTTACAGTGTGGACTGCACAGGACATTTCGGTCTTGCCTGTCCGTATTACTGCCATTTTACATCCCCTATCCGGCGTTATCCGGATTTGCAGATTCACCGCATTATCAAAGAGCAGCTGCGGGGCAAGATGAACGAGGCGAAGGTAGAGCATTATAAGGATATTCTGCCCGGAGTCGCAAAGCATTCTTCCGACACGGAACGGCAGGCGGACGAGGCGGAGAGGGAAACCGATAAACTAAAGAAAGTAGAATACATGGCGGAGCGCATCGGGCAGGAATACGAAGGTGTGATTTCGGGCGTCACGAAATGGGGCGTCTATGTAATGCTCCCCAATACAGTGGAGGGCATGATTCCCATCTCCGAGCTTCCGGGGGAGCCCTATTATTTTGAGAACCGCACAAACGAAGTCAGGGGAGCCATTACCGGCAGGAGTTTTAAGATAGGAATGCCCGTAAAAATTACCGTGGCGGCATGCGACAAAGCGGCAAGAACCATTGATTTTGAATTGGTGGAGGAAGGGGAAGGAACCTTGGCCGGGCCGGAGAAAAAAACGGTAAAGACAGTACGGGTAAAGAAGGAAAGAAAGACAGCAGGAGCGGAAAAGGGAGAAAGAGCAGAGCGAAAGTCCAAAAAGGAAAAAGAGGGAAGAGCAAAAAAGAGCAGGAAAGCAGAAAAGGCAAACAAAATAAGTAAGATAGGCAAGGCGGGAAGAAAAGCGGGGAGAGAAGAAAAAGAGAGGGAGGAGAAAACATGGCGAAAGAAAAAGAAGCGCAAAGATTAGTTGCCAACAATAAAAAGGCATACCATGATTACTTTATAGAGGAAACCTATGAAGCGGGAATCGCCCTCCACGGAACGGAAGTCAAGTCCATGCGCATGGGAAAGTGCAGTATTAAGGAAGCGTTTATCCGCATTGAAAACGGGGAAGTGTTTGTCTACGGAATGCACATAAGCCCTTATGAAAAAGGCAATATTTTCAATAAAGACCCCTTGCGGATCAAAAAGCTTTTGATGCATAAATATGAAATCAACAAGCTTGCCGGCAAAATAAAGGAGAGGGGATACACACTGGTGCCCCTGTTGGTATACTTCAAGGACGGAAGGGCGAAGGTTCAGGTGGGGCTTGCCAGAGGTAAAAAATTATATGACAAGAGAGCCGATATTGCCAGAAGAGATCAGCGCAGGGAGGCGGAAAAGGAATTTAAAGTAAAAAATTTATAGGCATTTGCGAAACGCAAACTTTCATAAACCGAGTTGGCGCAAATTGCTTATTGCATGTTCCACAAGCAGCCAAAGCGAGAGCGTGTCTGCGGTGGAATGTGCAACATACATACCGGCAAAGAGGAGAATTTGCTACTTGACAGAACCGGGGCAATACCATACAATAAAATCATCTGAAATCTTATATATCATAAATAGGCGTTCGCCTGTACATTTTACTTAATAGGAAATTGCGATAATGAAGCGAAAAGCAATCAAAATTCTTTGAATCATCCACATATTTTCTGAATAATGAAGGTCTAACCAATCATTTATGTCTGATAAAACATCAAAAAATCATCAACCAATCAATTTTTTCTAAATAAAACCGGAAATTATCCGAGGGAATCAGCAATGGAAGGAGAAAAGGCATGTATAGTGAAATTAAATCAGGAGCTATTTTAGGCATTCGGGCTTATATGGTGGAAGTGGAGGTGGATATTGCGTCGGGGCTGCCGACTTTTAACATGGTAGGGTCTTTGAGCAAAGAAGTGCGGGAGTCAAGGGAAAGAGTCTGCGTTGCCCTGAAGAATACGGGACTTTCCATACCTACTGCCCATATTACGGTTAATTTATCCCCGGCGGACCGTAAAAAGGAGGGAACGGCTTTTGATCTGCCCATTGCAGTGGGGATATTACAGTCGATGGAGTTTTTCCCGGAGGCGGCTGCAAGGGATGTTCTGTTCTTGGGAGAGTTGGGCTTAAACGGAGAGATAAAGAAAGTAAGAGGCGTGCTGCCCATTGTACGGCATGCGCTGGAATGCGGGCTTAAAGAATGTATCGTACCCAAAGAAAATGCGGCGGAGGGAGCTGTGATACCGGGGATCACGGTCAGGGGGGCAGGGCATATCAGTGAAGTTTTGGAATATCTGAAAAAGCGGGCGGCAGGGGAATGCAGCCCTGTGCCGGAAGTTGTACATATGGATATGCAAAAGCTTTTGGAAATGCAAGGAGAACAGACCGAGACGGATGCGGATTTTTCACAGGTTGCGGGACAGGAACCGGCACGGAGAGCGGCTGAGATAGCGGCGGCAGGATTTCACAATTTGCTTATGACGGGACCTCCGGGAACGGGGAAATCCATGATTGCCAAGTGTATTCCGGGTATTCTGCCGCCCCTTACCATGGAAGAAAGCTTGGAGATTACCTCCGTGGTAAGCGTGGCAGGGTTGATTCCGGACGGGCAGGGACTGATTATGAAGAGACCTTTTCAGAGTCCCCATCATACCGTTTCGCAGGCCGCCCTTACCGGGGGGAGCAGTGTACCCAGACCGGGAGTGATTTCGCTGGCACACAGAGGCGTGTTGTTTCTGGATGAGCTTCCGGAGTTTCCAAGAAGCGTATTGGACAGTCTGAGGCAGCCTATGGAGGAGAGACAGGTACAGGTGGTCCGGGTGGGTGGGAATGTTGTTTATCCCGCGGATTTTATGCTGGTCTGTGCCATGAATCCCTGTCCCTGCGGTTACTATCCGGACAAAAACCGCTGTCACTGTACGCAGAATCAAGTAAAGCGCTATATGGGAAAGGTTTCGGGCCCTTTGTTGGAGCGGATTGATGTGTGTGTGGAATTGCAGCCCGTAAAAGCGGCTTCCCTGTATACAGGGCAAAAAAGCGAGAGCAGTCATGCTATCAGAAGCAGGATTTTGAAGGCAAGAAAAATACAGGAACAGCGGTTTAGGGGAACGGGATATCGTTTTAATTCGGACATGAAAGCTGTAGATATAGAGGAGTTTTGCCATCTTGGAAAAGAGGAGCAAAAATGTATGGAGCACATCTACCAAAAGCTTGACTTAAGCGCAAGAACTTATCACCGTATCCTGAAGGTGGCACGAACCATAGCGGATTTGGAAGGAGAAAAGGAAATTGCCAAAAAGCATCTTTTGGAGGCGGCATACTTAAGACCGGCGGCGGATTATTGGTTGAGAGGAGTGTAAAAGCGTTTTGCGCGGAAACAAAGAACAGATGAATGATATAAAATGTTATACTTATTGGCTGTGCAGCCTGCCCGGAATAGGAAACAGGACAATAGAAAAACTTTTGCGGAAATATCAGACTCCACAGGAGATTTTTAAAGCAGCGGAGAAAGATTTGGAACAGGTTCTTACCAAAAGTCAGATGGAGAGTTTCAGGGAAAGCCGGAAAAAAGACAGTGAGAAAGAAATCCGGAAAGCATATGAAGCGTTAAAACATAGAGAGATCGGATTTTTAACGCGGGAGGATGTGAATTATCCCAAAAGACTACAAAATATTCCGGATGCGCCTTATGGGTTGTTTTTTAAAGGAAGTCTCCCGAAGGAGGAACAGATAACCGTGGCAATGATAGGGGCAAGGGACTGTTCGGAGTATGGAAAATATGTGGCGGCTGAACTTGGCAGATATCTGGGAAGCCATGGCGTTCAGGTGATTAGCGGAATGGCAAGGGGAATTGACGGTATCAGTCAGGAGGCGGCGATTGACGCAGGGGGGACTTCCTTTGGCGTGCTTGGATGCGGTGTCGATATTTGTTATCCGGCACAGAATCAAAAGCTGTATGACCGATTATTGAAACAGGGAGGGATTCTTTCCGCATATCCTCCGGGGAGTCTGCCCGGTCCTAGGAATTTTCCGCCGAGAAACCGTATTGTCAGTGGGCTGGCGGATGCGGTTATTGTAATTGAAGCAAGGCGGAAAAGCGGGACCTTGATTACAGTGGATATGGCGCTGGAACAGGGAAGGGATGTCTATGTGGTGCCGGGCCGTGTTACGGACAGGCTCAGTGACGGCTGTAACAGTCTGTTGAAACAGGGGGCGGAGGTGTTTTTGTCACCGGAGGAATTTTTGAGAGAATTGCAGGAGAACCAAGTGCGAAAGCAACCGCAAACCAGAGCGGGAAATTTGGCGCTAACGGAAAAAGTTGTAAAAAAAGAGGAGGGAAGAGAATATGGGGAGCAGTCAAAATTAAAGAAAGAAAAGGACGGCGGATTGGAACCGGAATTGAAAAAGGTGTACAATGCCTTGGATTTTTATCCTCAATCCATGGAAGAGATTGCAAGTCGTCTGCCGGAAGCTTGTGATATACGGATTTTGAGTACATCACTGATGTTACTCTGTCTGAAAGATGCAGCGGTACAGGTGACTCCCGGGTATTTTTGTCTGAAGAGTTAAAGTATAAATAATGTGTCCGGCACTTGCCATGGCTACCGCTACAGTTTATAATATAAAGAAAGGAAATAAAATACCAAATTCTGCAAGCCTTTTTGGAAAAGAAGGAAAGTGAGCGGATGAAAATTTTACTTGTAGCGATAAATGCCAAATACATACACTCTAATCCAGCCGTATACTCCCTGAAATCCTGCACGGGGGAATATGAACGATATGTCGAGATTGCGGAATTTACCGTTAATCAGCAGCAGTCCTATATTTTGCGGGAAATATATCAAAGGAACCCCGATGTAATTGCTTTTTCCTGTTATATCTGGAACCGTCAAATCATGGACAACATCGTTCCCGATTTGCATAAAATCCTGCCTGACGCGGATATTTGGGCGGGAGGACCGGAGGTTTCGTATCATGCATCGGAATCCATAGAGAAATGGAAGCTCCGGGGAGTTATGAAAGGAGCCGGAGAAGGCTCTTTTTCGTATTTGGTTTCGGCATATGTAAACGGTTTTTCACACAGCCTGCCGGATATCCTTGACGGGAGTAATACGCCGTATTTATCTCTGGACGAGATTCCTTTTTGGCATAAAAATATGACGGATTTTGAACACCGGATCATTTATTATGAAAGCAGCAGAGGCTGCCCGTTTTCCTGCGGTTATTGTCTTTCATCCATTGAAAAAAATATGGATTTTCGCTCTGTAGAGAGGGTATGTCGGGAATTGGATTTCTTTTTGGAGAGAAAGGTAACACAGATAAAATTTGTGGATCGTACTTTTAACTGCAAAAAGGAACATGCCCTGCCTATTTTGAGGCATATTTTGGCACATGACAACGGGATTACGAATTTTCATTTTGAGATGGCGGCGGATATTTTGGATGAGGACTATTTTGCGGTGCTTAGGTGTATGCGCCCGGGAGCGGTGCAATTGGAAATCGGCGTGCAGTCAACCTGTGAGAATACCATTGCGGAAATTCACCGGAAAATGGATTTTGCAAAAGTCGCAGATGCGGTGAGGCGGATTTCATCATGGAATAATATTCATATTCATTTGGACTTGATTGCGGGTCTGCCTTTTGAAGATTTGGACACTTTTCAAAATTCTTTTAATGATGTTTACGGTCTGCGTCCCAAGCAACTGCAATTAGGTTTTCTCAAGGTATTAAAAGGTTCCGATATGGCGAGGTATGCTTCAAAGTATGATCTGTTATATACCGATGCGCCGCCCTATGAAGTCCTTTCCACGAAATGGCTTTCTTATGGGGACATTTGTCATTTAAAACAGGTGGAGGAAGTGTTGGAAATTTATTATAACAGCAATCAGTTTATGCATACGCTGGAATTCTTAGAGCGGTATTTTGAGACGCCTTATGATATGTACGATGCTTTGGCGGCATGGTATGAAGAGCATGATTTGTTCGGCCCCCAATCCTCAAGGATAAGAAAATATGAAATTTTGTTGGAATTTGGGGAACATACGCTATGTGCCGCAGCGGATAAGCGGAAAGCGGAATGGAAGGAATATCTCATTTATGATTTATATTTGAGGGAGCACATGAAGAGCCGTCCATCCTTTGCGGATTCCGGGGAGCGTTGGAAAGACGGCATACATGATATTTTACATAAAGAATCCGAAACGCATGAACTGTTCCCGGAATTGTCGAATTGTAATTACAGGGAATTGACTAAGAATTTGCATGTTGAAGTGTTCGAGCATATATTTGAAAAGCGGCAGGCAGTGCTTTTTTGTTATGAAAGGCGGGATGCCCTGACCAATAACTGCATGGTTTGTGCCGTGCCGATATCTTTTGTGCGGACGGATAACCCATGACTTGAAGATTTTTGCGAAAGCGGTATAATAAATAGAGATATGACAGGATAGCGGACAGCAGGAGAGAAAGAAGGAGGATTTATGCATACAAAAACGGTTGCCATCGGCGACAGGATAATCGGAGGGGGCAATCCCATTCTGATTCAGTCTATGACGAATACAAAAACAGAGGATGTAAAAGCTACCGTGGAGCAGATTCTTGCGTTAGAAAAGGCAGGCTGCGAGATTGTGCGCTGTACGGTGCCAACCCTTGAGGCGGCGAAAGCGCTTGCCGAGATTAAAAAGCAGATACATATTCCCCTGGTGGCGGATATTCATTTTGATTATAAAATGGCCATTGCGGCAATGGAAAACGGAGCAGATAAAATTCGTATCAATCCGGGAAATATCGGCAGTGCCGACAAGGTAAAAGCAGTGGTCGATGTGGCGAAAGAAAGAAAGATTCCCATCAGGGTGGGCGTGAACAGCGGTTCTCTGGAAAAGCCTTTGATAGAAAAATATGGGGGAGTTACCGCGGAGGGAATTGTAGAGAGTGCCTTAGATAAGGTACATATGATTGAGGAGCTGGGGTATGATAATCTGGTTATCAGTATTAAGTCTTCTAATGTGCTTATGTGCGTAAAAGCTCACGAGCTGTTAGCCGGGCAGACGGTATATCCGCTTCATGTGGGCATTACGGAATCCGGTACGGTACAGAGCGGGAATATTAAATCCGCTATTGGGCTGGGGCTGATTTTGCATCAGGGAATAGGAGACACCATCCGGGTTTCCCTGACAGGCAGTCCTGTGGAAGAGGTAAAATCGGCAAAATTGATTCTGCGGACATTGGGACTCAGAAAGGGAGGCGTTGAAGTGGTTTCCTGTCCGACCTGCGGAAGAACACAGATAGATCTGATAGGGCTGGCATCCAAGGTAGAAAAGCTGGTGGAAGATTATCCTTTGGATATCAAGGTAGCTGTGATGGGCTGCGCCGTAAACGGTCCGGGAGAGGCAAAAGAAGCGGATTTAGGCGTGGCAGGAGGCGTTGGTGAAGGGCTTTTGATAAGAAAAGGGGAGATTATCCGTAAAGTGCCCGAGGCGGAACTGCTTTCGGCTCTTAAGCAGGAACTGGACAATTTTCATGAGCAGGCTTGTTGATTTGGGAATTTTATGATTCCGCAGGGCGGAACGGAGGATACAATCGGTTATTTGTTTCCGGGCGAAGACAAATAGCCTTGATGGCAGACGAGAAATCGCTTTTGCGACAAGTCGCTCGGAAATGAGGATAGCATGGGAAAACCGTTTTTGGAAGTGTTTCCGACATTACAATTAAACAGCGGTCTTCACGATTTGATGGAACAGACTACAGTGGAGAAAATTTCCTCCAACAGGCAAAAGGATTTTCTCAGGGTATATTTATTCAGTACAAGACTGATTGCCAAGGAAGATATCTGGAAGACGGAAGAGGAAATCAAAACCCAATTATTTCCTAAAGTAAATCTGACAGTAAAAATTTATGAAAAATTTTCACTGTCTGCCCAGTATGACCTGCAGAAACTGTTTGAGCTGTACAGCGACAGTATTGAAGCAGAGTTAAAAGAGTACAGCCATGTTGTATATAATGCGTTTCACCGTGCCGAGATTATCTGTCCTGAAGAAGGAAAAGCGGTATTGTCCCTGCAGGATACGGTGATGAATCGGAGCAAGGAAGCGGAGCTTGTCAGGATTTTGGAGAAAATTCTGGTGGAGAGATGCGGGCTGACGGCAGAATTACAGGTGATTTACCGGGAAGCTGCCATGGAAGATCATGACGCAGAGGATGAATTAAGAATCAGACAGCGGATAGAAGAAATCAACAGCCGCCGCAGGGGACATCAAAACCGTTTTTCCGGTGACAGCGCGCAAAGAGGAGAGAGAGACGGGCAGGATGACGGAGATGACTCTAATATTACAGAATCCCGGAATACGGGCAATCCACAGACAAAGAGCAATGGACAGAATTTGACCGTTGTAGGGAAAGCAGCGTTCGGCAGGGAAGAGCCGAAGGAAGGGAAATTCAGAAAAGGAGAGTTTAAAAAGAACGGTTATGGAAGTATAAAGCGCTCCGATAATCCCGATGTGATTTTTGGTAGGGATTTTGAAGAGGAAGCTATAAAAATTGAAGAAATCATCGGCGAGATGGGCGAGGTGGTTATCCGGGGAAAGATTCTGAACGCGGAGCCACGGAATATTAAAAATGAGAGGACGATTCTGATTTTTGACCTGACGGATTTCACCGATACCATGACCGTGAAATTATTTTTAAAGACGGAACAGGTGCAGGAGTTGACAAAAGATCTGAAAAGCGGGGCCTTTGTCAAGGTGAAGGGCATCAGCATGGTGGACAAATTTGACCATGAATTAACCATCGGTTCCGTTACGGGTATCAAAAAGATACCTGATTTTACGGTGCCCCGGAAGGATACGGCCCTGTACAAACGGGTAGAGCTGCACTGCCATACAAAGATGAGTGATATGGACGGGGTATCTGAGGCAAAGGATATCGTAAAGAGAGCTTACAAATGGGGGCATCGTGCCATTGCCATTACGGACCACGGCGTGGTGCAGGGGTTTACGGATGCCAATCACGCCTGGGAAGATTTGTGGAAAGAGGAAAAAAATAAAAGAAAAGAGGCAGGGGAGGAAAAGCCGGATAAACAGGATTTTTTCAAGGTTATCTATGGCGTGGAAGCCTATCTGGTAGACGATTTGAAAGGCATTGTGACAAATGTCCGCCGCCATGCCGATGGGCGTCAGCAGGAGCTTTCCGACAGTTTTGTGGTGTTTGATATTGAGACCACGGGATTTTCCCCCATATCCAACCGTATTATTGAAATAGGCGCGGTAAAAGTGTCCGGAGGGGTCATCACAGAGAGATTTTCCGCTTTTGTAAATCCGAAGGAGCCCATTCCTTTTGAGATAGAAAAACTCACAGGCATCAACGATAATATGGTGCTGGATGCTCCTGAAATCGAGGAGGTGCTGCCCCGGTTTCTGGAGTTTGCGGCAGATTGTGTTATGGTGGCGCACAATGCGGGATTTGACATGAGTTTTATCATGGAAAACTGCAGAAGGCTTGGGCTTGCGGCAAGGAATACAGGAGGAGAATTTACTTATGTGGATACCGTTGCCCTGGCAAGGGTGCTGTTGCCGGGACAGGCAAAATATACCTTGGACGCAGTGGCAAAAACTATGGGAGTTTCCTTGCAGAATCATCACCGCGCGGTAGATGATGCGCAATGTACGGCGGAAATTTTTGTAAAATTTCTGCAAAGGATGACGGCGGACGGTGTACAGACTCTGGAAGAAGTGAACAGACTGGGCGAGTCCAGTACATTGGCAACAGCGAAGCTTCCCTCCAACCACGCCATTATTCTTGCGAAAAATGATTTGGGGCGAATCAACCTTTACCGTTTGATATCGGAGTCCCATTTAACCTATTACTACAACAGAAAACCCAGAATTCCGAAGAGTCTGGTTCAAAAATACAGGGACGGCCTGATACTTGGCAGCGCCTGTGAAGCGGGTGAACTGTATAAGGCGCTCTTGGACGGACAGAGTGACAGCCAGATTGCAAGAATTGTGAGTTTTTATGATTATCTGGAGATACAGCCCTGCGGAAATAACGAATTCATGATAGATTCGGAACGCTTTCGCAATATTCATTCGGTGGAGGATATTCAGAATATCAATCGTAAGATCGTGGCCTTGGGAGAGCAGTTCCATAAGCCGGTGGCGGCTACCTGTGATGTGCATTTTTTGGACCCGGAGGATGAGATTTACCGCCGGATTATTATGGCCGGCTGGGGATACAATGATGCGGACCATCAGGCGCCTTTGTATCTGCACACCACGGAGGAGATGCTGGAGGAATTTGATTATCTGGGCAGCGATAAAGCGAAAGAGGTGGTTATCACCAACACCAACATGATTGCGGATATGATAGAAACCATTGCGCCGGTGCGTCCGGATAAGTGTCCGCCCGTCATAGAAAACAGCGACAAAACCTTAACGGAAATCTGTTATAATAAGGCACATGAAATTTATGGCCCCAATCTTCCGGAAATTGTGGAAAAGAGATTGGAGAGAGAGTTACATTCCATTATTTCCAACGGTTTTGCGGTGATGTACATTATTGCACAGAAATTGGTTTGGAAATCCGTTGAAGACGGATATCTGGTAGGCTCAAGGGGTTCCGTGGGCAGTTCTTTCGTGGCGACAATGGCGGGAATCACGGAGGTAAATCCTTTAAGCCCCCATTACTATTGCAGCGAGTGCCATTATGTGGATTTTGACTCGGAGGAAGTGAAATCTTATGCCGGAAAAGCAGGAATCGATATGCCGGACAAGGCATGTCCTGTCTGCGGGAAAATGCTGCATAAGGAGGGATTCGACATTCCTTTTGAGACTTTTTTGGGCTTTAAGGGGGATAAAGAGCCGGATATTGACCTTAATTTTTCGGGGGAATATCAGTCAAAGGCGCATAAATATACAGAGGTTATTTTCGGAGCGGGACAGACTTATCGGGCAGGAACCATAGGTACGCTGGCGGATAAGACCGCATATGGCTATGTAAAAAATTATTTTGAAGAGAAGGGACAGCATAAGAGAGTTGGGGAAATTAACCGCATTGTGTCCGGCTGCATCGGTGTGCGCAGGACCACGGGGCAGCATCCCGGCGGCATCATTGTGCTCCCGGTGGGGCAGGATATCAATTCCTTTACTCCGGTGCAGCACCCTGCAAATGATATGACGGTGGATACCGTTACCACACATTTTGATTATCACTCTATCGACCATAATTTGCTAAAACTGGATATTCTGGGGCATGATGACCCTACTATGATTCGTATGTTACAGGATATGACGGGAGTGGAGCCCACGAGCATTCCGCTGGACGGTAAGGATGTCATGAGTCTGTTTCAGAATACGGATGCGCTGGGCATTACGCCGGAGCAGATCGGGGGATGTAAGCTGGGAGCATTGGGAATCCCTGAGTTTGGCACGGATTTTGCCATGCAGATGCTGTTGGATACGAAACCACAGGCATTTTCGGATTTGGTGCGTATTGCCGGACTTGCCCATGGCACGGATGTGTGGCTGGGTAATGCCCAGACCTTGATCATGGAAGGGAAAGCGACTATTTCCACAGCTATCTGCACCAGAGACGATATCATGACTTATCTGATTCAGATGGGAGTGGAGTCGGAGGAAGCCTTTAAAATTATGGAGGCAGTGAGAAAAGGAACCGTTGCTAAGGGAAAATGTGAAAAGTGGCCGCAGTGGAAGGCGGATATGGAGGCTCATAATGTGCCCGACTGGTATATCTGGTCCTGTGAAAAAATAAAATACATGTTTCCTAAGGCTCATGCGGCGGCATATGTGATGATGGCGTGGCGCATCGCTTATTGCAAAATTCATTACCCGTTAGCATATTATGGGGCATATTTCAGTATTAGGGCCAAGTCCTTTTCGTATGAAATGATGTGTCAGGGACAGAGGCATTTGGAAAATCTGATGGCGGATTACAAAAAAAGAATGGACACGCTTTCCAATAAAGAAAAAGATGCCTACAGTGATATGAGGGTGGTGCAGGAAATGTATGCAAGGGGATTTGAATTTGAGCCCATTGATATTTTCAGGGCGCAGTCACGCTCTTTCCAGATTGTGGACGGAAAGCTGATGCCCTCGTTAAACAGTATTGAAGGATTGGGTGAAAAGGCGGCTGACGCCATTGTGGAGGCTGCCAAAGCAGGATCGTTTTTGTCTAAGGAAGATTTTATCCAGCGGACAAAGGTATCCAAAACAATTGCGGATTTAATGGGTTCTTTAGGGCTTTTGGGAGATTTGCCGGAGTCCAATCAGATCAGTTTATTTGACTTGGTAAGAATATCCTAGCGAAAAATGGGAAAAAGACTTGAAATCTTTTTAAGTTCTTGTTATTATTAAGTATAGACCTATATACAGTGAAGTGTGAGAAGAATTTCTAATTGCTCACAGCATAGGCTGTTTCGCAAAGAAATTCTAATCTCACACCGAAGAACGCAAAATCTGCGTTTTCATGGATTGTTTAGGATTATTATGTAAGTAATCTACTGTGCCGGTCATTTATTGTACGGTTTTTGTACATAATGAATGTGTCATGGTAAATTGTTTTATTAGATGAAAGGAGGTCTTTTCCTATGGAAGGAGCTCAAGTTTTTACATGCAATACAGGTGGAAATGTCAGAAGCCTGTTTTCCAAGAATAACAATAATGACGCTTTGTTCCTGAAAGTGGAAAATGATAAGGTTTCGGGAAAGGGATATGTGTGCAACGAAGACGGAAGAAACGGCTATGTGGATGAATTTGAGTTTGCCATCAAAGAAGTAAAAAGTGTTTTCCTCGGAGAGTACATGGGAATGCAGGCGCTTGGATTTAATGCCAAGGTAAACGGTCTGTACGGTGCAAAGAAAGCACAGATTATGCTCCCGCAGTTAAAAAACATGGATTTGGTAGTGGGTTTGTTGAACCGTCTGAAAGCAAGCGCCGAGAGCAATGCGGAGGAAGAGGCAAGGAGTGCTACCGTAAGAAGGACTGCCACACCGCCGCCGGCACCTACACCCGCACCCGCGCCCAGAGAACAGACAGCGGGCTATCAGCATTCTGCGCCTGAACCGGTCAGCAGACCGGCGTCGACATCGGCTGCCCCCAGACCCTCTTCATCCTATTCCAGTCCTGCGCCCGAACCGGCGCCTGCGCCTGTACCGGCTGCCAAGAGTGGCTTAGAGAGTGACGAATTCCAGCAGAAGATGGATAAATTGGTAGTGTTGAAGGACTGCGGACTTCTCGGTGAGAAGGAATTCAAGGCAAAAAAAGCGGAATTGGTTGGTCAATATTGTGACCTGTCCGACTTTAACGAAAAGATTCAGAAGCTGATTGTATTGAAGGATTGCGGTTTGCTTTCCGAGAAGGAATTCGAGGCAAATCGAAACGATATCATTAAAGAGTATTGCGATACCGGAACAAGCGATCCCACGGAGTACATGAAGAGTGTACAGAAGTTAAGCTTCTTGGAGATGGGAGGCGTAATCACCACTGAGGAGTATGAAAAGAATAAGCAGACCCTGATTGATGATGTAACCTTTATGCCTTCGGACGACAGGGATACTTTCCTGAAAAAGTTGAGGAGGCTGCCCGTCTTAAAACAGGCTCAGTTGATTACCGGCGCGGAATATGACCAGAGACTGAATGATATGTATGGGATGATTGAGATTAATGCGGATGACGAAACCGATGTTCTGGCTGTCAAGATGAGCAAGTGGTCCATGCTGGCACAGGAACGCATTATCTCGGCAAATGATTTGAAGGAAAAGCAGAAGACATTGATTGCGGAGGGACTGAACGGTTCCGTAAGTTCTCCGGAGGAGCTGAAAGCAACGGTCAAGAGATTGGTAGCGTTGCGGGACGGCGAGTGGCTGTCTGACAGAGATTATGAAGTCAAGAAGGAAGAGCTGTTAAGAAAGATTAATACCGGAAGCGATTACAGCGAAACCTTAAAGATGTATCGGATGCTTGCGGAAATAGGTTTTGTAAGTGATCAGGATTATAGGAACCAGAGACAGAAGTGTATTGATGATATCTTTAAGCCCTATGGTTCCATGGATGAGTTTAAGGTCAGAGTGAATAATCTTTTGGAACTGCAAAAAGCGGGTATTATTACGGAAGAGGAATTTGCTTCCTTTAAGACAAAGCTGATGAGTGAATTATAAGTGAAAAACTTATATAAGTGCAAACTTATAGGAAAGAAGGTAATATGGCTACAATTGAAGATGTGCTGATATACGCGACAAATGCCGGAGCCAGCGATATTCACTTGACTGTGGGGGTTCCGCCTAAGATGAGGCTGCACGGCGGGTTGATTGATATGCCCTATCCCATTTTGACGGGTGAGGACACCCTTGGGATGTCCGTGCATATTATGAATCAGGCGCAGAGAGAAACCTTTGACAAGACAAGCGAGATGGATATGTCCTTTACGGTGCCGGAAGTTGCCCGTTACCGTGTCAATGTGTTCAGACAGAAGGGCAATGTTGCGTTGGTACTGCGTGTGGTAAACTCCAGTATTCCTTCTCCCGAAAAATTGGGAATTCCGGAATCCGTGGTAAACCTGTATCAGAGAAAGAGAGGATTGATTCTGGTGACGGGGCCTACCGGAAGCGGTAAGTCTACCACGCTTGCTTCTTTGATTGATAAAGTAAACCAATACAGGGATGCGCATATTATTACGCTGGAAGATCCTATAGAGTATTTGCACGAGCACAAAAAGAGTATCGTAAACCAGCGTGAGGTCGGTATGGATACCGATAATTATGCCAATGCCCTTCGTGCTGCCCTCCGTGAAGACCCGGATGTTATTCTGGTCGGCGAGATGCGTGACCTTGACACCATCAGCGTTGCGGTAAGAGCGGCAGAGACAGGCCACTTGGTGTTGTCAACCCTGCATACCATCGGTGCGGCAAGTACCGTTGACCGTATTATCGATGTGTTCCCGCCCCATCAGCAGCAGCAGATCAGAATCCAGCTTTCAAATGTGTTGGAGGCGATTATTTCCCAGCAGTTGATTCCTACCGCTGACGGAGCAGGCCGTGTGGCAGCATTTGAGGTGTTGCATGCTACATATCCCGCACGAAACCTGATTCGTGAAAATAAGTCGTATCAGCTGCCCAATGTCATGCAGACAGGTAAGAGTCTTGGCATGGTGACCATGGATGATTCCATTATGCAGCTTTATGTAGACGGAATTATTGACAGGGAGATGGCAATTCAATTTGCTCAGGCTCCCGAGGCAATGGAGAAGAAGATTTATTAATCCGGAAATTTACCTGATTAAAATGTCCCATGATAAGGTCGGTGAGAACCTTTCATGGGACACTTTTTGTGTCACAGACAAAAATAAACCCCCTGCTATGCAGGGGGAGGGCAAATCTTTAGATAAAAGAACTCCTGTGTTAGTATAAAAGTAGGTCTGCAAACCACAAAAATACAACACAGGAGGTGCCCAAGATGGACACAACAAATAGTTTAGCCCATACAAAATGGGAATGCAAGTATCATATAGTTTTTGCACCAAAGTACCGCAGACAGGTGATATACAAAGACATCAGAGCGGATGTGGGACAGATACTGGGTTCATTATGCCGTAGGAAAGGGATAGAGATCATAGAAGCAGAATGCTGTCCGGATCATATCCATATGCTGGTAAGGATACCGCCCAAATATTCTGTATCAGAAATAGTGGGATATCTGAAAGGGAAAAGCTCCCTCATGATATTCGAGAAGCATGCGAATCTGAAATATAAGTATGGGAACAGACATTTCTGGTGTAGAGGATATTATGTAGATACAGTGGGAAAGAACACAGCTGCGATCAAAACATATATTCAAAATCAACTGAAAGAAGATTTAGAATACGACCAGATGTCTTTAGTAGAGTATATAGACCCGTTTACGGGTGAGCCGGTGAAGAAGAACAAGAAATAGGCCACTTGGAGTGGCAGTAGGGAGACAAAGCAAACCAGCAAGCCCCTTATGGGGCTGTGCCGGAATAAGGAAGCACTGAAAAAGCCCCTGAAAGGGGCAGCTGAAAATGTGGTGCAGTTGGCAGACCATCAGTGCGCCTTCCGGGCGCAAGCAGGTAATAGCCCCTTATAGGGGCAGAGCAGGCTACCGGCTAAGCCGGTAGTCCTGACTGTCGGTCATAACTTTGCCTATAATCCTAATTTTAATTCTTTTTCCCTGTTCCTTAAATTCAAGGTTTCATAATTGTATTTATCGGCTTCGGATATCTTTTCTGTTCTAAGTTCGCCCTCCTGCGTACTGAGTATCAAATGGCTCTCTTCCAGCCATGCAGTCATGTCATCCACCCATTCCTTGAACAATGCATCATCATATTTGTAGGAATAGGTGTCTTGCGGAAAGGCAAAGTCGAAAGAGGAACCGGCGATTTGCCTTATGCCGCCGTTTTCATCCAATCGGTACACCCAATAGCCATATCCGCCGAAATCCCATCTGTCCTCTATGTAGACATTCATAATGAAAGGAACTCCTTCCTTTTCTCCCAGATAAATATTATTCCAGCCGGCTCTTGCAATATGTGCATCCTGCGTGCCCATGAGGTTTCCCTCTGAATCCTTGAACATTACGATGCCACTGTCGCCGTCTCCGATATTGCCCGTATAGATTTCTATAAGCTCGCTGCCCGCACGGTCCGCGATGTCCGAAGTCTCAGAGCTTGCCATAGTATAATATTTATAAAAGGCGGCTTCCCCCTCCTGCTCAAGCAGATAACTGTATATATCGTGTGTGGGTGAAAATTCGGAATAACCGATGCCGTTCTTTTGATAGGCGGTTTGCAGTTTCGCTTCCGTAATCAGACCGTCTTTGAAGGTCAAAAGGCAAGGAGCGCTGTGGTCACTTACAAAATCGGCAAACGCATCAAAGGTGACTTCCCTATAATCGATTCCCGACATACTGTAATTTACCTTGAAAACGCAATCCTGAGAAAAGGCAAGTTCGCCCCCTTGGTCATAAGGGATATCGTAATCGGACACAAAGGAATCGATTACTCTGGCGCTTCTTGCGATGCTTCTTATGCTGACGGCATAGGTTTCATCCACAGGCTCTAATAAGAAGCGTATAGAAAGCCCAAAGCCTGAAAAGATATCCTTTATCCGGGCGGTGGAAAGCTCGACCGTAAGTATGGGCCCGCCGTATTCGTTTTCGCCTGCCGCAAGGATGGGGGCAGTGGCAATCAGTCCGGAATTTTCACTTTCGGAAGGGCTTGTGGCAAAGGCAGGCTCTTCCGGCTCTTCGTGGTAAAAGGACAGCATATCCCCGGCTTTTGCCCCGGACAGCTCAGGGAAAGCCCCTGAAGGGAAAGTAAGCCGGTAGGAATCAGTATTTGTGTGCTGCAAAGAAAATCCGCTCCATTTGACCACAATGCTTTCGGCAGATGCGGAGAATCTTGCGGGATAGGTTTCCAATACGGAAATCTCTTCGCCTGCCGGAAATGTGATTTCCACCAAATCTCCCGGCAAAAGTTCCTGTTCTTCCCTTTCAAAATAGGTGGAAATACTTTCTGCATCGGGAATGTCTAATTCGCCCAGCCCCGGAACCATCAGGATATTCCATGTAGTATCATTGACGGTATACGCCGTCACTACTCCGTAATACACCCGAGGGGAATTGTTATCTTCCATACTGCCCGGTTCGCGGGGATTGGCAAGCAGGATGATGACGGCTGCCATGCAGATGACAGCGGCTGCTGCTACTCCGAATACGGTAGTTTTTTTATAGCGCAGGACATTTTTGATACGGCTTTCGGTATCGCCCTCGCCAAAAGCAAGAGGAACGCCGCTTATAATGCGCTTTCCGGTTGCCATGTTGAGAAGGGAAGCGGAGTATTCCTTCTTCCTGCGGCTACCGATTCTGCGGATGACGGATTCATCGCAGGACATTTCCATATCTTTTCCGCTTAAGAAAAATGCTGCCCACACAAAAGGATTGAACCAATGGATGCAGAGAGTGATAAAAGCGATGATTTTTATAATATGGTCAAAGCGCTTTATATGAATCTGCTCATGCAGCAGCACATATTTTCTTTCGTGGCTTTCAAGAGAAGCAGGAAGATAAATCCGTGAGCGTATTATGCCGATTACAAAGGGAGTGGATATGGCTTTGGTGATGTAAATATTGTCCTTTTCCCATACGGCGTTTCTTAAGTGGCGTCTCAGCCTGACCAGCATAAAGATGCTGTAAAATGCCATAAGCAAAATGCCGCAAAGCCATATCGTGACAGTAATCTGCAGAAGGGAGACTGTCGGGTATTTTGTGGGGTCTGTGGCAGCATTGCCTGTGCCCGCATTGTCTGTTGCGCCCTGAGTTACGGCAGGCGCTGCCGGATTATCCTGCGAAGGAAGTGGCTGCGCAGGCTGTATCGCCTCTTGGGGAATATATTCTATCATTCCGTGCTCCACAGTGGGTGAGGAGAGTGCATTGAAAGGAGAAAACGCCGCCGAAAAAGATACAGGGCACAGCAGACGGAAAAGCACCACCGCCCACAGGCAGTAAGAAAAAATCCGGGGCGCCTTTTTTAATAAGATTCGTATAGCCAGAACAGCCAGAATCACAAAGCTGCCGGTCAGGCTCATATTTAATATGCGGATAAATAATTGTTCAGCCATGGTTTTCCTCCTCATAATCGTCAATCAGTTTTTTCAGTTCCGCTATTTCCTTTTCGCTCAACTTTTTCCTGCGGGAAAATGCCGCCAGAAAGCGTGGAAGGGAGCCGTCGAAGGTTTCGTTGATAAAATGCTCTCCCTGTGCCGCCTGAAACTCTTCCCTGGTCATAAGGGAAGATACAGAGCCGTTTTGATTTACGAAAAGCCCTCTGTCGCACAACCGCTTTAACATGGTATAAGTGGTGGTGCGTTTCCATGAAAATGCTTTTTCGCATAGCTTGGTAAGCTCCCCTGAACCTATGGGGGAATTTTCCCATATTAAGTCTGCAAATTTCTGTTCCATTTCGCCCAGTTTATACTGTTCCATACATTCCTCTCCTTTTGGTTACAAAATATACACGCTCCACGATTCGGTATACGAAAATCAAAGTTCTATAACTGCCTATAGGTATGTTGGTAGAGTTTTCGCTGTCTAATGTCTTTAGACAAATACAGTCTAACACCATTAGACAGTATTGTCAATATCTTTTTGGAGATTTTTTAAATGATTTTTTAAGTGCTCGGTGAATTTAATATCAGGGTATCGGCAAGAAAACTTGCCCCATCAAAAGCGAGGTGTTAAAATGGTGAATAAGGAAAAAGCGTTATGTTAGGGGGAGGTTTTGTGAAAAGAACAATATATATATCGAAGGAAGCAATATTTATTTGGTTATTTTTCTTTGCCGGAATTGTTTTGTTTGTGCATGGCGCTAATTCACTGCTAAGAGAAAAAAAGTCGATAGAATTGCATGCATTGAGCGAAAGGGATTGTATGAAGGGGCAGTATGTCAGAGGAAATGTTGATTCCTATCTGGTAAAAGATATTGTGAATTTAGGGAATGGCGGAATATCCGGCGTTTCCCAAGAATTAGTTTTAGGGATAACCGAGTATGCCGTTTGCACAATGCCAATAGAAGGAAATAAATATATTCAAATCATGTTTTCGGATAAAGATAAAATGAATGCCTTAAAAAATAATAGGAAGAATATATATATGGAAGGGGAAATAGTTCGGTCCCCCATAGCTGTAAATTACCAGTGGTATGAGCACATAAATAATTGTGAAAATTTTAGCTCGGAAAATATAATATCTGAATATGTTATCAAAGAAATCCAATATGCGCAAAAGAAACAATGGATGTATATAGGCTTATTGCTGCTGGTATTTTCCATTATTTTATATTTAATGAAAAGACATACCTTGATAAATGTACAAGATATCGAAAGGCTCTAGTGGTGTTTGGTTTCGTGTACAAGATGTGGACTTTGCTGCACACTTGAATTGTGTTCAAAAGGTTACAAGGGAACTTGACGAATCAAAATATGGGGTGTTAAGATTATTGGGAATGATGATGTGAGAATCTTAAAATGCAGCTTATGCGGCGGAATGAGAGGAAAAATGGAATTACATAAAGGCAGGCCGGAAAATCCCGCAGGCAGGGAAGAAAAGGAGATTGCGGTGTATGATTTGTTAGACAAGCTGGGAATTGCATATGAGAGGACGGACCATGAACCGGCGCAGAACATGGAAGCCTGTAATGAAATTGATGCTATTTTGAATGTGATTATATGCAAGAATCTGTTTTTGTGCAACAGGCAGAAGACAAAGTTTTATCTGCTTATGATGCCGGGGGACAAGCCTTTTAGAACAAAAGAATTGTCGGCACAGATAAACAGTGCGAGACTGTCCTTCGCAGACCCTGAATTTATGCAAGAATATCTGCATATTACACCCGGCGCGGTATCGATTATGGGGCTTATGAATGATGTGGACAATCATGTGCAGCTGTTGATTGATAAAGAGGTAACGGGGGGCGAGTATCTGGGCTGCCACCCCTGCGTGAACACTTCCAGCTTGAAATTAAGAACTCAGGATGTGCTTGAGAAATTCCTTCCGGCTGTGCATCATGAAGCCATAATCGTAAATCTGCCATACGAAGAGTAAAGCAGCAGACGGTCTTTTTTTCTGAAAGTGTCCGCTTGATGGTTTGAATGTTACATTCAGTAAGAGAAGCTTTAAGGGGTTTGAACTGCCGGAAGCAGTATGATTATGCAGGCAGTCTTACGATAAACATGGCGCCGCCGCCCTTAGTGTCATGGACGGCAATGCTGCCGTGGTGGGCGGATATTATTTCGTAGGCAATGGGGAGACCCAGCCCGAAATGCCCCTTGGCGCTTCGGGATTTCTCGCTTCTGTAAAAGCGTTCAAAAACCTTTTCTTTTTCCGAATCGGAGATACCGACACCATTGTCAGAAACGGATAATACGAAATATTTTGGCATAAGCTCTAAGGAGAGGGTGATATGACCGCCCTCAGGGGTGTAGCTTATGGCATTGTGAAGTAAAATCGTAATGACTTGATAAATCCGCTCTTTATCACAATTACATAAAGGGATGGCATCTTCGGGAAGCGTGACGGACATATTTATATTTTTGCTCTGCGCCATGCTTTCAAAGGCTTCATAGGCATTTAACAGCAGGGTATCCAGTGAGGCAGGGGCTTTCTCGATGCTGAAATGTCCTGCATCACGGCTTTGGAGGGTAAGTAAATCTTCCAAAAGAAATTTCATGCGAAGAGACTCATTTTTAATGGCGGACATATCTCGGATAAGGGCAGGCGATTTCCCGGCATCTGCGGATTCTAACTGAGATTCGGCGCAGGAAAGGATGACGGCAAGGGGCGTGCGTAGCTCGTGGGATGCGGCTGCTATGAAGCGGTTTTGTTTTTGTCTGTTTTCTTCAATGGGCATTAAGAGCTTTCCCGTGAAAAACCATGCAAACAGCCATATTGCAATGAGGGCGAGGGATATCATGCATAAAAACCCCAGCCGCTGCCTGATAATTTGTCCCTCTATGGATGCAAAGGGCAGCATTAACAGCATTTCAAGGCTGGATTCTTTCGTTTCCAGCGTAATCACAAAGCAATAGAAGGGGGATTTGCCCTCATAATAAGTAAATTCTTTATAGTGACTGCGGTAGGAGATAATATGTTCCGTGAATTGTGCCATATTTTCGCGATAATAAGACCATGCATTCCGGGTTATGAGCAGATGGCTGTCACTTTGATTTCTGCCATTGAACCAGAAAGGTGTTTGGTTATCCATAAGGGAAATGTAATAGCTGCCGCCGGATTCCAGCTTTGACAGCCACTCAAGGGAAACAACCGTCTGCTGCTCCAGATTGGATGCGATGGTGTAAATATCGTTCCGGCAGGAGAGAAGACGGTTTGCAATTAAATTTTTTTCGGAGATATACAGATATCCAAGGGTCATTAAAATGGTAATCAATGTGGTGATGCCACCGCTTAAAAGGGTCAGGCGTAATCTTATTTTATGAAACATGGCTGCTTTCCTCACAAACCAGACAATAGCCGATGCCCCGGATGGTTTTCAGCTTCAGGCGGCTTCCTGCGGTTTTCAGGCGGCGTCTTATAAAATGAATATAATTGTCAAGATTTCCGTTTTCCACATTGCTTTCCGGTCCCCATACCTTGAGTAAAAGCATGGAGCGGGAAAGGGTGTTGTTTGGGTTGCGAAGGAAAACTTCTAAAAGGGCGCCTTCCCGTCTGGATAAGGAGAAGCTGCCGCTTGGACCGGTCAGGGTATCGTTTTCCAAAGACAAGCTTATGTCCAAAAGCTCTATGCTGTCCGATGCGCGGAAAGCAAGGGAGCGCCTTGTAACACTCTGGATGCGGGCGAGCAGTTCTTCAAATTCAAAGGGTTTTACCAGATAATCATCCGCCCCTGCCTGCAGTCCGCCCACTTTATCCTCTAAAGTACCCAGTGCCGTGATTATAATAACAGGTGTATTGACATTATGCTTCCTTAATTTGGTGAGGATATCCGTTCCTTCCATAAGGGGCAGCATACGGTCTAACAAAATCACATCATAAATATTCAGGTTCGCATAGTACAGGGCATCCTCTCCGTCAAAACAGGAGTCCACAAGGAAACCCTTGGTTTGAAGGCGATCTGTCAGTGTATCATTTAAATTTTGGTCATCCTCCGCCAGCAAAATACGCATTTTATAATACCTGCCCAATTTATGAAAGTTAAAGTTTAGTATACCACTGCTATCTCTAAATAATCTCTAAACCGAGCGTGCCGGCGCTTGATTTCTTATCTGCCATAAAAAATCCGGGCGATAGGGGAGTCGGGGGAGAGGATAACAGTCTTGTCGTCTCCCTGCAGGGAAATCTTTAAGGCATCAAGACTCCGCACAAAGGAATAAAAGTCCTGCCTGCTCTCATCAGAGTATGCATCCGCAAGGATTTTCATATATTCCGCTTCGCCCTCCGCAATCAGGATAGCGGTGTCCTTCTCTGCATTGGACAGAAGGACAGTTACCTCCTGATCGGTGCTGTTTCGTATGATTTGCGCTTCGGAGGTGCCTTCTGCCGTGTAGGTGGCAGCGATATTGTCACGCTCGGAAATCATGCGCTCATAAACGGCAGCTTTGTTGTCGCTGGGCAAATCCAGCTGCTTTACTTCAAAGGCGAGGAGTTCAATGCCATATTGGCTTAAAGTATCGCCGATATTACTGATGATTGACTCCGAGAGCCCGCCCTTTCTGCCGGAAATCACTTCATCCTGCGTGGTGCTGCTGATAATATTTTTGATGGAATTGTATACAATGGTGTCCAGACGGCTCTCTGCGTTGGTGATAGAGGAGTTTAGGGTCTGGGCAAATTTTAAGGGGTCTGTAATACGCCATAAAATATAGCTGTCGCAGATCATTGTCTTTTTGTCGCTGGTGATGACATCCGAGGGGGATAAGTCGTACAAAAGGATTTCCTTCGGCAGGGTGTCCACGCTCTGGATAAAGGGAAGCTTGAAGCTGCATCCTGCGGTGTCCACCACATGGTCAACCCTTCCGAATTGCCGGATAAGGCTGTATTCGTTTTCGTTTGTGACCACAATGCAGGAGGAGCCGATGCACAGGGCAGCAAATATTAGAATAATGATTAGGACTTTGCGAAAATTTTTCATGATATTATCTCCATTCCGCCGCCATTTAGTCGGCAGGCTTGTTATCCGAATTTACGGAAGGTGTGTTATAGCTGGTAAAAGGCTCAAGGGGATAAATGGTCTGCATATCTCCGCTAGGGCTTTCGATAACAACCTTTAAGTCAGGTAAAATTTCTTCCATTGCCTCATAAAACATGCGCTCTTTTGTGACGGTGGGATTCTTGATGTATTCTTCATACATGGAATTAAAGCGGGCAACCTGCGCGGAAGCTTCGTTGATGCGCTCTGTTTTCTGGGCTTCTGCAGCCTTTACGATGCCGTCTGCCTGCGCCTGTGCGAGAGGAAGCTGCTCATTTCGGTATTTGTTGGCATTGTTTAATGCGGTTTCCTTTCCCTGCTTGGCGGTTTCCACCGCTTTAAAGGCAGCCATAACCTCGGCAGTGGGAGGCTCCGAATCCTGAATGGTAATGTTCATAAGCTGAATGCCGATATCCTGCGCATCCAATTTTTCAATAATCATCTCTTTGATGGATGCCTGAATCTCATTTTTCCCCGTGGTCAGCACATCATCCACATTATAGTTTCCAATCACCGTGCGGATGCAGCTCTGGCTGATATTGCGCAGGATTTCTACCGGTTCTCTGGAGGCGTAGACTGCCTTTACCGGGTCGCTGCAGCGGTATTCCACAAAGAAATCTACATTTACAAAATTATAATCCGCCGTAATCATCAGGGAGTCATTGGAAAGGCTTTCGCCGGAAACGGAATCATATCCGATGGCAAAGCCCTGTATGGTGGTATTTACTTTTCTGATTTGCTGGATAAAGGGAAGCTTAAAGTGGAGCCCCGGTTCTGTCACTGCTTTTGCCTGACCGAAGGTAATCAGAACTGCCTGCTCCTGTTCCCTGATCTGATAGGTTGAGTTAAAGATTAAAACAATGGCAATTAGGATAATCGCAACGATTCCGGCAATTTTTCCTATGGATGCCCCCTCATTATCGTTCTGTAGTTCTGCCCAGCTTTCCGCTGTGGTAAAACCATTTTGGCGGTTTCTTCTGGAATCTTTTCCGTTCATTTTGTCCTCTCTTTCTGCCGCACAAGCGACTTAAGTACCATTTTACAAAATTGCTTTTGGTTGGGCAAGCGTTTGGGCAGTATTTATAGATATTTAATATATTTTAGAGATTGGTTAGAGGTAGGGGGAGTATGATGCAGGAATAGGAAACAGATAATGAAAGGAGCAATCATGGTAAGTATAATCAAAAGGATAAGAAAAAAAGGGATTTTTACGAAGGCGGCGGCTTTGATAAGCGCATTTGCCATTTCTTTCTTGTTTGCAGGGTGTAGCGGGGCGGATGGTCAGACAGGGAATCAGAATTCTTCTGCTGTACTCAGTCAGGAAAGCGGGCAGGGCAAAAACGAAACAGGCATGGGGCGCTATGTGGAGAAAAACGTATTTGAACTAGGGGAAGAGGGAAGATACGAAAAGACCCATCTGCAGACACTGTCAGACGGCAGGGTAGAAATTTACAATGATATATTGGGCGCATATTTATCCGAGGATAACGGCGACAGCTGGAAAGGCGGGGAGAAGGATCTGTATGGGGATTACTTAAATCCTGAGAAAAACTATATTATTGCTTCGGCAGTATCAAAGGAGGGAGTCATTGCCCTGTGTTATTCACCCTATGAAACAGAGGGACTTGTGCCGAATAGCTGCGTGCTGCTGTTTCCGGATGGCACGGAGAAATCCTTTGATTTGAAGCTGTCAGAGGAGGAAATGTATGTCAGAAGCTTTGCTTTTGATGAGTCCGGAAAGCTTTATGCAGGGGTTTTCGGGGACACCATCTATGAGGTGGATGTGGAAACGGGAAATGTAAAGGAATTTGTGGACATAGCAGGCTCTAAGTATTATCTGCAGTGCAAAAATAATATCCTGCTCTGTGCTACCTATGATAAGCTCTATCTATATGACAGGGAAAACGAAGCCTTTATAGAAGATGATGTACTGCAGGATTTTATCAAGGAAAATTATGGGGGAATCGAATATAATAACAGCTGTTATAGCGCAAGGGTCTTTTTCGGGGAGGAAAATGTGCTGTATGTTGCCGGAGAAAAGGGAATACACAGGCATGTAATCGGCGGAAGCGCAATGGAGCAGATGGTTGACGGAAAGCTTTCCTCGCTGGGGGACCCTTCCCATGGGGTGGTGGATGCCATTATCATGGAAAATCAGGAGTTTCTGGTACAGTATTCCGATTTAAAGACGGTCAAGTTCAGCTATGATGCAACGGTTTCCACTGTGCCAAATAACAGCCTTACCGTATACAGCTTAAGGGAAAACGATACCGTGCGGCAGGCGGTTTCCGCCTATCAGACAGCGAATCCCGATGTATATGTGAACTATGAAGTGGGAATAGAGGAGGGCATCACCAGAGAGGATGCCTTGAAGGCGTTAAATACAAAGATTTTGGAGGGCAGCGGTCCGGATGTGCTTATCTTGGATGATATGCCTGTGGATTCTTATATCAATAAGGGCGTTTTGATGGATTTAGCGGATGTCTTACAGGAAATGGAAGGAGAAGAGGAATTTTTCCGGAATTTGCTGGAGCCCTTTTATCAGGGGGAAAGCCTGTATGAAATTCCGGCAGAATTTATGCTGCCTGTCATATGCGGGGATAAAGCGCTGATAGCGGAAGCCGATGACTATGAGGGCATTGCAGATGCAATGGAAGCCTTGCGAAAGGAAATGCCGGATGAATATATCTTTTCGGTTTATTCCGAAAAAGGTGTTATGAGGAAATTTGCCATGATTTGTGCGCCGTCATGGACAAACGAAAGGGGCGAAGTCAATCAGGAGAAGTTAAAAGAATTTTTGTACCAGAGCAAGAGAATTTATGATGCCGCGCAGGAAGGCATTGCAGAGGAAGTGATAGATATGTATGCGATGAGGGACTCGGAGGAGATAGAGAAGGGCATTCCTTATGTGGACAGCATTTATTTCCAGACCTTTAACGCAATGGGCTATGTGATGGGAAGCGAAAGGTTACTATGCGGCGCTGTTTCCGGGATGGATGATTATTCTAATCTGATTTCCCTGCCAAAGACGGAGGGTGTAGAGGGTATAGATTTTAAGGTTATGAACGGTCAGAGCAAAAATGTCTATATGCCCATGACTTTGGCGGGCATCAATGCATCAGTTGAGGATAAGGAGATGGCAGTGGCATTTTTAAAGCTGCTTTTAAGCGAAGAAACGCAAAACCTGACTCATTATGGATACCCCATCAACAGCAGGGCTTTTGAGAATAAATTTGTGGTCAATCCCGGTTGGGTGGCGGAAGATGGCTCATATATGTATTATACCATGGAGGATGCAGAGGGAAAAGTCATCGAGTGGCAGGCTTATCTGCCGGATGAGGGGGAGATGCAGAAGCTTCGGGATTATATAGCGCAGGCGGATACGCCTTATTTGTCAGACAGTGTGCTGGAGGAGGCTGTTTATACGGAAGGCGCAGCATATCTGAGGGGCGACAAGGACTTGGATGCAGCGGTGAAAGGCATCGTGGATAAGGTGGAGATTTATTTGTCGGAATAAGCGGAGGTTTGCATGGGAAGAAGGAATGCGCATAGGGAGAGAAGGGCTTTCTTAAGTTTTCTGGGGTTCAGCCTTATGGGAGTGTCGGTCTTTGTATTGCTGCCTTTTCTGGATGTGGTGAGGCGTTCCTTTGTCACGGTAATGTCGGGAAAGTTTGCGGGGCTTGACAATTATAAGAGGGTGCTTACCAATCAGGCGTTTCTGCTTGCCGTAAGGAATACGGTGCATTTTGCTCTGGTGGGAATCTTTCTGCTGATTGTCATAGGGCTTATGGCAGCCCTTGTACTTAACAGGCTGCGAGATGTTACATTCATAAAGAGCCTGTATCTCTTTCCCATGGCAATGCCCACGGCGACTGTGGTAATCGTGTGGCGGATGTTTTTCTATAAGCAGGATTTTAACAGTCTGGTGGCAAGTTACCTATGGAAAAACCTTGGTTATACCATAGTGCTGTGGCTTGCAGGGATTGCGGGCATCCCGAATGAGCAGATAGAGGCGGCAAAGGTGGACGGGGCAGACAAATGGCAGTGTTTTTGGTACATCAAGCTGCCCTGTTTAAAGGGAAGCCTGTATACCATCGGCATTTTGTCTTTCTTAAACTCCTTCAAGATATACAGAGAGGCATATCTGGTGGCAGGCGCTTATCCGGGGCAGGATATTTATCTTTTGCAGCATATTTTTAATAATTGGTATGTAAATCTGGAGCTTGATAAGATGGCTGCGGCAACCGTTCTGGTGGGAGGATTTTTGTTTGTATGCATCATGCTTTTAAATCATTTCTGGAACAAAGAATCATAAGATGAGGCAGTGGCATAATGGTGAAAATAGGGAAAAAATGGCGGAATAAGGTGGCGGAAGCGCTGGTGAGAGGGATTTTCATAGCGGCGGGGGTTGTGATATGCCTGCCAGTGTTTTTAGTGGTGACAGGCTCCGTAATGGGAGACAGCGATTTGAGGGAATGCCTTGCCCCTGTGTTTTTGCAGGAGCAGGGCTTTACCACATGGAAGATTATCCCGGATTATCCCACCTTGGAGAATTACAACCGACTGTTATTTAAATCACCGCAATTTTTTGTGCTTTTTTGGAATTCCATAAAGATAGTGTTTTTTATTCTGGCAGGGCAGATGCTGGTGGGCGTGCCTGCAGCGTGGGCGTTTGCGGTTTACCGGGTGCGGGGGAAAAATCTGCTTTTTACCCTGTATGTGGTCTTGATGCTTCTGCCCTTTCAGGTGACCATGCTTTCCAGCTATCTGATACTGAACAGGATGGCGTTGCTGAATACCCAGTGGGCGGTTATTCTGCCTGCCGTGTTCAATACCTTTCCGATTTTTGTGACTTATGGCGGCTTCTGCGCCATACCCAAACCGTTGATTGAGGCGGCAAGGATAGACGGGGCAGGAGAATTTTATATTTTTGTAAAAATCGGGCTGGCGCTTGGAAAGGGCGGCATTCTCTCAGCGGTTGTGCTTGGTTTTCTGGAGTATTGGAACATGATAGAGCAGCCCCTTACTTTCTTGAAGGATAAATTTCTGTGGCCCTTGTCTTTGTATCTTCCGGAGATTGAGTGGACACAGGCAGGGTTCGCATTCAGCGCATCCGTGATTATGCTGGTTCCGGCAGTTTTTGTGTTTGTCATGGGACAGGATTATCTGGAGCAGGGCATTGTTTATTCGGGGTTAAAATGAGGTATGAGATGAGGATAAATAACGAGCGGTTGAAAAAATGGTGTATAGCATTTGCGGTGTTTTTGGTTTTTATGTGGATTTGCACTATTATATCCAAAAGCATTTATGTGTCTAAACTTCCCTTGGTGAAGGCGCAGACACAGGATAAGAAGTATGTGGAGCACATTGTGGAGGCGGAAGGGATTGTGACAGCCGGCGGAGAATGTGCTGTGAACACGGTTCCGGGACTTAGGGTTTTGGCGCTGTATGTGCAGGCAGGAGATTTGGCGGAAGAGGGGGATTTGCTTTTTAGCATTGATTTAGAGGATTTGGAGGAAATCATTTCCGAAAAAGAGAGAGAGTTAAAAAAGCTTAAGTATCATTTGAGTGATCTTCAGGAAAATCAGGCGCTTACATCAAAACAAAAGGAAAGAGAGATTCTCCGGGCAAAAGAGGATTATGACAGTGTTGATGAGGAAACAGGAAAAAGCGTGGAGGAAGCCCGAAGGGCTCTGGAGGATGCGGAGGAAGCCTTGGAGGAACATTTGGACAAGAAAGATTCCGGGGAAAAGGATTCAGAACAGACGGTTTCCGGCTCAGATGCCGCCGTATCAGAGGACAGTTCGCAGAGCGGCTGGCAGCAGACCAAGGAAAGCCTGGAAGCTGCGGTCAACAGTGCAAGGCAAAATCTTGAAGACGCAGAGCGCACCAGAGAGAATGCTTTACAACAGAAACGCAGAGCCTTGGCGGATGCGGAAATAACAGGTGTTACTGATTCAACAGCGGCTGTTTACAGGCTGGATATGGAGGCATTACAGGAGGAATTGTCAAAAGTATATGAGCTGCGAAAGGCAGAGGGGGAAGTCAGGGCACAAAAGGAGGGATTTGTTTCCAAAATACAGATTGGCGTAGGCAGCCGCACTTCGGATACGGCAGCGATTCTTTTGACAGATGGGGAAGTTCCCTGTCAATTTAAGTTTAGCATCACAAAAGAGCAGGGAAAATATCTGCATTTAGGCGACAAGGTGAAGCTTAAAATCGGCAGTGCTTCTAATATAGATGCGGAGGTGGATTATTTGTCGGAAAGCGCATCGGGCGGTTATGATATGATCTGCCGGCTGCCCAAAGATACAGGAACGCCCGGAGCAAACGGGAGCGTTCGCAGGACCGTGCAGGGCGAACAGCATAATACGGTAATTCCTATCGAGGCGCTCCATAAAGAAAATGAGGCTTATTATATTTATGTTCTAAAAGAAAGAAACGGTATTCTGGGAAAGGAACTTTATGCGGAGAAACTGAAGGTACAGGTGGCGGACTTAAATGAGCGTTATGCAGCGCTGGAAGCAGGGACGGTGGCGGCGGATACGGAGATTATTACTTACAGCTCGGAGGAATTAGAGCAGGGGGAAGGCGTGAGAATGATGGACTAAGGGTGCAGAAAAACTCCTTTTATTTCAAACTTTAATCTGCTATAATGATAAGTAATTGCGAAGCTCTTGTTTTTGAAGAGTGCCATTCGTGCCCGAATTCGGTTTACGAAGAGGGAGTTTCGCAATAAAATGATTGAAAGATAGGCATGGAAATAAGACGGGGAGGAGAGCCGCGTGGAGGAAGGGACAAATGCGAGCCTGCTATATGTGTGGAATCAGGAAAAGGGGCGTCTGGATTATGCTATTACAGAGGCGGAGAGCCAGCTTGTAAGTGTAAACAGGCGTTTGCATGGGTTATGGCAGGATTTGGCTCTATATGCGGGAATCCTTGTTGTGCCGTTGATTTTCTGGAAGCTGATACAGTATGTAGGGATGTGGCTGCTGCGCACAAGGACTTATATAGTGTCAAATACTTTTGTATATGTTTTGCTTCAAGGTATAGGGACGGTTCTTATATGTGTCTATATTCTGAGTTTTCCCGTTCTGGCTTACAATCTGTTAAAAACAATAGCTTTGCTTTGGCTTAACAAAGAGAATCCACAGCAGACGGAGGGACTGCTTCCGCCGGAAAAGGGAAAGATACATAGGGAATTGGACAAGGAACCCACTTACCGCATAGAGCAGCAGAAATTGGTTCATGTGCTGAGCCGCTATTATCTGTATCGGGATAACATGAAGGAGCTTCGCAAAAGGGTGGATGCCGGTTCCATTTCCCCGGACTCTTTAAAAAAGGAAATGGAAGGGTTTATTTATTATGAAACCATCCATCCTGCCAGTGAGTTTGGCAGCGCTATGGCGCGAAAAGCCCGCCGGTGGGTGTTTATATTTCTGTTTGGGGTGATAGCAGTTGTTACTGCTTTGGTTTTTATGAACAATTAGCAAGAGCCTATAAAATTCAAAATTTGTTGAATCTCCTCAAGTTCGGACCGTCAAGTTCATTTAGGTTGGTGTTGAAAAGTTTAAGGTTTGTGGTAAGATAGTATATAGGATTTTTCTGTATGCTGTCTTTTTGTTGCTTTTAATAATTTAAGCAAAAGCATATGTTTAAGACATGTGCCGGATAGGAGGTCAAAATGAAGGTATTACTGGTAAACGGAAGCGCAAAAGAGAAGGGCTGCACCTATACTGCTTTGATGGAAGTGGCAGGAGCATTAAATAAAAACGGTATCGAAACGGACATCATTCAGGTGGGCGGACAGCCCATAGCAGGCTGCATCGGCTGCAATGTCTGCACAGGAAGCGGAAAGTGCTTTCGGGAGGATGGCGTAAATGAGTTTGTGGAGAAGGCAAAGAGCGCAGACGGCTTTGTCTTTGGCTCTCCGGTACATTATGCTTCGGCATCCGGTGCAATCACTTCTTTTCTGGACAGGGCATTTTATGGGAAGGGAAGCATTTTTGAGGGAAAGCCGGGAGCTTGTGTGGTAAGCTGCAGGCGTGGGGGCGCATCTTCTACCTTTGACCAATTAAATAAGTATTTTACCATCAACAGTATGCCTGTTGTATCAAGCCAATATTGGAATATGGTGCACGGCAACACGCCGGATGAAGTGAAACAGGATTTGGAGGGGATGCAGACCATGCGCACCCTTGGAAATAATATGGCGTGGCTGTTGAAATGCATTGAGGCAGGCAAGAAAGAGGGGATTGAGTTCCCGGAAGGCGAGCCTGTGGTAAGGACGAATTTTATCCGGGGATAATGAGGGAACATTAGAAGTAGTCTTTGAAGCATAGTTTAATAATTGGGTTGGAGAGAGTGATTGGACCGGAAGAAAAATAAAAACGGGATTATGGTATTGATATGGCGGCAAAGAAGTTTTATGCGGTAAAAATAGGAAAAGTAACAGGTGTTTTTTTAAATTGGGAAGATTGCAAGGCATCCGTGGATGGCTTCCCCGGCGCAGAGTATAAGGGATTTGCCACCAAGGGCGAAGCGTTAGAGTATCTGGGGCTTGAGGGGGCAGGCATGGAGGAAGAAGCATCTGTTACATTGCAGGAAGTCTTGGGGCAGACCCTGCATGATGCGACAGCAAAGGTTTGGACTAAGACACTGCATGAGAAGCAGGATCAAACCAAGGGAGTGCTTACGGCATATGTTGACGGCAGTTATAACGACAGCCTGAAAAAATACGCCTTTGGCTGTGTGTTTATCCTGCCGGATAAAAAAGTTTACCTTGACTTCGGAAACGGAGATGACCCGAAATCCTTGCAGCACCGTAATGTGACAGGGGAGATGCTGGGGGCTATGTATGCGGTAAAAACCGCCATGAAAAACGGCTTTAGCGCAGTGGAAATTTACTATGATTATCAGGGGATTGAGAGCTGGGTCACGGGCGAGTGGAAGAGTAAGACGGAGCTTACTCAAAAATATGCCAAAACAATGAATCAGTGGGCGCAGGATATTCATATCCATTTTGTGAAGGTGGCAGCCCACACATCTGTGAAATATAATGAGCTGGCTGATAAAACGGCAAAAAGGGGACTTGTGGAAGGCAAGGGCGTGCCAAAAGTAAGAATGCTGGAGGAAATGGAAAGCTATGGAGCAGATTCGGCTGAATAAATATCTTGCCAGATGCGGCATATGCTCCCGGAGAGAGGCTGACAGGCTGATAGAGCGGGGGGAGGTCTTAGTAAACGGGCTGGCTGCCGAAGTGGGGCAGACGGTCAGTGATGCCGATGAAATCAAGGTAGGCAATAGAACATTAGAAGGCAGGGAAGAAAAAAGAGTGCTTGCCTTTTACAAGCCAATGGGAATTGTCTGCACCGAAAAGGATGCCCATGCGGAAAAGACCATAAATGACCTGATTCGGTTTCCCGTGAGGGTGACTTATGCGGGACGGTTGGACAAGGATTCGGAGGGGCTGTTAATTCTTACCAATGATGGAGATTTGATTGATGCCGTGATGCGGGGGGCAAATGGGCATGAAAAGGAGTATCTGGTCAGAGTGGATAAAGAAATAACAGATGCTTTTATATCAAAAATAGCGGGCGGTATTTATCTGCCGGATTTAGAAGTTACCACAAGAAAATGCAAGGCGGAGAAAACAGGAAAGTTTACCTTTCGGATTATATTGACTCAAGGATTAAACAGACAGATAAAAAGAATGTGCAGGGCATGCGGATATCATGTGCGGGGGCTGAAGCGCATAAGAGTTATGAATATTTTGTTGGAGCAGTTAAGACCGGGGGAATACCGAGAGATTTTGGGGGAAGAATTACAGGTGTTATATAAAGAGACAGGACTAAGGTAGAACCAGAGGAGATTCAACAAATCGGGATTTTCAAAGATTGTTCGGAAATAGCGGAGGAATGTTTTCGTGGCGGAGTATATGATTTTAAAAAAAGAGGGCGTAAAAATTGTCAAGAAGCGGTTCAAGGAACTGTTAAAACCTCTTGATTTTCAGTTGTATCCCCGTTCCGGCACCCGATTTATAAGAGTACGGGAGGATTTTATTGATGAAGTGCATTTGGACACCGCCGGATACCATTTAGCGGTCATGTATTTCATCTATTCCTATCATGCTCCTTTTGCATACCTCCACTGCGATCAGGGGCGGCTATGGAGGACGGCAAAGGAACATATTTCCACGCATTTAGAATGGCATTGCAAGATACCGCCGGACGGCGGACCGTATTATTATCAAACGGAGCATTTTGAAGCGGTATGGCGAGATGTGTCGTATGTGCTCACACAGTATATTTTGCCGCAGATGGAGGCTATGACGAAAGAAGGCTTTATCTTACGGCTATTGGAGCGCAGCAGGAATGATCAGGACTTTTTTCTTCCGGATCAGCCCGTTTCCCTTACAATCCCCGGTTTTCCCGGCACGAACGAAGCGGCGGTATATGGTGTGGAATTGTGGTGGCTGGAACGGTATGAGGAGGCAGTTCCCTACCTGACATTAGCCAGAGAAAGATATGGGGATTGGCTGACTGACTTTGGACGGGAAACAGAGCATATCAGCCTTTGCATCAGGAAAAGGCTGGCGCTGTTGGATGAATTGCTGTCCTGTTGGGAAAGGCGGGAAGAGTGCTATATGTTACAGGCTCAAAAGCAGATTAATCAAATTCCGTTGAATTGGGTTGAATATATGTTATAACTTTCGGTTTATAAAAGTCCGTTTTATATTTATAGAGCCGCATCATTTCATTGGTAATATTTTCCCAAAAAGGGAAAATAAAATAAAGAAAATAAAATAAAATTAAGAAAATAAAATTAAGAAAATAGGATAAAGAAAATAGAGTAAGAACTAAAAATATAAGAGTTAAAAATATAACAAGTGGTATTTAATTCACAAAGCATGGAAAACGGGGGTATTGTATGCAGGACTCTAAAGTAGAAAGGCTGAAATATCTGGTAGATATCTTGAATAAGGCTTCTAAGGCTTATTATGCGCAGGACAGGGAAATTATGAGTAATTTCGAGTATGATAAGCTTTATGATGAATTGGTTTCTCTGGAGCAGGAGTTGGGTATGGTGCTGTCCAACAGCCCCACGGTCAATGTAGGATTTGAGGCGGTGGACGAGCTGCCCAAGGAGCCCCATGAGAGTCCCATGCTTTCCCTTGGAAAAACCAAGAGCAGGGAAGAGCTTAGGGAGTGGATGAAGGAAAATCCTGCAATTTTGAGTTGGAAATTGGATGGATTGACCATTGTTTTGACATATTTTGCAGGAAAACTTGCAAAAGCTGTCACAAGAGGGAACGGAGAAATCGGAGAAGTCATCACAAACAATGCCAAGACTTTTAAAAATCTCCCCTTAAATATTTCCTATCAGGGGGAGCTGGTTTTGAGGGGAGAGGCTGTTATCAGTTATTCCGATTTTGAGAAAATCAATCAGGAGATTCCCGATGAAGATGCAAAGTATAAAAATCCCAGAAATCTGTGCAGCGGTTCCGTAAGGCAGTTAAATAATGAGATTACCTCCAAGCGGAATGTACAGTTTTATGCGTTTTCCCTTGTGAAGGCAGAGGGAGTGGATTTCCATAATTCCAGACAGGCGCAGTTTGCATTTTTGAAGCAGCAGGGCTTTGATGTGGTGGAGCACTATCTGGTGACGGAAGATACGATTCTTGGCACAATAGAGCAGTTTGAGAAAAAAATAGAAACCTATGACATTCCTTCGGACGGTCTGGTGCTTACTTATGATGATATAGCTTATGGGCAGTCTTTGGGCAGGACAGCAAAATTCCCAAGGGATTCCATTGCTTTCAAATGGGCTGACGAGCTTAAGGAAACGGTGCTTATGGAAGTGGAATGGAGCGCCAGCAGGACAGGGCTGATTAATCCGGTAGCGATTTTTGAGCCGGTGGAGCTGGAAGGAACCACGGTGAGCAGGGCTTCCGTGCACAATGTAAGCATTGTGAAGGAACTTAAGTTAGGTCTAGGCGACCATATTACCGTATATAAGGCGAATATGATTATTCCGCAGATTGCGGAAAACCTTACCCAGAGCGGCACTCTGGAAATCCCTAAATTCTGCCCCGTGTGCGGGCAGCCGACTCAGATTAAGCAGATAAATGAGGTGCAGTCGCTGTATTGCACCAATGAGGACTGTGCAGCCAAAAAGATTAAGTCTTTTACCCTTTTTGCCAGCAGGGATGCCATGAATATTGACGGCTTGTCGGAGGCTACTCTGGAGAAACTGATTGATATGGGATTTATCAAAGAATATGCAGATTTATTTCATCTGGAGAGGTATAAAGAAGAGATTACCCGGATGGAAGGCTTTGGGGAAAGATCCTATCAAAAGCTGATAGACAGCATAAATACCGCAAGGGAAACCACCCTTCCCAGAGTGGTTTATGCTCTGGGAATCGCCAACATTGGGGCAGCGAATGCTAAGATGTTATGCCGCTATTTTGACTATGATTTGGAAAAAATGAAGCAGGCGGACGAGGAGATGCTAAGCGCTATAGAGGGCGTGGGTGAAGTGATTGCCGCTGCATTTACGGATTATATGAGAAATGAGGATAATCTGGCAAGGTTGGAACGCCTGATGAGTGAGCTTACCATACAGGTTCCGCAGGTGGAGGCAGGAAGCCAGACCTTGGAGGGCATGGCATTTGTGATTACCGGAAGCCTGAACCATTTTGGCAGCCGGAGTGAGTTGAAGGATTTGATTGAGCAGAAGGGCGGAAAGGTGACAGGAAGCGTTACCGGGAAAACCACCTGCCTGATTAATAATGACAATACCTCGACTTCCACCAAGAATAAAAAGGCGAAGGAATTACAGGTGCCCATTTTGACGGAGGATGAATTTTTAGAGAAATATATGCAATAACAGCACAGAAATGAGGAGTAATTATGCCGATTAAAACACAGAACGATTTACCCGCAAAGGAGATATTGGAAAATGAAAATATATTTGTGATGGATGAATTCCACGCTATCCATCAGGATATCCGCCCATTACAGGTTATTATTTTAAATATCATGCCTGTGAAGCAGGATACGGAGCTGCAGCTTCTGCGCGCCTTGTCCAATACGCCCCTGCAGGTGGATGTCACCTTTCTCAACATGAAGAGCCATGTGTCGCGCAATACGCCTGCAAGCCACCTGAACCGGTTTTATACCACGATAGATGCCATCCGCGACAGAAATTTTGACGGAATGATTGTCACGGGGGCGCCTGTGGAGGATATTGCCTTTGAAGAGGTGGATTATTGGAAGGAAACCTGTGAAATATTGGATTGGGCGCAGACCCATGTGACCTCCACCCTGCATATCTGCTGGGCAGCGCAGGCAGGGCTGTACCATTATTACGGCATTAATAAAAGAAAGCTTCCCCAGAAGCTTTTCGGGGTGTATGAGCATACCGTCTCCAATCGGAAAATCCCCTTAGTGAGAGGTTTTGACGATGTATTTTTGGCTCCCCACAGCAGGCATACGGAAACTCCGGCGGATGCCATTCATGCCTGCAAGGAACTGACTGTGCTGGCGGAGTCCCCTGTGGCAGGCGTGTTTCTTGCGATTGCGGAAAATGGGAAGAAAATTTTCGTAAACGGTCATCCCGAGTACGACAGATTCACTCTGGACAAAGAGTACCATAGGGATTTGGATAAGAATCTGCCCATACAGATACCATATAATTATTATCCCGACGATGACCCCGCGAAGCGCCCTTTGCTGCAGTGGCGCTCCCACAGTAATAACCTTTATAGTAATTGGCTTAATTACTATGTTTACCAGGTGACGCCTTATGATTTATAGGAGGATTTGAACAATAGGTATTTTCTCATGTGAAAATGGGTTATATATGTGAGCGACAGCCGTTTTTGACGGTCGCTCACATCATCTTTAACTTATTATATGTTCTAAAATGCTTGGACAATATTTTCTTACAGAATCTTTTCCTTGATTTATGTGTCCATTCCTGTAATTACCACGGTAAATGGAGCAGTAGCACCCTCCGGTGAATGGATATATAGGCTTCTTTCATCAATATACATTGTTCTTTGACCATTTACAATCCGTATGCCTTTGAGTTTTTTATCATCGACACCATTCGCCACATCTCCGTAAACCTTAAATGATATTTTATTCTTTTCGTCAGGTTTTTCTGCGATAATTTCCCACAACAATGATTTGGGTTTTTTACCGTTTGGATCTTGTATGTATCTTGTTGAAAAATTTCCGCTGGATCTGTGCCGCTGACCATTAAAGGGCTTGGGATGACTATAGATTCTTTCTTCTCTGTGGTATTCTGACATATAAAATTCCTCCTTAAACAATTATGTAATACAATTCAATTTATGTTACCATAATTTAATTATAAGTACAATACTGATTTTGTTTTTTGATTGAGTTCCGATAAAATATAAATGATTGCCTTTCACACCCTTCTCCCACCCGCATATACTAAAAGAAATATGGATAGAAGATTGTGCCGATATGAACCCAAACAGTAAATGCGATTGTACGACAGATTTTAATCAGGAAAACTTTGCATTTCCCCCACAGCATCAAAACAGGCAGCCGGGCTTTGAATATGTAATGAAGCCGCTTCCTGTGTCGGAATGCGGAAAACCTCATCGAAAATTGCAAAATAAGGTCGCTTTGATAACGGGCGGCGACAGCGGAATCGGGAGAGCGGTCGCCTATGATTTTGTAAAAGAAGGAGCTTTGGTTGCCATTGTCTATTACAACGAAGAAGTAGATGCAAGGGAAACTGCACAAAGAATAGAGGAACTAGGCGGCAAGTCCCTGCTCTTATGCGGAGATTTAAAGGACCCTCACTTTGCGGGATATTGCATAGAAAAAACGGTGGAGTGTTTCGGAAAGCTGGATATCTTAGTAAATAACCATGCTGTTCAATTTGTACAGAGGAGTATTTTGGATATATCCCATGAGCAGCTGGAATTTACTTTCCGGAATAATGTGTTTTCTTTTTTCTATTTGATACAGTACGCCCTGCCCTATATGGAAAAGGGCGGCAGCATTATCAATACAACTTCCGTGACTGCCTATGAAGGAAATAAAGATTTGATAGATTACAGTGCGACCAAGGGGGCTATTGTGGCTTTGACCAGATCGCTTTCCCTGTCTTTGGCGGAAAAGGGAATCCGGGTAAACGGGGTTGCGCCGGGTCCCATATGGACGCCTTTGATTCCGGCATCTTATTCGGCAAAGGAAGTTGCTACCTTCGGAAAAGAGACATCCCATGTGCCTATGGACAGAGCCGGTCAGCCCTGCGAGGTTTCTCCCTGTTATGTTTTCCTTGCATCGGATGACTCCAGTTATATGACGGGACAGGTGCTTCATCCCAACGGTGGGACAATTGTAGGGTCTTAGTTTTGGAGATTTTTATAAGAAATAGATGATACTTTCGGATACACCGGGGCGTTTTTAATGATAGAAAAATTTCTTTTGTAAGAGAGGAAAAGTCGGGACATTTCTTTGTTTTGCTGCATCTAATAAATGTAGGAATATTCAAAAAACTTGACTTTGGCATCTATTCTTTGCAAAAAACAAAGACCGGCGGGAGAAACAAATGAGGAATCAGGGAAGAAACGGCAGGGAGCGGGCGCAGCGCAGCAGCAATAGAAGAAGGGAACAGTTAGGAAACAGACTGTTTCGTTTTGCAACAGTAATTGCCATTGTTATATTGATGTTTTATATCAGGGCGATAAGGACGGAATTGAAAGAAATGCGGACCGCATTGAAGCGGATAGAAGTGTTGGAATACGGAAGAATTGAAGCATCCACGGGAAGTATATTGCAGAGCGAAACAGATTATGTCAGCAGCATCGGTACGGTGGATGTGGGAAAGCCCATACAGCGTTCGAGGGCAGAAATCATAAAAAGGCTGGAGGAATTGGGAAAAGAAAATCCGGATATTGCGGCAATAGGCAGGAACAGCTCACAGTATCCGGAAGATATGCTGGCGGCTCTGGCAAATAATCCGGAGATGGCGGATTTTGTGGCGGGTTATTTGGATAAGAGCGGATATACCGTAAGCGGTTTGACGAGTTTTGAAAAAGAGCAGGAATATCCGCTGTTTCTCCAATGGGACCCACGGTGGGGATATGAATCTTATGGTGATGACAGTTGTATCGGTCTGGCAGGCTGCGGTCCCACCTGTCTGGCGATGGTTTTATATTATCTGACAGGTGATGAAACTTTTACACCGGACAGGATAGCCGCTTATTCTATGGAAAATGCCTATTATGCAAGCGGAGTGGGCACGGCATGGGCATTGATGGAGGATTTTCCCGCCATCTATCATATCAAGGTAACGGAACCCAAAGTAACGGAACATGCAATCAGAGCGGAATTGGACAAGGGAAAGGTGTTGATATGTTCCATGGGTCAGGGGGATTTTACGGTGGCAGGACATTATATTGTCATATACGGATACCGGGACGGCGGATTTCTGGTGAATGATCCGAACTGTGTGGCAAGGAGCAGAAAAGAGTGGAGCTTTGAACAGATAAAGCTCCAGATTAAGAAAATCTGGAGTTATGGAAAATAAAAATCTGAAGAATTGCCCGGAAAATCAGGAAAAAGTCAAAATAAACGAAATAACGATAATATATTGACAAACAGAGAACCGCGAATTATAATAAAGTTATTCTTAATATTGAATCGGGCAGCAAGGTTAAGAATATTCTAAAACGGAGAAGGAAAACCCTAAAATGTAAGGAAAGGAGGAGCCATATGTTAACACAGGAAGATTTAATGGCTATCAAGGGACTTTTCGCAGAGGAGTTTGCAGCAATTGACCGGCATTTTGCGGCAATCGAGCAGCGCCTTGACGGTGTGGAGCAGCGCCTTGACGGTGTAGAGCAGCGCCTTGACGGTGTGGAGCAGCGTCTTGACGGTGTGGAGCAGCGCCTTGACGGTGTAGAGCAGCGCCTTGACGGTGTAGAGCAGCGTCTTGACGGTGTAGAGCAGCGCCTTGACGGTGTGGAGCAGCGCCTTGACAATGTGGAGCAGCATCTGAGCAAAGTAGAGCAGCGTCTGGACAAGGTGGAAAGCGAAGTATCATCCCTGAAAGCAGGCCAGCTGCAGATGCATCAGGAGATCAAAAATATTTCCAGAAAAGTTGATGCAACTTACGAGCTGGCGCTGGACAACTGGGGTCAGATTGTAGAATCCAAAAACCGTTTGGATATTCTGGAAGCATAAAAAGTATTAGCTTGCCTTTATCTGTGTTTCTTCTTTTTTCAAATTTTTCTGCGCGGTGGACAGCATCAGTTTAATGCGGTTTAGCTGGTTAACTTCGCTGGCGCCGGGGTCATAGTCGATTGCTACGATATTGGACTCGGGGTAAGCCTTGCGCAGAGCCTTAATAACTCCTTTACCCACTACATGATTGGGCAGGCAGCCGAAAGGCTGGGTGCAGACAATGTTGGGGACATCGCCATGAATCAGCTCCACCATTTCACCGGTGAGGAACCATCCTTCGCCGGTCTGGTTTCCTATGGACACAATAGGCTCTGCGTAGGATACGGTTTCCCGGATGTGAGTAGGTGGTGTAAAGTGCTTGCTTTTCTCAAATTCTTTTGCTGCCGTACCGCGGAGCAGATGTTCGATAGCCCATATTCCCAGAGAACAAATCCTTGCGGCCTTTTTTCCTGTGCCTAAGTGTTCGGCTTTATAAATCTGGTTATAGAAGCAGTAGAGGATGAAATCCATCAAATCCGGAACAACGGCTTCCGCCCCTTCGGCTTCCAATAATTCTACCAGATGATTGTTGCCTGCAGGGGAGAATTTCACCAAGATTTCCCCTACTATGCCGACTCTGGGCTTTTGGATATCCAAAAGGGGAATGGCGTCAAAGTCGCGGATAATCTGGCGGCACATCTTATTATATTTGAACAGATTAATGTGCTTGGCAGTGACAAATTTCTGAACTTTTTCCAGCCATTTTTTATGAAGCGCATCCACGCTTCCGGGAGTGGCTTCATAAGGGCGCATCCGATAGACACAGCGCATGAAAATATCACCGAACTCGGCTCCCACGGCAGCCCGAAGCAGCAAGTTCGCATTCAGGTGGAAGCCGGGATTGGTCTCGATTCCGGCAAGGTTCAAGGAGATAACAGGAATTTGTGCCATCCCTGCTTTTTCCAAAGCTCTTCTGATAAATCCCACATAGTTGGTGGCACGGCATCCGCCGCCGGTCTGGGTCATTATGATGGCAACCTTATTTACATCATATCTGCCGGACAAAAGCGCTTCCATAATCTGGCCCACCACCAGAAGGGAAGGATAGCAGGCATCGTTGTTTACATATTTTAAGCCCATATCCACAGAATGTTTGTTGTCATTGTTAAGCACTTCAAAATTATAACCGCAGCTGTTAAAAGCAGGCTGGAGAATTTCAAAGTGAATCGGGGACATCTGGGGGCAGAGGATGGTATAGTTCTTTCGCATATCCTCCGTAAAAGGCACCTTGGTAATAGCCGCAGAATGCAGGGTGCGCTTCTTTCCCAACCTCTCGCGGACACGCAGCGCGGAAAGAAGGGAGCGGATGCGGATTCTTGCTGCGCCAAGGTTATTGACCTCATCTATCTTTAAGCAGGTATAAATCTTGTCGGAGCCGGAGAGAATGTCATTCACCTGGTCCGTGGTAACGGCATCCAGACCGCAGCCAAAGGAATTTAATTGAATCAAATCCAGATTTTCCACCGTTTTCACATAGCTTGCCGCCGCATAAAGGCGTGAGTGGTACATCCATTGGTCTGACACGATAAGAGGCCTTTCCGGGTTTGCCAGATGGGAGATGGAATCCTCTGTCAGCACGGCAATATCATAAGAAGTGATCAGTTCCGGAATGCCATGATTGATTTCCGGGTCAATATGATAAGGGCGCCCCGCAAGAACGATTCCCCGCTTTCCGGTTTCCTTTAAATAGGCAAGGACTTCCTCGCCCTTGTTTTGGATATCGCCCCGCGCCTGCGTAAGCTCCGCCCATGCGGCATTGCAGGCGGAAACAATCTCGGAGTGGGAAATTTCTGTAAATTCTTTGCTTAACGCATCTATGATAGTACCCACATCACGGAAGGACATAAAGGGATTGCGGAAGGTAATTTTGCCGCTTCCGATTTCCTCCACATTATTTTTGATATTTTCGGAATAGGAGGTAACAATGGGGCAGTTATAGTGGTTATTGGCATCCTCAAATTCATTGCGCTCATAAAACAGCGCAGGATAGAAAATAAATTTCACACCCTGTTTGATAAGCCATGTCACATGCCCGTGAGCCAGCTTGGCAGGATAGCATTCGGATTCGCTGGGAATGGATTCAATGCCAAGCTCATAAATTTTTCGGTTGGATATGGGGGAGAGAACCACCCGGTATCCCAATTTGGTAAAGAAAGTAAACCAGAAAGGATAGTCCTCATACATATTAAGAACTCTGGGAATACCCACCACGCCTCTGGGAGCCTGATCCGCATCCAAGGGAGTGTAGTCAAAGATTCTCTTTAATTTATAGGTAAAGAGATTCGGCACATGATTTGCGTTTTTCTGTCCGCCGATGCCGCGCTCGCAGCGGTTTCCGGAGATAAACTGACGACCGCCCGAAAATTTGTTGATGGTAAGACGGCAGCTGTTGGTACAGCCCTTACACTTTGCCATGCTGGTTTCAAACTGCAGATTGCAAATCTGCTCAAAGGAGAGCATGGTGCTCTCGTAACCTTCCTCAAAGCGTTCCCTTGCAATAAGCGCAGCGCCGAAAGCTCCCATAATCCCTGCAATATCGGGGCGGATAGCTTCACAGCCGGCAATCTTTTCAAAGCTGCGCAAAACGGCATCGTTATAGAAAGTGCCCCCCTGTACCACAATATTTTTGCCAAGCTCGGAGGCATCGGACACCTTGATAACTTTAAACAGGGCATTTTTGATAACGGAATAAGCAAGGCCGGCGGAGATATCGGCAACGGAAGCGCCCTCTTTCTGCGCCTGTTTTACCTTGGAATTCATGAATACCGTACAGCGGGTGCCAAGGTCGATGGGATGCTCCGCAAACAGGGCAGCATCGGCAAAATCCTGCACGCTGTAATTCAAGGATTTGGCAAAGGTTTCAATAAAAGAGCCGCAGCCGGAGGAGCAGGCCTCGTTTAATTGTACGCTGTCTACGGTCTGGTTTTTGATTTTGATGCATTTCATATCCTGTCCGCCGATATCCAAAATGCAGTCCACCTGAGGATTAAAGAAAGCGGCGGCATAATAATGGGCAACGGTCTCCACCTCGCCGTCATCCAGCAGAAAGGCCGACTTTAACAGAGCCTCACCATACCCGGTGGAGCAGGAGCGCACGATTTTCACATTGTCCGGCAGAAGGGAATAAATTTCCTTCATGGAGCGGATTGCTGTTTTTAAGGGACTGCCGTCATTGCTGCTGTAGAAAGAATAAAGCAGGGAGCCGTCCTCGCCCACAAGGGCAATTTTTGTGGTGGTGGAGCCTGCATCAATGCCCAAGAATGCATTACCTTGATAAGAGCTTAATTCTTTTGTTGCCACATGGTGGGCATTGTGGCGGTTCTTAAACTGCTCATAGGCTTCTTTATTTTCAAAAAGAGGCTCCATGCGTTCCACTTCAAATTCCATTTTAATATCGGAAGAAAGCTTTTTCACCATTTCTTCCATGGAGAAAGAAACCTCTTCCTTTGCGTTTAGGGCGGAACCGATTGCCGCAAAGAGGTGGGAATTGTCCATATCTATAATATGCTCGTCATCCAATTTCAAAGTACGGATGAAAGCAGCTTTTAATTCGGATAAAAAGTGGAGAGGACCGCCTAAGAAGGCAACATGTCCCCTGATAGGCTTGCCACAGGCAAGACCGGAGATGGTCTGGTTTACCACTGCCTGAAAAATAGAGGCTGCCAGATCTTCCTTGGTAGCGCCCTCATTGATAAGCGGCTGGATATCCGTCTTGGCAAACACGCCGCAGCGGGCGGCAATGGTGTAAAGGGATTTATAATTTTTGGCATATTCATTTAAGCCTGCAGCATCCGTCTGAATCAGGGAAGCCATCTGGTCTATAAAAGAGCCGGTACCGCCTGCGCAGATGCCGTTCATTCTCTGTTCTACATTTCCGCCTTCAAAATAAATGATTTTGGCATCCTCGCCTCCAAGCTCAATCGCCACATCCGTTTTCGGGGCAAGTTCTTTTAGTGAAGTTGCCACTGCGATAACCTCCTGCGTAAAAGGTACTTCCAGGTGATTTGCCAGGGTAAGTCCGCCGGAACCGGTAATCATGGGGTGCAGCATCAGATTACCCAGCTTTTCATATGCCTGTTTCAGCAAGCCGGAAAGGGTTTCCCGAATGTTGGCATAGTGGCGCTTATAGTCCGAAAATAAAATATTATGTTCTTCGTCTAAAATAGCAATCTTTACCGTAGTGGAACCGATGTCAATACCCAAGGTTGCGTATTTTGTTGTGAAATCCATAAAAAACATCCTTCCTAAACAAGACCGAGCGGTCTTAAAATATAGTTACAGTTGTGATATCGCCAATTTATGACACACTAAGTCATTATACGCCACAAATTTACATATTGCAATGAATAAAAAATGGGAAAATGTTTAAAAATTTTTTAAACAATTAGGAAAAAACCATAAAAATTATAAAAATACAAATGGTTTGTTTACTTATGGGGGAGGGAATGATAAAATATATTCATGTGCCTTTATGGAAATGAAGGTCTCGGAGCGTAAAGTGAGAAAGGAAAGTGAGCCGGACATGTATCATCAGAGGAGTAAATTTGAAAAAAAATTCGGAAAGTATGCGATTCCCAATCTTACCGTTATTTTGCTGTTATGTTATGGCGTGGGGTACTGTATAGAATTGTTTGCAAATGATTTGCTGCCCTATCTGACGCTGAATCCCTGTCTGATTCTTAGGGGGCAGATCTGGCGGCTGGTGACATGGCTTCTCATACCTCCCTCAGGATTTGATATTTTTACGCTTATCATGCTGTTGTTTTATTATAACATAGGAACCGCGCTGGAGCGCACATGGGGTACTTATAAATACAATGTTTATCTCTTTTCCGGCATGTTTCTTACCGTTGCGGCAAGTTTTCTGTGCATGGGATTTTTGTACCTGATGGCAAACGGCGAGGGCACCTTTTTGTTGTACAACGGATTTCCCGTTACAGTGGAGCAGCTTTTTCAAATAGGGGCTTTTGCTTTCAGCACTTCTTATATCAGTCTTTCTATTTATCTTGCCTTTGCCGCTACTTACCCGAATATGCAGGTGCTTTTGATGTTTGTGGTTCCGGTGAAGATGAAATGGATGGGGATTCTGGATGTGATCCTCATGGTATATTCCCTGTTTGCGGGAAATATTTTTACCAAATTTGCCGTGGGCGCAGCGCTTATTAATGTTGGACTTTTTTATCTGATTAACATAAAAGGGCTGCAATATTCGCCAAAACAGATAAAACGGAGGACGCAGTTTAAGCAGGATATCAAAAGGAACAGCGGTGTTACCAAGCATAAATGCGCCATCTGTGGAAGAACGGACGAGGATGGGGACAATATGGAGTTTCGTTTCTGCTCCAAATGTAACGGCAATTATGAATATTGCCGGAATCATTTGTTTACCCATGAACATGTAAAGTAATCGCTTGGAAGAGAGGTATGCCGTCAGAATGGAAGAGCAGGAGCTTTTGTTTGCGAAGATATTAAAAGAGGTGCAGCAAACCGCAAAAGAACAGGGGAATTGTATCAGCGAGGCACAGGTGCGGGAAGCATTTGCGTCTCTTTCTCTCGGAAAAGAACAGATGCAGATGGTATATGAATATCTCATGCAGCGTAAAATCGGCATTGGCGAGCCGGTGGATTTGGATGATTATCTGACGGACAAGGAAAAGAATTATTTAAAAAATTATCTGGACGAGCTGGAAGCTCTGCCTTTGTACAGCGAGGGTGAAAAGGAGGCGTTTACCATTTCCGCAATGGCAGGAGAAAGGCAGGCGCAGGCAAAGCTGACGGAAATTTACTTAAAGGCGGTAACGGACATTGCCAAGCTGTATACGGGACAGGGCGTTTTTTTGGAGGATTTGATCGCCGAGGGCAATCTGGCGCTTGCTTACGGCGTAAATATGCTGGGCAGCCTAGAGAAATCTTCCGAGGCGGAGGGAATGCTGATGAAGCTGGTGATGGACGCCATGGAGGAGCACATTTCAGAGAATGCCGATCATGCGAAAATAGACGAGAAAGTGCTTGAGAAAGTAAACAGGGTGCATATTCAGGCAAAGAAGCTGTCAAAAGAGCTGGGCAGAAAAGTGACGGTTACGGAGCTTGCCGAAGAGACGGGGATGAGCGAAAAAAGCATTCGGGACGCCCTGCGCATCAGCGGATACAAAATGGAGATCATCTATGAATAAAACCACTTACGAAGATTATAAATACAGTATGCAGGATGTTTCCAATCTCTATATCGGGGCAAAATATACTTTTGGGGAGCTGCTTGCACAGGAAGATATTCTGTTTAAGTTCCGCCTGATTGTGGAACGCTATATTATGCCGGAGGCGGACAGGGAGGATACACTGGAAAGCCATCTGTACTATCTGGATAAAAACAGTTTTCTGGTACAGATTTACAAGCAGCTGAAAGCCCGGGTCAAGGTCAACCTGATTGAGGAAAAGAAAACTTTATCGGGCGGAAAAAAGAAGGAATATACCACGAAAATGCTGACGGCGGAAGAACTGGCCGGAATGAGCATAGAAGAAAAGCAGAAATGCGGCATGGTGATTCAGGAATTAAAGGTAAGTAAACTGGCAATGCTGTCCTTTTAATAGGATAAATAATAAATTCGGAAAGGTATGGTTATCGGAATGAAAGTAGAGGAATTATCCGCATATGAAATTTTGGAGAAAAGGGAGATAGCAGATATCAAAAGCATGACTTATCTGTGCCGTCACAAGAAAACCGGCGCAAGGGTGGCGCTGATATCCAATGATGATGAGAATAAGGTATTTTATATCGGATTCCGCACGCCTCCCAAGGATTCTACCGGAGTGGCGCATATTTTAGAGCATTCCGTGCTCTGCGGTTCCAGAGAGTTTCCCATAAAAGATCCTTTCGTGGAGTTGGTCAAGGGTTCTCTAAACACTTTTTTGAATGCCATGACTTATCCCGATAAGACGGTATATCCTGTGGCAAGCTGCAATGACAAAGATTTTCAGAATCTGATGCATGTGTATCTGGATGCAGTATTTTATCCCAATATTTATGAAAAAGAAGAGATTTTCCGTCAGGAAGGCTGGCATTATGAGCTGGAAAAGCCGGAGGATGAGCTTGTTATCAACGGTGTAGTATATAATGAGATGAAGGGAGCCTTTTCTTCCCCGGACGATGTGCTGGAGCGGGAAATGATGAATTCCCTGTATCCCGATACGGTTTATGGCTGTGAGTCGGGGGGAGACCCGCAAGTGATTCCGGAACTTGACTATGAGAAGTTTCTTAAGTTTCACGGCGACTATTATCATCCTTCCAACAGCTATATTTATCTCTATGGCAATATGGATATGGCACAGAAACTTGCCTTTATCGACGAACATTATCTGTCCGCATTTGAGGAAAAAAAGGTGGATTCCCGAATCGGGCTGCAAAAAGCCTTTGAGAGTCCTGTCCGCACGGTAAAGGAATATCCCATAAACGAAGGGGAGGATGAGGAGGAAAACACCTTCCTGTCCTTAAATATGACGGTGGGAGACAGTCTTGACAGGGAGCTTTATATAGCGTTCCAGATTCTGGATTATGCCCTTTGCTCCGCGCCGGGAGCGCCCTTAAAGCAGACCTTAGTAGAGAGAGGAATCGGCAAGGATGTGTACAGCATTTATGAAAACGGAATCAGACAGCCGTATTTCAGCATTGTGGCAAAGGATACCTCCCTTGCAAAGGAAGGGGAATTTCTCTCCGTTATTGAGGAAGTGCTTAAGGGGATTGTGAAAAACGGCTTTACGAAAAAAGCGCTGCTGGCAGGCATTAATTATTATGAATTTAAGTACAGGGAGGCTGATTTCGGCTCTTATCCCAAGGGACTGATGTACGGTCTGCAGGCTTTGGACAGTTGGCTGTATGATGATAAACAGGCGTTTATCCACATTGAATCATTGGAAGTTTTCGCGGATTTGCGGAAGAAGGCCGAGGAGGGATATTTTGAGGGGCTGGTGCAGAAATATCTGCTGGATAATCCCCACAGAAGCATTGTGATATTAAAGCCAAGCTTCGGACTTGCCGGACAGCAGGAGGAAAGCAGAAAGCAGTATCTTGCAGAGAAAAAGGCGCAGATGACGGAGGAAGATATCCGGGGAGTGATAGAAAAATATAACAGGCTGAAAGCATTTCAGGAGAGTGAAGATACCAAAGAAAATCTGGCAAAAATCCCTCTTCTTAAGCGGGAGGATTTAAAGAAAGAGGCGGCAGGCTTTGTCAATGAGGAGAAAGCCATAGGGGATACCTTGCTTTTGTACCATAAGCTGTTTACCAACGGCATCGGGTATCTGAGGCTGATCTTTAAGCTGGATGATATACCGGAAGCATATTTCCCTTATGTGGGAGTGTTAAAGGGATGTCTGGGACTTTTAAATACGGAGCATTATCGGTATGGCGATTTGTTTAATGAGATGAATCTGGTAACCGGAGGCATGGATGTGGTGCACAATATCTATGTAGATGCGAAGGACGGGCAGCGCTGCAGGGTGACCCTCGAAATGAAAACGAAGGTATTTTATGCCAATTTGGCTCAGGCGCTGAAGCTGATGGAAGAGATTATGCTCACCAGCGATTTTACGGACACCGGGCGCCTGTATGAAATTTTGGCGGAGGGCAAATCAAGGCTTCAGGCGCAGATGATTTCCGCCGGGCACAGTGTGGCTGCAAGCCATGCCCTGTCCTATGAAAGTGTGCCGGGGGCTTACGGCGAGCTGCTTTCGGGGCTTTCCTTTTATCGTTTGATTGCGGATTTGGAAGGGCATTTTGATGAGAAAAAGGAGGAGCTTACGCAGAAGCTTGCGACATTGGCAAGGATGATTTTCCGCAGGGAGAATTTAACGGTGGACTATGTGGGGGAGGAAAATACGGAAGCCGCCCTGACGGAACCCGTGGAAGAACTAAAGCAAAAGCTTTACGACTGTCCCGTGGAGAAATCCGGTTATGTGCCTGTGCCGGAGAAGAAAAACGAGGGCTTTATGACATCGGGACAGGTGCAGTATGTGTGCCGCGCCGGTAACTTTAAAAAGAAAGGACTGCCTTATAAGGGGACGCTGAAAGTGCTCAGGGTCATGCTGGGCTATGAATATCTGTGGATCAATGTCCGTGTCAAGGGCGGCGCTTACGGTTGTATGTGTAATTTCGGCAGGACCGGGGATAGTTACTTCGTGTCTTACAGGGACCCGAACCTGACAAAGACCATTGGCGTTTATGAGCGGGCAGCGGAAGCGGTGGAACGGTTTCAGGCGGATGAGCGCACCATGACCGGGTATATTATCGGAGCCGTCAGCGACCTTGATATGCCCATGAATCCGGCGGCAAAGGGAGCGTATTCCCTGGCAGCTTATATGACGGGGCTGACGCAGGAGATGGTGCAGCAGGAGCGGGATGAGATTTTGAATGCCGGACCGGAAGATATCAGGGAGCTGGCGGCGCAGATTAGCGCATTCATGGACGCCGACTGCCTGTGCGTGGTGGGCAGCGCAGGAAAGATTAAGGAAGAAGAAAAAATATTTGAAACTGTGGAGAACCTTTTTTAAGATAAATCGTCTATTGTTGTGAAGGGCGCAAGCTGCCCAAATGGAATCAGGCAGTTGCAAAATTCGGCTTGCACAGGTTCGGGTTTCGCAGTTCCTTGAAATTTCAAACGGAGGCGATGAGTGTTTATGAACGGATTCAAAGAGAGAACATTAAAAACGCGGGAATTAAAAAGTGGGAAACAGCGGCAGCCATGGAAAGTAAGGGGAGTGGTTTTGGGGCTTATATTTTCCGTGGGACTTTCTCTTTGCGGCTGTGGCGCGTCAAAAAATGATTCTGCCCTGTCTGTTGAAAACGGAGCCTATTACAGCTCTGATATGACATCCCAGACGGCAGGCGGCATGAGTTATGATGCGGCTCCCGCGGCGGAGGCATATGAGGGTGCGGACGCGGATTTCAAGGCAGACGGCGGCGCCGGCTCAAACGGCACGGACAACATGGACAGCATGATTGAGGACACGGACAGAAAGTTGATCAGAAATGTGAATCTGTCCGTGGAAACCAAGGAATTTGACGCCCTGATGGCAGCGGTTACGGAGCAGGTAAAAGCGCTGGGGGGCTACATAGAAAACAGCAACACCTATAACGGCAGCAGTTATTCCGGGCATCGGAACAGCAAAAATTCCAGCCTGACCATCCGGATTCCGAAAGATAAGCTGGATGGCTTTCTGGAAACCGTGTCGGGCATCAGCAATGTGGTGAGACGCTCCGAGAATGTGAATGATGTGACCCTTGCCTATGTGGATCTGGAAAGCCATAAGAATGCCTTGAAGGTGGAACAGGAAAGACTGATAGCATTGCTTGAAAAGGCGGAGACCGTAGAGGATATTTTGACTATTGAGAATCGTTTGTCCGATGTGCGGTATCAGTTGGAGAGCATGGAATCCAGACTCCGCACTATTGACAATCAGGTGGATTACAGCACCGTATATCTGGATATCAGCGAGGTAAAAGAGCTGACCCCCGTGGAGGAGAAAAATGCATGGCAGCGGATGGGAGAAGGCTTTGTGGACAGCTTGGAGAGCGTGGGGGACGGTTTTAAGGAGTTTTGTATCTGGATTGTGGTGCATATCCCCTATCTGGTGATAGCGGCAGCGGTTATTGCGGGCGTTGTCCTCTTTATCAGATGGCAGATAAGGCGCGTAAAGAGGAAAAAGGAGAAGAAGACGGCAGAGAGTGAATAATCTCTTTGCAAAAGTCATGGTTTTTGGTATACTGATATAGGATGGCAGCAGAAGACGGCTGGATAAATTCCGGCCGTCTTTTTGGATTCCATAAGCCGGCCCGCAATGCGTGACAGTGTTTGAACGGATTGCTGCCCGCGCAGCGAAAAAAGAAAGGCAGGCAGATACTTATGAATAACGAAAAAGAATACAAATCCGGCTTTGTTACTTTAATCGGCAGACCGAATGTGGGAAAGTCAACCCTGATGAACCACCTAATCGGGCAAAAGATTGCCATTACCTCCCACAAGCCCCAGACCACCAGAAACCGCATCCAGACGGTGCTTACGCTGCCCGAGGGACAGATTGTGTTTCTGGACACCCCCGGCATCCATAAAGCCAAAAACAAGCTGGGAAATTATATGGTGAATGTGGCGGAGCGCACCTTGAATGATGTGGATGTGGTGCTGTGGCTGGTGGAACCCGTCACCTTTATCGGAGCGGGGGAGCGCCATATCATAGAACAGTTAAAAAAGACAAAAACCCCTGTGATTCTGGTAATCAACAAGACGGACACGGTAAAGAGGGAAGAGGTTTTAAAAACCATTGACATTTACAGAAAGGAGCTGGATTTTAAGGAAGTGGTGCCGGTGTCCGCCCTGAAGGGGAAAAATACAAAGGAATTAGTGAGCTGCATCATGAAATATCTGCCTTATGGGCAGGCGTTTTATGATGAGGATACCGTTACGGACCAGCCCGTGCGGCAGATTGCGGCAGAGCTGATTCGGGAGAAAGCGCTGAGGCTTTTGTCGGACGAAATTCCCCATGGGATTGCCGTCAGCATTGAGCTGATGAAGGACAGGGGGCGCATCTGCGACATAGAAGCCACCATTGTCTGCGAAAAGGAATCCCACAAAGGCATTATCATCGGGAAGGGCGGTCAGATGTTGAAAAAAATCGGTTCCAAGGCGCGTCCGGAAATTGAAGATATGCTGGAAAAAAAGGTCAATCTGCAGCTCTGGGTGAAGGTGAAGGAGGACTGGAGGGACAGCGATTTTCTTATCAAAAATTTCGGCTACAATCCCAAAGATATGGATATACACGCATAGAAAAATGAAAAATGGCAGACCCTATTAGTAGTTCGTTAGATGGCATTTAAGGAACAATCTTAAGAGAATAAAGAATAGGGGAGCCAAAGATGCAGAATATAAATTACTGGCAACAGTTTGAACATACCGGAAAGATTGAAGATTATTTAAATTACAAAAATTGCCGCAGAGAGCCCGGTTACTTTGTGGAAGAAAAAATGTCGGAAAGGAATCCTTATGCAGGAGTTCGTATGTGTGACGGGAATGATATTGAAGCAGATGCCCGTGGGGGAATATGACAGGCGTATCTGCTTGCTTACAAAGGAGAGGGGCAAGATATCCGCCTTTGCCAAGGGGGCGAGAAGACCGAACAGCCGTCTGGCGGCGGCAAGCAATCCCTTCTGTTTCGGAACCTTTAAGCTGTATGAGGGCAGAAATTCCTATACCGTGGCGGATGCGGAGATTCAGAATTATTTTGAAGAGCTGATGACGGATTATGAGGGCGCCTATTATGGTATGTATTTTGCCGAGGTGGCGGATTATTATACAAGGGAAAATAATGATGAGAGGGAAATGCTGAAGCTCCTCTACCAATCCCTGCGGGCGCTTTGTTCCCCGGCTCTTAAGAATCCTCTGGTCCGGGTTATTTTTGAATTAAAGGCGATTGCGGTAAACGGAGAATATCCGGGGGCGCCTGTCGGCAAAAAACTTGCGGAGTCCACCCTATACGCCTTAAATTACATAGAAAAAACTCCTGTGGAGAAGCTGTATACTTTTACGGTGACGGATGAAATTTTTAAGGAACTGCAGAGCGTTTCAACGGAGTATTGCCGGCGTTTTATGGATGGTTCTTTCAAAAGTCTTGAAATACTAACGACACTGTGTTAAAATATTATGGCTGGAAATTCAGAGGAAGGGTATGGCATGATGAGTAAAATTAAGACATTAAGCATCTGTTTTTTGATCTGCACATGGATGCTTACGGGCTGTGCACAACAGGTAAAGGTGCCCGAAACGGTAGAAGAAAACACCCTGTGGGTGGATAAAGAGGGAACGGTGCGCTTGTATTTGGTGGATATGTTTGACGAAAAAGCCTATTTTGATGTGTCGGAGCTGACCCGTATGGCGATGGAAGAGGCGGAAAAATACAACAAGGCGAATGCGGATTCCGACCAAAAGAGCGTTGTAGTGGAGAAAGTGGAAAGAAGCAAAACGGACGGACGAATCCGCGTGAATTATACTTTCAAAGACGGAAAAGCCTTTAGCGGATTTCAGTTCCTTGACGGGACTCTGTTTTACGGAACGGTGAAGGAGGCTGCGGCTGCGGGCTACAGTCTCGGCAGCATGGCGCTGGTCAATGCAAAGGACGGCAGTATGACCACGGGAGCTGCGGTGGAATCCTCTGCGGCGGATAAACATGTTTTGATTACGGATCAGAAGCTTTTGATTTATTGTCCCTATCAGGTGACACATGTGGGAGAGGGCGCCGTGTGCAGGGAAGACGGTACGGTGGACACTACAAAGGCACAGGGGAATGTATTTATTTTGATGAAGCAATAAAGACAGGTAAGCGGATAAAATAGAGGATAATCAGGGAGGCATATGTGATGGAAAAAACAATGGAGAAAATTCAAGCTCTGGCAAAGGCAAGGGGCTTCGTATATCCCGGCTCGGAGATTTACGGAGGACTTGCCAATACATGGGATTACGGCAATCTGGGTGTGGAGCTGAAGAATAATGTAAAAAAGGCATGGTGGCAGAAATTTGTGCAGGAAAATCCATACAATGTGGGCGTGGACTGCGCCATCTTAATGAATCCCCAGACATGGGTGGCAAGCGGCCATCTCGGCAGTTTTGCGGATCCTTTGATGGATTGCAGGGAGTGTCATGAGCGTTTTCGCGCGGATAAGCTGATAGAGGATTTCTGCGAGGAGAACGGTATTGCCCTGACGGAGAGCGTGGATGCATGGACTCAGGAGCAGATGAAAGAATTTGTAGAGGAAAAGAATATTCCCTGTCCCTCCTGCGGCAAACATAATTTTACGGATATCCGTCAATTCAATCTGATGTTCAAGACATTTCAGGGTGTTACGGAGGACGCCAAGAATACGGTATATTTGAGACCCGAGACGGCTCAGGGCATTTTTGTGAATTTTAAGAATGTACAGAGGACTTCCCGGAAGAAACTGCCTTTCGGTATTGCGCAAATCGGCAAATCCTTCCGGAACGAGATTACTCCCGGCAACTTTACTTTCCGCACCAGAGAGTTTGAGCAGATGGAATTGGAATTTTTCTGCGAACCCGGCACGGATATGGAGTGGTTTCAGTATTGGAGGGCTTTCTGCCGTGACTGGCTTCTGTCTCTGGGAATTAAGGAAGATGAAATGAGGCTGAGGGACCATTCGCCGGAGGAACTTTGCTTTTACAGCAAGGGCACCACGGACATTGAGTTTAAATTCCCCTTCGGCTGGGGCGAGCTGTGGGGTATTGCGGACAGGACGGATTATGATCTGACCCAGCATCAGAATACTTCCGGTGAGGATATGTCCTATTTTGACGACGAAAAGAAAGAAAAATACATACCTTATGTAGTGGAGCCTTCTCTGGGGGCTGACCGCGTGGTGCTGGCATTTCTTTGTGCGGCATATGACGAGGAGCAGCTTCCCGACGGAGAGATGAGAACAGTGCTTAGGTTTCATCCGGCGCTTGCGCCCGTAAAAATAGGCGTGCTTCCCCTCTCAAAGAAGCTGAATCAGGGAGCGGAGGAGATTTATACGAAGCTGTCGGGGAAGTACAACTGTGAGTTTGATGACAGGGGCAATATCGGTAAGAGATACCGCAGGCAGGATGAAATCGGGACTCCTTTCTGTGTAACTTATGATTTTGAGTCTGAGACGGACGGCTGCGTGACGGTGCGTTTCCGTGACTCCATGGAGCAGGAACGCGTAAAAATTGCGGATTTGGAAGCTTATTTTGCGGATAAATTTGTATTTTAAAGAGGTATCATGATGGAAGTATTAGAAATATTTCAGGTATTGGGAATAGAGGCAACCAAGGATGAGCAGGCTATCAGGAATGCTTACCGGGATAAGCTTTCCGTGACCAACCCGGAGGATAATCCGGAGGGGTTTAAAAGACTGCGCACGGCTTATGAAGAAGCGTGCCTGTATGCGAAGCAGACGGATGAAAATGCCGAAAAGGAGAAGGATACCACGCCCTCGGGCCTTTGGGTGGCACAGGTGGAGGATATCTATAAAAATATTCATTCCAGACAGGATATAGAGAGATGGAAAGCGCTGTTTGAGGAGGATATCTTTTTATCTCTGGAAGAAGAAGAAAACTGCCGGATGAAGCTGCTTGCTTTTTTGATGGATCATTTTAAGCTTCCTACGGATGTATGGAAGCTTTTGGATGAAAAATTGAACCTTGTGTCCGATGCCGCTGCGCTGAGAGAACATTTTCCCGTGGATTTCATTCATTATGTGGTGGCAAAATGCGAGCGCGGCGAGGATGTGGAATTCGGGCAGTTTGAAGGGGAGCCGGAGGCTGCTTATGATATGTTCCTGCAGTATTATGACCGCTGCTGGAACGCCTTGCAGGACAAGCAGATAGAACAGGCGGAGGAGTACATAAAAAATGCGGATGAGCTGAATATTTACCATCCCGTCATGGAGGTCTGCCGTGCCCATGCGGCGGTGGAGCGGGGCAAAACGGAGGAAGCTATCGACTGCCTGTTAAAGCTTAGGGAGCGTTTTCCCAAGGACCTGATGATTTGTTATAATGCGGCGGAAATTATGTGGCATCATGACAGGAAAGAGCAGGCGGCGGAAATTTACCGGGAATTAAAAGAGGTAAATGATGTTCATTACATGGCGAACGTACGCCTGACCGAGTGGAATTATCATCAGGGAAAGTATGAGGAAGCCAAGAAATGCGCGGAAACCGTGCTTGCAGCCGGCGCGGACGATGAATTTATGGAGCTGCTTGCCAAGGTAAATGTGGAAATCGAAAAGGATTATGAAAGGCATTATAAGCAGGAGGGGGATGTCCGCTCCGCATTGGAATTGGGCTGGTGCTATCTGCAGGACGGCAAGGTCAGCAGGGGAATCAGTCTGGTAGAGGAGCTGGAGGGCCGGATTTCCGAAGCGGATGACGCGGAATACCAAGGTCTTCTCACAAAGCTTTATGTGGAAGAGACAGACTATGAAATGGCTCTGGCAAGGGCGGAAAAATGGGAAAAGGCTTTGCGGAAGAAACTAAAGACCGATGAACCCGAGGAAGAAAAAGAAAAGGACAGAAACCGCATCCGCCAGTATCATTTGATTCGGATGCAGTGTTTTCATGCTCTGGGCGACATGCGGAATGAGCCGGAGAGCAAAAACAGCAGGGAGAATTATGAGAAAGCTATTGAGGAGGGCGGCAGTATTTTGGACGGCAGCCCCAATGATATCGGAATCATGCTGGAACAGGCTCAGATTTACATGGAGATGGAAGAGTATGAGAAGAGCCTTGATCTGTGTGCAAGAATCGTGGACGAGTATCAGGTTTATGCGGCTTATGCCACGGAGATTGAGGTGTACCGCAGACAGTGGAATGCTTCCGGTGTAGTGCAGTCGGGGCAGCAGTGCATTCACTTTTTCCCGAATTATGAGAGGGCTTATGAGCATGTGGCAAAGGTTTTTCTGGATCTGGAAAGACCGGAGGATCTTGCGAATGTGATGAAGGACGCCAAGGCGCAGGGGATTGAGAGCGTGATACTGGATGCGTATCAGTATCAGATGGACAAAAATGTGCCGGAGACGGATGTGCTGGACGAGAAGCTGGCGAAATTCCGAAAAGAATATTTCACAAAAGTAGAAAACGGGGATATGGAAGCGTACCGCGAAGGGCTTCCCATATTGACGGAATATTTGTATTGGTATCCCGGCACTTATATGCTGGTGGAAAGAGGATTATTCCACAGGGCGGCGCATCGCTATGAGGAGGCGAAAGCGGACTTTGAGAAAGCCCTTGCGGAAAATCCGAGACAGCCATATGCTTTAAACGGTCTCAGCTTTGTCTACAAATTTGAAGGAAATTATGAGCAGGCGCTCATCTGTTTAAAGAGGGCAAACCGTTACAGGGACCCGGAAATGAGTGATGTCATTTATGCGGATATGGCAAATTTGTATTCTCTTATGGGCAATTATAAAGAGGCGGCAAAATGCTATGAAAAATTTACCAAGAAGACAGGCTCCCGCTTTCCCTATCATATGAGCAAATACGCCACCTGTTTGATGCGCTGCGGGGAAGTGAACAAGGCGGTGCAGATACTGAAATCCGCCTACGGTGAAGATTCGCTGGATTACCTTAACGAGGCATGCGATGTTTATCAGGTATCGGGAATGCCGGAAAAAGCAAAAGAGATTCTGGCTCAATGGGAAAGCCGGAAGAAGAGTTTGGATAACAGCGAAAAAAGCGATTATTACGATAAAATGGTATGGCAGGAGCTTTTGTTCGGCAGCGGGGAAAAAGCGGTTGATTATATGTGCAAGAAGCTGGAATTGGGAGACCAGGGCACATATGGCGACAGTTTGAGCGATGCCATTTTTACCTGTATTTTGTGCGGAAACGATAAAAAGGGCAGGGAGCTTGCGGCAAAACTCAGGCTGCATTTGACAAAGACAGAACAAAAAAATGGCGGTTCAAGAGAATATTCCAATATGGCAAAGAGCTCCGTTTATGAGAAAACCATGTCCTGCTATTACACGAAATCCGCAGAGGAGTTGGAACAGATGCTGGATAAGGGGGACTGCGAGGAAACCTGTCATATCTGTACTTATTGCATCTGTAAGGAGTTAGAGGCGGTACGCATTTTGGTCATGCTCAGATGCGGCAAAGAAAAAGAAGCTTTTGCAAGACTGGACGCCAATTTGGAAAAGCAAAAAGATGAGTTTATGCTTGCCATCCGTCATATCTGTGAAAGCGGGGTAAAGGTGACGCCCGACTCTGTGCTGCAGCAGGAAAAACAGACGCCCGATACGGCGCAGACCGGCAGTGCAAGCGGCTTCATGGCACAGCTTAAGGGAATATTTGGGCGTAAAAAATAAAGGAAATGCTGTTATAATAGTGGAGGAAGATTCACGCCAAAAAAGAAACAAAGGAATATACTGTGAAAAATATATCTAAGGCAGTAAAAAACACTGCCTAAGATATATTAAGTTTCACATTGCCTATTTGAGCCGCCGAAGGCGGCATGGAGATTAGTATGATAGTAGGAATTGATTTAGGGACAACAAACAGTCTGGTGGCTTATTTTACGGAAGAAGGGGCAAAGATTATCCCCAATCGGCTGGGAAAGAATCTGACGCCTTCCGTTGTGAGCGTGGACGAAGAAGGAAATGTATATGTGGGAGAGACGGCAAGGGAGCGCATGAGCCTGTATCCCGATTCCGTGGCGCAGACCTTTAAGCGCAGCATGGGAACGGAGCGGGAATATGTGCTGAGCGGGCAGAAATTTAAGCCGGAGGAGCTCTCCAGCATGGTGCTGCGCGCCTTAAAAGAGGATGCGGAAAGCTTTCTGGGCGAAGAGGTTACGGAGGCTGTTATCAGCGTGCCCGCATATTTTGACGACAAGAGGAGAAAGGCTACCAAAAGAGCGGGGGAACTGGCGGGGCTTAAGGTGGAGAGAATGATTTCCGAACCTACGGCGGCGGCAGTTGCCTACGGGTTGTATGATAAAACACAGGATACCCGGTTTTTGGTGTTTGATTTGGGAGGCGGCACATTTGATGTGTCCATTCTGGAGCTTTATCACAATATTCTGGAGGTTCGTGCCGTAGCCGGCGATAATTATCTGGGAGGCGAGGATTTCACGGCAGTGATGGCAAAGCTGTTTTTACAGAAGAGCGGTCTGACCCTTGCGAATCTGTCGGAAAAGGAACAGGTGCGGCTGTACCGTCAGGCGGAGAAGGCGAAGCGCGCCATCAGCGAGCAGACGGAAGTGACAATGAGTTTCCTATACAAAGAAGAGACGAAGGAAGAAAAAATTACCGTTAAGGAATATGAGGAAGCCTGTGAGGAGCTTCTCATGAAAATCAGGGAGCCTGTGAAAAAGAGTCTTGCGGACGCAGGGCTTAAGCTGTCCGATATCGACGAAGTGCTGTTAATCGGAGGCGCTACAAGGCTGTCCATTGTGAGGGAATTTTTGATCCGCCTTTTCAGGAAATTTCCGGATACCAAGATGAATCCGGATGAGGCGGTAGCTTTGGGCGCTGCCATTCAGGCGGCGATGAAGGAGCGCAGGGAAGAGGTAAAGGAAGTCATTCTTACGGATGTCTGTTCCTTTACTCTGGGCACCGAGGTTGTGGTGGAATATGAAGAGGGCAGATTTGAGGACGGGAGATTCTGCCCGATTATCGAGAGGAATACCGTGATTCCCGCAAGCCATACGGAGCGGCTTTATACGGCAAGGGACAATCAGGATAAGGTGAGAGTCCGGGTACTGCAGGGCGAGAGCCGTTTTGCGAGGAACAATTTGTATCTGGGAGAATTGGAAATTGATGTGCCGAAAGCTCCCAAGGGGCAGGAGTCCGTGGATGTAACTTACACTTATGATATCAATTCCCTTTTGGAAGTGGAAGTAAAGGTAGTGTCCACGGGAAAAAGCCAGAAAATGATCATCAAGGGTCAGGATAACCAGATGACCGAGGAAGAGATTCAAAAGCGTATGGAAGAGCTGGCATATTTGAAGATTCAGCCTAGGGACTATGAGGAAAACAGGCTGGTACTTCTTAGGGCAGAGCGCATGTATGAGGAGTCTTTGGGAGACCGCCGGAAAAAACTGGATCATTATATTACGGTATTTGAGGCGGCGTTGAAAAAGGGAGATCATGAGGGAATCATGGATGCAAGAGACGAACTGAATGAAATTCTTGAGGAAGAGGACGACTAAAGTGTGAAGAGAATTTCTAAGTCTGCAAAGTACGCAGACATAAGAAATTCTAAAGCTTCACACCGAAGAATGCCAAAAGCAGGCATTCTTCCTATAACTTATTCATGCCGCTGAAGCGGCATGTTTGGGAGTTTGAAAGATATTGATTTGGAGGGTAGGGTCATGAAAGCGTACGGCGTAAATGAATTGAGGAGAATGTTTTTGGAATTTTTTGAGGGCAAGGGGCATTTAAAGATGAAAAGTTTTTCCCTGGTGCCGCATAATGACAACAGTCTGTTGATCATTAATTCCGGCATGGCGCCCTTAAAGCCTTATTTTACGGGACAGGAAATTCCTCCGAGGCGCAGGGTTGCCACCTGTCAGAAGTGCGTGCGCACGGGCGATATCGAGAATGTGGGTAAGACGGCAAGGCATCTTACCTTTTTTGAGATGCTGGGAAATTTCTCCTTCGGAGATTATTTTAAGCATGAGGCGATTGCATGGAGCTGGGAATTCCTCACTCAGGTAGTGGGAATGGACGCTGAGCGACTGTACCCTTCGATTTATTGTGAAGATGATGAGGCATACGATATCTGGACGAAGGAGATAGGCGTGCCCGGTGAGAAGATTACGCGTTTTTACCGGGACGAGAACGGGAAGTGTGACAATTTCTGGGAGCATGGCGCAGGTCCCTGCGGACCCTGTTCCGAGATTTATTATGACAGGGGCGAAAAATACGGCTGCGGTAAACCCGATTGTAAGGTGGGCTGCGACTGCGACCGTTTCATGGAAGTGTGGAACAATGTGTTCACGCAGTTTGATAATGACGGACACGGAAATTATACGGAGCTTTCCCAGAAAAATATCGACACAGGTATGGGACTTGAGCGTCTGGCGGTGGTGGTGCAGGATGTGGATTCCGTGTTTGATGTGGATACCATGAAAGCAATCCGCGACAGGATTTGTGAAATTGCAGATGTGAAATATCAGACGGACGAGGCAAAGGATGTGTCCATCCGTCTGATTACCGACCATATCCGTTCCTCTACCTTTATGATCAGCGACGGTATTCTGCCGTCCAACGAAGGCAGGGGCTATGTGCTGCGCAGATTGATCCGCCGCGCGGCAAGGCATGGCAGGCTTCTCGGCGTTGACGGAAAGTTTTTGGCCGATTTAAGCAGGACGGTTATTCATGAGTGTAAGGACGGCTATCCGGAGCTTGAGGAAAAGAAAGACTTTATTCTGAATGTATTGACGCAGGAGGAGGATAAGTTTGATAAGACCATCGATCAGGGATTGGGCATTTTAGGAGAGATGGAAGAGGAGATGAAGGCTTCCGGGGTTAAGGAACTTTCCGGTGAGAATGTATTTAAACTCTATGATACTTATGGATTTCCTGTGGATCTGACAGAGGAGATTCTGGCGGAGAAAGGATTCGGCATAGATCAGGCTGGGTTTGATATCTGCATGAAGGAACAGAAGGAAAAGGCGAGAAAAGCCCGTAAAGTTACCAATTATATGGGCGCGGATGCCACTATATACGAGTCCATTGATGTGAATATTACTTCTAAATTTGTGGGATATGACCGCTTAGAGCATGAATCCAAGGTAACAGTGCTTACTACGGACACAGAGCTTGTGGATGCTTTGACCGATGGACAGGTGGGCACCATTATCGTGGACGAAACCCCGTTCTATGCCACCATGGGCGGACAGAATGCGGATGTCGGCGTGATTACCACAAAGGACGGCAGTTTTGAAGTAAAAGATACCATTAAGCTTTTAGGAGGCAAAATCGGCCATGTGGGAACCGTTACAAGCGGCATGATTAAGGTGGGAGATATGGTTACCTTAACTGTGGATGCCGCAAACAGGGCGGATACCTGTAAGAACCACAGCGCAACCCATCTGCTTCAGAAAGCTTTGAGAGAGGTGCTCGGAACCCATGTGGAGCAGAGCGGTTCCTATGTGGACGGCGAGAGGCTGCGTTTTGACTTCAGCCATTTTGCACCCATGACACAGGACGAGCTGTCTAAGGTGGAAGCGCTGGTCAATGAGAAGATTTCCGAGAATCTGCCTGTGGTAACAGATGTTATGGGAATTGAAGAAGCTAAAAAAACAGGTGCTATGGCATTGTTTGGCGAAAAGTACGGCGAGAAGGTAAGGGTAGTAAAAATGGGCGACTTTTCCGTGGAGCTCTGCGGCGGTACCCATGTTAAAAATACGGGCGTTATTTCTACATTTAAGATTCTTTCCGAAAACGGCGTGGCTGCGGGGGTTCGCAGAATCGAAGCCCTGACCGGGAACGGAGTGATGGCTTATTATCGGAATCTGGAGAAGGTTTTGGAGGAGGCAAGCAGGGTTCTCAAGACGAATCCCGGTTCCTTGGTGGAAAAATGCGAACATGTCATGGCTGAGATAAAAGAGCTTTCTTCCGAGAATGAATCTTTAAGGAGCAAGGCGGCAAAAGAAGCGCTGGGCGATGTCATGGACAGGACCGTTGAAGTAAAGGGAGTAAAACTTCTTGTGGCAAGCGTGGACGGCGTGGACATGAACGGACTGCGCAATTTAGGCGACCAGCTTAAGGAAAAATTGGGTGAGGGCGTGGTAGTGCTTCTGTCCAATCAGGACGGCAAGGTGAATATGATTGCCATGGCTACGGAGGCTGCCATGAAGAGCGGCGCCCATGCGGGCAATTTAATCAAAGGTATCGCGGCTTGCGTAGGCGGCGGCGGTGGCGGCAGACCCAATATGGCGCAGGCGGGCGGCAAGAATCCTGCGGGGATTCCTGCGGCAATCGCGGAGGCTGCAAAGGTATTGGAAGGGCAGTTAGCGTGATATATATTACATAGAGAAAAGAAAATGTCAGCATCAAGGAGTAAGCGGGACAGATGGAAGAAAAACGGATAGAAGGCTTGTGGGACTGCGCATATTGCGGGCGTAAGGGAATCAAAGCAAGGTTTGATGCCTGTATGTCCTGTGGAAGACCGCGGGGAATTGACACGCTTTTTTATCTGCCCGATGATTTGGATGCGGCGGTTCTGACTCAGGAGGAAAAGGCAAAAACCACAGATGCGCCGGATTGGCTGTGTGATTATTGTGGTTCCTATAATCGTGCGGATGTTTCCCGTTGTCCGAAATGCGGCGGAGACAGAAGCGAGTCGAAATCCGACTACGGAATGCTTCACAAGCTGACCGGAAAATTATTTGGCAGAAAGAAGTGATCCCTAATGGCAGTACAGCTTATCGCAGATTTATATGATTGTTCGGAAATGATTGATGATGTGGAAGCCATACAGGCTGCCTCCCATAAAGCAATCAAATATGTGGGCGCACATATCGTGGAAGAATGCATCCATAAATTTGAACCGATAGGAATTACTTATTTTGCCATTATTTCCACATCGCATTTTTCCATACATACATGGCCGGAACACCGATATGCGGCAGTGGATATTTTTTCCTGTAAGGAGGAAGTGACGGATGGGATTGCGCAGATGCTGAAGGATTTATTCGGTGCGGGGCGCATCCGCTTTAGAACTATACGGCGTGATGTCAAAGCATTGTCGGAAGGTGAGTGAAGAAGGAGGCAGGATATGTTTTATGATGTGGGCACGCTGCTCAGTATAAACGGCTTGCCGGGAAAAGTGATAGGGTATATCCAATACGAAAACACACAAGACCCCGGCAAATTCTGGACAGAATACCGGCTAAAAACACAAAGGGGAGAAGCGTGGCTTTCCTGTGATGAGTTTTATGACGAATATTCCGTTTCTTATCCTGCCAATGATGTAGGAGGGCGGATTGGCCCGGAATGGCATAAAGTGGATGAAGGGACCCAGATAGTCCGTTTCAGCAGCGGAGATGTGGATGTGGATCCCGGGGAGAGCGCTTCATTTATAGAATATGAGGATGCATCGGAGGATCATACGCTTTCCGTTGAGATTTGGAGTGACGGCACCGAATTTTCCAAGGGTGAGTACATTGAGAAAAGCGATATTGTGGAAACCGGATTTGAAGCGCCCGTTGTGAGAAAGACTTCAAATTTGACAGCTTTATATCTGGTTTTTGGTTTTGTTTTCGTATGGGTACTTGTGGGTATCGTTCTGCCCAATCTGAACACAGGCAAGAGTATTGCCAAATATGTGAAAAATTCCGAAAAATATATATATGAAACTTCAATATCCGGCAGCGAAAAGCAGAAGGCATCGGTATATGCTTATCAGACATCGGCGACGACGGATGATGTGGCAAAGGATATTATTCAAGGCATTGAGGGAAATACCCGGTCGGTGATCCAGAAGGATGATACGGCGGACGAAGAGATTGCTATTTTGACCGATAAAGAATACTGTCTTGTGTATCATCCGGAAAATGAAGGGCAGAAGGTATATGTTCAGGTATCGGGCAGAAAGTATAATTACACATCGGACAATGCCCCTTACCGAAGCTCGGCTGCCGGTACACTCTGGTATCGGAGCCATTATTACAGCGTGGGGTATGCTTCGGACTCTGTTTCTTATAAGGGTACGCCGTCGGCATATTCGATGTATAACGGGACTACGATTCACAATATCGGCAACGGTTATTTTGACAGTTATTCCAGCTCCATAAGGCAGTCAAGCATAAACAGCCGCAAGTCTTCGAGCGGCGGATTGAGCAGCGGGAAATAGGTTGTAAAAATCAATAAAGGATAAAAAGGAGAGAAATAATGTTGACAATTATTATGGAAACAGCGGTTTATTTCTGTATCGGACTGATTATGATGATGCTGGGTTATTGGGTGATAGATCTGGCGATTCCGGTTGATTTCCCTAAAGAAATCAACGAGGGGAACAAGGCGGTGGGCTGGGTGTCCGCGGGAATTTATGCGGGTCTCGGCTTTGTAATCCGCTCTGCGATCATATCGGACGGAGCCGCTGAAGCGATGGAGCTTCTGACAGGAGTGATTGACACAGTGGTTTATGCGGTCATTGGTGTGGTGGTGTTCATATTGGCATATTTCTTAGTGGATCTTGTCAACAGAAAGTTTAACTTCGGCGTTGCGCTTAAGGAAAAGAATGAGGCGGCAGGCATTATGATATTTGGCATTTTTGTGGGAATTGCTTTTATTGTCAGCGGCGTGATCCAATGAACGCCTTAGCCTGTGTCTGCCTGACTGCAGTGTCAGGCGGGAAAGCCCCCTGTATTGCTTTGAAAAGGAAAAATAGAAAACATGAGCAAGAAATACAGACTTCTGATGCTGACCACTCTGATTATATCAGGATGTTCCATGTGTTATGAGTTGATTATCAGTGCTGTGAGTTCCTATCTTCTGGGGAACAGTACCCTGCAGTATTCCATAACCATCGGGCTTTATATGGCGGCATTGGGACTTGGTTCCTATATCTCCAAATATTTCAAAAAAAATCTTTTTAATGTCTTTGTGACGATAGAACTTGGTATTGGCATAGCGGGGGGCATAAGCTCCCTGCTGCTTTTCTTATCCAATATTTATATTTCCAATTATGTGGTAGTGATGTATCTGGAAACCATACTGATCGGTGTTCTGGCAGGAGCGGAAATCCCGATTATGACAAGGATCATTGAGGCGGATGAGCAGAATTTGTCTGTGACATTGTCCTCCATATTTAGTTTTGATTACATCGGGGGGCTTTTGGGAGCCATTGCTTTTCCACTGCTTTTGCTGCCCAAGCTGGGATTTTTTTCCACTTCTTTTCTCTGCGGGCTGTTAAATATTACCGCGGCTATTTTGATTCTGCAGCGGTTTGGAGAACGGGTGGCGCATATCCGGCTTTACCGCGGGCTTGCCGCCTTGATTGCGGCAGGGATGATCATAGGGATGGTGTTTGCGGATAATATCTCAGAGAGCATAGAGGGCGGCTTGTACAGGGATCAGATTATTTTTATGGAACAGACCGAATATCAGAAGATTGTGGTTACAAAGCACCGGGATGATGTGCGGCTTTATATTGACGGGAACTGTCAGTTTTCCACAGCGGATGAATACCGCTATCACGAGGCGCTGGTGCATATTCCCATGAGCGAGCTGGACAGTCGTGAACGCGTGCTGATTCTGGGGGGAGGGGACGGTCTGGCGGTTCGGGAAGTCCTGAAATATGACGAGGTGAAAAGGATTGATTTAGTGGATTTGGATGCCGAGATGATTCGGATTTGCTCTACGAATCAAAATATTACTTCCATTAATCAAAATAGTCTGAAATCAGACAAGCTGACTGTTTACAATATGGATGCCTATGAGTATCTGGAGAAATCTGAGGAAGCATATGATTTAATCATTGTGGATTTGCCGGATCCAAACAGCGAGTCCCTGAACAAGCTGTATTCCAATGTATTTTACAGGATGTGTAAAAACCATCTGACACAGGAAGGAGTGATGGCGGTGCAGTCCACCAGCCCCTATTATGCGGCAAAGGCATTCTGGTGTATCAATAAAACCATCGCAAGCGAAGGCATGTATGTAAAAGCCTATCATCTGCAGGTTCCCGCATTCGGGGACTGGGGATTTAATATGGCAGGTAGGAGAGAACTTGCGGAAGAGTTGGATTTTGATGTGGAAACAAGGTATCTTACCAATGAAAATGTGTCCGCTCTCTTTAAATTCGGAAAAGACGAGATAGATTATGATGTGGAAATCAACCGCCTTACAAAGCCGGTTTTAATGGAATATTATAACAGGGCGGTGGAATTTTGGAATTAACAGCTTTACCTTTCACATTTTTTCAAAAAAGCAGTTGACGAATTTCAAATATATGGTATAATGTGATATGTGCATAGAAAAGATGCATAAAAGAATAACCCAATCAGTCATGTACTAGAGGGACTGAAGGGAGGTCGGGTGCAGAGATGTCGAATGTAATCGTAAAAGAGAACGAAACTTTGGACAGCGCGTTGCGCCGCTTCAAGAGAAGCTGTGCAAAAGCTGGTATTCAACAGGAAATTCGTAAGAGAGAGCATTACGAGAAGCCTAGCGTAAAGCGCAAAAAGAAGTCTGAAGCAGCAAGAAAGCGGAAATATAACTAAAATGAGGCAAAGTCCTTGACCGTCCGGGTTTAAGGACTTTACTTAGTTCATCATATGAGGATGGAGAAAATGTGGACAAAAGAGATGTTCGGAACGGATGTTTATCATCTGGTAGCGGCCTTTGTGATATATAGCATTCTGGGCTGGCTGGTGGAATCCATTTATATGTCTTTCTGCAACCGTAAAATTACAAACAGGGGATTTGGCAGAGGACCGTTCTGCCCGATTTATGGTTTTGGCGCAGTAATCGGATACTTGGTGCTCAGTCCTTTCAAAGGTCACTATGTGGCGATTTATCTGATAGGTGCAGTCCTTGCTACAATTTTTGAGTATCTGGTAGGCCGGAGCATGATTTATGTTTTAGGTGAGCTTTGGTGGGATTATAATGAAAAGCCCTTTAATTATCAGGGAATCATATGTTTGGAAAGCACAATCGCATGGGGATTTTATGCTATTGGCGTAGTACAATTTGTACATGAAAGGATTTATCGCCTGATTGATAAGTTCAGTGTCAGTACGGGCATTTGTCTGTTAGAGATTATTCTGATTGCCGTGGCTGTGGACTATACAATTCGCTTGATTCAGGTTTTTGATATTGATGTGAGGAGCAATGTAAGAGAAAAAAGAGACCGGATTGTGGAGAGATGTCAGGCCTTTATTGCAAGATGGTATTGAGCCTGTTATGCTGTAAGGGTCAGGCCGTTTCGGGTTTTGGCTCGTTGCCCGCAAAATAAATCATGTATATTGTTTTACTTATAGGCATATTAAATGTCATACTTCCATATTCTGTAATAGAGAAAGAGCATGGGAGTGTGGCATTTTCTATATGAAATTTGTTAAGAGAACAGGAGCTTTTCTGTGCAGTGTACTGCTGTGTGTTACAATGCTGTCCGGGAATGTGCTGCCCGTAAAAGCCGAAATGGGCATTACTTCGCCGTCGGTGATTTTGATTGAGGCGTCCACGGGACAGGTTATTTATGAGCAGGATGCTTCCCAGAGGCGCAGCCCTGCAAGCATTACTAAAATTATGACCCTGCTTTTGACCTTTGAAAAGCTAAAGGCAGGCAATATCAAATTGGATGATAAGGTTTTGGTCAGTGAACACGCCAGTTCTATGGGAGGCTCACAGGTTTTTTTGGCGGAAGGAGAGATTCAGACGCTGGATACCATGATAAAGTGTATTGCGGTAGCCTCGGGCAATGATGCCAGTGTGGCTGTGGCGGAGCATATTGCAGGCAGCGAGGACGCTTTTGTGGAGCTGATGAACAAGAAAGCCGCAGAGCTTGGTATGGAAGATACTCATTTTGAGGACTGCTGCGGACTGACCGATTCGGATAATCACTACTCATCCGCCAAGGATGTGGCAATCATGTCAAGGGAGCTGACCACTAAATATCCGGAAGTATTTCAGTATAGCCAGATATGGATGGAGGACATTACCCATGAGACCAGACAGGGAAGCAGCATATTTACCTTAAACAGCACCAACAAGCTTTTGAAGCAGTATCAATGGGCCACAGGGTTAAAGACGGGTTCCACCAGTAAGGCGAAATTCTGTCTTTCCGCTACCGCCAGCAAGGATGGTATTGATTTGATTGCTGTGGTGATGGGGGCGCCGGACACGAAAACCCGGTTTGGTGATGCGCAGGCGCTGTTAAATTATGGTTTCAGCGTATGCAGGCTTTACATAGACGATAATACGGAGGCGTTGAGTCCGCTGAAGGTGGAAGGCGGCGTGGAGGAACAGGTTCCTGTCAGGTATGCGGGAGAGTTCCGATATCTGGATATTCAGGGAAGCAGTCTGGAACAGGTGGAGAAGGTTGTGGAGCTGCCGGAAGCGGTGGAAGCTCCCATCAGTGAAGGCATGGAAGCCGGAAAGGCGCATTATCTGTTAAACGGAGTGGAAATCGGAAATACCCCTATTTTGTATGCCGGAAGCGTGGAGAGAGCGGTTTACCGTGATTATCTGAAAAAGGTCTGGGGATATTTTTTGGTGGATTAATTTGAGATTCCGCTCCGCGGAATCTTGGGGGTTAGTGTGAATACAAGGAGAGACTATGTGGGATATACTGTTTGCGATAGCAGGCGCTATTTTTATAGTGCTCATATGGATTATCTTATATGATAGCAACCGTTTTGTTATCAACCGCTATGAAATTACGGATAAAAGGATAAAGAAGGACTGCCGGATAGTCATGCTGGCAGACCTTCATAACAAGTGTTATGGGAAAAATAACGAGAGGTTGTTATCGGCAATCAGAGAGTGCAGACCGGATTTTATCGTGGCAGCGGGGGATATTCCCACGGCAAAGCCGAAAAAAAGTCTGGATGTGGCGGTCAGCCTTATGGAAGAACTGGCAAAAGAATATCCCATATATTACGGCAACGGGAATCACGAACATCGTATGAAGCTGTATCCGCAGACCTATGGGGACATGGCGGAGAAATATGAGGAAGCGTTAAAAAAATGCGGTATTAACCGATTGGTAAACGAACATATCGTGCTTGCGGAGTATGGCATTGTGATTTACGGCTCGGAAATTAACAGGTGTTATTATAAGCGCTTTCACCGTCAGTCCATGGACGAGGGCTATCTGGAAAGCATTCTCGGCAAATGTCCGGATGGGCAGTATGGCATATTGATTGCCCATAATCCGGACTATTTTGAGCAGTATGCGGCATGGGGGGCGGATTTGGTGTTTTCCGGACATGTTCACGGGGGCATCGTAAGAATCCCGTTTTTGAAAAAGGGCGTGGCATCCCCTGCATTTCGCCTGTTTCCTGAGTATTCCGGCGGCATGTATAAAAAGGACAAGTCCACCATGATACTCAGCAGGGGGCTTGGCATGCACACCATTCCCATCCGCCTGTTTAATCCGGGGGAGGTATCGGTGGTGGAGTTAAAGGGGGAATAGATGGAACCGAAATTTCGGTCGAAGTTTCGGTCGAAGTTTCCCACATTCAATTTGCATTTCTTAAAAAAAACTGCTATAATACCTTTCGTGCGGTTAAAAGGGCGGCTGCATAAGCGCCCTAAGCCGCAGGCTGTAGAAAGGGTAGGTTTCATATGGCGATACCGGTAAAGCTGGAAGCGTTTGAAGGTCCCTTGGATCTTCTGCTCCACCTGATTGAAAAAAATAAAATAGATATTTACGATATCCCCATTGTGGAAATCACGGCACAGTATCTTGATTATATCAAGCAGATGCAGGAGCGGGACATGAATATCATGAGCGAGTTTCTGGTGATGGCGGCAACTCTGGTGGATATCAAGTGCAAGATGCTCCTGCCCAGAGAAGTGAACGAGGAGGGGGAGGAAGAGGACCCCAGAGCGGAGCTGGTTCAGAAACTTTTGGAGTATAAGCTATACAAATATATGTCTTTTGAACTGCGGGACAGGCAGGTGGATGCGGCAAGGAATCTTTACAGACAGCAGCATCTGCCCAAGGAAGTGGAGGCATACCGCCAGCCCATCGATTATAAAGAATTAATCGGGGATATGAATTTAAGTAAGCTTCAGGATATCTTTAAGTCCATTGTGAGGAAGCAGGAGGACAAGATTGACCCCATCCGGAGCAAATACGGCAATATCGAGAAAGAAGAGATTGACATGGAGGTCAAAACGCTCTATGTGGCGGCATACGCCAGAGAGCACAAAATCTTTAGCTTCCGTAAGCTGCTGGAGAAGCAAAAAAACAAAATGGAAATTATTGTGACTTTTCTGATAATTCTGGAACTGATGAAAACGGGAGAAATCGTTATCAGTCAGGAAGAAATTTTTGACGACATTATGATTACGTCAAATGTGGCGTAAAGGAAAGGAATGCAAAAATGGACAGGACGAAAGCAGAGGCAGTGTTGGAGGCGGTGCTGTTTACCATGGGCGAGTCCGTGGAGGTGGGCAGGCTTGCAGCCGTAATCGAAGAGGATGTAAAGACCACAAAGCAGCTCCTTGCCGAGATGTCGGAGCGTTATGAGAAAGAGGACAGGGGCATTACCCTGACATGGTTTGACAATGCCGTGCAGCTTTGTACCAAGGCGGATATGTACGAGTATCTGATTAAGATTGCCAAGGCGCCCAGAAAGATGACCCTTACGGACACGGTGCTGGAGACTCTTTCCATTATTGCATACAAGCAGCCCGTGACCCGGATTGAAGTGGAAAGCGTGCGGGGAGTGAGCTGTGACCACGCCATCAATAAGCTTCTGGAATATGACCTGATTACGGAGCTTGGGCGGCTGGACGCTCCGGGGAGACCCCTTTTGTTCGGCACTACAGAGCAGTTTCTGCGCTGCTTTGGGGTAAAGAGTCTGGAAGAACTGCCAAAGGTGAATCCGGTTCAGGTGGAGGAATTTAAACAACAGGCAGAGGAAGAGATCCAGCTTCAGCTTGATGTATAGTTTTTATGATAATTACCTTAAGAGCCTCATATATTGTTAAAAAGCCGGGATGAGTGGAATGCAAATCAGGATGTTTGGGCAGAGAACAATAAGGGGCTTTTTTTATGGGCTTTTTGCAGCGGCGGGAATCTGCGCACTGACGGCGCTGGGATGGGCGGGGGTGTGGACGGACAAAAAAACGGCGGCGTCCGGCGATGCGGCAGAGGCGGACAGGGAATGGCTGGTGCTGTCTGAGGATGGGCGGGTGCAAAGAAGCAACAGGATGACGGCGGCAGACAATGCAGGAGCGTCAAGCGGATGGGCAGCCGCCAGAGAACAGGCACAGACCGATGGGCAGATGGAAATACAGGCACAGGGAGCGGCAGAGAGTGCGGAGCTGTCCCTATATGCAACAGCGGCGGTGCTTATTGATGCGGATTCCGGCAGGGTGCTGTACGGTAAAAATGAAGACACACCTCTTGCCATGGCAAGCACCACAAAGATCATGACCTGTATCACGGTGCTGGAGCATGTGGAGGATTTGGGTGAGATGTTGACGGTTTCTTCCTATGCGGCGAGTATGCCCAAGGTAAAGCTGTACATAAAAAAAGGGGAACAGTATCAGGTGAGGGAGCTTTTGTTTTCCCTGATGCTGGAATCCCACAATGACGCCGCCGTTGCTCTTGCGGAATATGTGGGAAAACAATATCTGGAAGACGAATTGAGAGTGAAGGATACGGCGGATTTCTCCACAGAGGAGAGCAAACAGGCGGTGGCGGCGTTTGCGGCGCTGATGAATGCCAAAGCGGATGCCCTCGAGTGCAGGGATACCTATTTTATCACCCCCAACGGTCTGGACGCTACGGAAACGATTGTTTTCGACAATGGGGAAAGCGTTGTAAGAGAGCATCATACCACGGCGTCAGACCTTGCAAGGATAATGGCATACTGCATTACGGAGTCCTCCAAGCGGGATTTATTTTTGGAGATTACAAGGACGGCGTCCTATAGTTTTTATCGCAACGGACGGAACTTTACCTGTAACAACCATAACTCCTTTCTCGGTATGATGGAAGGCGCCTTAAGCGGCAAAACAGGATTTACCAACAAAGCGGGATATTGTTATGTGGGGGCGCTTTGCAGGGGGGAGCGCACCTTTGTGGTGGCGCTTTTGGCATGCGGCTGGCCAAACAATAAATCTTACAAGTGGAGCGATACAAAAGAACTCATGGAGTATGGGCTTAAATATTATGATTACCGGGAATTTTCACCCGAGGTGGCATGGGGCAGCCTTTATGTGGCAAACGGCGCCGCAAAAGACGGAAATCCGTATCATTCCGTAAGTGTTCCCATTGTCCGAAAGGAAAAAGAGGAACCCATCCGGCTGCTGGTCAGAGAAGAGGAGAATGTCATCGCGAAGCTCACCTGTGAGGAAAGTCTGCCCGCTCCTGTGGCGGAGGGAACCAAGGTGGGAACAATCACCTACTATCTGGTGGACGCATCGGGTAAAGAAAACTATCTGAAGGAGGAGGGGCTTTATACCGGGGAAGGAGCCGGTGAAAAGAATTTTTCCTTTGTGGCGGGGTATATTTTCGGGAGTTACTTAATTTTGAGAAAATAAAATTGTCAAAAAAATGCAATTCGTTCTTTGCGAGTTGCATTTTTTATGTTATACTATCTTAGTTAGGATATATTATATTATCTATTTATTATAAACGGAGGGCAGAAAGCATGAGTACTACTTCAAAAGCGAGCCAAAGAATAGCAGCTTTGCTCGATGACAACAGTTTCGTTGAAATCGGCGGTCTTGTGACGGCAAGAGCTACTGATTTCAATCAGAAACCAACAGAAACTCCTTCAGACGGCGTTATTACCGGCTATGGAGTGATCGACGGTAATCTTGTGTATGTGTACAGTCAGGATGCTTCCGTACTTGGCGGCACTATCGGTGAGATGCACGCAAAGAAGATTACGGGTCTTTATGATTTAGCCATGAAGACGGGAGCGCCGGTTATCGGATTGCTGGACTGCGCCGGTCTCAGGCTTCAGGAGGCAACGGACGCGCTTGCGGCATTTGGCGGCATTTATGCAAAACAGGCGCTTGCATCCGGTGTGATTCCTCAGATTACCGCGATCTTCGGAACCTGTGGCGGGGGACTTGCACTGTTTCCCACGATGACGGATTTTACTTTTATGGAGGACAAGAACGCCAAGCTGTTTGTCAATGCGCCCAATGCATTGGATGGCAATGTCATCACCAAAAATGACACCTCCTCTGCGAAATTCCAGGCACAGGAAAGCGGCATTGTGGATGTGGTGGCTGACGAGGCGTCCCTATTGGGCAAGATCAGGGAGCTTATCGGTTTCCTGCCTGCTAATAATGAGGACTGTGCAAGCTTTGAAGAATGTAACGACGATTTGAACCGGGTGAATCCAGAGATTGCAAACTGTGTGGGAGATACCTCCATTGCACTGTCCATTCTTGCGGATGACAATAATTTCTTTGAAGTGAAGTCGGAATATGCAAAAGAGATGGTGACAGGATTTATCCGTTTAAACGGAGCTACCGTAGGCGCTGTGGCAAACAGAAGCGAGGTTTGTGACGAGACGGGCAAGGTAGTGGAGAAGTTTGACGCAGTGCTCACCGCAAAGGGCAGCGAGAAAGCGGCGGACTTTGTAAACTTCTGTGATGCGTTCGGCATCCCCGTGCTGACCCTGACCAATGTGAAGGGATATGAAGCTACCGTATGTTCCGAGAAAAAAATCGCAAAGGCTGTGGCAAAGCTTACCTATGCTTTTGCAAACGCTACGGTTCCCAAGGTAAATGTAGTGGTTGGCAAAGCTTACGGCACCGCCTATGTGGCAATGAACTCCAAGGCTGTAGGCGCGGATATCACCATCGCCTGGCCGGATGCCCAAATCGGCACCATGGACAGCAAGCTTGCCGCAAAGATCATGTATGACGGACAGGGTGCTGATGTGATCAATGAGAAGGCAGCCGAATACGAAGCGTTGACATTAAATGTCACAAGCGCTGCCAAGAGAGGATATGTTGATCAGATTGTAGATGCGGCGGATACCAGAAAGTATGTGATCGGCGCATTTGAAATGCTGTTTACAAAACGCGAGGACCGTCCGGCTAAAAAACACGGGACCGTCTAGAAAGGGTGATTGTTAAAATGAAGAAATTTTTAAGCTTATTATGCATGATTACCTGCGTTTTTGGATTGACGGCCTGCGGAAGCGGGGAGAAGTTGACAGAACGTGAACAGGAAAATGTGGATGCGGCAAAGAAATGCGCTGTGGAAGAGGTTCTGCCAACCCTTGAACTGTTCATGAACGATGAAAATTTAAAGCTTGGCGAATACACTCTGGAAGAGTACACTGCTGAAGAAGTTGCCCATCTGGTTTCCGAAAATTACGGTTTTGAAGTTGTGGATGGTTATAAATTCTTAAGCGCGGTAAACTCTTTCCGTTCCGCCAAGAAATCAATAGGCGGCATCACAGGAAAGCCGGATGCACAATCCGCTGATGTGACAACTAAGATTGATGACAGTCAGATCATTGTAACCATGCAGGTAAAGGGTGCTGAGAAGGATGCAGAGGCGGAAATTATTTTTTCCAACGATATGTTTTTGACTTTGGAGTCCGCGGCGTTAAATCCCATTTCCTCCTTTAAGGAGATGATGGTAAAGGCGGCGCTCAATACCGTAATCGGTATGGGAACCGTGTTTGCCGTATTGATTCTGATTAGCCTGCTGATATCCTGCTTTGCCGTTATTCCCAAGATTCAGGCAGCTTTTTCCAAGAAAAGCGAGACGCCCGCAGCTTCGGCCGACAAGGCAGTGGCGCAGATAACCCAAAAAGAAGAGGCGGTAGAGGCGTCCGATGATTTGGAGCTGATTGCGGTGATTGCCGCTGCGATTGCGGCAAGCGAGGGAGCTGTTTCAACGGACGGCTTTGTGGTTCGTTCCATCCGCAGGAGAGTTTGACAGCAGTTCAGCTGACAGCAATTCAGCTGACAGCAATTCAGTTGACAGCAATTCAGCTGACAGGGTTTCTTTAGTAGTAAGACTGTTATAAAAAGAAAGATTAAAAAGGCGGAAGCCTTATGATATGGAGGATGAAAAAATGAAGAATTATACTATTACCGTAAACGGAAATGTATATGATGTAGTAGTGGAAGAGGGCGCATCAAGCGGCGCTCCCGCAGCAGCGAAAGCTCCCGCAGCGCCGAAAGCGGCGCCTAAGGCAGCAGCTCCGGCTCCCGCAGCAGCTTCCGGTGCGGCAGGCAGCGTGAAGATTGAAGCCGGCGCGGCAGGCAAGGTATTTAAGATTGAAGCTGCTGTGGGTCAGGCAGTTAAGGCAGGAGACCCCGTTGTGATTGTGGAAGCCATGAAGATGGAGATTCCCGTAGTCGCACCTCAAGACGGTACTGTGGCAAGCATCAATGTAACGGTAGGCGATGCTGTGGAAGCCGGTGCTTTGCTTGCAACCCTGAATTAACGACAAGCAAATCACAACAGGAGGTTAACAAATGGAATATATAGGTTCTACGCTAAACAACCTGATTCATCAGACAGCGTTCTTCAACCTGACTTGGGGAAACTATCTCATGATATTGGTTGCGTGCTTTTTCCTTTATTTAGCTATCCGTCATGAGTTTGAGCCGTTACTCTTACTGCCCATTGCGTTCGGTATGCTGCTTGTAAACATTTATCCGGACATCATGATACATCCCGAGGATGCTGCAAATGGTACGGGCGGACTGCTGTATTATTTTTATATCTTAGATGAATGGGCAATACTGCCTTCCCTGATTTTTATGGGCGTGGGAGCCATGACGGACTTTGGCCCCTTGATTGCGAACCCCAAGAGCTTTCTTTTGGGTGCAGCGGCGCAGTTTGGTATTTTTGCGGCTTACTTCGGAGCGATTATTCTTGGATTTAACGATATGGCAGCCGCTGCAATCTCCATTATCGGAGGCGCAGACGGTCCTACCTCCATTTTCCTTGCAAGTAAGCTGGGGCAGACGGCGATCTTAGGTCCTATCGCGGTGGCGGCATATTCATATATGTCACTGGTGCCGATTATCCAACCGCCCTTTATGAAACTGCTTACTACAGAGAAAGAGCGTAAGATTAAGATGGGCCAGCTTCGACCCGTGTCCAAGTTAGAGAAGATTCTGTTCCCCATTATCGTTACCATTGTGGTATGCCTGATTCTTCCTACCACGGCTCCTTTGGTGGGTATGCTGATGTTAGGTAATCTGTTTAGGGAATCCGGCGTGGTAAGGCAGCTTCAGGAGACAGCATCCAATGCCATGATGTATATCGTGGTTATCCTGTTAGGAACTTCCGTAGGCGCTACCACCAGCGCAGAAGCATTTTTGAATGTGGATACTTTAAAGATTGTAGCGCTTGGTCTTGCGGCGTTTATCTTCGGAACGGTAGCAGGCGTGCTTTTCGGTAAGCTGATGTGCTGGGCTACAAAGGGCAAGGTAAATCCCCTTATCGGTTCCGCAGGCGTGTCCGCCGTTCCCATGGCAGCCCGCGTATCCCAGAAAGTCGGTGCGGAAGCAGACCCTACCAACTTCCTGCTGATGCATGCAATGGGACCCAATGTAGCAGGCGTTATCGGCACTGCCGTGGCAGCCGGTACATTTATGGCTATTTTTGGCGTATTTTGATAAGTTTAATGGTTTAATAATGAATGAAATGGAGGAATTTCGTAAATGTCAGAAGAACAAGCAAAGAAACCGATTAAAATTACGGAAACTGTTTTACGTGATGCCCATCAGTCTCTGATTGCTACCAGAATGCCTACCGAGTTCATGCTTCCCATTATTGATAAGATGGATAAGGTCGGTTATCATTCCGTGGAGTGCTGGGGCGGCGCAACCTTTGACGCATCCCTGCGCTTCTTGAAGGAAGACCCTTGGGACAGACTGAGAAAGCTGCGTGACGGCTTTAAAAATACCAAGCTGCAGATGCTGTTCCGCGGACAGAATATTTTGGGCTACAGACCTTATGCAGACGATGTGGTAGATTATTTCGTACAGAAGTCCATCTCCAACGGTATTGATATTATCCGTATTTTTGACTGCTTAAATGATTTGCGCAATCTGCAGGAAGCAGTAAACGCTACCAACCGCTTCAAGGCAAAAGAGGGCAGGGGTCATGCACAGGTAGCCTTGTCTTATACCTTGGGCGATGCCTATACTCTGGAATATTGGACCAGCACGGCGAAAAAGATTGAGGAGATGGGCGCGGATTCCATCTGCATTAAGGATATGGCAGGATTGCTGGTTCCCTACAAGGCAACCGAGCTGATTTCCGCCATGAAGAGCGCAACCAAGCTGCCCATTCAGCTTCATACCCATTATACCTCCGGCGTGGCAAGCATGACCTATTTAAAGGCCGTAGAAGCCGGCGTGGATGTCATCGATACGGCTATGAGTCCCTTTGCTCTGGGTACTTCACAGCCCGCTACCGAGGTTATGGTGGAAACCTTCCGCGGAACTCCTTATGACACCGGCTTTGACCAGAACCTTTTGGCTGAAATTGCAGATTACTTCAGGCCTTATCAGGAAGAGTGCTTAAAGAGCGGTCTGTTAAATCCCAAGGTGATGGGCGTAAATATCAAGACTCTGCTGTATCAGGTACCCGGAGGTATGCTTTCCAATCTGGTGAGCCAGCTGAAAGAGCAGAATGCGGAAGATAAATATTATGAGGTGCTGGAGGAAGTTCCCCGTGTGCGCAAGGATTTGGGTGAGCCGCCCCTTGTTACGCCTTCTTCCCAGATTGTGGGTACACAGGCAGTATTCAATGTGCTGATGGGAGAGAGATACAAGGTTGCCACCAAGGAAACCAAGGGCATGCTTCGCGGCGAGTACGGTCAGACCGTAAAGCCCATGAGTCAGGAAGTGATTGACAAGGTTATCCCCGGCGAGGAGAGAATCACCTGTCGTTATGCGGATAAGCTTGAAAATGAGCTTTCCAAGTTAGAAGACGAGATGAAGGAATGGAAGCAGCAGGACGAGGATGTATTAAGCTATGCGCTGTTCCCTCAGGTTGCCACAGATTTCTTTAAATATCGTCAGGCACAGCAGGAGAAGGTTGACATGACGCAGGCGGATACCAAGACAGGGGCATATCCCGTATAAAGGTGGGAGTACTTGCGAAACTCCTACTTTCGTAATTACCTAGAAACCATAATATGTGAGAGGCTATTCTTCAAAAAGAATTGGAGGATAGCCTCTTTTTGCAGGCGAAAAACCTTGACAAAGCAATACGGGGGGGTAAAATGAGTATATTTTAACAGGAAGATAAAAGGCAGGAGGGATGCAGATGGAAACAGCATTATCCGTAAACGGCAAAGTGTTTTCCGTGGTAAAAATGCTGGGAAAGGGTAATGGAGGATATTCCTATCTTGTGAAGGACGGAATCGGCAGATATGTGCTAAAACAGATACATCAGGAACTCTGCGATAACGCTCCCTTTGATAGCCGGATAGAAGAAGAGATAAAGGATTACATGAAGCTCAAGAGTATCGGCGTCAAAATGCCCGCAATGCTTGATATTGATACAAAAGAAGAAAGAATTCTCAAGGAATACATAGAAGGTCAGACCATTTACGAATTGATGCTGCGGGATAAAATAGAGCCATCTTATCTAAAGCAAATTCAACAGATGTGCGCCCTTTTGCATGAGGCGGCTCCCCATATGGAATGTTTTCCCACGCAGTTTGTAGTGAGGGACAAAGAAATCTATTATGTGGATTTTGAATGCAATGATTACTTGGAAAAGGGATAAAAAACGGAGTATTAATATTGGTCGAAAATATCGAAATTTCTTAAATAGGAAAAAGAAAATTGTGTAGATTAGGCAGAAATGTGGTACAATATTCGTAAAGGGCAGAGTCAAGTGTCCGCAGAAACAGATGCTGAGCTTGCTCGAGCAGATGTTTCTGCGGACATTTGACGAGCGAAGCGACCCCGAAAAAGCTTGCTTTTTCGGGGTTCTGCCCGGGACTTGCTGTATTCATGGCATGCAGCGTCCGAATGGACATCAGAAAATAAATTTGGAAAAAGTCGGAAAAGTTGGGAACCTTTTTTGGTTTCTATGTATCATTTATATGGAGTCTTTTACTTTATTACAAAAGATTTTAAAATACATAGAAAGAGGTTTCGGAAGATGAAACAAGTTGAATTTTGTGAGAGGGTCAGTCAATATAGATATCAATTTTACATAGCGGCTTATGCCATCCTGCGAAATGAAGCGGATGCGGAGGATGCCGTCTGTAATGCAATCCTGAGCGGATACGAGCATTTGGGGCAGTTAAAGAATCCGAAGAAATTCAAAGCATGGATGCTCACCATTATAAGAAACGAAGCGTTAAAGATTTGCGACAAGAGAGTAGAGCTTTTGGAAAATGAAAATGTGGAACAGTTTTTGCCGCCGGTCTATGACAGTCATAACGAATTGTGGGATATTGTACAGACATTAAAGGAAGAATATCGAGAGGTTATCGTACTGTTTTATTATAATGACCTGTCTCTGAGGGATATTTCCGAGATTTTAGGGATTTCCGTAGGAACGGTGAAATCACGCCTGAACCGTGGGAGAAAGCTTTTAAAAGAATTTTTGAGTGAATAGATTTTATTAAAAACACATTCGAGTGGGTGTACATATGAATAAATTTGACAAAAAAGTGAAAGAGCATATTAAGAATATAGAGCTTCCGGAATCCTATAATGAGAAAGTAGATGAAGTCCTGTTAGATATCATGAAAAAGGATGAGATCATTTTGGAAAAGGAGAAAAAACACAGGCTGCTGCCGAAGGTTGCTGTCTGTTTATTGTGTCTTTTCTGTGTTATTTCATTGTATACAATGGATGTACATGCCAATATTTTTTCTTTCTTCAAAGAAACGATCATGGATTTTCTGGGAAGAGGAAATCCCGAGGAAGAGATTGAAAATATGGGTGTAGAAAGTAACAAAATGTCCATAAACGATAAGCCGGATTTGATGATGGAAATGAAGGAAACGGTTATTGATAATCACAGCATATATGCTCTGGTGCAGGTAACTGCTCCTGCGGATATTAAATTTGAGGAGGATATTTCCTTTGATTATTATTGCTTCTGTAAGGGAGCAAATTATAACACGCGCCAGCTTCTGAGCGGCTCCAGATCCTGTGAGCTGGTGGAGGTGAGCGAGGAGTTCCCGAATATGGCAACCTATGTGGTTGGCGTGGTGTTTGATGAGACATTGGAGGAAGGCGATGAGGTGACAGTCTGCTTCAAGGATTTAACGAAAGCCCCTTATTCTTCCGACTCGGAACGGTTGATAGAGGGCTTGTGGAGCCTTACTTTCCCTTATTATCCCACGGTTACAGACCACATTGAGCTGGAGGGAAGCCCGGATATGGAGTTTTCCTTTATTAATACAACAGCGCAGATAATGAAGCTTGAGGTGTCGCCCCTGAGGATGCTGGTATATGCGGATGTTTCGAATTTTCCCAGTGATGAGTTGGGGGTTTCGGACACCAATATTGCCATAAGGCTTAAGATGATTGATGGAAGCGAGCTGACCATAGTGAGCCATAATTCGGAAGAGGAAGAATTCATCCAGGGCGGAAGCGTATCCTTCAGCAATGAAGGGGATAAGACTTATGAACAGGTAAATGTGGAATTTACAGGTATGATTAATCTTGCAAAGATCGCCGGAGTTTATATAGAAGATTTGTATGTGCCCATAAAGTGATGCCGAAAGGCATTTTGTAAAAAATAAAAATGCGGGAACCTTTTCCTCCTCCCAAGTATCTTATTATATAGGGACGAAAATTGCGTATGTCCAAAAACTTATAAGATGCGGAGGAATGAAAAATGAAAAAGAAGGTTTTAGCATTGTTTTTAGGGGGAGTAATGGCTGCGGGAAGTCTTTTTGCGCAGGCGCCTGTGAAGGTACAGGCTGTTACATTTACGGAATGCAAGGACTCGAGCTCACATGTCAAGTCAAGTCAGATTGCTGTTGTGGACGGAAAGGTTACGGTAACAATTGATGTTGCTTTTGAACGCCCCAATGGTTTCTTTTGCCTTTATGTATTTGATAAGCCGGTGAAGAAGCAAAACGGTGTTTTTGATAGAGAAGATTATTATGATACGCAATTTGGAAATGGCGCTGCAGCAACATTAGAAAATCTTCAGAAAAGTGGCACTTATACATTTGATACGCTTTCAGGAGATAAAACTTATTATATATATTGCCAAGTGAAAGATAATCATGAAATATTTGGCTGGGGTGAAGGCGGAGACCCAAAGGACTTATATTGGAGTTATTCGGCTTATCTTGGTACCAGCGGTGCTGACAACAGCTCTACCGATGATGAGAATTCCGCAGATAATGGGACTTCTTCTGATAACGAGACTTCTTCCGGCAATGTGTCTTCAGGCAGCGCCGGTCAGGCAGAAGAGATTTCCTATGAAGATACGATAGTTGACGAAATTGCGGAATCATCTGCCGGCGCTACCGTTAAAATGGAGAAGGGGATTTCCGCCCTGTCCAACTCCGTTATGAAGGAGCTGCTTAAGAAGGGGGATGTTTCACTGAGAATGGAATTCACCTATGATAAGAAGGACTATGTGATCATCATTCCGGCAGGAGCAGCTCTTGACAATGACATTCCGTGGTATGGTCCTTTGTATCTGGCGCAGCATTTCGGGAACAGTGCGGGAACTGCGGCAGCCAAAAACGGTGCGGTTTATGAGGTGAAGCTTGGCGACAGCATGAGTAAGATTGCTAAGGCAAATAATATGACATTGGAGCAGTTACTGGCAAAAAATCCGCAAGTGAAAGACCCGAATAAGATCATGGCAGGACAGAAGATTAATCGCTAATTTACTTTGTTTCGGACAGTAATTTTTCATGATGCCGGACCGCCGGAGAAATCAGCGGTTCGGCATTTTTACATGTTAGTGTATAATTATAGTTGGCAAAAAAGGAAGCAGAGACTAAATCCCTACT
>JAMPEY010000020.1 GCA_023664665.1 Lachnoclostridium sp.
TGGGTAATTCCTTACTGGCTGTAAGGGGTATTAACCATAAATATATTGTAGTAGTTAGAAATATGATTAAATGCAATTTATGTGGTGATGTTATTGAATCAATAAATAGACATGATTTTGTGAGTTGTAAATGTGGTTGCTGTTCTGTAGATGGCGGAACGGATTATTTGAGAAGAGGTTTTGTTAATTCCACAGAAGATTATACAGAATTAAGTATATTTGAAGATAGTGAAAATAGTATTTGACTTATGAAAAGTATTATTATGCACCAAATGTAGCGAAAAATGAATTTAATAGCTTTGTAGTATTGTGTAGAGGAGGATAAGTTATGTGGGAAAATGTACAAAAGATACTAGAAAACCAAATAGTATATTATGTCATTGTACCTTTAGCAGGGATTTTTCTTAATTGGATTAAAAGTAGTTACGATTTAAAAAGGGAAAATAAGCAGTTAAGGTATTGGGCAATAGAATTCAGAGAAATTCCTACATTTAAGGAAATAGCAATGAAAACCTACAAGATATTAGCGGTAATTTTATTTATTTCAATACTTATAAAACAAAGACTTATAGTATTGGGGACAAATAATTTTTTGGTTGTTATAGCAAATTTGTTTTACTTCTTTATGGGTGCAATATGTATAATTTGGGTTATTGGGAATAGAAAAACTAGGGTAGAATGTTTCAAAAATGGTAAAGAGAAAAAGTTCTTATTGTTTGTCTTATACTTAATTTTTGGGATGGCATTATGCCTAATTGACTATAAAGAAATTAAATATTTGTTAAGTATATTATTTAGTATATTTTTATTTACTTGGATGTATTATATGTATAAGTATAGTGATAGAGTTGTTATTTTAGATAATAGATATGCGAATATATATGTTAGAAACAGCGAAGTGGCAGAATTTGTGGAAGCGGCAAGTATAAAAAAGAAAGGAGTATGGATAATTGCTAAGCGTCATGTAAATGGATATGATGAAGAAATTCGCATTAAAGAAAATGATATAATAAGAATTGATTATTATGGAGAACCATTGATTGTAGTTACCCCGGATTTCCTTTTTGGAATAAGGAATAAATAAAAGGGGTGAGTTTTTGCAGCGAATGATGTATACTTATTGCAATAATTATTGTTACTATTATAATATAAATTGAATGGCAAAACACTCCCCACGAGGTACTCCGATGACCATAAACGCAACCCCAACCCTAACCTACTACAACCAAAACGCCCCACAATTCGCCAAAACCACTACATCTGTTGACTTTGCAGCCATGCAGCAGCGGTTTACGGACAAGCTGCCTGCCGGGGGTTTGATTCTGGACTTCGGATGCGGTGCAGGACGGGACACAAAGGCGTTTCTGTCAAAGGGCTTTCAAGTGGAAGCGGTTGACGGTTCAGAAGAACTGTGCAAGATAGCCGGTGAGTACACAGGGATTCCGGTAAGGCAGATGTTTTTTCAAGAATTGAAGGAGATAGAAAAATATGATGGCATATGGGCATGCGCCTCTATTTTACATGTGAAGAAACGGGAATTGCCGGAGGTGCTACAAAAGATGTCGAGGGCGTTAAAAGCGCAAGGCGTGATATATACATCTTTTAAGTACGGGACATTTGAAGGGGAGAGAAACGGGCGGTATTTTACGGATATGACAGAAGAGGCGTTTCGGATATTGATAGAGAATATAGATGATATACAGATAGAAGAACAGTGGATTACAATGGATGTGAGACCGGGACGAGAGGAAGAAAAATGGCTCAATTTGATTCTGCGGAAAAAGTAAATATTTGTGACACACAATATGTATCACAGGAAGAAAACGCCGGACAAAATCATCAGACAATCGAATCAACAGATGTGATGACCGGTGACAGAAACCAGAGCCGTTTTTTGTATTATCAACTGCAAATGAGCATGATGAAGGCCAAGAAGATAGATATAATTGTGTCTTTTCTTATGGAATCCGGAGTCAGAATGATTTTGCAGGATTTAAAGGACGCTCTGGACAGGGGGGCACAAATCAGGATTTTGACCGGAAATTATCTGGGCATCACGCAGCCTTCCGCTCTTTATTTGATAAAGAAGGAGCTGGGGAATCGTGTGGATTTGAGATTTTACAGTGATAAAGCGCGTTCTTTTCATCCCAAGTCATATATTTTCCATTATGCGAATATGAGTGAAATTTATATTGGTTCTTCTAATATATCAAGGAGTGCATTGACCTCGGGCATTGAGTGGAATTATCGCTTTAACAGCAGGGCGGATGAGAGGAATTTTCAAATGTTTTTTGAAACTTTTGAAGATTTATTTTTTCATCACTCCATTGTGATAGATGACGAGGAACTGAAGCGATATTCAAGTAATTGGCATAAACCGGCTGTGTCCAAAGATTTGGCAAGATATGACAATCCGGAGGAAGAGGATGAGACAAAAGTGGAAAAACTCTTCCAACCCAGAGGAGCACAGTTAGAGGCGCTTTATGCGTTGGAGGACAGCCGGGCGGAAGGGGCTGTGAAGGGGCTTGTCCATGCGGCTACAGGCATAGGCAAAACCTATCTTGCTGCTTTTGATTCCGCAAAATACGAAAGAGTGCTGTTTGTTGCCCACAGGGAAGAAATTTTAAAGCAGGCAGCAGTTTCTTTTCAAAATGTGAGGCAGTCAAAAGATTATGGTTTCTTTGACAGAAAGCGTAAGGATACGGATAAAGCCGTTATTTTTGCTTCGGTGGCGACTCTTGGCAAGAAAGAATTTTTGCAGAAGAAATATTTTGCGGAAGACTATTTTGATTATATTGTCATTGATGAATTTCATCATGCGGTCAATGAGCAATACAGAAATATTGTACAGTATTTTAAACCTAAATTTTTGCTGGGGCTTACGGCGACGCCCGAGCGTATGGATGGAAAAAATATCTACGAAATATGCGATTATAATGTGCCATATGAGATTTCTTTAAAACAGGCGATTAATAGGGGGCTGCTGGTGCCGTTTCATTATTATGGCATTTATGACAACACGGATTATTCGGGATTGCGCCTTGTAAAGGGGCATTATGATACAAATGAATTGACAGATATTTATAAAAGGAATGCATCGAGAATAGAATTAATCTACAAATATTACAAGAAATATCATTCTAAAAGAGCAATGGGATTTTGCTGTTCCAGACAACATGCGGAAGAAATGGCAGAGGAGTTTTGCAAACGGGGAATTCCGGCCGCCGCCGTTTACAGCAATGCCGCTGGGAAAAAGGATTCTATGAATGTATATTCTATGAATAGGGATATAGCAATCAACAAGTTAAAAAATCAGGAAATCAAAGTGATTTTTTCTGTGGATATGTTTAATGAAGGTTTAGATATTGCTTCGTTGGATATGGTTATGTTTCTTCGTCCCACAGAGTCACCGACTGTATTTTTGCAGCAGTTGGGGCGTGGGCTTCGTACCTGTAAGGGGAAGGAGTATTTGACTGTTCTGGACTTTATCGGCAATTATGAAAAAGCCGGACAGGCGCCGCTTTTGCTTGGCGGCGAAAAATCCGTTACAGGCGAAAAGGGTTCCGATGCCGGGGAAACAGACTACCCGGATGACTGTATTGTGGATTTTGATATGCAGCTTATAGATTTGTTTGAGAAGCTTCGCAAAAAGTCATTATCCATGAAAGAACAGATTCGGCAGGAATATTATCGTGTCAAAGAGCTGCTGGAAGGTAAAGTTCCCAGCAGAATGGAACTGTTTACCTATATGGAGGATGCGGTTTACCAATATTGTATGACCCATGCCAAGGAAAATCCTTTTCGCAGATACTTGGACTTTTTGAATGAACTGCATGACTTATCTCCGGACGAAGAGCGGCTGTATGCCGGCATCGGCAGGGAATTTGTTTCCGTTTTAGAAACCACGGATATGCAGAAGGTTTACAAAATGCCAATCTTATATAGTTTATATAATCATGGAGATATTAAGCTGGCGGTCACGGATGAAGAGGTGCTGAAAAGTTGGAAAGAGTTTTTTGGCACAGGAACAAATTGGAAGGATTTTTCACCGGATATTTCTTATGAAGAATATAAAAATATGACAGACAAGCAGCATCTCAATAAAGCCAAGACCATGCCAATCAAATTTTTAAAGGCTTCGAGAAAGGACTTTTTTATGGAAAAGGAAGGGTATGCGATTGCGATTAGGGAAGATTTGAAGGATTGTCTGGATAATGAGGCGTTCAAGCAGCATATGAAGGATGTGCTGGATTATCGGACTATGGAGTATTACCGGCGGAGATATGTTTAGGTGGGGTACATACGAAAACAGCAAAGTTGGTTGATGGCGGTTTCTGCAGAAGACGGGCACAAAAAGTATTAGGCATACTGAAAGATTTTCATTGCAGGAGTGTCTTTTTTGCAGGCATTAGTGGTGAGAAATGAATACTAGTAAAAAACTTTTGATAGATTTTGAAATCGGCTTATCATGCTGACTGTTTTGTGCCCTCAGATATTCTTTCAATATGGTGATTCTCCTCTTTATGGATAAAAAGGGTATGGCGCTAACCATACCCTGCTCTGGCTGCCCAGAGAGACCTCGTCGGTCAAATTATCCTTTCATTTACAGCCTCGTCGGCTAAAAAACACTTATACAAGTGCGAAAGAACAACATTCAGAGACAACATGTGCCTCTGAATATATTACACACAATTTTTCAAAAAAATCTACTGTTTTTTCAAAAATCTTATTTATATTTTGGCGCTTGGCATGCATTGCTCATGGAAGTATATGCCTTGTTTTATTATATTTCAGGCAGAAAGAGAATATGAATGGGAAATTTTTCAAATAAAAAAGAAATCATCCTTTTAGTTAACTTTGACAAAATAATTTATTTATGGCACTATGATAATGTAATAAGCTGATAATAGGTCTTGGTTGGAGCCCCAATTTCTTAAGGGCGTATGCATGCGCCTCTCAAAGGATAAAGTGATGAATGAGGTATTTAAAGTAAAAGACAAATTTAATATAACAGGCAAAGGAATGATTTATCTAATAGATATTAGCCGAGGCGCAACGGTCTGTATTGGGGATATTCTTCTTGATCTTTGGGGAAATCATTTTAAGGTTAAAGAGATTGAAATGTTTGAGAGAATATCGGGTGCTCAATGTCTTGAAGATATGCCGGTAGGTTTGTTGCTTGAATTTGTGGATGGGGTTTCGGTATCCGGAAACATATTGCTCAAGAATCTAAAACCGCTCAATTTCCTGTTCTGCAATCACCCCTTACACCGGCAGAGAGCCGATATGGACTATGAGGAAGAATATCAGGCAGCCGCAGTTGCCCATGCATGTGCGTTATTCAGTTATGAGGACATGCAGATGGGTAAATTGTCATTATATGGGGAAAATATTTCCGGGCTGACTATTTACCGCGGCTGGATGATGCCCCCCAAAATGTATCGGAATTTTTATGATGTGCTGAAAGAGCGGGGAATCCTTCTTATCAACACGCCCGAAGAGTATGAGAAGTATCATTTGCTGCCTGGGTGGTATAAGGATTTTGAAACAGAAACGCCCAAGAGCATCTGGAGCGATACCCATGAAACAGAAAATATTTTGGCATTGGCACAAGGACTTCGGGGCTCGTTTATCGTAAAGGATTTTGTGAAAAGCAGGAAGCATGAATGGTATGATGCCTGTTTTATAGAGGACATCCAAGACAAGGAAAATGTTGCCAAAGTAATCGGAAATTTTGTGGAACGCCAGGCAGACAGCCTTGTGGGTGGCATTGTATTAAGAAAATATGAAACGCTTAAGCAGATTGGTTTTCATAAAAAAAGCGGCATGCCGCTATCCGAAGAATACCGGGTATTTATATATGCCGGGCGGCTCCTTGTGATGGATGATTATTGGACGGATAAAAAGAAAATCCATCTTACGGACAAAGAATATGCATGGGTAGAATCTATTGCCGAGAGAGTAGAAAGCAGCTTTGTCACAGTTGATATTGCGAGAAAAGAAGATGGAAGTTTGATTATCATGGAATTTGGAGACGGTCAGGTTTCCGGGCTGCAGCAGATAACGGTGGAAGAATTTTATGGGGCACTGTAAAAGCAAATATTGGTAATAGATTAGTGCTTTATAGAATATACTATTACAGGTGGCATATTATTAAAAACTGCATATCTCTTGACAGATGCAAAATTTTAAGATATGATGTCACTAGCGATTAGGTTTCAGAAACTTGCGATGACTGAGACCGGGGGAGGACCTGCGGGCCCTCCTTTCTTAACCTATAAAGGTTCAATTCTTGATGATGCAGTATACTTAGGAGGATATCCGTGTCTAAACCATTTCTTACACATCAGCAGCAACTCTGCAAGCTTATCATTGATAAGGGGTTAATTATTAAAGATAGTACGCTGGCATTGGAAAAATTAAAAAATATTGGCTATTTTACTTTAATTGGTGGCTATAAAAAACCTTTTCGTGATCCAATGACAAGAATATACATAAATAATACAACTTTTGAAGATATATTGGCATTGTATGAATTTGATAACCAGCTTAGAGAATTAGTATTTCATTATTTGTGCCAGATAGAAAAGGAACTGCGAAGTATGATGTCATATGCATTTTGTGAGGTATATGGAGAGCAGCAGTCAGCTTATCTTGCCGCCAATAATTATAATCAAACAAAAGAAAATCAGCAGGGCATTGCGAAACTAATTCAAATATTATCAAGGTTGGCAAATATAAATACAGATTATGATTAAAATGCAGTTACTTTTGGACAATTATCTAAGATGTATTCCTTTTTGCCACCAAAAGTACGAAAAAAGGTAAGCAAGAATTTTTACCATGTATCAGACAGAGAATTAGAACAGTATCTTAAAGTGCTGGTTCTATATAGGAATGTTTGCGCACATAGCGAACGATTATTTTCACATACAGTTTATTCAGAAATTCCAGATACAATACTGCACAGTAAATTAGGGATTGCTAAGAATGGAAATCAGTATCTATGTGGAAAAAAGGATTTGTTTAGTGTAGTAATTGCTTTTCGATATCTTTTGGGAAAGAAGGATTTTTTTAATTTTAAAGAAAAACTATCAAAGCTGATTGGAGACTATATGAAGAAAAGCAGACGATTAAGCGAACAACAGCTCCTGATGGAAATGGGTTTTCCAGAGAATTGGAAAATGATTACAAGATATCAGATTTGATTTCCCGCCCTTTTTGGCGCATAATTCCATTTATTTTCCACATACTAGCTCCATACCAATGATTTGGAATTCGCAGTCATTGTGATATCAGTAAATCAGTATGGAGGAACAGAAAATGAAAGCAACCGGAATTGTGCGTAGAATAGATGATCTGGGCCGTATCGTAATTCCAAAGGAGATTCGCAGGACCCTTCACATCAGGGAGAGCGACCCACTTGAAATTTACACGGACAGGGAAGGACAGATTATCTTAAAAAAGTATTCTCCTCTCGGAGAGATGACCACCTTTGCCAAGCAATATGCGGAGAGTCTGGCGCAGGTGTCGGGTCATGCCGCTGTTATTGCGGACAGGGACCAGTTTGTGGCTGCCGCGGGAGGTTACAAACAATTGTTAAACAAATCCGTCAGCAAGCAGTTGGAAGATAAGGTCAATAACCGAGAGATGGTAGTAGCATCCAGAGGCGACCGGAGTTTTATCAATATTTGCGGCGAGATTGCGGATGAATACCAGCATCAGGCGATTGCCCCCATCATCTGCGAGGGGGATGTGATTGGCAGCGTGGCGCTTTTGGAAAACAGCAACCGCGGAAAAATGGGAGAAGTAGAGCAGAAGCTTGTGCTCTCTGCGGCAGGCTTTTTGGGGCGGCAGATGGAGCAGTAAAAAGTAAAGAGCCGGAGAGGATGATAAGCGTACATCCTCTCCGGCTTTCTATTTATGGAATCCTGATGCAAAAAGCCTGTGCATTGGTTCCGAATACTTCCATTATTTTGGCGGCAAGCGCTGATATTGAGGATATCATGCTCTATGATTAAATGAGTTACACTTTTCGGAAAATAGGAGTCTCGTATTTCCGCTTTAATAAGCGCACCACATCATCTGCATCCAGATTGGTCACTAATTCGTCATACATGCCGGGAACGGTGCCGAAGGTATAGGTATGCCCAAATCCGGTCATCTGCTTTAACTGTTCAAGCGCTGTCTGCCGTGAAGCATTCCGATGGTAGATTTTTAAATAGGAATACCCGGGATAGTCATGGGATTCATAGCATACTATTTTAAAACGCTGCGCAAACCCGGCAGCCTGCATTTTTTGGTATGCATCGGCAATTTTATCCGTTTTATCAAAAGCCATAATATAAACCACAGGCACATGCTCAGGCAGGGGCAGATTAATGTAATTGCGGTAGGGGGAACGGCGCAGGGTTTCATACAGCTGCCGGGAACCTTCGTTTGCAAGATTTTGGAAATAAATAAATACATTGTCATTGTGAATGACATTCTGGAAACTTTCCAAGCCTGATTCTCTCAGTGTTTCGGTGATGGAGCAAGCTTCCTCATAAGACATCTCGCATTTATAAGGGTAGGTATTTTCTTTTACATTGTAGATAGCCGCACCGTCCATTAAAATGACGGGGAGCTGGAGGCGGATTCCGTTTACAGCCTCTAAAAAAGAGGCGGGGGTACGCATGGTCATAATGGTAAAGGCAAGACCCTCCTCCAGCATGCGGTTGAGTTCGATTCTGTTAAAGGCGGATATGGGGGAACCGCCGGATAAAAGTACATCATCCAGACCAGCTGCAAACAGGGTTTCTTTGTCTTTTTTGTAGGGCAGGTGAAAGTTATTTACTACAATGCCGATAAGGATGCCGATTAAGGTATCGAGGACACGGTTATATACAAACAGGTAGGGGTTATCGTCCCCGATATGCACCAAAGTAATGCTTAAATAAACCACACAGGAAAAATAGGCAGCCGACTGAAATTTTAAAATTGCGGCAGTGTATAGCGATGCCATGACAAATACAGCTACAAAGATGCAGTAAAAGAAATAGGAAAAGGGAAGCAAATCAAGCAGATAATATTGAAACAGAATGGTGAGCAGACCATATGCAGCACCGATGAATGTGCCGCTGATACGCTGCTTTGCGATTGCTCTGCTGCTTGTGTGTTCAGGCTGTATGCACTGCAGGGAAGCTAAAGCCATGTAAAATAAAATGCCGTTTCGGGGGCTGAGCTGGTAAACTGCAAAGCATAATAAAACTGCCGCGCCGGATTTGGCGATGCGGGCGCCGATAGGCGGTAAATGTAATTGTGCGTGGAATTTCTTCATAAGGAGCCTCATTCCTTTCTGTCAGATTCTTGGCAGACAAAAAGAGCCCATAGTGTCTGCTAGGGCTCCATTGCCATATTATGAAAAGGATTTTAGCACAAATGCGGGAAGGATGCAAGAAGTATATTGTATTCAAAAAAGTACAATTTCTATGTTGACATAGATTGTATAATGGTATACAATGATACCACACAAGGCAAAGGCGCCATGGACTAAGAGGTTCATGGCGTTTTCTATCATACGGAAAAGCTGGGCAGGCGGTCTCTCCATATGATAAAAAGCGAATTGCAGTAAGTAGGTTTTGGATGCAAGATGAATAGATCTGCAGCAGACAGCCCCAAGGAGGTCAAACACATGGTAATGATTAAATTGGAAAATGTAAATAAAAGCTTTGGCGATTTGCATGTTTTGAAGGATGTTAATTTAGAGGTGCAGGAGGGAGAAAAATTGGTTATCATCGGTCCCTCCGGTTCAGGCAAATCTACCACGGTTAGGTGCATGAATTTTTTGGAGGAGCCCACCAGCGGAAAGGTTTATGTGGAAGGAAAGCAGCTGACACATAAAAATAAGGTGCATTTAATAAGGGAGACAACCTCCATGGTGTTTCAGCAGTTTAACCTGTATCCGCATATGACGGTGCTGAAAAACCTGACTCTGGCGCCTATGAAGCTGCATCACAAAAGCAAGGCGGAGGCAGAGAAATTAGCATTCCATTATCTGGAGGTAGTAGGCTTAAAGGATAAGGCGCATGTTTATCCCACCACATTATCGGGGGGGCAGCAGCAGAGAATCGCCATTGCAAGGGCATTATGCGCACAGACAAAGATTATTTTGTTTGATGAGCCTACTTCTGCGTTGGACCCGGAGACCATACAGGAAGTTTTGGATGTTATGATAAAGCTTGCGAAAGAAAATATTACCATGGTGGTGGTTACGCATGAAATGGGATTTGCCCGTCAGGTAGCTGACAGAATTGTTTTTATGGCGGATGGGCAGATCATAGAGGAGGGAGCGCCGGAGCATTTCTTTGACAATCCTGAAAACGAGCGTGTAAAGCAGTTCTTGGGCAAGATTATTCGATAAATGTTTTATCGGCGGTCTTGTTTTAAGATAGATTCCCGACCCGGGAAGGCACTGTCTCCCGAGGGAAGTTTTAAAGGAGTACATAAGCGACAGTGCAGAAAAGAGGAAAATATTATGAAAAAGAAATTGGCGTTATTGTTAGCGGGACTATTGTCTGTGACGATGCTGGCAGGATGCGGAAACAGTGGTACGCCCGCAGCCGGAGGAAGCACATCGGGAGGTGCACAGGCAAGCGGCGCAGCCGGAGGAAGCGGTTCGACAGATGTAACTTACGGCGCGGATACACAGGCGATTATTGACAGAGGAGTTTTGCGCGTAGGCGTTAAGAATGCCGTGCCCGGATTTGGCTTGCAGGATACCCTGACAGGTGAGTACAGCGGCATGGAAATCGATATTGCGACAAAGGTGGCGGAGAGCCTTGGAGTGGATGTAGAGTTTACTACGGTAACCGCAGCAACCCGTACGGAACTTTTGGACTCCGGTGATATCGATTGTGTGCTGGCAACTTTCACCATCACGGATGAAAGAAAGCAGAGCTGGGATTTTACAACGCCCTATTACACGGATGCGGTAACGGTTCTGGTGGAAGACGCTTCCGGAATCAAGTCGTTAGCTGATTTGGTGGACAAAAAAGTCGGAGTTTCTTCCGGTTCCACATCAGCAAGAGAACTGACGGCAGCAATGGTGGATGCAGGATTGATAGACGGTTCTTCTTTTAATAGAGATACTTTTGACGCCGCCACATGGACCACCGGTATTTCATTCCAGCAGTATGAAGATTATCCCGCTATTTCGACGGCACTCAGCGCGAAAGAGGTGGATGCTTTCAGCGTGGATAAGTCCATTCTGGCAATTTATAAAACGGATGGCCGTTCCTATATTGAAGAGAAGTTTGCCCCGCAGGAATATGGTATTGCAACAAAGAAAGGCTCTGATTTTTCAACGGTGTGTGATGACTTGGTAAGCGCTTGGCTGAGTGACGGAACCATAGACGGATTTATAAGCACCTATGGATTGAACTAAAAGAATGCTGTCTTTCGGGGCGGAAGTATAAGCCCCGAAAGACTAATATGTAAAGTAACAGAAAAGAAGAGAAAGATTGAAAGTGAAATTTTTTAGTTTCAAAGTTTCCACGGATTAAAATGCTGCTTGCGCAGCGGAATGAGAGGAATTATGAACGGTATTTTTTCAGCGGAAGCATGGGGGAAGATTTGGACATTTCGGAGCACTTTTTTGCTGGGACTTAGCAATACAGTTAAAACGGCGGTGTTTTCCCTCCTGATTTCTCTGGTATTGGGAATTGTGATAGGTCTTATGGCTACAAGCGGCAAAAAAGTCTTGCGTGGAATCACCAGAGCTTATGTGGAGCTGATTCAAAATACCCCGCTGCTTCTTCAAATGTGCTTTTTATATTATGCATTGGCATTTTCCGGACATAGTCTGGGAATTATCCCTACCGGAATCCTGACCTTGGGAATTTATCACGGCGCTTATATGGCGGAAGTGATTCGTGCCGGCATTGAATCGGTGCCTAAGGGACAGTTTGAAGCGGCACAGTCCCAAGGTTTCGGATATATCCAGCGGATGTATTTTATCATTCTGCCGCAAAGTATTAAGGTTATTCTGCCGCCCATGGTGAATCAGGTGGTAAATCTGATAAAGAATACTTCCTGTCTGTACATTGTGGGAGGCGCCGATTTGATTTCGGTAACTTATAACTTTGTGACGGGAGCCAGTACAGGCGGCGCTTATGCCCCGGCATATTTAGTCAGCGGTTTCCTGTTTTTCATTGTTTGTTTCCCGCTGTCCACGCTGGCAAGTACATGGGAAAATTCGTTGAAAAAGAGGGATGCGAGGTTGTAGAAAGGCAAGGGTAGCAGTATGGAAGAGTTACAGGGAAGTTTGAGAATCATTACAAATACGGGAGTATTACAATATATTTTCAAGGGAGTTCTGTTTACGCTGGTGATATCGGTGCTTGCGGTCGTATTGGGCATTGTAGTGGGTTCGGTACTGGCTCTGGTGAGAAATTATTGTGTCGGTTCCGTAAGTCGGATTTTTAAATGGCTCGCAATCTGTTATATTGAGGTATTCCGGAATACGCCGCTCTTGCTTTGGATATTTATTTGTGTTGTATTCTGTCCCTGTCCTAAATTTTTCGGACATAAAATGTTCGGTCTGTCCTCGGTAGAAGTCAAGCTGCTATTCAAGGCGGCAGTGGCATTAATCTTATTTACCTCTTCGGTAATTGCGGAAATTGTCAGGGGAGGGCTTAACTCTGTGGCGGAAGGGCAGTTTGAGGCAGGAAAGTCCCAAGGGTTTAATATGGTGCAGATTATGGTGTATATTGTGCTGCCGCAGGCATACCGCAATATCATACCCACACTGCTCAGTCAGGTGGTGACAACCATCAAGGATTCCTCCTATCTGGCAAATGTAGCCGTGATTGAGCTTATGGCAAGGGTGCGGCAGATTATGAACGGAGCATATCAGTACAACGGTCTGGCAACGACAAATGTTTCCGATGTGTTTGTATTATTTGGTTTTGCGGCGCTTATCTATTTTGTGATTAATTTCACACTGTCCTGTATTGTGAGGAATATGCAGAAAAAGCGGGGGAAGAATGCCCGGAATACAGGATTGGCAGCCGTCATAAATAACTAGAGGCAAAAGCCGTGGAAATTAAGCGGGGGAGAACCCTGAAAGAAAGAATGAGGAATGGCACAAATGGAAAAGTATGTAATTACCATATCCAGACAATTTGCAAGTATGGGAAGAAGCATTGCGCAAATGCTGTCAGAGCGATTGGATATTCCTTTTTATGACAGGGACATTGTGGAGGAAACCGCTAAGAGAATGGAACTGCCGGTATCTGCAATCAGCCGGAAAGAGGAGGCATCCAATTCCATTTATTTCAAAAGGCAGTATCCTTTGGGCATGGGAATACAGAGTATGCAGGATGAAATCTTTATGATTCAGACCAATATTATCAGGGATTTGGCCGCGAAGGATTCCTGTATCATTGTGGGGCGGTGCGCTGACAGTGTCCTTTCGGATTATGAAAAAAAGCTGTCGGTATTTATTTATGCGCCCTATGAGGTTCGATGCCAAAACTGTATTCAGTATATGAATATGGATAAAGCTACCGCAGAGAAGATGATTAAGGAAGTGGACAAATCCAGAATGCTGTATCATAAGAGGTACTGCAAAGGCTACAAGGATGAACTGACCAATAAAGATATGGCATTAAACAGCGGCATTTTTGGAATTGAGGGAAGCGTGCGGATGTTGGAAGAGGCGCTGAAAGAGCGTCTGGGCAAAAAGGAATGACATGGGAAACACAGAGCTGTGGCAGGAAAGGGTGGTTTTATGCATGATTTAGATTTATTGGAACATACGGATACAGTGAATGAATTGTTGGCAAGGTATGGCGTTAAATTTGGTATTTATAAGAATAATGTGTTTCATGAGCAGCTGTTTCCTTTTGATGCCATTCCACGGATTATAGAAAAGCAGGAATTTAATTATTTGGAAAAAGGCTTGAAACAGAGGGTGACAGCTTTAAATCTGTTTTTGAAGGATATTTACAGTGAAAAGAAAATTGTCAAGGACAATGTGGTGCCTGAGGATTTCATATTTGCTTCCAGTGGATATATGGCTGAGTGTGAGGGTGTGAATCCTGCGAAAGATATTTATACCCACATTTCCGGAATCGATTTGGTGCAGGGAAAAGACGGGAGCTGGTATATTTTAGAAGATAATCTCCGTGTGCCGTCAGGAGCTTCTTATCCCATGATTGCCAGAGGTTTGTGCAGGCGCAGCAGTCCCGCTACATTTCAGCAGTATCATTTAGAGGATAACCGCAATTACGCGCAGCTTCTGCGGCGTACCATGGACTATGTAAATGCGGGAGGCCATACGGTGATACTGACTCCGGGAAGATATAATGCGGCTTATTTTGAGCACTCCTATCTGGCGGAAAAGACGGGAGCGCATCTGGTCACGGGAGCAGATTTGAAGGTGGTGGATGATAAGCTGTATTATGTGAATTACAATGGGGAATTGGAGAGAGTCGGCGCGGTATACCGCCGCATTTCGGACGAATATTTGGATCCCATGAATTTTAATCAGGAGTCTGTCATCGGCGTGCCCCATATTTATGATGTGTACCGCAAGGGAAATGTGGCGCTTTTGAATGCACCCGGCAATGGGATTGCGGACGACAAGGGAATTTATTATTTTGTCCCCAAGATGATTCGATATTATCTGGGTGAGGAGCCGGTGTTAAACAATGCGCCTACTTACCTTCCTTTTTATGAGCAGGATATGCGTTATGTGCTGGAGAATTTTGACAAGCTTGTGTTAAAAGATGTTGCGGAAGCAGGCGGATATGGAGTGGTATTCGGAAACAGCATGACCCGCTCCCAGAAGGAGAGATTCATTGCGATGCTAAAGGCGGAGCCTAGAAGATTTATTGCGCAGGAGGTCATTGATTTTTGTGATATTGACATTATGGAAGGAAACGATATTGTGGCAAGAAAGGCGGATTTGCGTGCATTTGTTTTGATGGCGGATGAACCGCTTGTGTGGAAGAGCGGGCTTACGAGGTTTTCACGAAACCCGGATTCTTTCATCGTCAATTCATCCCAAGGAGGAGGATTTAAGGACACATGGGTATTATATCAGTAGAACAGACGGACAGCCTTTTCTGGCTGGGCAGATATTCCGAGAGGGTGTATACCACGCTCCGATTATATTCCTATCGCTTTGACAGCATGATTGACGAGGCGGTGGACAGCTACAGGAGTTTTTGTGACATGCTGGACATTCAGGATATTTATGGTTCCAAAGAAGTGTTTCGGCAAAAATACCCCTTTGATGAGGAAAATCCGGATTCCATCATAAGTAATTTGATACGGGCATATGACAATGCAATCGTTCTCAGAGAAGAAATCGGTTCCGAAACCCTGTCCTATATTCAATTAGCGGTTTATGACATGAACCGGGCGAAAATCAGCAGGGCGCCCTTAATTGAAATGCAGAAGGTGATGGATAATATTCTGGCTTTCTGGGGGATTGCGGATGACAGCATTGACTCAGAACAGGTGAGAAATATTATAAAGGCGGGCAAACGGGTGGAGAGAGTGGATCTCTATGCCAGACTGAAGGCTCCGGCGAAGGAGCTGAGCCGGGAAATCAACCGCCTTGTGCCCAGAATTGAGCGAAGCGGCATGAAATATAAAAAAGAGAATATAGAGAGTTTAAAAACACTTGTAGCTCAGCAGGAAATTGATTATTATAAAATAGTGGACAAGATAGAAACCATTATTTAGCTGAGAATTTTCTAAATTATGGTGTCCAGTTTACAGAAAGGGCATCATTTGTTATGAAAAAATTATCATTTGATTACCACATGGAAATTACTTACAGTGAGCCGGCAGGCAGATGCAATTACACTTTGAAATGTATTCCGCAAAGTACGGACAGGCAGCGGGTGGAGAAGCTTTCTGTAGAACTGCTTCCTAAAAATGATTGGTGTCAGGGAACGGACTCTTTTGGAAATAAGATGCTGTATGGTAGCATAGAGACAAGCCATAATTGTTTTGTCTGCCATATAAGCGGAGAAGTGGGTACAGGGTTTACGGCATCAGAGAAAGCGGAAGCAGAGGAAAAATTGGGCAAGTATTGCTATCCCCATGGCGCAGCTGCGGCGGGGGAGGGATTGCAGGCATATTACAGACAGCTTTTGGAGTCAGGCGTTTTAAGGGATAATGTGGAGGATTTGGAGGCAAGAAGTGTCGGACACAAATATGACATAGCTGTCAGATTGATGCATAGGCTTCATCAGGATTTCCGATATGAAAAGCAGATTACGAATTTAAAAACTACTGCGGAAGAGGCATGGCAGCTTGGGTGTGGCGTGTGTCAGGATTATGCCCATATTTTTATTGCTTTAAGCAGGATGTATGGGATTCCTGCAAGGTATGTCACAGGACTTATGATGGGAGAAGGAGAGTCCCATGCATGGGTTGAAATCTTGTCAAATGGACAATGGTATGGTCTGGACCCAACCAATGACCTTGTGGTTAATGAGGATTATATCCGCTTGGGAGTTGGCAGGGATGCGGCGGACTGTACCATAAACAAGGGTATTATCGTGGGCGGCGGCTATCAGGAGCAGAAAGTGGCTGTGATGGTCCGGGAAGCGTAAGGATGATAGGCGTAGCCGAATTGTGCAGATGGCATGTTTCGCAAACACAGTAAAGAAAAGAGGAAGAGAAATGATAGAAACAATAGCATCGGTGGAGCTGCCTGTGGATGAGGTGCTGGAAATCAAAAAGAACCGCATCATGCCCCCAAAGGGTGGAAAAGGTGCGAAAAATAAGAAGCGAATCAGCATTGTCACAGGCATTCATGGGGATGAGCTGGAAGGGCAGTATGTATGCTTTGAATTACAGAGAAGAATAGAGGAACAGAAAGAGAATCTGGCAGGAATTGTGGATATTTATCCGGCAATGAATCCTTTGGGAATCGACTCTATCACCAGAGGGATTCCGGCGTTTGACTTGGATATGAACCGTCTTTTTCCCGGAAATATCGATGGAAATATGACCGAGTATCTGGCGGCAGGCATCATTAAAGATGTGGCAGGCTCTGACTGCGTCATCGATATCCACGCCAGCAATATTTACCTGACAGAGATTCCCCAGATACGGATTAATGAGCTAAATGAGGATATGCTGGTGCCCCTTGCGAAAGAGATGAATGTGGATTTTATCTGGGTTCATGGGGCAAGTACGGTGTTGGAGTCTACCTTTGCGTACAGCTTAAACAGCATCGGAACCCCCACGCTGGTGGTGGAAATGGGAGTGGGGATGCGCATTACTCAGGAATACGGCTGCCAGATGGTGGATGGCATTTTTAATTTAATGAGCAAGCTGGGAATCTGGAAAGGAGAGATAAATCCGCCCAGAAAGCCTATTATTTCGAGAAATCCTGAGGATGTCTGCTATTTAAACGCCTCTATGGGAGGATTGTTTGTGCCTAAGGTAAAGCATTGGGAGAAATTAAAAAAGGGTGATGAGATAGGCATGATTGTAGACCCTCTGCGGGGCAAGGTATTGGATGTGGTGAAGGCTCCGGTAGACGGAATCTTATTTACCATTCGTGATTATCCTATCGTTGATGAAGGCTCATTGATGGGGAGATTGCTTAAGGAGGAAGTCTGCGGGTTATGAGAAAAAAGATTATTTACGAAATCAAGGGAATATACAGGGACCATTTTCGCGTGACGGGTTATGAATTTGGAAAGGGGAAAAAATCGGTCTGTATTGTAGGGAGCTCCAGAGGAAACGAAGTGCAGCAGTTATATTGCTGTACCCAGTTAGTGAAAAAGATAAAGCAGCTGGAGGAAGAAAAAAGGATTGCGGAGGGGCATAAGATTCTGGTGATTCCTTCTATTAATCCATATTCCATGAATATCCAGAAACGCTTCTGGCCTACGGATAATACGGATATTAACAGGATGTTTCCGGGATATGATTTAGGTGAGACTACACAGAGAATAGCGGATGGCGTATTTAAAGTAATATCAGAATATCAATATGGAATACAGTTTACCTCGTTTTATATGCCGGGGGAATTTATGCCCCATGTCCGTATGATGGATGAGGGCTATAGCACTGTGGATGCCGCCAAAATGTTCGGGCTTCCCTATGTGGTGATACGAAAGGTAAGACCCTATGACACGGCTACGCTTAATTATAATTGGCAGGTATGGGATACAGAGGCATTTTCCCTCTATACCACCACAACAGCAAGAATAGACCAAAACGGAGCGGGACAGGCAGTGCTGGCTGTTTTAAATTTCTTGTCCGCACAGGGAATCGTGAAATATAATGGTCCCCGGATTGCGGAATCAAAAGTTGTAAACGATACGGATATGGTTTCTGTCCGTACGGCAAAATCCGGGATTTTTGAAGCATTGGTAAAAGCAGGCGTTTCTGTAAAAGTGGGGCAGCCCTTGGCAAATATCATCCATCCCTATGATGGAGAGATTATGGAAACCCTCTATGCGCCAATTAACTCTCAGGTGTTTTTTATACATGATGAACCGTTGATTTATGCCAATACGGCAGTTATCAAATTGGTGGGGGAAGCATAAAAAAGGGGCTGTCACACTAAGTAATTCGTGCGCAGCTCCCCTGTTTTTATTTTTCACCCATCCGGTCCAGCAGCTCCAGCTTCACATCATAGAGCTTCTTGGACAAATCCACATAGACTTCATGGGGGTTTATCAGACGTTTGGTTTCATCCCACAGAGTGTCTAACTCCTGCTTGCAGTATTCCCTGATTTCCATAACCTTGGGGGAGGTATAGCAGCATTCGCCGTTTTTGAAAACCTGTTTTAATATGGGGCGAATGGTGTAAGTACCGCCCTTTAATTTGGTCTTTTTCCAAGGCTCCAAGGGGTCAAAGAGCAGCAAATCATCTGCTTCATTATAGACTTCATCCGCCAGACAAATCAAATCCGCCTTGATTTTACCGCTGTCCTTTTCATAGATGCGGTAGATAATCTTATCGCCGGGATTGGTGACTTTCTCGGAGTTCTCGGACAATTTAATCTTAGGGACGAAGGTGCCGTTTTCATCCTGAATGGCAGCCAGCTTGTAAACGCCGCCGAAGGAAGGATTGTCCTTGGAGGTAATCAGATTAGTGCCCACGCCCCATGAAGTGATGGTGGCGCCCTGAACCTTTAAGCTGTCAATCAAAAACTCGTCCAAATCGTTGGATGCGGAGATAACAGCATCGGGGAAGCCGGCAGCATCCAGCATCTTGCGCGCCTTTTTGGACAGATAAGCCAAGTCGCCGCTGTCTAGGCGGATGCCATAGTAGGTAAGGGGAATGCCTGCTTCGCGCATTTCCGTGAACACTTTGATGGCATTGGGAACGCCGGACTTTATGGTATCATAGGTGTCAACCAAGAGAATGCAGGCGCCGGGGTACATATCCGCATAGGTTTTGAATGCGGTGTATTCATCGGGAAAGCTCATAATCCAGCTGTGCGCATGGGTGCCCTTTACAGGGATGTCAAAAAGCTGTCCGGCAAGCACATTGCTGGTGCCGATGCAGCCGCCGATAACCGCAGCCCTTGCGCCGTAGGTTCCGGCATCGGGTCCTTGAGCGCGCCGCAGTCCGAATTCCATAATCCCGTCTCCCCTTGCGGCATAGCAGACCCTTGCCGCTTTGGTGGCAATCAGGCTCTGGTGGTTAATGATATTTAAAATGGCGGTTTCTACCAATTGCGCTTCCATAATGGGAGCGATGACCTTCACCATGGGTTCTCTGGGGAACATTACCGTGCCTTCGGGGATGGCATAGATATCGCCGGAAAAGCGGAAGGTTCCCAGATATTCCAGAAAATCTTCGTCAAAAATGCCCAAAGACGCCAGATAATCAATATCTTCTTTGTCAAAATGCAGTTCTTTAATGTATTGAATCAGCTGCTCCAGTCCGGCGGAAACAGAGTATCCGCCGCCGCAGGGATTGTTGCGGAAAAAGGCGTCAAAAATAACGGTTTCGTTGCGGTCCTTATTTTTGAAGTACCCCTGCATCATAGTCAGTTCATAAAGGTCGGTAAGCAAAGTCAAATTTTGTCTGTCCATTGTTCCTCCATTCTGCCGCCTTTTGACCGGCGGCACAAATCATAGTGCAATACGCTTCCTTAACAGATGCTATCATAGAAAATACAATACATGAACTTTCTTAGGATTGATTTTATCATAATTTTCTCTGCTTTTCCACACTTTTTACTTTTCTGCATTTTTTAGATTATTTTAACGGAAAAAATGGACAAATTGAGCAAGACAGGATAAAATGAACCTTGTAGCCATTTTATAATATCTATATATGAAAGGAACATCATAATGAAAAAGAAAGTGAAAGTATTAGTTGCCCTTGTCGTTACCATGTGTATGTTCACAGCCTGCGCACAGCAAGTTGACACCCCGATTATTCGGGACATCGAGAGTGAGCCTCTGGTGGAGAGTGTTCCCGCATCCGGGTCTGTGGAGAAGCCTGAAACAGAGCCTGCGGCAGAGCCGGAGGCGGTTCCTGCGAATAGTTATCGCAGCGAGCTCACCAATGAGTGGATTGACAACAGCCTGAAGGAACAGCGTCCCATTGCGGTCATGGTTGATAACGAGAAGACTGCCCTGCCGCATTTTGGCCTGACTGAGGCGGATGTGGTTTATGAGATTATGAACAGCACTGCGAATGACCGTGTCACTCGTTTTATGGCGATTGTCAAGGATTGGGGGAGCATTACGCAGTTCGGAAGCATTCGAAGCACGCGTCCCACCAACTTCATGCTGGCTGTGGAGTGGAATGCCGTAATCTGTCATGACGGCGGGCCTTTCTACATCAATGACTGGGTCGCAAAAGAATACACCAACAATTTAAGTGGCGGATTTGCCCGCTTTTCCAACGGCAAAGCCACGGAGTTTACGGAGTATCTTACCTATGATACCTATACCAATCCCACAACAGGGAAAAGTTATGACGGTTTGAAGCAAAGATTTGCAAAGTCCAAATACAGCACTACATACAACGAGTATTATCAGGGCGCTCATTTTAAGTTTGCCGAGGGCGGTGTTGATCTCGCATCGAGAAGTGATGCTGTCAGCGCTTCTACCATTAAGCTGCCATTCACCCACAATCAGTCTACCTTGAAATATAATGAGGAGACCAAGACCTATGATTATTATGAGTATGGAAAGGCTCATGTAGACCCCGTTCATGACAATGCGCCCTTGACCTTTACCAATGTCATTTTGCAGGATACTACATTTGAGCAGCTTGATGAAAACGGTTATATGATTTACAATGCGGTGGATGCCAGCGGCCGCAGCGGTTATTATATCACGGAGGGGAAAGCAATCGAGATTACTTGGAGCAAACCCACCGAGACTGCGCTCACTGTCTTTTATGACAAGGCGACAGGGCAGGAGATAGAGCTTAACACAGGTAAGACTTATATTTCCCTGATTCCGTCCGATACTTGGAAAGATGTAGTAATTCAGTAGCGTGTATAGATACTGCATTTTTTCGCCTAATCCAAAACATTGCCATTATCTCCGGCATTATAAAAATAATAAAGAGAAATTTTGGAGGATGCATGGAATGTGTGTGATGGACAGGCGGAATACAGACGGTGGTACTCAGGCGGGCACGCCGGAGTACCACCTGTATTATCCTTATTTTACATAGGTGTCTCCCAAGCTACGGTGTAGGGTCCGTCCGGCAGAGCGGAAATCCTTTTATAAATCTCCGTAAATTCATCTTTTTTGTCGGCAATACCGCTTTCCATTCCCACACCTTCGATATACTGTGCCGTAAATTCTTCCCAGGAATGATACTTGGCGCGAATGACCTTGGCAATCTTGGAAGATTCGGACATCAATTCTTCCTTGGTCAGATGTCCGCCCAGATATCCTCTCGCTGCAATGTTGGCAGCGCAGCCATAATTAAAAGCAGCTTTCTTTTCCGCATCGCCGGTATTGTTTTTCTCTGCAAGCAGATAATCAATGGTTTCTATAACACCCTGTTTATTGGTGATAGCCCAGTCGCGGTTCAGCACGCCCCTTGCCATGCTGGCATTGGAACGGTTTTTCTCATAACCGCCGAAATATTTGTAAGAACCTCCGCAGTATTCCGACCAAAGGGCATAGATGCCCACCGTCCATTTCTCTGCATCATTCTGTGGAAGAGAATCTGCAGGGTCGCTTTTAGAACCTCCGAATAAACCAAATAATCCCATGATTAGTATGTCCTCCTTTGATTAGTTAAAGTAAAGTTATGTAACTTCTAAATAGTGAAAAAGTTAGTTAGATTATACTACTTACAGAGAGTTGTTGCAATATTTTTTCATAATTATATCCCCGCGGTCTTTTATTTTTATACAGAAGACGGAAGCTTCATTTTGCGGTTACATTTTGGAAGAAATATCAGCGCAGGACCTCCTGCCTTGCGTGAAAATTTGAAGTATGCTAGAATATCGTTACAAAGCATCCTGCAGGAGTGGTTATGAATAAAAATAAAATATATTATTTCTTTCTAATGTTTATTATATTTGCTTTAGCCGGATGCAGCGATAGGGGGAATGCTGCGCAAGATGAAGCGGTACAAGTGCAAATCCTTTCAGAGGGATTGTCCCCAAATTTGACAGCTTACATGCAGAAAAATCAGGAGATGACAGAGGAGCCGCCTGACCGATTAGGAAATCCTTTGGAACAGTTTGCGGCGCTTTTGCCAGAAACCGATATTTATGTCAATGCCAGCCGTGTTGCGGATATCAATGGGGACGGGATGCCGGTATAGGGGCAAGCGGCTGGGATTATCGGGTGTATTATTTCCTGAATGGCGAGGTACATTCTGTGGAGAATCTGGAACCATGGGTATATAGCAGTGTGCTGTTTCATGCATCCGATGGGACATTGGTTTTGTATGCAGCGCATAACACTGATGGGACGGCAGGCATTCTGCAGCATAGGATTTATCAGTGGACTGAGGAGGGATATTCTCTGGCGGAAGATTTGTGGCGTATGCCTGTGGAGTCTGATGATATGGGAATCCCTATCCGCTTTGATTATATTTCATCCCCAGGCTGCATTTATCCCTTTACAGAGGATTATTCCGGCCTGCTGATCTCACAGTCGGAGTATGAGCAGAAGATAGAACAGCTGGGTGACATGACGAGGGTCTTTCCCTATGGTCCGTATGGTCAGATGTATGATTCGATGGTTATGGATTGGGATGAATGTTTTGGGGGTCCTATGGCGGAAAGAAATACAGAGGAGATTATGGAATATGTGAAAGAGGAAATAAGAAATTGGGAGACATAGGGTATAAAAAACAGCTGCGAATAAGAGCAGCAAAGGCAAAAGGAGGTATCATATGCATTCACCCTTAGAAATTGCAAGAAATTATATTGAGGTAGGAGTCCACAAGGTCAACTTGTCCATTTACAAAACGGTGCTGCTGGGTTTTCTGGCGGGACTCTTTATCGGCTTTGCGGGAATTGCATCCACCACGGCATCCAGCACCATCGCATCGCCCTCTGCGGCGAAGCTTTTGGGGGCTGTGGTATTTCCGGCGGGAATGGCGATGGTGCTCATTGCCGGAAGCGAGCTGTTTACCGGAAATACGCTGATTATTATTGCAGTTTTAGAAAAAAAGGTAACGATACTGAAAATGTTAAAAAACTGGCTTTTTGTCTATCTGGGCAATTTTCTTGGCACTGCCTTGGTAGCGCTTCTGGTGGTGTATGGACATACGCCTGATTTGCTTGGAGGAAATCTTGCGCAGTCCATTGTAAGCGCTGGGAAAGCAAGGACGGACTTAAGCTTCGGGGAAGGATTTATAAGAGGGATTCTCTGCAATATTCTGGTGTGTATCGCCATATGGATGTCCTTTGCGGCAAAGGAGGTTTCGGGGAAGCTGCTCACCAGCTTCTGGCCTGTCTTTGTGTTTGTGCTCTGCGGATTTGAGCACAGCATCGCGGATATGTATTTCGGAATGGCGGCGCTTCTTACCTCCGCGGAGTATGGCATTGCGGCGGAAGGGCTTACATGGGGGCGTTTCTTCCTAGGAAATCTTCTGCCCGTGACTTTGGGAAACATTGTGGGCGGAGCGGGCATAGTAGGTTTAGGATATTGGCTTGCGTACCTGCATAGGACGCCGTATCTGCACATTACCGCCGAAGCGGAGCAGCAGGAAATTGATATTGCAGAAGAATATTAAGCTTGACAATCACTAAGGTATTGATATATGATAATAGAAATTTGACAATAGTACAAAATAAAGTATAAATGCAGTGACGAAGAGAGTACCTGACACCCAAAAGGCAAAGCGAATCGGTGGCGGTGAAAGACCGGTGCGAGTAGGATGATGGGGAAAATCACTTCTGAGCAGTCAAGGCGAAGGGCAGCAGGTAGTCTTGACCGCAGTTCCGGCGTTATCGGAAACCATATCACTCCCATGAAAATATGAGAAATGGGAAGTATGTCGTAACAGGTGGTTTGCGAACAGAAAGCTTCGCCCTATTACAGGGCGGGGCTTTTATAGTTTATATAGACGATTGCGAAACTCCATCTTTCGTAAACCGAGTTGGGCAGATTGCATGTTCCACAAGCAGACCCTTGAAAAACGCCGGCACTTAGACACCGTACTTTGGTGTCTTATGTGTCCGCTGCGTTTTTCACGGAGCGAGAGCGTGTCTGTGGTGGAATGTGCAATCTGCACAACGACACTCTATAAAAACAAGAGTTTCGCAATCGTCTAACATTATTATAGAAAGACGAGGAGAGGACAATGTATCAACAGACATCTGCAAATCTGAATACCGTGGAACGGGAAAAAGCTGTGGAAAAGTTCTGGCGGGAAAATGACATTTTCAAAAAGAGCATAGAACAGAGGAAGGACGGCGAAACCTACACCTTCTATGACGGGCCGCCCACTGCCAACGGCAAGCCCCACATCGGTCATGTGGAAACCCGTACCATCAAGGACATGATTCCCAGATACCGCACCATGAAGGGCTGCATGGTTCCCCGTAAGGCGGGATGGGATACTCACGGACTGCCTGTGGAGCTGGAAGTGGAAAAGCTTCTGGGGCTGGACGGCAAGGAGCAGATAGAAGAATACGGTCTGGACCCTTTCATTACCAAATGTAAGGAAAGCGTTTGGAAATACAAGGGCATGTGGGAGGATTTTTCCAATACCATCGGATTTTGGGCGGATATGGACGACCCCTATGTGACCTATGATGATGACTTTATTGAGTCTGAGTGGTGGGCGCTTAAGACCATCTGGGATAAGGGGCTTTTGTATAAGGGCTTTAAGATTGTGCCTTATTGCCCGCGCTGCGGAACACCCCTGTCCAGCCATGAAGTGGCACAGGGTTATAAGACGGTAAAAGAGCGTTCTGCGGTAGTGCGCTTTAAGGTAACAGGAGAAGATGCTTATTTTCTGGCATGGACCACAACCCCTTGGACACTGCCTTCCAATGTGGCGCTCTGTGTGAATCCGGAGGAAACCTATGTCAAGGCAAAAGCTGCGGACGGCTATACTTATTATATGGCGCAGGCGCTGCTGGATAAAGTGCTGGGAGCTTTGGCAGAGGCGGCTCAGGCTTCCGAAGCGCAGGCGGCATACGAAGTGCTGGAAACTTATACCGGAAAAGATTTGGAATACAAAGAATATGAGCCGCTCTTTGCCTGCGCGGGAGAAGCTGCGGCAAAGCAGAATAAAAAAGGACATTATGTCACTTGTGACACATATGTCACAATGACAGACGGTACAGGTATCGTACACATTGCTCCCGCATTTGGTGAGGACGATGCTCAGGTGGGAAGAAAGTATGATCTGCCTTTCGTGCAGTTTGTGGACGGCAAGGGCGAGATGACCAAGGAAACCCCCTATGCCGGCAAGTTTGTAAAGGATGCGGACCCGGATATCTTAAAGGATTTGGATAAGGAAGGCAAGCTGTTCTCCGCGCCTAAATTCGAGCATGATTATCCTTTCTGCTGGCGGTGCGATACCCCTCTTCTTTATTATGCGAGAGAATCCTGGTTTATCAAGATGACCGCCGTGAAGGATGATTTGGTCCGCAATAATAAGACCATTAATTGGATTCCCACCTCCATCGGTGAGGGGCGTTTTGGAAACTGGCTGGAAAATATTCAGGATTGGGGCGTGTCCCGCAACCGTTATTGGGGTACTCCTTTAAACATCTGGGAGTGCGAGTGCGGGCATATGCATTCCATTGGAAGCAGGGAAGAATTATATAGCTTAAGCGGCGACGAAAAGGCAAAGACCGTGGAGCTCCACCGCCCTTATATTGATGAAATTACGATTCCCTGCCCCAAGTGCGGAAAGCAGATGAAGCGTGTGCCGGAGGTTATTGACTGCTGGTTTGATTCCGGTGCGATGCCTTTTGCGCAGCATCATTATCCTTTTGAAAATAAGGAATTGTTTGAGGCGCAGTTCCCGGCACAGTTTATTTCCGAGGCTGTGGACCAGACCAGAGGGTGGTTTTATTCTCTGCTGGCAGAGTCCACTCTGCTGTTTAACAAGGCTCCCTATGAGAATGTTATTGTAATGGGGCATGTGCAGGATGAAAACGGCCAGAAAATGAGTAAGACCAAAGGAAATGCAGTGGACCCCTTTGAAGCCTTGGAGGAATTTGGGGCAGATGCCATCCGCTGGTATTTTTATACTTGTTCCGCGCCTTGGCTGCCCAAGCGTTTTTCCGGGAAATTGGTGCTGGAGGGACAGCATAAATTCTTGGATAAGCTTTGGAACACTTATACCTTCTTTGTGCTGTATGCCAATATTGACGATTTCGATGCCACAAAATATAAATTGGAATACGATAAGCTGCCCATTATGGATAAGTGGCTTTTGTCCAAGTTAAATACCGTAGTGGGAGAGGTTGACAGCAATCTGGATAAGTACCGGATTCCAGAGGCAGGCAAGGCTTTACAGGATTTTGTGGAAGAGATGAGCAACTGGTATGTGAGAAGAAGCCGTGAGCGTTTCTGGGCAAAGGGTATGGAGCAGGATAAAATCAATGCCTATATGACTCTTTACACTGCGCTTGTGACCATCAGCAAGGCGGCAGCACCCATGATTCCTTTTATGACGGAGGACATTTACCAGAGTCTGGTGAGAAGCATTGACAAGAATGCCCCGGAGAGCATTCACCTGTGCGATTTCCCCATAGTGGAGCAGGCTTATATTGACAAAAAGCTGGAAGAGGACATGGAAGAGGTTCTGGATGTGGTAGTTATGGGGCGTTCCTGCCGTAACGATGCCGCCATCAAGAACCGCCAGCCCATCGGCAAAATGTATATCAAGGCACAGAGCACGGTTCTGGATGTGTTCTATACGGATATCATTAAGGATGAATTAAATGTGAAAGAGGTCATCTTTGCGGACGATGTGAGGGAATTTACTTCCTATACCTTTAAGCCTCAGCTTCGCACCGTGGGACCTAAGTATGGCAAGCAGTTGGGCGGCATCCAGAAATATCTTGCCGCCTTGGACGGAAATGCGGCGATGGACGAATTGAATGCTGCCGGAAAGCTGGCATTTGATGTGGACGGTGCTGCTATAGAGCTGGCAAAGGACGATTTGCTTATTGATATGGCGCAGAAGGATGGTTATGTGTCTCAGGAGGATAATAAGATGACCGTTGTCCTTGACACTAATCTGACAGAGGAGCTTCTTGAGGAAGGCTTTGTATTCGAGTTAATCAGCAAGATTCAGACCATGCGTAAGGATGCCGGATTTGAGGTGATGGACCATATCAAAGTATCCATCAACGGAAACGATAAGCTGTCCGATATTGCTGCCCGCAATGCGGATGCCATCACAGGAAAGGTTCTGGCACAGGAGCTGACTTCCGGCAAGGATTTTGCGGTGGCAAAGGAATGGGATGTGAACGGAGAGAAAGTTGTGATTGCGGTAGAGAGAATTTCATAACCGGGAGTAATCTGACGAAAATTTTAACTATAAAGGAGAATGATATGAATACAAAAATGAGGTTTTTATCGATAACAATGATGTTGGCGTTTATGGTTGGCATAATGCTGCCATGGACACAGATGAAAGCGCAGGCAGCCGATGTTTCCGGTTCGGTTAAAACCGAGCTTACAATAACGGATGAAACTCTTTATCAGCAACTAAAAGCATCTTTAACAACAACTTCCATCACCGATAACTCCGGTGTGGATGCGGAATGTGATGACACTGCCCAAACAATTAAGTTAAATATAGGCAAAGTTACCCATATTAAGGTTAATTTGAAGGATGTGAGCATGTCGGACAATGCAAAGACCGTTCTGCAGACTTTGCTTATGGACTGTGTGAAACTGAAAAATCTCTCTTTGTTAAATGTTGATTTACAAGGGGTAGATCTTTCCGGTCTCAATAATAGAGCCTCTTTAGAGGTGCTGAAATTGTATCATTGCGGACTCACAGAGATTCCGGATATCACGCTGCCCAATTTGGAAGGATTGTATCTGTCAAACAATGACTTATCCGGCGCCGGCGCCTGCAGGAATATTGACACTGCTCATTTTGCGAACCTAAAGGCATTGGTGATGGATACCTGTGGGATAAACGATCTGTCCTTTCTCGGGGGGGTACAGCTTGCGCAGTTGAAAACGCTGGATTTATCACAAAACAAACTTACTGATGAAGATTTGGATCAATTGATTGCTGCAAAAGACGGTCTGCCGGAATTAACAACACTTCGTCTGGGTGGCCGGTCCCGCAATGAGAATGATACAACATATCTCGTCACACAGGCAGATAGCACAAATAAATTGAAAGAGGTAAATAAACTGGCATCTTTGCTCACGGTTTTTCCTAATTTAACGAATTTGGATTTAACTACTTTGGGCATTACTTCCCTGAGAGATTTTGCCGATGTAGGGGTAGGGGATGATGTGGATATTGATTTTACGGGAAATAAGATTAGTGATTTTGCGGGCCTTGAAGGTAATAGAAAGATTATCATAGCAATGCAGCGAATTTCTCTCTCAGGCAATTTTGCTCCGGGGTATGAATGTGAACTTCCGGAACTGGTAAAAAAAGTATTGGATGCCAATGACCCTTTGTATGGAAACGAAAAGATTGCATACGAGAATTGCAGTTTGTCTGCAGACGGAACAAAACTGGTCGTTCATCCCAATGTGGGTGGTGCATCTATGCAAGTGACCGGCGGAAGACTCGGAAATATCGGAATCGGTTCCAAAATTACTTTTCAATTGAAAAAGGTTCCGAAATATGATATTCCCCAAGACATAACCGCCGAGGAGGGGAAGACTCTTGCAGATATTGCATTGCCGGAAGGTTTTGCATGGAAGGATGACACTCTGGCTGTCGGAGAGGTGGGAACCAAAAACTTTAAGGCTGTCTATACGCCTGCGGATTTAGATGCTTATATCGTTTTGGATAATATTGATATACCGGTGATGGTTACAGCGCCGGAAAAATTATTGCCCAATTATACTATTCCGCAGGATTTAACCGCCACTGAGGGAGATACCCTTGAGAGTGTTGCGCTGCCGGAGGGATTTAGCTGGAAGAATGCGGCTCAAGATGTGGGAGCGGCGGGAATCCATATCTTTAAGGCTTCTTATACCCCTGAAGATACAGATAAGTATCAGATTGTAGAGATTGATCTACAGGTGACGGTCAAGGAAAAATCACAACCGCAGAAGCAGAAGCCTGTCTTTACTATTCCTACGGGTCTGACTGCCGTGGAAGGAAATACCCTTGCGGACATTGCGTTGCCGGGGGGCTTTAGCTGGGAAGATGCCGCGCAGGATGTCGGGACGGCAGGCGAGCATACATTTATGGCTGTCTACACACCCGATGATACAGAGAAGTATATTGTTGTGGAAAATATTGCTGTGCCTGTGACGGTCAAGGCGAAGGAAACAAATGCGGAACCTGTAGTGACTCCCGCAGAGGGCGATGATGACAGCGATACAGATGCCAATATGGAGGAGGCTCCTAAGGCGGTTACTGTTACATCGGCAAAGACTTCCGATACATCACCGATTCTTCCTGCTGTTATACTGTTAGTTTTCGGTGCGGCTGTATGCGGTACGGTGTCGGGCGTTGTAATATATAAAAAGAGAAAGACAATGTAAAAACGCAGATATAGGAATGGGAGGATATCATAGGTATCCTCCTTTTTCCTGTAAATATAAGAAGAAGGTAAGCGTCAATGAAAAAAATCAGAAAACCGGAAATATCCGAAGGGAGAAAAAATACAGGTTTTTTCGTGGTGGCAGGCATAGGGGGAGCGGTAATGGTTTTGACAGCGGTTGTTATATTGCTGTCAATTTATCTGGATTATAAAGGAGCCGAAGATACTTATGCCCATTTGCAAGAAAAGTATGTAGTCATAAAAAAGGTAGAGATTCCGGCCGACCGGGGGGCGGACCGGACACAAAGTCAAAGCCGGTCTCCGCAGGAGATTCCGAATCAAAACCGGAATCAGAATCCTGATTGGTGGTATGAGGATGTCAGTATTGATTTTACCAGACTGCAGGAAGAGAATCCGGAAATCATAGGATGGATTCTTTTTGACAATATAGAAGGATTAAGCTATCCGATTTTGTATTCGGGAGATAATGAGAAATACTTAAGAACTGATATTTACGGAAAATCCACAACGGCGGGCTGTATTTTTATGGAAGGGGCGTGTACGCCGGATTTTGAAGATTGTCATACTATTTTATACGGGCATAATATGAGAAATTCCAGCATGTTTGGTACGCTTAAACAGTTTAAAACAAAAAATTTTTATGATGATCACCAATACTTTACCATATATACCAAAGACGGCGCATGCCGTTATCGGGTGTTTTCTTTTTATGATGTTGAGGAGAACGATTCTGTTTACAGCGTCAGTTTTGCCCCCAATGAAGAATTTCAACAATTTGTGGATAAAATGGCGGAGAAGTCCTATCAAAATACAGGCATCACTGTGTCAAAGGAAGACAAGGTGATGACGCTCTCAACCTGTTCCGTAGAGGGGATTCGGTTCGTGGTACATGCGCTCCGGATAGACAAACACCCTTATAAGTGAATATACTTATGTCAGCTTTTGGTTTACAGAAAAGGCAATCTTTGGTATAATAAATGAGTAAGTTTCGACAGGAAGGAACGAAAGGAGAAGTATCGTGAAAAACATTATGAACGCAATCAATAGCACAAACAATACCGGAGTAACAGGCAAGACAGGCAAAACAGGCGGTGACAGCAGTGCAAAGGCAGCCGGAGCAGTGAGCGGCAAAGTTAAATTTGATAAAGAGCTTTTTAAAAGAAGCGTCCAATATAATATCAAGACATTGTACCGCAGAACATTGGAGGAGGCTACGCCCCAGCAGATTTTTCAGGCGGTGTCCTATGCTATTAAAGATCAGATTGTAGAGAATTGGATGAATACACAGAAGGAATACGAAAAGAGGGATTCCAAAACCGTGTATTATATGTCCATGGAGTTTTTGATGGGCAGGGCTTTGGGCAACAACCTGATTAATATGCAGGCATATAAGGATGTGAAAGATGCCATGGAGGAGCTGGGTTTAAACTTAAACATGGTGGAGGATCAGGAACCGGATGCGGCTCTGGGCAACGGAGGTCTGGGTCGTCTTGCGGCCTGCTTTATGGATTCGCTGGCAACTCTGGGTTATCCCGCATATGGCTGCGGTATCCGTTATCGTTACGGTATGTTCAAACAGCAGATTCGCGACGGATATCAGATTGAGGTTCCGGACAATTGGCTGATTGACGGCAATCCCTTTGAGCTGCGCAGACCCGAGTATGCAAAAATCGTGAAATTCGGCGGTTATGTAAGCGTACATACCGATGAGAACGGCAGAAATATCTTTTCTCAGGAGGGTTATCAGTCCGTGAGGGCTATTCCCTTTGATTTCCCCATTGTGGGTTATGGCAACGGCATTGTAAATACCCTGCGTATCTGGGATGCGGAATCCGTAGAGTGCTTCCAGCTGGATTCTTTTGACAAGGGTGATTATCATAAGGCTGTGGAGCAGGAGAACCTTGCGAGAAATATCGTGGAAGTGCTTTATCCCAACGATAACCACTATGCGGGTAAGGAGCTGCGCTTAAAGCAGCAGTATTTCTTCGTTTCGGCATCCGTTCAGGAGGCTGTGGAGAAATATATGAGAAAGCACAAGGATATCCGTAAACTGCATGAGAAGGTAACTTTCCAGTTAAACGATACCCATCCTACCGTGGCGATTGCAGAGCTGATGCGTGTGCTGATGGATGATTATTATCTCACATGGGAGGAAGCATGGGAAGTTACCACAAAGACCTGTGCTTACACCAACCACACCATCATGGCGGAAGCCTTGGAGAAATGGCCGATTGAGCTGTTTTCCAGACTACTTCCCAGAGTTTACCAGATTGTGGAAGAAATCAACCGTCGGTTTATTATTGAAATAGAAAACAAATACAGAGATGTGCCCGGCGTGGATGTGCAGGACAAAATCCGCAAGATGGCAATTATCTATGACGGTCAGGTAAAGATGGCAAATATGGCAATCGTGGCAGGCTATTCCGTAAACGGTGTGGCTCGTCTCCACACCGAGATTTTGAAGAAGCAGGAGCTTAAGGACTTCTATGAAATGTATCCCGAGCGCTTCAACAACAAGACCAACGGCATTACCCAGAGACGCTTTTTGCTGCATGGCAATCCCCTTCTGGCGGATTGGGTGACTGCCCACATCGGTGACGATTGGATTACCGATTTGCCCCAGATCAGCAGACTCAAGGTGTATGCTTCGGATGAGAAAGCGCAGCAGGAGTTTATGAACATCAAGTATCAGAACAAGGTGCGCCTTGCAAAATACATTATGGAGCACAATGGCATTGAGGTAAATCCCCGCTCTATTTTTGATGTACAGGTGAAGCGGCTCCATGAGTATAAGAGGCAGTTGTTAAACATTCTGCATGTAATGTATCTTTATAATGAATTAAAGGAGCATCCGGAAAAAGACTTTTTCCCGAGAACCTTTATTTTCGGAGCAAAGGCAGCAGCGGGTTATCACAATGCGAAGCTGACCATTAAGCTCATTAATTCCGTGGCGGATGTGATTAACAATGACGATTCCATAGACGGCAAGATTAAAGTAGTATTTATTGAAAATTACAATGTGTCCAATGCGGAAATTATTTTCGCGGCAGCGGATGTGTCCGAGCAGATTTCCACCGCAAGCAAAGAGGCTTCCGGCACCGGCAACATGAAGTTTATGTTAAACGGCGCCCTTACTCTTGGCACTATGGACGGCGCAAATGTGGAAATCGTAGAAGAGGTGGGGGAGAAAAATGCCTTTATTTTCGGGTTGAGCTCCGACGAGGTTATTCGTTATGAGAATCAGGGCGGTTACAATCCCATGGAAATCTTTAACGAAGATCAGGATATCCGCAAGGTGTTGATGCAGCTTATCAATGGATTCTATTCACCCAATGACCCTGAGCTGTTCCGCACATTATATAATTCCCTGCTGAACACGCAGTCTTCCGCAAAGGCTGACACCTACTTTATCTTAAAGGACTTCAAGTCCTATGCGGAGGCGCAGAGAAAGGTGGAGGAAGCCTACAAAAATGAAGCGGGCTGGGCTGAGAGCGCAATCTTAAATGTGGCATGCTCCGGCAAGTTTACTTCCGACAGAACTATTCAGGAATATGTGGATGAAATCTGGCATCTGGATAAGGTGGTGCTGAAATAAGCGATTGCCCTGAATAGATAATTGCTCTTTGGTCAGGGCGAATAGTAGGAAAGCGGGAGTATCGCGTTTTATGAATGAAAGCAGTTACGAGGAATATAAAAGGAATGTTGCCCGTGACCAAAAGAAAAAAGAGGGTTTTCACCGGGGCAGCATACTTCTTGTTCTCAGCATATTTTTTGTATTATATCTTTTGTGGATTCTGCCGTTTCGCGCCGATGATGCGAAAGAAGTACGGGGAGATGAAATAGAAGCCGGAAAAGAGTATTATCCCTTAAAAGTATATTATATAGAAAACTTACGGATTTTGCGCGCAAATACGGATGATGAGATTTACTGTATTGCAAAATTTGCGGACTGCGACGGGAAGGAATGGTTTCTTTCTTTCAGTCCCGGCAGCAATGAGCGTCTGGCGGAGCAAATCAAATCAGCGGAGCGTTTCTCGCAGGAACCTGACCTGACGGTGAGCGGGTATTTTCAAATGCAGTATTTTGAGGATCTTCCTTTTAAAGTGGATTCTTTCTATTCCGTATACGGAAGAAAATATGCGGATGCCGAAGGGGGAAATATGCTGGAAATGAACGCGAAGTACCTGTGTGATAAAAGCGGCAATTATACATTGGAGGCGCTTTTACATCCCGGCATTCCGCTGTTAACATTTGTGGTTGCCATGTTCAGCATATTATTCGGCGGATATTCATTCCTTAAGAACCGTTCACATAGGAAAGGAGTATGAAATCACATGATTGCATCTACAGAAAACAAACTTTATCAGGAACTGATGAAAAAAGGAAAGGGGAGTATTTTGCGAGCCTTGAGGGGAAAGGTGGGCGCAGGAAAAGGCATGATTGCTGCCGGAATTATTCTTTTGATTTTTACGCTGCCCGGTGCGGTTATGGATTTGGCAACGGGAGAGAATGCAGTCGTATCCATTCTTTTCACCATCCCCGGGATTTTATTGGTGGTGTTTGGCATTGTGATGAAGAGCAAGAGAACAGATTCTTGGCTTTCCTATTATCAGGAGCAGACCGGTTATTCGGAGGGGGAACTGCGGCAGCTTGACCGTGAGCTGGCGGCTGCTTCCACTGCGCTGGTAATCCCGGATCATAATATTGCATGTTTTCTTACCGAGAATTACATGGTTGTAAACGGTATGGAACCTTATGTGAGGCGCTTGGAGGATATCATAGCAGTCGCATTTTCTGACAGCACGGATACTTGGTGCATGGTAGTTTTGACGAAAGCGGACAAAGGAATAAAGAGGGTGGGGCTTTTTACGGATACCGAGAAAAAGCCTGAGCTTTGTAAAGAGATTATGCAGGAATTATGCCGCCGTAAGCCGAACATCCTCTGCGGTCAGGAAATTGTCTGCGACGGAAAGTCTTATATCTTGGAGCGTGACGGAGCGGAGCTCCTACGCTTATATCAGGAAGGGCGCGCGCTTGGCAACGCTTGAGCGCGCCTGAACTGTTTCTTAATTTTCGCGAAAAAACCATTGACGCAAAGCAACATCTATGGTATAGTAATCAAGCGAGATAAGATTCAGGTCTTTTTTTTATGCTTAAATTTTATGTTTGGAAAATGCGTGGAGGTAGACAAATGCGTACAAAAATCACTTTAGCATGTACAGAGTGCAAGCAGCGTAACTACAATACTACCAAGGATAAGAAGACTCATCCTGACAGAATGGAATTTAAAAAGTATTGCAGATTCTGCAGAAAACATACATTGCACAAAGAAACCAAATAATCGACAGCTTTATAATAGCTGTAGCATGGAGGTCAAGATTGAAAATTAAAATTTTCAATCCCGGAATTTGTGACGCTGCGCGTCCCAAAGTTCCCACTGATTAAAATGCCGCTTGCGCGGCGGAATGGGAGGAAAATATGGGAGATTCCACAGATAAGCAGGCGCGTCCCGGATTTTTTACGGGCGTGAAAGCGGAATTTAAGAAAATTTCATGGCCGGACAGACAATCTACACTGAAGCAATCCCTGGTAGTGGTTGCAATATCCATTGTATTGGGAATCATTATAGCGATACTTGACTATGTGATTAACTACGGTGTGCAGTTCTTAATAAAATTATAGAGCGAGGGTGATTGTATGGCAGAGGCAAAATGGTATGTGGTTCATACTTATTCCGGATATGAAAATAAGGTCAAAGCCAATATTGAGAAAACCATTGAGAATAACAAGCACCTTGCGGAACAGATTCTTGAGGTCAGGGTTCCGATGGAAGATGTGGTGGAAATCAAGAATGGCGTTAAGAAAACAGTTTCCAGAAAAATGTTCCCCGGATATGTGCTTCTCAATATGGAAATGAATGACGATACATGGTATGTTGTGCGCAACACACGCGGAGTTACGGGATTCGTAGGACCGGGAAGTAAGCCTGTTCCCCTGACGGAAGCCGAAATGAAGCCTTTGGGCATCAAAGCGGATGTGGTTTCCATTGACTTTGCGGAGGGAGACAGCATTGCCGTAGTGGCAGGCGTTTGGAAGGATACTGTGGGCGTGGTGCAGAAGCTTGATTATGGCAAGCAGACCGCTACCATCAATGTGGAGCTGTTCGGCAGGGAGACACCTGTGGAGATCAGTTTTGCAGAGGTCAGAAGACTTTAAGTTTTATTTGAATCAGGTATTTTTCCGGAAGGAATTCCGGATAAATATATATGCGGTCCGCAAGGAACGCAATGCAGCTTGAAGCGCAATACAGCTTAAAGTTGCATGGCAGAAAGTGGGAGCAGGACGGCGAAAACCGAAACTGCGCCGAATTACCACATTATAGGAGGTGCCACAATGGCAAAGAAAGTAGAAGGATACATTAAGTTACAGATTCCTGCCGGCAAAGCAACACCGGCTCCACCCGTTGGTCCTGCGCTTGGACAGCATGGCGTGAATATCGTTGAGTTCACGAAGCAGTTCAATGCACAGACAGCAGACAAGGGCGATGTAATCATCCCCGTTGTGATTACTGTATATGCAGACAGAAGCTTTAGTTTCATCACAAAGACTCCTCCTGCAGCAGTGCTGTTAAAGAAAGCCTGCAATATCAAGTCAGGTTCGGGCGTGCCTAACAAGACGAAGGTTGCTACCATTTCCAAGGCGAAACTTCAGGAAATCGCTGAAACCAAGATGCCGGATTTAAATGCGGCAAGCCTTGAGGCAGCTATGAGCATGATTGCAGGAACGGCACGCAGCATGGGCATTACCGTGGAAGACTAATAAATCGATAATTTGGGAGACAATGAAGATTGTCGCTGGAACCTAGGAGGTAAATAAGAATGAAACATGGCAAGAAATATAACGAAATTGCTAAGCTTGTAGACCGGGCAGCGCTTTATGAGCCGGAAGAGGCCATTGCACTTGCAAAAAAGACTGCAACCGCAAAATTTGACGAAACCATTGAAGTGCATATCAGAACAGGCTGTGACGGGCGTCATGCCGAGCAGCAGATTCGTGGAGCAGTGGTACTGCCCAACGGAACCGGTAAGACCGTAAAGGTTCTGGTATTTGCAAAGGGAGACAAGTTAAACGAGGCAGAGGCAGCCGGCGCTGACCATGTCGGCGGCGAGGAGTTGATTCCCAAGATTCAGAATGACGGATGGCTGGATTTTGATGTAGTGGTAGCTACTCCGGATATGATGGGTGTGGTAGGACGCCTCGGTAAGGTATTGGGTCCCAAAGGTCTGATGCCCAACCCCAAGGCAGGCACCGTTACCATGGATGTGGCAAAGGCTATTGCCGATATCAAGGCAGGTAAGATTGAGTACAGACTTGATAAGACCAACATCGTGCATGTTCCCATCGGAAAGGCATCCTTTACGGAGGAAGCTTTGCAGGAGAATTTCAACGCATTGATGGATGCCATTGTAAAGGCAAGGCCCAGTGCATTAAAGGGTCAGTATCTGAGAAGCATTACCGTGACCAGCACTATGGGCCCCGGAATCAGACTGAGTGTGGCAAAATATTAAGATTTTATGGAACAGGGGGTTGACAATTGTCATCCCCCTGTGATATGATGCTAAAGGTTATAAAACCAAGCCGAAGACAGCAGGTGCCTTTTTTCATAAGTGGATGGCGTAAGTCCTGCCGAGGAGAAGATATTCATTAAGATTACTTCATCTCTCTGAGTCTTCAGGGAGATTTTTTTCGGCTCCATTCTATAAGGAGGTTAAAAATGGCAAAGGTTGAATTAAAAAAGCCCATCGTAGATGAGATTTCTGCCAACATTAAGGGTGCACAGTCCGTAGTCGTAGTAGATTACCGTGGACTTACTGTGGAGCAGGACACAAAGCTTCGTAAAAATCTGCGAGAGGCAGGAATCACTTACAAGGTCTACAAGAACACTTTTTTGAATTTTGCATTCAAGGGTACAGAGTTTGAAGGCCTTGCTCCGTATCTGGAGGGTCCCACCGCAGTTGCTATCTCCACCGATGATGCGACGGCGCCGGCAAGAGTGCTGGCACAGTTTGCAAAAACTGCGGATAAGCTGGAGATTAAGGCCGGTGTGGTAGAAGGAAATGTATATGATGCCAAAGGAATGGCAAATATTGCAAGCATTCCTTCCAGAGACGAACTTCTTTCCAAGATGCTTGGAAGTCTGCAGAGCCCTATCACCAATTTCGCCCGTGTTATGAACCAGTTGGCGGAAAAAGGCGGCGCAGCAGGAGCGGCATCGGCAGAAGCTGCCGCTGAAGAAGCGCCCGCGGAAGAAACCCCTGCAGCAGAGTAATGCAGGAAGAATCAAAACGAACAATATCAAATGAATGAAAACGGAGGAAATGAAAATGGCTAAATTATCAGCACAGGAACTTTTGGATGCTATTAAAGAGATGACAGTATTAGAGTTAAATGACTTTGTAAAGCTTTGCGAGGAAGAGTTCGGCGTATCCGCAGCAGCAGGCGTTGTGGTTGCACAGGCAGCAGGCGGCGCTGTAGCAGCGGAAGAGCAGACCGAGTTTGATGTAGAGCTGACCGAGGTTGGCGGAGAGAAAGTAAAGGTTATCAAGGTGGTTCGTGAAGTAACCGGTCTTGGACTGAAGGAAGCAAAGGATCTTGTTGAGGGCGCTCCCAAGGTTGTAAAGGAAGGCGCATCCAAGGAAGAAGCTGAAGAGCTCAAGAAGAAACTTGAAGAAGTTGGCGCAAAGGTTACCCTTAAGTAATCTGTCTGTTGTTAAAATAAACCATACATTTGAAGCTGTCACATTAGGAAAGTGTGACAGCTTCTTTGTTCCTGTTTGGTATTTGGAACATTTATACAACTTTTGCAACTTTCAAAAAAATTTCTTGACTAGCTTTCCATATTGTGGTAACATGGATAGTGCACTATTGTGCGGAGTTAGGCTCATTTTTGCACAAATAGGTTGCAAATTGGAAAGAACGGGGTGAATGTCAATGGAGAAGAACAGAATACGCCCAATCGAAGGCACTAAGGTTATGCGTATGAGTTATGCAAGGCAGAAAGAGGTATTGGAGATGCCCAATCTGATCGAGGTTCAGAAGGACTCCTATCAGTGGTTTCTGGATGAAGGCTTGAAGGAAGTCTTCGAGGATATCTCTCCCATCGCTGATTACAGCGGTTCTCTCAGCCTTGAATTTGTGGATTTTACATTGTGCAGGGACGATGTAAAATATTCTATTGAAGAGTGTAAGGAGAGGGATGCTAATTATTCGGCGCCTTTGAAGGTGAAGGTTCGTCTCTATAACAAAGAGAAGGAAGAAATCAGCGAACATGAAATTTTTATGGGTGACTTACCCCTTATGACAGACACCGGTACTTTTATTATAAATGGAGCAGAGAGGGTTATCGTTAGCCAATTAGTGCGTTCGCCCGGTATATATTATGCGATCAGCCATGATAAAATTGGTAAAAAGCTGTTCTCCTGTACCGTGATTCCCAACAGGGGAGCGTGGCTGGAGTATGAGACGGATTCCAATGATGTGTTTTATGTCCGCGTGGACAGAACCCGAAAGGTTCCTGTCACCGTGCTGATCCGTGCTCTCGGAGTCGGCACCAATGACGAAATCCGTGAGCTGTTTGGCGATGAGCCCAAGATTGAGGCAAGCTTTGCCAAAGACACTGCTGAGAATTATCAGGAGGGTCTGTTAGAGTTGTACAAAAAAATCCGTCCCGGCGAGCCTTTGAGTGTTGAGAGTGCGGAGAGTCTTATCAATGCCATGTTCTTTGACCCCCGCAGATACGACTTGGCGAAGGTGGGCAGATATAAATTTAATAAAAAGCTGGCGCTTAAGAATCGTATCCGGCACCAGATATTGGCTGCCGATGTGATTGATCCGTCCACGGGAGAGGTGATTGCTTCCGCAGGCGACAAAGTAACTGTTGAGTTGGCGGACGAAATCCAAGACAGCGCCGTTCCTTTTGTATATATTCAGACAGAGGAGAAAAATGTCAAGGTACTTTCCAATATGATGGTGGATCTTGCGCATTATGTGGATTGCAACCCCAGAGATTTCGGCATCAAGGAGAGGGTATATTATCCTGTCCTTGCCAAGATTCTTGAGGAATTCGGCGACAATCCCGAACAGCTTGCCGAGGCGCTTAAGAAAAATTCCCATGAATTGGTTCCCAAGCATATTACAAAGGAAGATATCATTGCGTCCATCAATTATAATATGCATTTGGAGTATGGTCTGGGCAACGATGATGATATTGACCATCTGGGCAACAGGCGCATCCGTGCCGTGGGTGAACTTTTGCAGAATCAGTACCGTATCGGACTGTCCAGAATGGAGAGAGTGGTGCGGGAGCGCATGACCACTCATGACGCGGAGGAGATTTCTCCCCAGTCCTTGATTAATATTAAGCCTGTGACCGCGGCAGTTAAAGAGTTTTTCGGCTCTTCCCAGCTGTCACAGTTTATGGATCAGAATAACCCGTTGGGTGAGCTGACCCACAAGAGGCGTTTATCTGCATTAGGTCCCGGAGGTCTTTCCAGAGACCGTGCCGGATTTGAGGTCAGGGATGTACATTATTCCCATTACGGAAGAATGTGCCCTATTGAGACGCCCGAAGGTCCTAACATCGGTCTGATCAACTCTCTTGCATGTTATGCAAGAATCAATGAATATGGTTTTGTGGAAGCACCTTATCGGAAAATTGACAAGACGGACCCTAAAAATCCTGTCGTAACGGATGAAGTGGTATATATGACTGCCGATGAAGAGGATAATTACCATGTGGCGCAGGCAAGTGAAGCGTTGGATGCAGAGGGACATTTTGTCCGTAACAGTGTGTCCGGCCGTTACCGTGAGGAGACGCAGGAGTATCCCAAGTCCATGTTTGACTATATGGATGTGTCCCCCAAAATGGTATTTTCCGTGGCTACGGCTCTCATTCCTTTCCTGCAGAACGACGATGCAAACCGTGCGCTGATGGGTTCTAACATGCAGCGTCAGGCAGTGCCTCTTTTGATGACGGAGGCACCGGTGGTAGGTACCGGCATGGAGCCTAAGGCAGCGGTGGACTCAGGCGTCTGCGTGCTTGCAAAGAAAGCGGGAACCATAACCTATGTCGCTTCCGATTTAATCAGAATGACATATGATGACGGAGAAAAAGAAGAATTCCGTTTGACCAAATTTACCCGCAGCAATCAGTCCAACTGCTACAATCAGAAACCCATTGTGTTTAAGGGCGATCATGTGGAAGCGGGTGATGTGATTGCGGACGGTTCGTCTACTTCCATGGGCGAGCTGGCTCTGGGTAAGAATCCGCTTATCGGCTTTATGACATGGGAAGGTTATAACTATGAGGACGCGGTTCTTTTAAGCGAAAGACTGGTGCAGGAAGATGTTTATACTTCCGTGCATATTGAGGAATATGAAGCAGAGGCAAGAGATACCAAGTTGGGACCGGAAGAAATTACCCGCGATGTGCCGGGTGTAGGCGACGATGCTCTGAAGGATTTGGATGACAGAGGCATTATCCGCATCGGCGCAGAGGTTCGCGCAGGCGATATTCTGGTGGGCAAGGTGACTCCGAAGGGAGAGACAGAGCTGACCGCGGAAGAGAGACTGCTTCGTGCCATTTTCGGCGAAAAGGCAAGAGAGGTGAGGGATACTTCCCTGAAAGTGCCTCATGGAGAGTATGGTATTGTTGTGGACGCCAAGGTGTTTACCCGTGAGAACAGCGACGAGCTTTCACCCGGCGTAAATCAGGCGGTACGCATTTATATCGCGCAGAAGAGAAAGATTTCCGTAGGTGATAAGATGGCGGGTCGTCACGGAAACAAGGGTGTGGTTTCCCGTGTGCTTCCGGTGGAGGATATGCCTTATCTGCCCAACGGACGACCTTTGGATATCGTGTTGAATCCTTTGGGCGTGCCTTCCCGTATGAATATCGGACAGGTGTTGGAGATTCATTTGTCCCTTGCGGCAAAGGCGTTGGGCTTCAATGTGGCAACCCCCGTATTTGACGGCGCAAACGAGCATGAAATTATGGATACTCTGGATTTGGCAAATGATTATGTGAATCTGGAGTGGGAAGAATTTGAAGCAAAGCATAAAGACGAACTGCTTCCGGAAGTATTGCAGTATTTGTCGGACAATAGAGAGCATAGAAAGGTTTGGAAGGGCGTACCCATTTCCCGTGACGGAAAAGTCCGCTTAAGGGACGGCCGTACCGGCGAGTATTTTGACAGCCCCGTAACCATTGGGCATATGCATTACCTGAAACTCCATCATCTGGTGGATGATAAGATCCACGCCCGTTCCACGGGACCGTACTCCCTTGTGACCCAGCAGCCTCTGGGCGGTAAGGCACAGTTCGGAGGACAGCGTTTCGGAGAGATGGAGGTTTGGGCTTTGGAGGCATATGGCGCATCCTACACCTTGCAGGAGATTTTGACCGTAAAGTCCGATGATATTGTAGGCCGTGTAAAAACTTACGAAGCTATCATCAAGGGCGACAACATTCCGGCTCCCGGAATTCCGGAATCCTTCAAGGTGCTGCTGAAAGAAATGCAGGCATTGGGTCTGGATATGAAGGTACTTGCCGAGGATGGCTCGGAAGTTGAATTAAAAGAGAATATCGACTATGGGAACATGGATTATCGTTATGAAATCGAAGGTGACCGCAAGTATGACGACAAATTGGATAATAATTCTCTGGGCGAGATGGGATATCAGGCACAGGAGTTTCAGGATGACGGCGAGCTTGTGGACATAGAGGATGAAGAATACGATGATGAAGCGTACGATGATGGGTACGATGACGATTTGGAGAGTATTCCGGAGGATGACGAAGGAGAACTCTGATTTCAGACTTTGTGAATGTAGCGTAGGAATGATGAATAATGAAAGGGAGTGCCATTAATGGAAACAACAAATGAAACTTATCAGCCCATAACATTCGATGCTATCAAAATCGGATTGGCTTCTCCGGACAAAATCCGCGAGTGGTCCCACGGCGAGGTGCTTAAGCCGGAAACCATCAATTATAGAACCTTAAAGCCCGAGAGGGACGGCTTGTTCTGCGAAAAGATTTTTGGTCCCAGCAAGGATTGGGAATGCCATTGCGGCAAATACAAAAAAATCAGATATAAGGGCGTGGTCTGCGACAGGTGTGGCGTGGAAGTGACCAAATCCAGCGTCCGCAGAGAGCGCATGGGTCATATCGAGCTGGCGGCTCCGGTGTCCCATATCTGGTATTTTAAAGGTATTCCCAGCCGTATGGGGTTAATTTTGGATTTGTCCCCCAGAGTGTTGGAAAAGGTTTTGTACTTTGCTTCCTATATTGTGTTGGACGCCGCAGATTCCAATCTGGAGTATAAGCAGATTTTGTCCGAGAAGGAGTATCAGGATGCAAGGGAAGCTTTCGGCAGCAAATTCCGTGTAGGAATGGGAGCCGAGGCAATCAAGGAGCTGCTGCAGGCAATTGATCTGGAGGCGGAAGCAGAGGAATTGGGGGCGGAGTTAAAGGAGTCCTCGGGACAGAAGCGCGCGCGTATTATCAAAAGATTAGAAGTGGTGGAGGCATTTCGTGAGTCGGGCAACAGACCGGAATGGATGATCATGGATGTATTGCCGGTGATCCCCCCCGATCTGCGTGCCATGGTGCAGTTGGACGGCGGTCGTTTTGCCACCTCCGATTTAAACGATTTGTACAGAAGAATCATCAATAGAAATAACCGTTTGAAGAGACTGCTTGAATTGGGAGCTCCCGACATTATCGTCCGCAACGAGAAAAGAATGCTGCAGGAGGCGGTGGATGCCCTGATTGACAACGGAAGAAGAGGGAGACCCGTTACCGGACCCGGCAACAGACCGTTGAAATCTCTTTCCGATATGTTAAAAGGTAAATCCGGACGCTTCCGTCAGAATCTGTTGGGTAAGCGTGTGGATTATTCCGGTCGTTCCGTTATTGTGGTAGGTCCCGAGTTAAAGATTTATCAGTGCGGTCTGCCCAAAGAAATGGCGATTGAATTGTTCAAGCCCTTTGTGATGAAAGAGCTGGTATCGAGAGGCATCAGCCAGAATATCAAGAATGCTAAGAAATTAGTGGAAAGATGGGATAATCAGGTATGGGATGTCTTGGAGGAAGTTATCAAGGAGCATCCGGTAATGTTAAACCGTGCGCCTACCCTGCACAGACTCGGTATTCAGGCGTTTGAGCCGATTCTGGTAGAGGGTAAGGCGATTAAGCTGCATCCTCTGGTTTGTACGGCGTTTAACGCGGACTTTGACGGCGACCAGATGGCAGTGCATCTTCCTTTGTCGGTGGAAGCACAGGCAGAGTGCAGATTCCTGCTTTTGTCTCCCAATAACCTGTTAAAGCCTTCGGACGGCGGCCCCGTAGCCGTTCCCTCACAGGATATGGTGCTGGGTATTTATTATCTGACTCAGGAGAGACCCGGAGCAATCGGAGAAGGCAAGTTCTTTAAAAATGTAAATGAAGCAATTTTAGCATATGAGAATCAGGCGATTACCCTGCATTCCAAGATTCATGTGCGTGTTGTCAAGACAAACGCGGACGGGGAGACCGTATCCGGAAATGTGGAGTCCACATTGGGGCGTTTCCTCTTTAATGAGATTCTGCCTCAGGATTTGGGATTTGTAGACAGAAGCGACCCGGAGAATCTGCTGAAGCTGGAAGTGGATTTCCATGTGGGCAAGAAGGGATTAAAGCAGATTCTGGAGAAAGTCATCAATACCCATGGGGCTTCCCGGACGGCAGAGGTATTGGATGATGTAAAGGCAATCGGCTATAAGTATTCCACAAGGGCTGCCATGACGGTTTCCATTTCCGATATGACAGTGCCTGCAAAGAAAGCGGAGATGCTCGCTTCGGCGCAGGAGACGGTTGATAAGATTGCGGCAAACTACAGGCGCGGTCTGATTACGGAAGAGGAAAGATACCGTGCGGTAATCGAAACTTGGAATGAAACGGATAAGGAATTGACAGATGTGCTGCTTGCCGGATTGGATAAGTACAACAACATCTTTATGATGGCTGACTCCGGCGCCCGTGGTTCCAATCAACAGATTAAGCAGCTTGCCGGTATGCGTGGTCTGATGGCGGATACGACAGGTCGAACCATTGAGCTGCCCATTAAGTCCAATTTCCGTGAGGGTCTGGATGTACTTGAGTATTTCATGTCGGCACATGGCGCGCGTAAAGGTTTGTCGGATACCGCTCTTCGTACCGCCGATTCGGGATATCTGACCAGACGAATGGTTGATGTATCTCAGGAGCTGATTATTCATGAGATTGACTGTTCCGAAGGTAAGGACGAGATACCCGGAATGACAGTGAAAGCATTCATGGACGGTAAGGAGACCATCGAGAGCTTAAAGGACAGAATCACAGGCAGATTTTCCTGTGAGGATATTAAAGATAAAGACGGCAATGTGCTGGTAAAACGAAATCATATGATTACTCCCAGCCGTGCGGCAAAGATTCTCAGTGTGGGAGTGAATGAAAAAGGCGAGCCGGTGGAAGAGGTTAAGATTCGTACCATTTTAAGCTGCCGTTCCAAGACCGGAATCTGTGCAAAATGTTACGGTGCAAATATGGCAACCGGAGAAGCCGTACAGGAAGGCGAGGCAGTGGGCATTATTGCCGCACAGTCCATCGGTGAACCCGGTACACAGCTTACCATGAGAACTTTCCATACCGGCGGTGTGGCAGGCGACGATATCACACAGGGTCTTCCCCGTGTAGAAGAGCTGTTTGAGGCGAGAAAACCGAAAGGTCTTGCCATTATTGCAGAATTTGGCGGCAAAGTGGAAATCCGCGATACCAAGAAAAAGCGTGAAGTGATTGTGACCAATGACGAGACCGGTGAATCAAAGGCATACCTGATTCCTTACGGTTCCCGCATTAAGATAGTGGACGGTCAGGAATTAGAGGCGGGAGATGAGCTGACAGAAGGAAGCGTAAATCCCCATGACCTGTTAAAGATCAAGGGAATCCGTGCCGTACAGGATTATATGCTGAGAGAGGTTCAGAGAGTTTACCGTCTGCAGGGCGTGGACATTGCGGATAAGCACATTGAAGTGCTGGTTCGCCAGATGCTTAAGAAGGTCCGCATTGAAGGCAGCGGCGATACCGATTTCCTGCCGGGAACATTGGTTGATATTCTGGATTACGAGGATATGAATGCCAAACTGATTGAAGAGGGCAAAGAGCCTGCTGACGGCAAACAGATTATTCTGGGTATTACCAAGGCAGCCTTAGCCACCAACTCTTTCCTGTCTGCCGCTTCCTTCCAGGAGACCACTAAGGTTCTGACAGAGGCTGCCATCAGGGGCAAGGTTGACCCGTTGATCGGTTTGAAGGAAAATGTCATTATCGGAAAGCTGATTCCTGCGGGCACCGGTATGAAGAGATATCGCAATACCGTGTTGAGTACGGATGTGGTAAATCCTTTGTCCATGGAGGAAGAAGAGCTGGAAGATGTTGATGAGATGGATGATGAACTGACCGGCGGTGAAGGCGTAGAGGAGATTCCCATGGAGGAATTTCTCGATGACGAAGCCTCTGATACAGTGACAGAGGAAGAACTTGTGGGTACAGTTACAGAAGAATAATACTATGCCAGCCATGCTTTCGGTTCTGCCAAAACGGCAGAGCCCGGGCATGGCTGTTAGCGTTATGGAGGATTCGTATGAAGGTTTTGGTTACAGGCATTACAGGACAATTAGGCCATGATGTAATGGAAGAACTGCAAAAGCGCGGGATAGAAGCAGTGGGAACGGACAGCCGGACAATGGATGTCACGGACGGGGAAGCTGTAGAGAGAACTCTGAAAGCAGCCGCGCCTGACGCAGTGATTCACTGTGCGGCATATACAGCGGTGGATGCTGCGGAGGACAATGAAGAAATCTGCCGCAGGGTCAATGCGGAAGGGACCCAAAATATTGCAAAAGTCTGTAAAGAGCTGGATTGCAAGATGATTTATATCAGCACGGATTATGTGTTTGACGGACAGGGAGATGCGCCCTGGAAACCGGAGGACCCCTGCAATCCCCGGAGTGTGTATGGCAGGACCAAATATGAAGGCGAACTTGCCGTGCAGGAGTTTTTGGACAAATATTTTATCGTAAGAATTGCATGGGTGTATGGCATCAACGGCAAAAATTTTGTAAAAACCATGCTGAACCTGTCAAAAACTCACGATAAGCTCACTGTGGTAAGCGACCAATTCGGTTCGCCCACCTATACGCGGGATTTGGCGAAGCTCTTGGCGAACATGGTGCAGACACAGGAGTATGGCATTTATCATGCGTCTAATGAGGGCATCTGCTCATGGTATGAGTTTGCCTGCGCAATTTTTGAAGAGGCAGGCATTCAGATACAGGTGGCGCCCGTGACCACGGCGGAATACGGCGCAAAGGCTCCAAGACCCTTAAACAGCCGCCTGAGCAAAGAAAAACTGATGGAAAAAGGCTTTGAGAGGCTTCCGACATGGCGGGACGCGTTGAAAAGGTATCTGGCAGAGCTGGAGGGGATTCCGGCAAAGGAGGGATGAGCGTGAAGAAGGTTTTGGTTCCTTTTTGTATATTGATGATAGCGTTTACGCTATGCGCCTGTGGTGTTGAAGATAAGCCTGTCATTGGCGAAGGCACCGTTATCAGCATAGTAAGGGTGCGAAAGGCGCCGAGTGTGGATGCGGAGATAGTCGATGTGTTGGAGGAAGGGCAGAAAGTCAATATTTTGGCGGAGGAAGATGATTTTTACCAAATATCCGCACAGGCAGAAGGGAAAACACAAGATACCGACGAAGCCATAGAAGGGTATGTAAGAAAGAAATTTATTTTAAAAAATTAGAAAAATATTGAAAAATGCAATTGACAACACATCTGTGAACAAGTATACTATTTTAGTGTGCGCACATAGGTGTGTTTTTTGTGCACCACAATAATACTAAAAAGAAAGAGGTGAAACAGAATGCCAACATTTAATCAGTTAGTAAGAAAGGGGCGTAAGACCTCTGTAAAGAAGTCTACGGCACCGGCTCTGCAGAGAGGATACAATTCTCTTCACAAGAAAGCCATTGATGTTTCTGCTCCCCAGAAGCGTGGTGTATGTACTGCCGTTAAGACAGCTACTCCCAAAAAGCCTAACTCAGCTCTTAGAAAGATTGCCAGAGTTCGTCTTTCCAACGGAATCGAAGTTACCAGCTACATTCCCGGTGAAGGTCACAATCTGCAGGAGCACAGCGTTGTACTGATTCGTGGCGGCCGTGTCAAGGACTTACCCGGTACCAGATATCACATTATCCGTGGTACTCTTGATACAGCAGGCGTTGCCAACAGAAAACAGGCTCGCTCCAAGTACGGTGCTAAGAGACCCAAAGAAGCCAAGAAATGATATAAGGCTATAGTACCACTAAACGAACTAAGAAAAGTGTTGGATTCTGTATTACAGATATTTGTTTTAACAGACAGACAGCGCGAACACTTGGGGAAACACATGTGAGTACCGATGATTTATTTATGAATGATAAGGAGGGAAGAACCGTGCCAAGAAAAGGACATATTCAGAAGAGAGATGTATTGGCGGATCCTTTGTACAATGATAAGGTAGTGACCAAGCTTATCAACAACATTATGTTGGACGGTAAGAAGGGAGTTGCCCAGAAGATTGTATACGGAGCATTCGCCAAAGTGGAAGAGAAATCCGGCAAGCCGGCTGTAGAAGTATTCGGAGAGGCTATGAACAATATCATGCCTTCTTTGGAGTGTAAGGCAAGACGTATCGGCGGCGCTACCTATCAGGTGCCCATCGAAGTAAAGCCTGAGAGACGCCAGACACTGGGACTTCGCTGGCTGGTTATGTTTTCTCGCAAGAGAAGCGAGAAGACCATGCAGGACAGACTCGCGAATGAAATTCTTGATGCAGCAAACAATACCGGCGCTGCAGTAAAGAGAAAAGAAGATATGCACAAGATGGCAGAGGCAAACAAGGCTTTTGCACATTATCGTTTCTAGGGAACAGAATTCATAATTTCCTTTCGGAAATCATGAATTGGGCTGGGCGCCCAATATCAAATAAAGCAAAATCAGATGTTTTTATGCAAGCATAAAACATCAGCTTTCACTTTATTTGATTCTGTTCTTGTTATAATCAATATAGGAGGAAAAGACCTTGGCTGGAAGAGAATATCCCTTAGAGAGAACCAGAAATATCGGAATCATGGCTCATATCGATGCGGGTAAAACCACTTTGACAGAGCGTATTCTGTATTACACTGGCATAAACTACAAGATTGGTGATACTCATGAGGGTACTGCTACCATGGACTGGATGGAGCAGGAGCAGGAAAGAGGCATCACTATCACATCAGCCGCCACCACCTGTCATTGGACCTTGGAAAAAGAGACCAAGCCCATGGACGGTGCGTTGGAGCATCGTATCAATATTATTGATACGCCTGGTCACGTTGACTTTACTGTAGAAGTAGAGCGTTCCCTTCGTGTGTTGGACGGCGCCGTGGGCGTTTTCTGTGCAAAGGGCGGTGTAGAGCCTCAGTCCGAAAATGTATGGAGACAGGCTGACACCTACAATGTACCCCGTATGGCTTTTATTAATAAGATGGACATTCTGGGCGCAAATTTCTATGGCGCAGTAGAGCAGATTAGAACCAGACTTGGCAAAAATGCCATTATTCTTCAGCTGCCTATCGGCAAAGAAGATGAATTTAAAGGAATCATCGATCTCTTTGAGATGAAAGCTTATATTTACAACGACGATAAGGGTGATGACATCACCGTAACCGATGATCTTGGAGATATGGCGGATGATGCGGAATTGTATCATTCCGAGCTGGTTGAAAAGATTTGTGAGCTGGATGATGACTTGACAATGATGTATCTGGAGGGTGAAGAGCCTTCCGTAGAAGAATTGAAGAAGGTGCTGCGAAAGGCAACCTGTGAGTGTACCGCAATCCCTGTTTGCTGCGGTTCCGCATACCGCAACAAAGGCGTGCAGAAACTTTTGGATGCTATCCTTGAGTATATGCCCGCTCCTACCGACATCCCGGCTATCAAGGGTGTGGATTTGGAAGGTAATGAGATTGAGAGACATTCTTCTGACGAAGAGCCTTTCTCTGCGCTTGCATTCAAGATTATGGCTGACCCCTTCGTAGGTAAGCTGGCATTCTTCCGCGTATACTCCGGTACTATGAATTCCGGATCTTATGTATTGAATGCGACCAAAGACAAGAAAGAGCGTGTGGGACGAATCCTGCAGATGCATGCAAACAAGCGCGCAGAGCTGGAAAAGGTTTATTCCGGAGACATTGCGGCCGCAGTCGGATTTAAATTCACCACAACAGGTGATACTATCTGTGACGAGCAGCATCCCGTAATCTTAGAGTCCATGGAATTCCCCGAGCCCGTTATCGAGCTTGCTATCGAGCCGAAGACCAAAGCGGGTCAGGGCAAGATGGGCGAGGCTCTTGCAAAGCTGGCGGAGGAAGACCCTACTTTCCGTGCCCACACCAATCAGGAGACCGGTCAGACCATTATCGCCGGCATGGGCGAGCTGCATCTGGAAATTATCGTAGACCGTCTGCTGCGTGAATACAAGGTAGAGGCTAATGTAGGCGCGCCTCAGGTTGCTTACAAGGAAGCTTTCACAAAGGCTGTGGAAGTGGATTCCAAGTATGCAAAGCAGTCCGGCGGACGCGGTCAGTATGGTCACTGCCGTGTGAAATTCGAGCCTTTGGAGGCAAACTGCGATAAGTTTGAATTTGATCCCAAGGCAAATGTCCTGATTAACGAGCCTCCCGTGCTGTTGTTTGAATCCACTGTAGTCGGCGGTGCAATTCCCAAAGAATACATCCCCGCAGTGGGCGAAGGTATCAGGGAAGCGGCTCAGGCAGGTATCCTCGGCGGATTCCCCGTACTTGGTATTCATGCCAATGTATATGACGGAAGCTACCATGAGGTCGACTCTTCCGAGATGGCATTCCACATTGCAGGCTCCATGGCATTTAAGGAAGCAATGCAGAAAGCGGCTCCCGTACTTCTTGAGCCCATCATGAAGGTGGAGGTAACAATGCCCGAGGAATATATGGGTGATGTAATCGGAGACTTAAACTCCCGCCGCGGACGCGTGGAAGGCATGGAGGACATCGGCGGAGGCAAGATGGTGAAAGCATTTGTTCCCCTTGCCGAAATGTTCGGCTACTCCACGGATTTGCGTTCCAGAACACAGGGGCGTGGAAATTACTCCATGTTCTTCGATAAATACGAGCCCGTTCCGAAGAATGTACAGGAGAAAGTATTGGCTGCAAAATCCAAGTAACACAAAATTGGTAAAATAATGAAAAATAGCTTGAAAAACCATTGATTATTTAATATAATAGAAAACAAGTTCAGCTTTCTATTATCCAAGCTTATAATCAGAGGTAGGACGAGTTAGTGAGCGCCAAGTGCGCAGCGCTGAATGCGCAGCGTTTCGGCAGAAAGAAAAAGAAAACAGAGTTTAATTTTAAGGAGGATTTCATAATGGCTAAAGCTAAATTTGAAAGAACTAAGCCCCATTGTAACATTGGTACCATTGGACATGTAGACCATGGTAAAACCACTTTGACTGCTGCAATCACCAAGACCCTGAATGCAAGACTTGGTACCGGTCAGGCAGTTGCTTTCGATATGATCGATAAGGCTCCCGAAGAGAGAGAGCGTGGAATCACCATTTCCACAGCCCATGTTGAGTATGAGACCGAGAACAGACACTATGCGCATGTGGACTGCCCGGGTCACGCTGACTATGTAAAGAACATGATTACCGGTGCTGCACAGATGGACGGCGCTATTCTGGTTGTAGCTGCTACCGACGGCGTTATGGCACAGACCAAGGAGCACATCCTGCTGGCTCGTCAGGTAGGCGTACCTTATATCGTTGTATTCCTGAACAAGTGCGATTCTGATGATGTTGATGACGATATCCTTGAGCTGGTTGAGATGGAAGTTACCGAGCAGTTGGAGGAGTACGGATTCAAGGATTGCCCTATCATCAAGGGTTCCGCTCTGAAAGCTCTGGAAGATCCTTCCGGCGAGTGGGGCGACAAGATTCTTGAGCTGATGAAGACTGTTGACGAGTATATTCCTGATCCTCAGCGTGATACAGATAAGCCTTTCCTTATGCCTGTGGAGGATGTATTCACCATTACCGGTCGTGGTACCGTTGCTACCGGCCGTGTAGAGCGTGGTACCCTGAAGCTGAACGAGGAAGTTGAAATCATCGGTATCAAGGAAGAGAGCATGAAGAGCGTTGTTACCGGTATCGAGATGTTCCGTAAGCAGATGGATGACGCACAGGCTGGTGATAACATCGGCGCACTGCTTCGTGGTGTTCAGAGAACTGAAATCGAAAGAGGACAGGTTCTCGCTAAACCCGGCTCCGTTACCTGCCACACCAAGTTTACCGCACAGGTATATGTTCTGACCAAGGACGAGGGTGGTCGTCACACACCTTTCTTCAACAACTATCGTCCTCAGTTCTACTTCAGAACAACCGATGTTACCGGCGTTTGCAACTTGCCTGCAGGTACCGAGATGTGCATGCCCGGTGATAATGTAGAAATGACCATTGAGTTGATTCATCCTATTGCTATGGAGCAGGGTCTTACCTTTGCTATCCGTGAGGGTGGACGGACTGTTGGGTCTGGTAGGGTTGCTACTATTATTGAGTAAATAGAATTCTGACGAATTCATTAGTAAAAAGCTAGATTTTATGGGGCTTTCCGAGTAATCGGGAAGCCCTTTTTGAAATTTTGCAACAGTGAAAAAGTTGTAAGCGGTGCCAAAATGGTGCCATAAAACAGAACTCCAATGAAATTTGGCATCATTTTTCATCGGAGTTTACTTTTACCAATCTTTTATTTGGCAGAGCTTATTTCATAGAATCCCAAAGTTTAGTGACCTTTTTGTGCCATATTATTTTGTGGTAAATGGAGAGAGGAAATGGTATAATCAAATCATGAAAGATATAGACAATAGAGATTTATGAAGGAATGATAAAGATGAATTTGATAAAGTTATATGAAGCAGATAGAATGGAAGAGGGAAAGAAAATAGAAGCTCAAGGTAAGAAAGAAAGAGAAGAGTTTTTATCTATATATCCTATTGAGTCTATCCCAAATTTGACAATAAAACAGTATACATCAGGAGATAATTCTTTTAGTTATTGGTTGAAATATAGACTGAGCAATATCGCAAATATACAAAGTGCTGCTTATCCACATACTTTTGGGGTATATACCACCAAGAAGTCATCAAAGATACAGTTATCATCAAGCTACAAAGAGTTTGGATCTGATTTTGAGAATGCTTTTATTTATCTAAAAAAGGAAATAGTAAATTTTTTGGAAGATATAAGGCGAAAAAATTATAATGATTTTGAAAAGTATAAAATAAACAGTATAATAAAGAATATGCTTATGATAGTATACTTTTATGATAGGTTTGTTCCTGTTTGTACCAATCCGAAAATAGATGATTGTTTAAAAAGTGTGTGTATTCCTATTAAGAAAAAAGCATCAATGGTAGAGAAAAATTTAGCCTTGGTTGAATGGAAAAAGACTGTGCCCGAATTAGCAGATTGGTCTAATCAGATGGTACTTGATTTTTGTTTATGGTTAAAAGGTAAAAATATTATAACAAATAAAGAAGAAATCTGTAATAATGCAGTAATTGAAAAAGCACAAAAAATAGAAGAAGAAATTATTTCTTTAAATGCAAAGGGTGAATCAAAAAAGCAATTATAAATGTCAGGGTTAATCAAGGAATATTTAGGGATTTATTGCTAAGGAGATATAACAGATGTTGTTTGTGTGGCATGGAAAATCATACATTACTGATAGCGAGTCATATTAAACCTTGGGCAGAAAGTGAACCAAAAGAGAAATTAGATGTCAATAATGGTTTTTTGATGTGTCCTAACCATGACAGAATATTTGATAAAGGTTATATCACTTTTGATGATGATGGTAAGATTATGATTTCTGCCAGATTAACAGAAAACGATAGGGTGTTGCTTAATGTCAATAGTAGAATGCATATAGATTTGACTGAAAGTAATAAAAAGTATTTGAAATTTCACCGAGAAAATGTTTTTGATAGATAAATGAAAAGTCCTGTTTCTTGATTAGATTGGTGCAAAACAATGAATTGACATTTTTCTTGTTCATATTTTTTTACATGGTGCTAGCACCATGTAGATAAAGCAGTTATGAAGAAAATCGACTTGGAGCCAAAATGTGTAAATTAAATAAAACGCAGATATTGTGTATATAGAGGAATAAGTAAAGTATTATGAACAATAATGATGAGTTTGTTGATGTAAATGCTAAAATTAGAATGAAGAAAAGTGCACTAGATGGACTTAATACAGGTAAATTGAAGTCTAACAACGGTATTAGAAATAGTGAAGGGCATCTTGACCCGTTTGTTGATGTGGTTGAAATCAATGATACAGAGGATAATGTGAGATAAGTCAGTTAAGGAAATCAAGTCTGGACAAATCAGTAGCAGGAATTCTCTGCAACTCTCCAACTGACAATAAGTTTACTCTATCGAAAGTTATGTTTTTGTAGAAAAGCAAGTGTTTATATGGTACAATATAACAATAATGATATGAGGATACACAAGTTAGTCTTGCTACATTATATGAGTTTGTTTTGAAAAATGGTATTCGTTGTGGTTTAGGTAACTGTGATATCTAATGTAAAGATAAATATTTAGTGACTAGAGATGTTAAGTAGGTGTAAATATGTTAGAAACAGTTATAGAATTAACGAATCAATATATTAAAAATATGCCTAAAAATGAGCGTAAAAAATATGGACAATTTTTTACAAGTAAAGAAACAGCACGCTTTATGGCTGAATTATATAATATTCCGGACAACAAGCCTAAAGTCAGTATTTTAGATGCAGGGGCAGGATCAGGGATATTATCATGTGCGCTGATAGAACGATTAGAGCAGATGGCTTCTGTTCAGACAATAGAATTGACCTGTTATGAGAATGATGCCAATATTTTGGGCTTGCTGGAGGAAAACCTGCATACTTGCCAGGTAAATTCTAAAAAGGATGTAAAAATAGAAATTGTTACAGATAATTATATTACAAGTCAGTATCTAGACTTCAATCAGATGTTAGGCGGCAATCCCGAACCTAAAAAATATGATTTGGTTATTGGCAATCCCCCGTATATGAAAATACCGAAGGATGCACCGGAAGCAACTGCCATGCCGGAGGTTTGTTATGGTGCGCCTAATTTGTATTTTATTTTTGCAGCAATGGGATTGTTTAATCTGGATAATGATGGGGAAATGGTGTATATTATTCCCCGCTCATGGACATCGGGCGCTTATTTCAAGCGATTCAGGCAGTATTTTCTGACAGAGGGAAAAATAGAACATATTCATTTGTTCGTAAGCCGGAACAAGGTGTTTGACAAAGAAGATGTTTTACAGGAAACAATCATCATTAAAGTGAAAAAGACAAACCAGACATCGGAAAAAGTAACAATTACATCCTCACAGTCAAATAATGACTTTAATAATCTTACATCCTTGACTGTGCCATATAGCCTTGTGGTATCGGGGAATGATTATTATGTGTATTTAGTAACAGATGAAAGAGAAGTCTCTGTGTTGGAGCGAATACATAGATTTGATAAAACATTGCCGGATATTGGGTTGAAAATGAAAACGGGATTGACAGTTGATTTCCGTAATCGGGAAATACTTCGTGATGATGCAGAAGAAGGGGCGATTCCGCTTTTTTATTCACAGCATATCAGACAGGGAGAAGTACAGTTTCCTATCCAGAAAGAGCATGAGTATGTGGTGACGGATCAAAGCGGATTGATGCAGGACAACCGAAATTATCTGTTCGTCAAGCGTTTTACCGCAAAGGAAGAACGGCGCAGGCTGCAGTGCGGCGTCTATTTATCGAAGAAATATCCGCAGTATAAGAAGATTAGTACACAGAATAAGATAAATTTCATAGATG
>JAMPEY010000021.1 GCA_023664665.1 Lachnoclostridium sp.
TGAAATAAAGGGAAGTCCCTTCCAACAATGTGGGATCGACATATCCAAGCAGCCAATCTCCAATGCCAAAACACAGGCAGCCGATGATTCCGAAAATATAGTATTTCTTCTGCAAAATCATAATTTCCCTCTCCTTTCCACTTCGTACAGAAACTTCTCAGTGCAGTTTCCCATCCATACAGAAAACTGTTTCATCCATTCAAACAACCCTCCGATGCATTACAGTAAACTTACAATTCCAATTACCCCAAACATCCCCATACCAAGACTGGGCATGATAATCCCCGGAAGATCGCAGAAACGATCCGAATTCAACTTTCTCAGCCCCACACCTATAAATAGGAATACAAAAGGATTTAACAGCACAAACCATTTGGGAACCGCAAGGTAGCCCATTAATATTGCTGCAGCCACACATACCGTTGCCACAAGCATAAATCCGTATCCGCAAACCGCCACTACCGCCGCCAGCTTTGTGTTTACAGGCTGTATCTGATTTACCAGTGGCAAAAATCCAAAGCCCAACAACACATCTCCAACAAATGCCACGGATATGGACGCCCCAAATCTCCAATATGCCATATGCATCCAGTTACTGTCGATATTTTTGGATGTTCCGAGTTTCTTGTTCCCTCTGCCTCTTAAATCAAACAGAATATCTCCTATGGCACAGAGAATCCCCCTGCCAAACCTAAAATTGAAAAAATCATATTCATTGTTGTATTCACCTCCCTCTACAGATTTCATCTCTTTCTTTGCACAACCAATTTATTTGAAATATTTTTCACCACCGGCATGCTGAACCTCATTTCTGCCCTTCTATGGCATTCAGATTAAATAAGCGCCCCAATCCCCAACCTTTGGTGCGGTAGCTTTTCTGCCTATGAAAGCATAAACCGTCTGCTCAGTTGAAAGGCCACGGGATACAACGGTTTACCCTGCCTTTTTCAAATGCCGCACCTCTTCCCACAATCACCGCAATTACGGTTACGGCAATAATCACCGCAACATAAACCGGACCCACGCCCATCATCGGAAGGTGTTTCTTATTAACATAAGGCTGTTGTTTTTTCATGGATACCTCCCTCCTTTCTGCGTCAAAAAGGGATACTGTTAAACAGTATGCCACCTTGCATTTTATGGCATGTTCCTCCGCAAGGAATCCCACACCGGCATGGATACATCCGCAGATGCTTCCGCCGCCGACCTGCGCAGTTCCTCCCATGCCCTGTCAAGAAAGGACATCTCGCTGACCGCATGGGCACAGTGGTCTGTTACCGCCAGCCGCCCCAACGGTGTTTTGCACATCACAAACATGGCAGCCTGTAACTTTCACTTCGTCTGTTGTCGTTTTCCTTTGCAGATAGTGCCGGATCACAAGCCCCCGCTTTTCTAAAGTGTCTTTCCACTTCCCTCTGGCAAGCAATGTCACATCATTTCCGCCCTTTTTCAAAATATGAGCCAATTCGCAACCTATCATGCCTGCGCCATAAACTAACAATTTCATAATCAATACCCTTACCTATTTTACTGCCCTGTCTTTGATTCCCTCAATTATCCAACCACTAAATTTTCCATCCCACGGCAAGTTCGCGGACATCGACAAACCGCTTGTAAATCCCGTTTCTTTGCATCAATTCTTCATGCCTGCCCTGCTCCACGATCCTGCCCCGGTCAACCACAAGAATCTGATCGGCATTACGCACGGTTTTCAGGCGGTGGGCTATCATTATAATCGTTTTTTCTCTGGTCAGCGCATCGATTGCCTCTACCAATTCCTTTTCGTTTTCCGGGTCAACATTCGCGGTTGCTTCATCCAAAATAATAATCGGCGCATCCTTCATGATGGCACGGGCTATGGATATTCTCTGTTTCTCCCCGCCGGAGAGGCTGGCGCCGCCCTCCCCAATCTTCGTTTCATATCCTTCCGGGAGCTGCATAATAAAATCATGACAGCAGGCAGCTTTTGCCGCTTCTATCACCCGTTCCATGCTCGCCTGCGGCTGTCCGAAACGGATATTGTTGGCTATGGTATCCTGAAACAGATAAACATTCTGAAAAACAAAACTGAAATTCTTCATCAGACTGTCATAACTGTAATCTTTCACATCCATTCCGCCCAGTTTCACGCTGCCCTCCTGCACATCCCAGAACCGGGAAATCAAATGGCACAGGGTAGTCTTGCCGCCACCGCTGGAACCGACAATGGCTGTGGTGGTCTTTTCCGGAATATGCACGGAAATCCCGTCAATGATTTTCCTCTTATCATAAGAAAAGCTGATATTTTCCACATCAATGTCAAAATGCCGGGGCACGACATCCTGCCCTTCGGTATCCATCGGCGCGAGTTCAAGGATTGCCTGCGCCTGATCCACGCTGAGGTCAACCGCCCGCAACAGGGCGGAATAGTTCCCGGCGCTGTCAAGACTGGAGTAAACCAGGAACGAACTGATTAACATGACAATACAGGTCAAAAGCTCCATACTTCCATCAAAATAAAATTGCAGGGACAATACACACATGACAATCCCCGTCATTTTCGTGACAAAGTTCTGCAGCGCCATATAGGGAATGAAGCAAAATTCCATCTTTGTATTGACCGTAACGCTCCCATCAATGGCATGTCTCAATTTTTCGCTTTTATCCCCCGTCAGATTAAAAGCCTTCACTTCCGAAATGCCCTGAATGTATTCCAATACCTTTTCCACCAATCCCGTATCTGCGGCTATCTTTTTCGGCGCCATCTCATTGGAAGCCTTCTGCAGTCCGCTGTTTACAAAGAAAAACAAAAGCAGTCCCGCCAAGACTACCAGCCCGATGCGCCAGTCAAGGACAAGCAGCATCGCAGCAATCAAGGCGGTAGCCAGAATGCCTGAGGTGGTCATCATCACCACACGAGTCGCGATATTAGCCAGATTCTCCATGGTATTCGTTGTCACGGAAGTAATATAGCCCAGACTGTTTTGGTTAAAATAACCCATGGGCAGATAGCGGAGATGCTCCGCAATCTCAATCCGTTTACCGGCACAGGTATCATATCCCGCCTCGGTCTGCAGCATGGTGGAGCGGTATTTTACCACGGAACCGCCCGCAATGCCAAACAGCATAATGCCGAGACTTGCCAGAATGACTCCGTTTGTCACACGCCCCTCTATAACCGCCCCCAGCATGACCTCGATTGCCGGTATCTTTAATGCTTCAAAAAATGCCAATAGTACGCCAAATGCCACGGACAGATAGAATTTCCTTTTATTCTCGCCCCCACAAAAATCAAAAAATTTCTTTAATATTTTAAGCATTTGCCACCCCTCCAATCTCCGCAGGCCTATCTGGCCTGTTTGGCCTATCTGGCCTGTCTGACTTGTCTGCCCTGTCTTTCACCGATATGTGCGCCTCCCACATATCCCTGTACAGACCGTTTTTCGCCAGAAGTTCTCCATGAGTACCTTGGGCTTCCAACTTTCCGTCTTTCACCACGAAAATCCGGTCAGAATCTACTATGGTAGAGAGACGATGGGCAATGACAATCAGCGTTTTTCCTTTTACTAATGTTGCCACTGCGGATTGTATTACCGCTTCGTTCTCCGGGTCGGTGTATGCAGTTGCTTCATCCAGAATCACAATCGGCGCATCCTTTAGCATTGCGCGGGCAATGGCAATCCTCTGACGCTCCCCGCCGGACAGATGACCCCCTGCTCCGCCTGCAGGCGTATCATACCCTTTTTCCAGACCCATGATAAATTCATGGCATCCGCTGCGTTTTGCGGCATCCTCCACTTCCGCGTCGGTAGCTCCTTTTCTTCCCATACGGATATTCTCCCGGATTGTATCATCAAATAAATAATTGTCCTGAGAGACATAAGCTATCATCTGATTATATTCCTGCAGTGGGATTTCCCGGATATCCACGCCGCCCACGGAAATGCTTCCGCCATCCACATCCCACAGGGATGCCATGAGTTTGACCAGCGTAGACTTGCCGGAATCGGAAGGACCCACAATGGCATTTACCGTCCCCTCCCTGATTTCCAGACTGATACCGTGAAGCACTTCCTTTGCGTGATAGCCGAAGCGGATATTTTCCGCTTTCATATCATAATGTTCCGGCAGCCTGCCTGTCTCCTGCGGTCTCTGCAGCTCTTCCTGTGTCAGGATAGCAGCCACTTCGCCGATGATCGACTGCATCTGGCGCATATCATCGCTGTAGGACATACAAGTGATGAGGGGTGCAATCAATCCTACCGAAACCATGATAATCAGGATAAAATCTGCCGGAGAAAGGCTCCCGTTTTTTATAAACAGTCCGCCGATGGGCAGTACGGCAACCATCGTGCTGGGCATGACCAGCATTGCGATTGTAAAAGGCACATTACAGGTGCGCATCCAATCCACAAAACAGTCGGAACCTTCCTTTGCCGCTATGACAAAACGCTCATAAGAACTCTTCGCCTTGCCGAATGCCTTGATCACCTCGATACCGTTTATGTATTCCACCGCCACATCGTTCAGCGCTTTTGTCTTGACAATGGTGTTTTGATAGTATTTATCATAGCCAACCATCATCCCCATATAACAGAGCATCCCAAGCGGCACCGTGACAAGAGACGCCAGCGCCATGCGCCAGTCAATGGTAAACAGATACACTATGAGCACTGCCGGAGCAAGCAGATTGGAAGTAAATTCCGGCAATATATGGGCAAGTGTCACCTCTATGCTGTCCACCCGCTCCACAATAATATTTTTCAGGCTGCCGGAGGCTGTATCCAGAACTGTCCCCAGCGGCAGACGCGCCAGCTTATCCAGAAGGCGCTTACGAATATTCCCCAGCACATAAAATGTGGCTTTATGGGATAAAGATGTAGAAATTGCATGAAATACCACTTTCCCTGTCCACAAGGCAGCCATGATGAGACAGTCCGCCATATAGGAGGATACCTCCCTGTTTCCTTCTACAAGCCTCCGAATCATATGCCCCATAATAATAAACGGCGCCGTTGCGCACAATACTCCCACGGCTGCGGCTGCCACACTGGCAATATACAGTGCTTTCCGCTCCGCCGCAAATTCAAATATCCAGCTCCAGGCAGAACGCGCTTTTTCTTTTTTCATTTTCATCCTCCTTCCTCCTCCATCGCTTTCTCAACCTTTCTGTCAAGTTTTCCATAAGGTCTGGCGATTAGGAATTTTCTCTTGTATTATAGTTAGTTATAACTAACTACTCGTTAGTTTATCACACCTTCTATAGTATGTCAAGCAAGGCAATCTAAAAATAGTAAAGGCGACCCTGATATCTCCCGATTCAGCATCGCCAATCCTCCACAAAAATGACTAGTTTCCGGCTTACCTATACTCCTCCATAGCTTTAGCCACATCCGCCTCGCAGCTTCTCATCGCCTGAATGGTCTTGTCAAAAAGCTCTTCCAATTCCCAGCCGAGCCGCTCCGCTCCCTGAGCGATGACATCACGGGAACAGCCCGCCGCAAACTTCTTATCCTTAAACTTTTTCTTAAGGCTGCTAACTTCCATGTCCATGGTGCTCTTAGAGGGGCGCATCAATGCGCAGGACCAGATTAACCCTGTCAGTTCATCCGCTGCAAAAAGCACCTTCTCCATCTCATGCTTAGGCTCTTCTTCGCTGCAGATTCCGTAGCCGTGGGAACAGATGGCATAAATCATATCCTCCCCCACTCCCGCTTCGCGTAAAAGCTCCGGTGCTTTCTTGCAGTGCTCCTGCGGATAAAGCTCAAAATCAATATCATGAAGAAGCCCTGTAATACCCCAGAAATCTTCCTCATCTGCATACCCCAGCTCCTTTGCATACCAGCGCATCACGCCTTCTACCGTCAGGGCATGCTGGATATGGAAAGGCTCTTTATTATATTTTTTCAGCAGCTCCAATGCCTGCTCTCTGGAAAGGTTGCTTTTTCTTTCTTCCATGCTTACTTCCTTCTTTTCTGTTTTGGTATGGGAAGCAGATGGCTTCTCCAGACTCTTCATCGTCGGGAACAGCAATACATCCCTGATGGCAGGAGAATTTGTAAGTAACATCACCAACCTATCGATACCGTAACCGATACCTCCCGTGGGCGGCATTCCAATCTCCAGCGCATTCAGGAAATCTTCATCCGTATGGTTTGCTTCCTCGTCCCCTTGGGCAAACTGCTTTTCCTGCTCTTCAAAGCGGTGCCTCTGGTCAATGGGGTCATTTAACTCGGAATAAGCATTGCACATTTCGCGCCCATAGATAAACAGCTCAAAACGCTCCACATAGTCCGGCTTGTCCGGCTTTCTCTTGGTCAGAGGGGAAATCTCCACCGGATGGTCCATGATAAAGGTGGGCTGAATCAGATGCTCCTCCACAAATTCGTCAAAGAACAGATTCAGAATATCGCCCTTTGCATGGCGCAGCTCATAATGAACGCCCTTCTCGTCCGCAGCTTTCCTTGCCGCCTCGGTATCGGGAATCGCATCAAAGTCCACTCCGGTATATTTTTTCACTGCCTCAACCATAGTAAGCCTCTCAAAAGGCTTTCCAAGGTCAATCATTTCCTCCGCATAGGGAATTAATGTGGTTCCGCATACCTCCTGCGCCACATAGCGGAACATATTTTCCGTAAGCTCCATCATCCCGTAATAATCCGTATATGCCTGATACAGCTCCATCAGGGTAAACTCCGGATTGTGCCTGGTGTCCAGACCTTCGTTTCTGAATACTCTTCCTATCTCAAAAACTCTCTCCAATCCGCCTACAATCAATCTCTTCAAATAGAGTTCCAAAGAAATGCGCAGCTTCACATCTTCATCCAGCGAATTGTAATGGGTTTCAAAAGGCCTTGCCGCAGCGCCTCCCGCATTGGACACCAGCATGGGAGTTTCCACCTCAAGGAAACCTTCTCCCTCCAGATAACGGCGGATTGCGCTGATAATTTTGGAACGCTTTACAAAAGTGTCCTTCACTTCCGCATTCATAATCAAATCCGTATATCTCTGACGATAACGGATATCTGTATTGGTCAATCCATGAAATTTTTCGGGTAAAATCTGCAGGCTCTTGGTCAAAAGCAGAATATCGGATGCATGGACAGAAATCTCCCCTGTCTGGGTCTTAAACACTTCGCCCTCGATGCCTACGATATCACCCACATCATACTTCTTAAAATCCGCATAGGATTCCTCACCTACGGAGTCCCTTGCCACATAGACCTGAATATCTCCGGCCAAATCCTGAATATTGCAAAAAGATGCCTTACCCATGATTCGTTTGGACATAATGCGCCCTGCAATGCGGACTGTCTTTCCCTCCGATTCCTCATAATGCGCCTTGATATCCGCACTATGGTGGGTCATATCATATTTTGTAATCAAAAAAGGGTCTTTCCCTGCCTCCTGCAGTGCCGCTAATTTATCACGGCGCACCTTCAAAAGCTGGTTAATATCCTGTTCCTGAACATTTTCATTCGTTTTTTCTGACATGTCCGTGCCTCCCGCATATTGTCAAATTTCAGCCGTATTGATTTCTATTTATTAATTGCTTCTCTGAATCTCCAAAATCTTATAGGAAAATACGCCTGCCTGAGTCTCCACATCAACGGCGTCGCCTACTTTTTTGCCGATCAGCGCCCTTCCCACAGGGCTTTCGTTGGAAATCTTGCCCTTCAAACTGTTCGCCTCAGTGGAACCCACAATTTTGTATTCCAATTCTTCGCTGTATTCAATGTCAAGAAGTCTGACCTTGCAGCCAATATTGATTTTATCCAAATCAACTTCGTCTTCCACGACAACTTCCGCATTCTTTAAAATTTTCTCCAATTCTTCAATTCTTGCTTCAATATCGCGCTGCTCGTCCTTTGCCGCGTCATATTCCGCATTTTCGGACAAATCACCCTGCTCTCTCGCCTCCTTGATTTTCTGGGCAACCTCCTGCCTTTTGTTGACTTTCAGCTCGTGCAGCTCGTCCTCATACTTTCTTAAACCTTCATAAGTTAAAATATTTTTCTTTTCCTGCATTTCACAATATCCTTTCTGTTCTTATTCTCTATTTTATCTTATATTGCGTATGTCAAAACAATCCGTTCTATGGCATCAACTTGCGCTCATGGTATTATACCCATTTTTTGAGAAAGTGTCAAGATTCCGTGCAAAATTGTATAGCAGTTTTCCATTCTTTCACCAATGAGAAATAATGTACCGCAGAGCCTCTCAGCTCAAACCGTCTCCTTTTTTCCTCCGATCCGTCAAAATCAAGCCAGACACTGCCCGGCGGCGCCCCTTGGAAAAACACTTTCTCGTCCCCGGAAAAATCCAGAATATTACAGGGCAGCGCTCCCAAAACGGGGAGTTTTCTATAGCCGGCATCTCCCTCCAGAAAATGAGTGTCTGCTGCCAGACCGTATTCCTCAAACAAAAACTCCAGAAGCTCCTGCAATTCTTCGTTAAACTCGCTTTCTCTCAAAAAAAACTTAAGGCTCTTCATCCTTTTTGCATACTTTGGCAGCACTTCCCAAAGGCAAGATGCATTGCCCAAAATCACATAATGGAGCAAATTACCGTTCTGCATAAGGTAATCCACCCACTTTTCTTCCCGGTAATCCGTAAACTGCCACTTGTTAAAGTAAGTAATCGGACTTTGGCATACGCAAAAACTATTACAGGACTCCCCCCACTGCTTGAAAATAAAGTCCAAAAGCTCCTGCCTTTGCATTTCCCACGCTTTCTTTTGTTTTCTTCTGGCAAATATATTCCAAAACTTAAGATTTTCCAGCTTCCTTGAACAATTTTCCCTCTTATGCAATGGTTCCTTTTGCGCTTTCGTCCTGTAGTTTTCCTCCTTCGCCCTTGCCTCCTCAAAAGTATCCTGTAAAAGGGAGACTGCTCTGGGCGGCATCCCTATCTTCACCAGATGATAAATGGGAAATTGGGATTCTGTCACTTTGCATTTAATGGCAGTTTTCGATGTTTCATGTTTTAAAGGATAAAAATATAATATAGTGTCCATGCTTCATTATATGCAGGGAGTCCCAAAAATTTCCTCCACCCCTGCAATAAGCTCTTCCATGTGCTCCATGGAGTTAATCATCTGCCGGAAACGGGCAGAATGGGGAAGTCCCGTGGTATACCATGACAGGTGCTTTCGCATCTCCCTTACAGCAGTGTACTCTCCCTTATACTCCATCTGCAATGCCGCATGGCGGAGTATTATTTCTTTCTTTTCCTCATTTGCGGGCTTTTCTATCAGTTCTCCCCTGTCCAGAAAAGCTGTTACCTCCCTGAAAATCCATGGATTTCCCTGCGCCGCCCTGCCTATCATCACTCCATCGCAGCCGGTCTGCTCCATCAGGGCTTTCGCCGCCTGAGGACTGTCCACATCCCCGTTTCCTATCACGGGAATTTTTACCGCATCCTTTACCGCCGCAATGATATCCCAATCGGCTTTTCCGCTGTAATACTGCTCTCTGGTGCGCCCGTGCACGGCAACTGCCGCCACTCCGCAGCTTTCCGCAATTTTGGCAATCTCTGCGGCATTCACATGATTGCCGTCAAAGCCCTTTCGGATTTTCACGGTTACAGGCTTCTTTATGGCTTTCACCAGACTTGTAAAAATCTTCTCTGCAAGCCGGGGATTCTTCATCAGGGCAGAGCCCTCCCCATTGTTTACCACCTTGGGCACAGGACACCCCATATTAAAATCCAGAATAGCGAAAGGGCGCTCTTCGAGCTGCTTTGCCATCTCTCCCAAAAGTTCCGGCTCGGAGCCGAAAAGCTGCAGAGATGCCGGCATTTCCCCCGGATGAATCTCCATCAGGCCTTCGGTATTTTTATTGTGATAATAGATTGCCTTGGCGCTGACCATCTCCATGCACACAAGCCCTGCCCCCATTTCCCTGCACAGCAAACGAAACGGCAGGTCGGTTACGCCTGCCATGGGAGCCAAAATAATGGGATTATCCAGCGTTACGCTGCCGATTGTAAGCTTGTTCATGATGATACCTCTTGCGCCGACAACGCTTTTTTCAAATCGGAGATAAACAGCTCCTGCTGCTTTTTCAGATAGGACTTTACAAAGGGCTTCATAAAAAACTTTTTTGCAGTGACATCCTCTGTAAAATCTATTTCGGTGCCGTCTTCTCTTTCTGTAAAAATGCCAATCCAATGCCCCTTGATATTCCCGTTTTCCATGTCAAATTCCCAGCGTTTACAGGGTTCTGTAACCGTAATGGTAAAATTTGTGGCATAGCTTTCCTTTGTATATTCTACAAACTGTTTGTCATTCAAAATCTCTGTCTTGCTTAAATCGCTGCGCCATGTATAATTTTTCACATCCGTGACCACTTCCCATACTTTCTGAATATTGTCCGGAAAAACGGCTTTGATATTAAAAACTGCCATAATAAAATCCTCTCAAGACTTTCTTCTTGTATTTTTTTCGTACAAAATCCGCAAGCCCTCCAAGGTCAGGGTGCTGTCATAGATATCAATGGCATCCGTTTCATCCGCAATGGTTCTGCCAAGCCCCCCGGTAGCCACCACTTTTAAATTCGGAATGCCGCTTTCTTCTTTTACCTTGCGGATAATATACTCAGTCTGCCCTATCTGCCCGTACATCAGTCCCGCCTGCATGCTGCTGATGGTTTCCTGCGCCAGAATGCTCTTCGGCTTCTTGATTTCGATATTGGGAAGCTTCGCCGTCTGCTTCCACAATGCCTCCGAGCTGATTCGGATGCCTGGCGCGGTAATTCCGGCGCTAAATTCCCCTGCCTTCGTAATCAAATCGTATGTGGTAGCGGTTCCAAAATCAAGCACCAGAATGGGTCCTCCGTATTTCTCATAGGCAGCCACAGCATCCACAATACGGTCTGCGCCCACGGCTCTGGGGTCCTCCGTCACGATTTTGATGCCCGTCTTGATGCCCGGACCCACGATTAATGGTGTGGTCTTCGTGCATTTGACGATTCCGCCCACCAGAGAATGCATCACATCCGGCACCACGCTGGAAATAATGGACCCCTCCAATGCATTTAAATCAATCTCCCTGTCCTTTAAAAGCTGGGAAATCATCACTCCGTATTCATCGGAGGTTCTCGGAGTTTTAGTCATCATACGGAAAGTTGCCTGCAGGCTTTCTCCCTGCCAGACCCCAAGGGTTAAATTGGTATTACCCACATCAATTACCAGAATCATTCCTCTACCTCCATATCCTCAGTGTGTAATTTAGATTTTCTTAGCGAGCATCTTTTAGCCGCTTAGAAAATCTTTACACACTTTCCTCCACATCTTCACCAAGAACGACCACTCTATAGTACAAACTTAAGGACTCAAACAATTCCTGCCTGCTTCTGCGAATCTCCGAAACCAAGAGCCCGGCAGATATCTCATCGTAATAAATATCATCATCCCCCGCATTGGTCTCCATCACAATGCCGCCGTCTTCCTCGAACGCAATAACAAAGATTCCCCCCACTTCCTCCGTAAACAGCACGCAGATAATATGCAGTTCATCCTTTATGTCTTGGGGGATTTTATTAAACTGCTCATTAAAATAATATTTTTTCTCATAAGCGTTGGCGCCGCACAGCACCACCCTATTTTCTTCCATAAAAATCTCCATTCCTATACATATCCATAAATCCCGCGCACGGACACTTCCCCTGCGCAGACCTGCGTTACTTTTCCGCCGGGAAGCTCCACCAAAAGTTCTCCCTCTTCATTTATTCCCCTTGCGATTCCCCGATATTCTCCCTTGGGGTCCAGCACGGTCACTTCTCTGTCCTTATTGACCAAAAGCGACTCATACCGCTCTTTCATTCCCCTCAGACTTCCCTGCCTGCAAAACAAGTCATAATCTTCCTCAAAAGCTTTCATGATATGCGCAAGCAAAAAGCTTCTGGAAAATTTTCTGCCAAACTCAGCTTCCAGACTTGTGGCTTTATCCGCAAGCTCCGGCGCAAAATCCTGCTGCCTCACATTAATGCCCACACCAATGACTACATACCATCCGCCGTCACTTTCTGTACTCATCTCCGTCAGGATGCCGCAGATTTTCTTGCCATTTATCACTACATCATTGGGCCATTTGATACCGATGGCGGGGAATGCCTTGCCTATCCGAACAATCTCTGTCTCGTCCGCCTGCAAAACCTTTTTAATCCCTCTCACTACGGATAACGCCATCAGCAATGTCAGCATGGATGCCTTATCCTGTGCGAAATCCGGCCTCAAAATCAAGGTATAATAAATATTGGTCCCGGCAGGGCTGCTCCATGACCTGCCCCTGCGCCCCCGCCCTGCGGTCTGCATATCCGCCACAACCAAGGTTCCCGAGGGAACGCCCTTCCCTGCTTCCCGCTTTGCCGCTATATTGGTGGAATCTATGGACTCGTAAAACTTTATATTTTTTCCTGCCCAGCTTGTCTGCATTTTATCTGCAATTTCCTGCTGCCCGTAAGCTGCTTCTTCCATTGTACCCATGCCTGTCTTCCCCTGACTTATCTGCCCAATTATTTACAGAGTCGCCGCCATAACCGCCTTGATGGTATGCATGCGGTTTTCCGCTTCCTCAAACACAAGGGACTGCTTGGATTCAAAGACTTCATCCGTAACTTCCATTTCCGTAATGCCGAAACGCTCTCCCATCTGCGCCCCGATTTTTGTCTTTAAATCATGGAACGCCGGGAGGCAGTGCATGAAAATTGCCTTTTCTCCTGCATTTTGCATGATTTCTTTATTTACCTGATAGGGGGACAGCTCTTTGATGCGCTCCGTCCATACCTCGTCCGGCTCGCCCATGGACACCCACACATCCGTATAAACCACATCCACATTTTTCGTGCCTGCTTTCGCATCCTCCGTCAGCGTAATGCTTCCCCCTGTCTGCTCCGCAATTTCCCTGCACTGCTCCACCAATTCATCTGCCGGAAAATATTTTTTCGTGGTGCAGGCGGTAAAATGCATTCCCATTTTGGCACATGCCACCATCAGGGAATTTCCCATGTTATAACGGGCATCCCCCATATATGTGAGCTTAATGCCATTCAAATGCCCGAAATGCTCTCTGATCGTCAAAAGATCCGCAAGCATCTGAGTAGGATGAAACTCATTGGTAAGCCCGTTCCACACAGGCACCTTGGAATACTGCGCCAATTCCTCCACTATCGCCTGCTCAAATCCCCGGTATTCGATTCCCTCAAACATTCCTGCCAATACCCTTGCCGTATCTGCAATGCTCTCCTTTTTGCCAATCTGGGAGCCCGAAGGATCCAGATAAGTGGTTCCCATGCCCAAATCATGGGCAGCCACCTCAAAAGCACAGCGGGTGCGGGTGCTGGTCTTTTCAAAAATCAGCGCCACATTTTTCCCCTTAAAGTCATCTACGGGTATGCCCTTTTTCTTTTTATCCTTAAGCTCTGCCGCCAAATCCAGCAGATAAGTGATTTCCTCCGCCGAAAAATCCAATAATTTTAAAAAATCCCGTCCTTTTAAATTCATATTAATAACCATACCTTTCCGTAATCTGCCGCAGGCACTATATTTGCGAAATGAATCGATTCGCTTGCGACTCCGTTTTTGCCCAAATAATTACTCTTGCCTTAGATATGTACTACTATACTTCATTTTCCATTATTTTTCAAGGGGATGCAAAACCGCAGGACACAAAAGGAGCGCCATTTGCGGCGCTCCCTGACATAAACCTTTCATCCTCTTTCTATCTATCCTACTACCTTTGCGCCTTCTTTTAATGCAGCGCCCACGCTTGCAATTCCTTGTAAATCTGCGGGAAGCAGGATTGTGGTTGCCTGACCGTCCGCAACCTTCTCAAATGCCTCCAGACTCTTAATTTTTAACACAGCCTCATCGGCTCCCGCATCTTTTAACATTCTGATACCGTCCGCATTTGCCTGCTGTACCTTAAGGATTGCCTCAGCCTCACCTTCCGCCTCGCGAATCATCTTTTCTTTTTCTGCTTCCGCACGCAGAATGGCCGCCTGCTTATCAGCCTCCGCACGCAGAATGGCGGATTCCTTGGCACCTTCCGCCTCCAGAATCTTTGCCTTCTTTTCGCCTTCTGCACGGGTAACGGCCTCACGCCTCTCACGCTCCGCTTTCATCTGCTTCTCCATAGCATTCTGAATCTCGGCGGGAGGAATAATATTTTTCAGCTCCACACGGTTTACCTTGATACCCCAAGGGTCGGTTGCCAGATCAAGGGCAGCCCTCATCTGTGTATTAATGGTCTCACGGGAAGTCAGAGTCTGATCTAACTCCATGTCACCGATAATGTTACGGAGTGTAGTAGCCGTCAGATTTTCAATTGCCATCATCGGATTCTCCACACCGTAAGTAAACAGCTTCGGATCAGTAATCTGATAAAATACCACCGTATCGATTCTCATGGTAACATTATCCTTAGTGATAACAGGCTGGGGCGGGAAATCCGCCACCTGTTCCTTTAAATTGACCCTTCTGGCAACCTTATCAATCAAAGGCGCCTTTACATGAAAGCCAACAGACCATGTTCCCTGATATGCTCCCAGACGCTCCACCACATACGCCTGTGCCTGAGGAACGATTTTGATGCAGGACATAAATACCCATAAAATTACAACGATAAGAACTATTAATACCAACGGTCCCATTTTTACCTCTTTCTGCGCCTCTTCGTGGGACGCCCACTTAGTTTATTGATTTTCCGGCGTTTCCCCTGATTCGGGAACCGCTTTCTTTACAGTTTCCTCCATAACGATCAATTTTACTCCGCTCACGGTCATAACTCTGACTACAGAGCCTACATTAATCCGCTTGTCTTCCTCGTAGCTTCTGGCGCTCCATTCCTGACCGCCCACCGTCACCTGTCCGATACCCTGTATATTATCAATTTCGCTGATGACAATCGCCTGTCTGCCGATTAAGCTTTCTACATTGGTGCGAACCCTCTCCTTGTTGAAGTATTTTACCGCTATAGGTCTTGTAAACACCAAAAGCGCTAAAGTCACCACGACAAACAACAAAATCTGCAGCCACAAGGGCAGATTTAGCGCCGCCGCCAGAGCAGCCACCAACGCTCCCCCCGCAAACCAGATGCTGGTAAGCCCCAGACTTACTAACTCAATCACAATGGAAACAATCAAGGCAACTATCCAAAACACCGTAAACTCATTCATGCTTACACCTCCATGCGTGTTTACCCGCCAATAGTTGAAAATATAAAAGTATTATACTACAAAATTTACAGAGTAGCAAGGGATTGGAAAAATTATACATGCAGTAAAAGAGTCCAAAGCCATTCCATGACCTTGGACTCATCTTAATTTATTATTGTACAGCCTGCTTAATAGAAGACATGATGTCCGATTACCAGACCGTCTCTTCCGTTATTTCTGCGGAAATGCGTCATATCGCCAACATTGGACACGCCGCTCAATGCCTCCTCCGCCGCCTGCAGGCAGCTTGCAGATATCTTGCCGGAATCATACACGGCATTTACCTTACCATTCATAGCGGGAGTAAACTGTCCCGATGCATAAATCACACCATGGATACTGTCCGGATATGCCGCGCTGCGCACACGATTCATAACCACTGCGCCAACCGCCACCTGTCCTTCATAAGGCTCTCCGCCCGCTTCACACTGAATCAGTGCCGCTAACAGCTTGGTAGTATCCGCATCCGTAGTATATTCGCCATAGTTCACATGGCGCTTTGCCTCACGCTCTGCCGCTTCTCTTGCCTTAATCTCTTCTATGGTCTCTCCGGCGTCAATCTGGAAGTCCAATTTTACATACTCCACGGATACATAACCGTCTCCGCCCTCAAAATCAATGCAAATCCAATCCGGATTGTCATTGTTTAACACCTCGGCAATCTGTCCCTTGGGAAGCAGTCCCAAAATCTTTGCTTCACCATCGGCTTCCGCCCTTACTCTCAGTGTTTCCGTATCGACGGTGGCAATCATCTTGCCCACATCATTTGCCAATGCCTCTGCTTCCTCGTCAAAAAGCAGATATTCGTCAGACGCCCAACCAATGACATTTCCCGACTGCAGCTTAGTCCATCCGTCCTCTCTCTCTAAAATGGTTCCGCCGCAATCCTTGTACAACTTTCCAACCTTCTCGGCATCTTCGCTGGGTGCGCTCCGCACATTCAAAGCGCTGTTCACATTTGCCATGACAAGGGTGGATGCTTCCTCTTTGGGAAAATCCATCTCCAATGCTACTGCTGCCACACTGCGATTACCCGCATTTTCCTTCGTGATACTATGCTGTCCGGGATCATACAGAACCGCTACCCCGCCATTTAAGCTTGTCAGATAACTTCCGCTGCCCGCCTGAACAGGAATAACCGACTGTACGAGCAGAATCGCCGACAACACTAACCCCAATAATGTTGCAGACAGCCTCTTGCTTCCTACCATCTCTTTCACCTCCCAAAATCATAACTCTCAGTTAAGAATATACCCCTCTTCTCAATAATTTATTACGATTTTGTTAAATTTGTTACATGAAATATGATAGCAGAAGCCTTATTTTTTGTCAAGATATTAATTTTTCTTAATTTTTTTGGCGGAAACTACCTGTTTTTAAAGGATTTTTCCATATTTTGGCATATAAAGGAAAAAATATTTTTACAATTTTTTTGAAAATCTCTTTTCTTTTTTTACAAACGGCGGGATTTTTCAATGCAAGCCTCCATGGCGTCCATCACTGCCGCCCGCAATCCCATTTCCTCCAAAACCTTTACAGCCTCAATAGTAGTACCTCCCGGAGAACAGACCATATCTTTCAGCTCCCCCGGATGCTTTCCTGTCTCCAATACCATCTTGGCGCTGCCCAGAACGGATTGGGCGGCAAATTCATATGCCTGCTTTCTGGGCATTCCCGCCGCCACCGCCGCGTCCGCCATCGCTTCAATAAAGAGAAAAACATATGCCGGAGAACTGCCGCTGACTCCCACTACGGCATTCATCAAATGCTCCGGCACGATATCCGCCGTGCCGAAAGAACGAAACAGGACAAGCACCTGTTCCAGCTCTTCATGGGTTACGGCTTCGTCCGCACAGATTCCGGTACATCCCGCAAGCACCAAAGCCGGCGTATTGGGCATACAGCGAATCAGCTTTCGATTCTCCCCGCCAAACTCTGTTTTCAGATAGGACAGACTCTTTCCCGCCGCAATGCTGACAATGACCGTATGATCGCTCACCGCATCCCTGATTTGCGGTATCACTTCCGAAAGCACGCCGGGCTTTACCGCCAAAAACAGAATATCCGCCCATTCCGCCACCTGAACATTGCTGTCCCCAATCTGAATGCCGAACTGCTGCTTTGCCTTTTCTCTTGCCGCCCGGGTTCTGGCAAAGCCCATCATCTCCCGAGGCTGCACTGCTTTTTTCTGCAGCATGCCGCTTATCATAGCCGTTGCCATATTTCCTAAACCAATCCAACCGATTTTCATATCCATAACCATACCCTTTCCTTCTACTTGTTACTCGTTGCGATTGCGTTACTTGTTACGCGTGCGTTACTTGTTACGCGTGCGTTGCCTGTGCGCCTCATACATCAACAAAGCGGCAGAAACCGCTGCGTTCAGAGACTCCACCCTTCCCTCCATAGGAATTTTCAGACAACTGTCAGCACTGTCAGAAATTTCCTCGGTCAGGCCGCGGCTCTCGTTTCCGATAAGAAAAGCCGTGGGGCCACAGTAGGAAAAACTATCATAACTCTGCGCTCCCAAGGGCTGTGCCGCATAAATGTGAACCTTGTTCCGCCGCAGACGCTCCACTATTTCTGACAAATCTGTCACATATGTAAAAGGAACCCTGTATACAGAACCCATGGTAGCGCGGATTGTCTTAGGATTAAAAATATCCACCGTTTTACTGCTCAAAAATACTCCTGTAATTCCGGCTCCCTCCCCCGTCCTGATAATCGTGCCGAGATTACCGGGGTCCTGAAGATTCTCAATGATCAGAAATAACGGATTGGGGCATTGTAGCAATTCTTCTATCCGATAAACCGGCTGCTTCAATACCGTCAAAATCCCCTGTGGGGTTTGGGTATCAGACATTCTGACAAATATGTCATCTTTAACTGTTTCATATGAGGTCTCAAGCAGTTTTGCCTGCAAAGACACAAGCTGTGGGGGAGCCGGGTCACTTAAAATTTCCGCCGCCATAGTCTCGGATAAATACACCTCGCAAATCCAATCTGTAGGCGCTTCCTCAAACATTTTCATGCCCTCTGCCAGAAAAACTTTATCCTTTTTGCGCTCCTTCGCCTTATTCTGCCACTGTATGACCTGTTTTACCTTGGAATTCGCCCCGCTTGTTATCATCCTCAGCCTCCGCACTCATAAAGTTTGTATGAGGAAAGCGGCTATGCCCTCCTGCAAGAAGTACAGCCGCCTCCTGTTATCACCGTTCGATTATGAGCCTTAAATCCTGCCCCTTTAAATAGCAAGCAGTTTTGACACCTCAAACTGATATTCGTCTATATTCTTTTCCATATTCAGCGCCGACTCAATATCAAAGTCCACAAATTCGCCATGCCGATAACCTATCACTCTGTTGGTTTTACCTCCCAGCATAATATCCACCGCATAGGAACCCATAATCGATGCATAATAGCGGTCCTTTGCCGTGGGACTTCCGCCTCGCTGCATATAGCCCAGAATCGTAGCTCGGGTTTCTATGCCTGTGGCCGCCTCGATTCTGCGCGCCATGGAAATGGAATGACCGATACCTTCCGCATTGATAATCAAATGATGGGTTTTTCCTCTTTTACGGTTACTGATAATATTGTTAATAATATTCTGTTCCTGAAAATCATATTTCTCCGGCAGCAAAATATCTTCCGCACCATTGGCAATACCGCACCACAGCGCAATATAGCCCGCATGACGCCCCATGACCTCGATAATACTGCACCTTTCATGGGAGGAAGAGGTATCCTTTACCTTGTCGATTGCCTGCATGGCAGTATTGACCGCCGTGTCGAATCCGATGGTATATTCCGTACAGGCGATGTCCAAATCAATGGTTCCGGGAATGCCGATAGTATTGATGCCCAATCGTGACAATGCCTGAGCGCCACGGTAAGAACCGTCTCCCCCAATCACGACAATTCCGTCAATTCCGTGCTTCTTGCAAATTTCCGCGCCTTTTTTCTGACCCTCGGGAGTTTTAAACTCCATGCTTCTTGCAGTGCCCAGAACCGTTCCGCCTCTCTGGATGATGTCAGATACATCTTTGCCCAGCATGGGTTTGATTTCTTCATTTAAAAGTCCCTGATAACCTTTCTTAATACCCTTTACTTCCACGCCTCTGGCAATGGCAGTGCGGACAACTGCACGGATTGCGGCATTCATGCCCGGCGCATCGCCGCCGCTGGTCAAAACACCGATTGTCTTTATCTTTTTTGCCATGATGCTACCTCCCATAATCATACCACATATGTATATTTATAAAATATTTCCTCTGATTCTTTCATTTTAATGCATTTTTTACCGCTTTTCAATAGGTTTTGCCATTCATTTCAACAAAAACTTAATATTTTCCGCTCCAAAAGTTTTCTCCAATCTGGCACGGAGCATTTCATCCGCACAAACCCGCCGATTTGCCGGCAAAACCTTGATTGCCCGGGTGTTCTTTAAATAAATGACAATATCGTCATTCCCATCGGAATCCGCAATGACCCGAAACAGCTTCTGTTCCTGCTCCTCATAACTCTTGGCATCCGCAAACTGTACCCAGACTCCTCTCGGCATTTTGCTTATCGTCTGCCCTCCGGATTCCTCTGACTCTTTCGGTTTCTGCGGCACTGCTTTGACAAAGGTTTTTCTTGCATTGGAAAAAAGCTCCTCTTTGGGTTTTGCGGCAGCTTCTTCAAAGGTGGCAATCTGTTCCAAAATCAGTTTTGCATTCTTTTCCTCCTCCACGGATGCCCGCCCTTTGACAAATATTTTGGCGTCTTCCATAAGAATGCTGCCATATCGCTCATAATCCTTGGGGAACACGATAACCTCCACATTTCCCACTAAATCTTCCAGATTTAAGAATGCCATAATTTTATCATTCTTGGTATATTTTATGGTCTTGTCCACAATCATACCACCCACTATGACTGTAGCGTTATCCGGCACTGTCACGGTGTCGCTTTCTTCATTCAGGACAAAATCATTGGTATAAGCGGTAATGTGCTCCTGCCATAATTCCCGCTCCGCCTCCAAAGGATGCCCGCTGATATAAATACCCAGCACCTCTTTCTCAAAGGCAAGCAGCATTTCCCTTGTGTATTCTCCCACATCCGGCAGCTTAATGTCAAATTCCGCCCGGGATTCCTCCCCCACAATGTCAAACAGCGACATCTGCCCTGCCATATTGCTTTTTCTGTCCTTGGCAGCGCTGTCCACCATCTGCACATACACACTCATAAACTGCTTTCTGGTGCCGCCCAGACTGTCAAGCGCCCCCGCCTTGATAAAACTCTCTATTGCACGCTTATTCACATCCTTGTCCGAGGTACGGGAAATAAAATCCTTCAAGCTTAAAAAGGGACCGTGTTCTTTTCTTTCCTGCACAATGCCGTCAATCGCAGAACGCCCCACGCCTCTGATAGCCGTCAGGGCATAGCGTATACTGCCGTCCGAAACCGAAAATCCGCTCTGACCCTGATTGATATCGGGCGGGAGCAATTCAATGCCCATATTCCGGCAAGTCAGGATATATTCGGACACCTTTCTGGGGTTGTCTATCACCGAAGTCAAAAGAGCCGCCATAAATTCCACGGGATAATAATACTTTAACCATGCAGTCTGATAAGCAACCACCGCATAACATGCCGCATGGGATTTATTGAAAGCATATTTTGCAAAATCCATCATGTCCTCATAAATCTGCCCCGCAACCTGTTCGCTGATGCCGTTGGCAATACAGCCCGGCACCCCTTCTTCCTCGTTTCCATAGATGAAATTGGCACGCTCTTTTTCCATGACGGACTGCTTCTTTTTACTCATGGCACGGCGCACCAAATCGCTTCTGCCTAAAGTATAACCCCCCAAGTCACGCACAATCTGCATCACCTGTTCCTGATACACGATACAGCCATAGGTCGGGGATAAAATAGGCTCCAGCTGCGGGCAGAGATAGCTGACCTCCCCATGCCGGTTCTTGCCTTCGATATATTTGGGAATAAAGTCCATGGGACCCGGCCGATACAGGGAAATCCCCGCAATGATATCCTCCAGATTCTGAGGCTTCAACTCTTTCATGAAGCTCTTCATTCCGCCGCTCTCTAACTGAAATATTCCGTCCGTCCTGCCGGTTCCGATGGAAGCAAGCACTGCCGGATCATTATAATCAATCTGCCCCATATCAATCGGCTCCGCGGTACGCTCCGCAATAAAATTCACCGCATCGTGAATGACCGTGAGGGTTCTCAGTCCCAGAAAGTCCATTTTCAAAAGTCCCAATTCTTCCAGCGTAGTCATGGTAAACTGGGTGGTAATGGAACCGTCGGAACCTCTGGACAAAGGTACAAACTCATCTGCCGCTTTCGGACAGATAACCACCCCCGCCGCATGCATGGAAGTGTGCCTTGGCAGTCCTTCCAGCCTTTTACACATATTAATCAGGTAAGTAACCTGCTCATCTTCCTGATAAAGCTTACGGAGCTCCGGATTCATTTCCAGCGCCCGGTCCAATGTGATGTTTAACTCCCTCGGCACCAATTTGGCGATGGAATCCGCCAAAGCGTAGGGTAAATCCATGACCCGCGCCACATCCCGGATAACACCCCTTGCCGCCAGTGTTCCGAAGGTGACAATCTGCACCACTTTCTCCGCTCCGTACTTGCGGCTCACATAATCAATGACTTCCTGCCTTCTTTCAAAACAGAAATCAATATCGATATCCGGCATGGACACACGCTCCGGATTTAAAAACCTCTCAAAAAGCAGATTATACCGGATGGGGTCAATATCGGTAATTTTCAGACAATAAGACACAATGCTTCCCGCCGCGGAGCCTCTACCCGGTCCCACGGGAATATTATTTTCGCGGGCATAATTAATAAAATCCCACACAATCAGAAAATAATCCACATATCCCATCTTGCGGATAACATCCAATTCATAAGTAAGCCTCTCGCCCAAAGTCCTGCCTGTATCCCCCGCGGGCAGATTCTCATCACCGTAACGCTCTGAAAGCCCTTGCCTGCAAAGATAATTCAGGTAACTCCAAGAGTCATACCCCTCCGGCACCTTATATTCCGGCAGCTTGGTCACGCCAAACTCAATTTCCACATTACAGCGGTCGGCAATACGCTGGGTATTTTCCACTGCCTCCCACGCATAGGGAAACAGCGTTTTCATCTCCTCCTCGCTCTTTACATAATATTGACCGCCTTCATACCGCATACGGTTCTCATCCGACAGCTTCTTTGCCGTCTGAAGGCAGAGCAGAATATCATGGGAATCCGCATCCTCGGGATAAGTATAATGCACATCATTGGTGGCAACCAAGGGAATGTCTAACTCCCTGCTCATTTTCATGAGCTCCATATTGACCTGTTTCTGCTGCGGGATGCCATGGTCCTGCAATTCCAGAAAGTAATTGCCTTTTCCAAAGCAGGCCTCATACTTTAAAGCCGCCTTTCTTGCCTCCTCATTCTGTCCCATGACAATATATCTTTGCACCTCGCCTGCAAGACAGGCGGACAGCGCAATGATTCCCTCATGAAACTGAGTCAAAATCTCCATATCCACTCTGGGTTTATAATAGTATCCTTCCGTAAATCCCCTGCTGACAATTTTCATCAGATTGGCATAGCCCTGATTATTTTCCGCCAACAGCACCAGATGATAGTAACGGTCTTCTCCGCTGACCGCTTCCTTATCAAAACGCGAATTGGGCGCCACATAAACCTCGCAGCCCAGAATAGGTTTAATCCCTTCGGCTCTGGCCGCACGATAAAAATCAATGACCCCATACATAACGCCATGGTCTGTGATGGCGGCGCTGTCCATCCCCAATTCCTTCACCCGCGCCACATATTCTTTTATTTTATTGGAACCGTCCAAAAGCGAATATTCCGTATGTACATGAAGATGTGCAAATGCCATGGGGAATGCTCCTTTTCTATTGATAAATATAGTGATAGCAAAATCATTATACCATGTGCGCAGAAAATCAAGCGGCTGCGCAGCAGACATTTGATTTTCAAGCCATGGATTCCGGTGTAATGCGCCGCACAGCGGCGACAAGGCAGCGCAAGCTGACTTGAATTTTGCGCCAGCAAAATCATTATACCATAGATGCCAAAGAGATGTTATAATAAATTTCAAATAGGCAAATGAATCATGGAAAGGTTACAAATGAGATATTTTTCGAGAATACGCTGCATGGTCTGTGTACTGTTAATGATGAATATACTGCTCCTTGAGCGCCTGATATCGGGCTATGTCAATATCCTGTTGCGGCTGGCTTTGGCTTTCTTTATCGTTGTCGCATATATCCTGACACAGATTTTCCCCTGTCAGGAAAAGCATATGGCACTGCGGGTCCAAATACTTTCCGGCGGCTATGAACTGATCCGCTCCGCCCTGCCCGCTTTCTTTTTGGAAATCATGGGATATTTTATCTGCCTGTCTTTGTGGGGTGAGCTTATTTTCTCAGACCGTTCCCTCCTACTGCTTGCCCTGACAAACGGACTCGTTGCATGGTTTACACTGTTGATTCATTATCTCAACGGATTCTGGCGCACCTGTGTTACCTCTTCACAACTCGGCGCCGGGCTTCGGGTGTTAATGTTCTTTTTCTGGTGGATTGTACCCGTCAATCTGATTCTGTTTGTCAAATGGTGCTCTACGGTACGCAGGGAATTATATTATGAGAGAAACCGCTATCTTTTGGATTCCACCCGCGCGGAAAATGCCGTCTGTCAGACCCGTTATCCCGTAGTGATGGTACATGGCATCTTTTTCAGGGACTGGCAGTTTTTAAACTATTGGGGACGAGTGCCCCAAGCCTTAAAAAAGAACGGCGCCGTGGTCTATTATGGCAGCCAGCAGTCCTCCTTGAGCATAGCAGACAGCGCTGCGGAAGTAAAAGCAGAAATTGAGCGGGTACTCCGGGAAACCGGCGCCGAAAAGGTCAATGTGGTGGCACATTCCAAAGGCGGGCTGGATACCCGGTACGCCATAAGCAAACTCGGCATGGCGGATAAAATCGCTTCCCTGACCACTATCAATACGCCGCACAGAGGATGCCAGTTTGTGGATGCCCTGTTGGGCAGCCTGCCCGATTGGCTGATACAGTTTACAGCCAACCATTATAATACCCTGTTTCACAGGCTGGGAGATGACGCTCCGGACTTTCTGGCGGGTGTCAAAGACCTGACTGCCGGCGCCTGTGCCGCTTTTAACGAAAATGTGCCGGACAGTCCCAAGGTTTACTATCAAAGTTCCATGTCTAAAATGCACTCTGCAAAAAGCGCCGGATTTCCCTTAAATCTGGGATATTTATTAGTAAAAAAATACGAAGGAGAAAATGACGGTCTTGTCAGTATCTCCTCCGCTGTTTACGGACATTATCTCGGTCTTGTATCCGCCGGCAAAAGAGGCATCTCCCATGGCGACATGATTGACCTGACCCACCAAAACATTCCGGGTTTTGATGTGGCGGAATTTTATGTACAGATATTCGCAGGTCTTAAGGAGAAGGGCTTTTAAATTTGTTAAAATATTTTTTATCAGTAAAAGCGAATAACACCGCTGCCAGCGCCGCTGCCAGATAATCCGTAACGGGCTGCGCCATTGCCACCATTCTGGCAGAATCGAAAATCCTGCTGAAAATCGCAAGTATGGGAATATACAAAAGTCCCTGTCTGCTGATGGACAGAATCAATGAAGGCAACGCAGCTCCCGTAGATTGAATGGCATTCACAAACACAAACAAAATGCCCAAAATCGGTCCCGACAAAATATAGGTTCTCGAGAAAGACATTCCAAATTCAAAAGCATCCGCATTATCCAGAAACGCCGTCACCAGAGGACCCGCAAACACATAGCATATCACCGTCATAACAAGGCTTAATCCAAATGCCAGAAGAAGTGAAAATTTCAATACCTCCACATAGCGCTTTTTATTTCCGGCCCCGTAACAATAGCCCAATAAAGGCTGAATCCCACTGCCCAATCCTATCAACAACATCACTACAATCATATTTACCTTCATGGCAACGCCGAGCCCGGCAACCGCCATATCCCCATATCTTGTCATGACATTATTGATTAGGATATTGGACACGCTCATCAAAATACTATTTAAAGAAGCAGGGATTCCAATAGCGCAGACCCCCGACGCAATCTGGTTCCCCACACGATAATCCTTTATGTGAATGGACAGCATGGTATTTTTTGAGAGTAAATGTCTCAGGTAAAAAACCGCCGAGGCAATATTTCCCAGCACAGTAGCGACCGCTGCTCCCGCCACATTCCAATGCAGTCCCAGAATCATCACCGGATCCAGTACAATATTTACCATATTTCCGATAATCATGCCTGCCATAGCGGTTTTCGCCTTTCCTTCAGACCGTATCACATTACTGAAAGTATTGCTGACTATCAGAAAGGGAATGCCCACTGCCACAATATTCAGATACTGTGAGGCATATTCCATGGTATCCTTACTTGCTCCCACCAGACTACAGATGGGCTTCACAAAAATCCAGATAAATATCATTGCAAAAATGCCGATGGTAAGACCTGTCCAAAAACAAAAGGCGGATGTATTTTTTGCCTTTTCTTCTTTTCCCTCCCCCAACATACGGGAAATCAGGGAAGTTCCGCCGATTCCGAACAACATGCCCACTGCCATAAAAATCAAAAACACAGGCGTTGCAATGGAAACAGCTGCCACCATATAGGCATTCTTGGTCTGCCCGATAAAAAAGGTATCCGCCAGATTATATAAAAGCACCATAATCATACTGATGATAGAAGGTATAATATTGCTGATCACAGCTTTGGGTACAGGTGCATTGGCAAAGAGCTCTGTCGTCTTATCCTTCATGTTAACCTCCATTCCGCCGCCGGCGGCATACAGAAAGTGCCAAAAGACGCCCCTTACAGGCAAAATCCTTCTGACACTGATTTAAGACAAATTCTTACAGAAACCGCTACTTCTTAATATTTCATATGATTTACATTGGTGATAGCATCATTCACAATGTCAAATTGGCATATATATGCATTACCTGATCCTTCTATCACGGGAGTATAAAAATGCCCGTCTTCTCCCTGCGTGATATAATATGGAATTCCGTCCAATTCCTCAAACATCGAGCCGATATTTTCATAATTACCGTTTCCGAATCCCTCAAGCGTTTTCGATCTGGCAATCATCGCCACCGCCTGCTCGTTAGCGGGATTCGCAGATGTTACAAGATAGTAATAATTCTGTATTTGCATTACCTGAACCGTTTCGCTTAACTCAGCCGCCACCGAATACGCCGCCGTCACCTTGAAATTACTCTTATTCACGGCATATATCGCACTTGTGCCCACACAGGGGAAATAAATCGTGTTATTCTGTATTGTAAAGGAGCGGGTATAATGCCCTTCAAGCTCCTTAATGGTCTTGGTCTGCTTTAAAATAAGATTAAGCCCCTTGTCCGATCTCTTATATATATACATGGTTCCGGTCATGGAACTCCATACATAAAATTGTTTCGTAGCCTTGTCATAAACAACATAATGCGGACGAACACCTACATTTTCAATGCTTTCAACCAACTGGTATCCTACTTCCGTCTTGGTATATGTAACAATCCTGTTGTTGTCCGTATCCACCACAAGATAAATCGTGCCGTCGCTGGCTATGGCATGGGGACGGTTGAGATCCCTGCCCACAGTTTTCCATCCTTCGGGAGCATTATTTACATTATTGGTATGTAGCATCTGGTTGTTATAAGCATCCGCAATATAAAATTCCCCGCCAAACTGATATACCTGTGTCGGCACAAAAAATCTCTGACCGTAAGCATTTTCCGCATCATAGGCATACACCTCGCCCGGTTTCGATTTCACCGCCACGGCTGCCTCATCTTCATCCGCACGAACAGACACTGCACATTGCAGCGAAAGCATTCCCGCAAGCGCAAAACACAAAATACCTTTAAAATAATTTTTCCTTTTCAACACTAGCGATTACCCTCCTTATCATTTACTGTCCTTACATGTATTACTCCAATCCTGCCCTCATAAGTCGGAGCGAAAATATGTTCCCTCACATGTTCCGTGACATTTCCGTCCCATGCCGCATGCAGATGCGCCGCCAGAATTTGTACCACATTGGAATCCTCATCATACATACTGTCTATCAATTTCTGTGTATTCTCGTCCGGAGAATAAGAAGAATCCTCCTGATTCCAATAATAGATTCTGTTCCGTACTTCCATGGATTTCTCTGCAAGAGATTCGTCCACCTCGGAATAAAAAGGCACATGCGTAGCCACAATCACCGGTTTTTCCTCATTCAGCTTTCCCATAAGAAATTGCAGCCTCTCGTCCGAAAGGTTTTGATAGGATTTGTTGATTCCCACAATCAGGAAATCGTCAAATGCAATCCATCCTTCACTTTGGTCACCGTCCCAAAGCTCTGCCTGAGCCATAAAACCGTCCGCATCCGTAAAGATACCTCCGCCATACCATCCGCCATAGTCATGATCCGACCGAAGGTACAACACTTTTTCCTTTGGGTACTTCAGGTTATCAAACCCTTCCGCCAAGGCGGCCATATTGGAATGACTGCAATAATCCAACATATCACCGCCGAAAATGACAGCGTCAAAATTATGATAATTGAGAAACTTAATTACTTCTGGCCAAAGCTCTTCGGCATGTACGCCATCCGCCGTCACCGACAAATTATCATGCCGCTCCCTCACCGTCGGCAGCTTTTCCTCCAATACATCTCCCGGCTTACTGTCGGTAATCAGGTGAAGGTCATTTACAAAGGCAATGTCATATTCCTTTTCTGCGGTTTCTCCGCTCACGCTAATCTCCACCGTGACTTCATCCAATTTGAAATTATATTTTGGGTGGTCATATATGACCACCCCCGCCAAAATAATATCACTTATGCAGTTGCCCCAGATTTGTTCTCTGTTCGCTTTGGCATTGTATAACACATCTTGGTCTTCCCTGTAAACTCCGATAAACGCCAGACACAATATAACGGCAGGAACCGCTATGGCAAAACCTAACAGGGAAAGAAGAAGCATTTTAAGTATTTTAAGCTTTTTAGCCTTTTTCCTCTTCTTTCTCTTCCTTTTCACCAAGTTACTCACCGAGCATCACCGGTACATTACTGCGAATCCATTCTCTAGTGGCAGCGGTGGTTCCGTTGTACAAATCCACCTTATACTTATCCTCTCCGTCCAAATCGTTAAAATACCAGAAATGGGTCAAATTCACGCTGCTGGTGGAATTAACCGCTATATCCGTCCCTATGGTAAGTCCCTGCTCACTCTTAATCTGATCTACAATAGCATTGTAGGCATTTTGATATTGGCTCACATCCATTCCTGCCGAACTTCCATAAGTAACAATGTCCTGCAAAAGAAGCAAATTGTAATCCGTCTCCTTAAGAATTGCAATCATACTGTTTGCCGCATCCGTATAACTCATGGAACCGTCCTGTAATCCCGTCTCGCAGCGTTTCCGTGTAATCCATGCAAGACAGTACGCATAACGCATACGCAGAGGATCCTCTAAGTCCGTATCATCAAACAAGAGCGGTTTCCCGTTTTCTTTAATAGCATAGGCACGCTCTGCGTAACTCCACGCTTCATCTCTGGACCAGTTCTCCCTCTCGGTAAAAGAGTTGATGCTTTTAATAAATTTGTCCTTGAATTCCGGAATAATAGCCGTCCGGTAAGTTTCTATTTCCTGACCGTCCACAGTATATCCCGCTTCCGTAACCGTTGTTATCACATCCGCAGCATCGGACAGCTTTGCTGTAATCTCATTAAAGCCTTCCACATATGCGCCCTGCTTCTTTATCATATCACAATATTTCGTAACGGACTTAGAATATACCAGAAACGCTTCCTGAATCCCCTGCTGGGCCTCTTCCTTCAGGTTATTCGCTTTCGCCACGGTTATATACATTGTAATTGCTTCCTCGGCTGTATAGATGGCGCCGTCTTCTTCTATGTAATGTCCCGCGTCAAATTGTTCGCCCGCTTTCTTCACAAGCTCTCCCGCCGGGTCAAGAAGGGTTATATCGCCCTTTTCTGCTTTTTCATCCTTTTGAGCCTCATCTCCCTTTTCTGCGTTCCCGTCAGCATCTTTTTCCTTACTGCCGTCTTTGCCGTCTCCTTCTTCTTCCTCTTCATCGGATTTGTCGGAAGTAAACATCTCCTTAACCACCTCAAGAGGATTCTTTTCAAGGACTTTCACAAAGTAAACATATCCGCCTGCGAGAGCCGCAATCAATAATACCAAAATAATGATAAAAATAATAGGACCTTTTTTCTTTTTCGGCTTCTTCTGCTGTGGCTGGGCAGGCTGTGCTGCGGGCGTAGGCTGCGGGGCTGCCGTAGGCTGGGGCATCGGAGTCGGCTGCTGTACCGGGACAGGCTGTGCTGCCGGGGCTGCCTGCGGTGTTACCGTAGGCTGGGGCATCGGAGTCGGCTGCTGTACCGGGGCAGGCTGTGCTGCCGGAGTCGGCTGTACCACCGGGGTTTCCGGTTGAACTGTTACAGACTCTGCTACCGGGGTTTCCTGCTGCACTGCCGGCGTTGTCTGTTGCGCTGATACGGGCTGCTCTGCCTTAGTTTCCTGCTGTGTTGCCGAAGCAGGCTTCATTGTCGGCATCTCCGGTTGGGAACCTCTCTTCATACCGCATTTTTCACAAAATTTAGCATCCGGTTTAAACGGCGCGCCGCATCTTGGGCATGCATCTACCAGTTTATTTCCACAACGCTCACAGAACATATTACTATCGGGCATATTCGCACCGCATTTTGAACAAATCATACTGTTTCCTCCTCGTATTCGTTTCCTACTTGATTTTACTCTGCCCTACAGTTCTTGTCAAGAAATTTGCGGTTTGGCCCCATCATCTACAATCCTTGCACCAAGATTGATTTCTTATTTTCCCATCACCCATATTTCTAAATCCAAAATCACTAATAGGTTTTTCTTGTCCACAATGCGGACATACTCTGGTAGGCTCACTGCCGTTATATCCACTTGCTTGAATAATTGGTCTTTGAGCATTATTATTTCCAGACATATATTATCCTCCTCTTTACTTAAATATTTTCATGATACCATTCTCCATATCATTAATATTATAAATATGTTCCATGACCTCGAATGTCTCTCTCAAATTTCCTCTTGCTCTCTTCCAACCGATTCCATCAGTAAACCATACAAAGGTAAATCCTTCTATGGTATCCGCCTCCTGCGAAAGCATTTTATAGCTTCTTGCAGTTTCATTCAATTTGGAACCACCTCCACCATAAAAGTTTGTTTCAATACCATAAATCATCTGTTCCGTTTTAATTACAAAGTCAAATCTCTTAGCAGCCTTGCCCTGATTAGAAAGTGCTGATAAGTCAATATTCCACTTCTTTTGAATATCTTTCAGATACATTTCCTTAAAATAATTCACATTCTTTTCAAACCCTGCTGCCACAATATACTTTTCAACCAATTCTTCCATCTGATGACCGCCACGGTTCTTACGACCGTTGGAATCCAATCCTGTTTCAACGCCTAAAGCATAATCCACAAGATTATTTACCAAATGATTTGCAATCATATCAAATAATCCTGTCTTTTGCATAAATACCTTGTACTGTTCCATACTGTAATTCATGTTCTTGAAATTGTACAAAAATGCGCTTTCTGTGTCCTGTACATATATTTCATAACCTCTTACCGCAAGGAGCAACGGAACACATTGCAATGTTTCCGGATATTTTGACACTAGTTTTTCAAAATCTTCCTTAATGCTTTTTGAACCAATCAAAGAATTTAAAATATTCAGCTCCACTCTGATTTCTTCTACATTTCTCACAACCTTTTCAAAATCTATGTAATAATCATAGCTCGATATGCTCGGTCTGAATTTACTTAACCATTCATCAAAATTTCTATTTGTCATTTGCTACCTTCTCCAATCGTTTCTTACTTATCTGTAAGTATTCTTTATTTACATCGATCCCGATAAATTTTCTGCCGAACCGAATAGCTGCCACTCCGGTCGTTCCGGAGCCGCAAAACGGATCCAATATAACTTGTCCTTCCTCTGTAGATGCTAATACAATTCTTTCAAGCAAATATTCCGGTTTCTGTGTTGGATGCTTGCCCTCCGCCTTTTCTGAGGACTTTGTTAACGCCCCTATCCACACATCTTTCATTTGCTTTCCTCCATTTTCTTCTTTCATTCTCTGATAATCAAAAAAATGCCGGGACTTCTTATCATCCTTCTTCGCCCATAAAATGGTTTCCGTAGAATGTGTGAAGCATCGGCATGCCAGATTTGGTGGTGGATTTGTCTTCTGCCAAGTTATATTATTAATTATTTTGAAACCTTCCTGCTCCAACGCCATACCAACCGAATATATATTGTGTAATGTTCCTGATATCCAAATCGTGCCATTCGGCTTTAATACTTTTTTACACAACTTAATCCACTTTCTGTTAAACTTGTGTTTTTCTTCAACACCGTTTTCATTTTCCGAAAGTTTATCCCATGAACCCTTATTTACCGAGACCATCTTCCCTCCTTGACAAGTAATACCACCATTACTTAAAAAGTATGGCGGATCTGCAAATATCATATCTACAGATTCCGGTTCCATTCTTTTAAGAATTTTGAATGAATCACCTAATATTAATTGGGACTCTTTGGTCTCATAAAAAGTTTTATCCATAATACAAAACTCCATTACCTATATCGTTGTATTTTTGATACAACATCATACAAATCCCCCACATCACACCAATTCTTGGGAATATAACCTTGCACAGTAGCTTTATCCACCGCTTCTTCAAATTGATGATTAGTGTGCACCTTGCAGTATATCGCTTCGAGATATCTATAAAAGCACATTTTTCTTCCTTGAAAGCGTTCCGTCGGATAATTGATATCTTCCTGAATTGCAATATAAAACATCAAATCGGTCAACACTTCAAACGAGAAGCCCTGTTCAAATGCCGGATTCAATGATTTATGCATATTCACATCTCGACCTATTGTGGCAACATCCTCAATATACTGTTTCATATATTGATAATTATGCATGGTTGTCTTATCATACAAATCATGCATAATCTCAATATGTGAAATAGGATGCTCACCATTTTCATCAACCAAATATACACAATAATCACATTTCTTCCCTGTTGTTTTGTATCCGGGATATCTAATCGCCAATTTAGTCATATCATCATATGTTTCTAATTCTTGATAATATGCTTTTACATTATCCCTGTTTGGCGTCAGTTCAATTATCTCTCCTTCATTTGTTATATAATCCTTAATTTTTTGCATTTCATCAAAATATCCCACTATTGTTTCCCCCTTAATAATTGCATATAATCACTTCTTCCCCAACTCTGTTAGCCGCATCCGAATTAATCATACGTTTTACACTTACAACATCCATTTTATAACCCTTACTACCATATAACTCATTTATTAAATCAGTATTATGATTCGTGAGCATGCAGTAACAACCTCTGACAGTTAATTCATCAAATAGTATTGCTAACCGTTTGTGACTTTCAATGTCAAATCCCTCTTTTGTGTATGACTCAAAAGAAGTCGGATTCAGCGGTGCATATGGGCTGTCTATAAATACAAAATCATTTTTCTTTGCACCCTGACAAGCCTGCTCAAAATCTCCATCCATAATATCAACTTTCTGGAGATATTTCGAAGTCTCTATAATAGCCTTTTCATCCACGGAGGTGCTACGGCTATTATTGTATGGGACATTAAAAAGCCCTTTACCATTTACACGATACAATCCGTTAAAGCAATGTTTATTGATAAACACAAATAACGCAGCTAACTCCACATCGTACTCTGCTTTCATCAGCTTATCGTTATAATGCTCTCTGAGAGAATAATAATACTCCTTGCCATTCTCCCACATTTCCCCATCAAGCTTGTTTACTGCTTTCAGAAATGTTTCCGGAACATTTCGAATCTGCTGATATGTATTAATCAACGCCTTGTTTATATCATTAAGCAAAGCATTTGCAGGCAATAATTCAAATGTTACTGCCCCGCCGCCTACAAATGGTTCAAAATAATTATTATATTGTTCTGGCATACGCTCTTTTATTTGTGGTAATAACTGCCGTTTTCCGCCAGCCCATTTCACAAATGGCGCGACATTCGGATGACTCATTTTACTTCCTCTTCTTTACAGCTGCATAAAGCTAATCATCTACATACCATTATACTTGCAAATGTGCCAAATAACAACAAAAACTTTCTCTCTTCTTGGGTTAATCTATTTCTGAAATACAAAAATATACTCATGTGCCAGCAAAAGAAAATTATTATTCTGCTTCTTCCAATAATTTGTAGAACGACAATTGTGTTGCTCCTTAATGATAATCTCCTTATTCACAAAGCCCGTCCGCAAAAAGCACTCCATCATGCGAAAACCCAGAGGAACCACTTTCCCATATTTCCTTACATCCCCAACCATTACAGCACATATTTTGCCTTTTTTTAACACACGAAAAGATTCCTCTGCCACTTTCTGCATTTCGGTTAAAAAATCTTCCACATCAAGTAGGGAAATATCTCCTGTAATGTCTTTACTATATTTGATAATGTTAGCATACGGCGGATGTGTACAAATAAAATCAATGTGACTGTCCTTGATAAAATGCAAGTCCATAGCATTTCCATTTCGAGTAAATACTTTTGCATTTGTTTCACATTGGAATTGTAAATTTGCTTCAGCAATTGAAACAGATTGCGGATTAATATCAACACCGACCGCGTTACGATTGAGCAGCTTTGCCTCTACTAAGGTTGTTCCACTACCCATAAATTGATCTAATACCCAATCATCTGGATTGGAATAGCGCAGTATTAAATTTCTTGGTACATATGGTGACCAATTCCCTCGATACTTTCCTGAATGCGTTGCCCAACTGCCTCTGTCCGGAAACGACCAGACTGTAGTTGGTTCAAGTTTAAAATTATTTGGTTGTAAACTTATAAGACATTCCTCCTTCTTTTTATTGGCTATATTATTGTACTCATAAATCCATAAATTTCCGCATTTATTTCCTTTCACTATAAGTGAATTTATATCTATTAACTCTCATGAGATAATATTCACAAATAGTGAAACGGAGGTTCGTGATGTATTTCAATAATGATGTTGACTTATATCGTGTTATAGGTACAAATATAAAGCATTACAGGGAACAAGCAACATTAACTCAAGTACAACTTGCAGAGCAGGCTAAAATTAGTATCAGCTATCTTTCTAAGATTGAAGCTGCCGGATGTAATAAGAGCCTTTCTATATCTGTGTTAAACCAGATTGCAAATATACTTAATGTTGAGATTAGTGAATTTTTTAAGGAGAGAAACTAACATGAATTATGATGATATGACACGAATTATATTAAATCTTCCATTCAACACCATGACAGAAATTTATAATAATGGCGAACAAGCCATTCTATTATATCGTCCCAGCACATTATCAAAGCGATTTAAAAATTATGATATTAACACAAACTTTCAAATTTTTTTGAAAATAGGCAATGAAAAGCCTTTCCGCCCCAATCATTTACGATTACTTATTGATTTAAAATTACGCTCAAGAGAACTTCCCAAAGCAAAAGAAGAACTCCTCTGTGCATTTGATAAAATTTTTTATGGTGCAGAACCTTTAGAAGCCATTAAACCTTTAACTTATATTCGCTTTACGCAGTACATAAATCCAATAGACATTACTGCCATGCTTGCTCAACTATTTATCATTGAACAAAATATAGGATACGGCGCCAAAAGTACCTTTGACCCTCCAGCCTTATATCTCCAAGGATGGATACGCACCTTCATTGATTCCAAACAAGAAATTGACCAAATTATATATAGAATTTGCAGAAACACTCCTCCTGCAATAAAATATACATGTCAAGACAACAAGAATCATCCTAAATATAATCCTAAACCAATTACATTATGGTATATCAATTAAAAACTCTCCACAACCGCTTTAGCTATTACCATAAAGCCCTCAAAAACACAATGTTTTCGAGGGCTTTGAATATAATTACAAGATGATTATCTCTTCGAGAACTGAGGCGCTCTTCGAGCAGCCTTCAGACCATACTTCTTTCTCTCCTTCATACGGGGATCTCTGGTAAGGAAACCTTCCTTTTTCAGTATCGGTCTGTAATCGGCATCTACCTGCAAAAGCGCTCTGGAAAGACCGTGTCTGATAGCGCCTGCCTGACCTGTATAGCCGCCGCCTTTTACATTTACCAGAATATCAAACTTGCCTACATTCTCGGTGGCAACCAGAGGCTGACGAACGATAACCTTCAAGGTTTCCAGACCAAAATAATCATCAATGTCTCTTTTATTGATAACGATATTGCCCTTGCCGGGTGTCAGATATACTCTGGCAATGGATTTCTTTCTTCTACCTGTTCCATAGTATCTTTCTGCTTTAGCCATGATTTATTCTCCTCCTCTCAGTCCTTTAGAATGTCAGCACTTCGGGCTTCTGAGCCTCGTGCTTGTGGTCAGGTCCTGCATATACATGCAATTTGGTAAACATTTCCCTTCCTAAAGGTCCCTTGGGAAGCATTCCTTTAATGGCAAGTTCAACCACTTCTTCGGGCTTCTTATTCATTTTTTCTCTCAAAGTAGTCTCTTTCATACCGCCAACATAATCAGAATGATGATAATAAATCTTCTGGTCTAACTTTTTGCCGGTTACCTTAACTTTCTCGGCATTGATAACGATAACATAATCGCCGGTATCCATATGGGGTGTAAATATAGGCTTGTTCTTACCCCTCAAAACCTTGGCAACTTCAGAAGCCAAGCGTCCCAAAGTCATATTTGCTGCATCTACTACATACCATTTTCTATCGATTGTAGCCGGACTAGCCATGAATGTTTTCATTGTATTCCCTCCGTATTATTTGCCGTCAGCGTTTATACTCCACAGGCATTGTCGTCTCCGCAATGCACCGCTTTCAGCTTTTTCTTGAATTTGTCCTGATTTTGTCATAATCCGCAGATGTCCGGCTGCATTTTATGAATCCTCAGAACGCTCCCTGCTCCCAATGTTTCGCCGGGGCTTTGGCTGGACATTGAGAAATACTGTCACAGTGATATATTTTACTATAACGAATCCAAAGTGTCAACACCTAATGCTTGGATTTTTAGCAAATTTTTCATCCGGGTCTCAAATCTCATCCCGATACCTCTATATAATATGGGCAAATATCCTCATACTCCCCACTTTTTAACCGAAAACCGCCCGGTATGGTGCCGAGCTGCTTAAATCCGATTCTTTCATATAAATGTCTTGCATGTATATTGGCTGCAACCACTGCATTAAACTGCAATATCCGAAAGCCCGCTTCATGTGCCTGCCTGATGCAGTCCAACACCAGCTTTTCTCCGATATGCCGCCCCCTGCATCCGGAAGCCACAGCATAGCTTGCATTGCAGATATGACCGCATCTTCCCACATTATTGGGATGCAATATATATAAGCCCAAAATCCTTCCTTTCTCTTCCGCAACACCGCAATAGCTCTGTTCCGCAAAAAACGCTTTTCCGGTATTTTCCGTCAGGCACTCTTCCTGCGGAAAGGCAATGCCTTCCTCTACCACTTCATTCCAAATGGCAGTCATTGCCGGAACATCTTTTTCTTCGTATTTTCTTATCCTGATATCCGTAAACATCTGCTCCTGCATCTTTCTAAAAATCTCCAAACTCATACTTCACCAGAGTCAATCCCTGCGCCGGTGCCGTAGCGCCTGCCGCCGTCCTGTCCTTTGCTTCTAAAATATCTGCCATGTCCTGAGGTTTTCGTTTTCCCCGGCCTACCTCCATCAGGGTTCCTGCAATAATGCGCACCATATTATAGAGAAAACCGTTTCCGCAAACCCGAATCACAATATCCTTTCCCTGCTCTTCCACTTCCGCAAAGTAAATAATCCGCACTGTGGACTCCACCTGTGCGCCTGTCTGGCAGAAGCTTTTGAAATCATGCTCCCCCACCAGATAAGCTGCGGCTTCCCGCATCCGCTTAACATCCAGACTCCAATAAGTAAAATAAGCATACAGGCGTTTCGTCGGCATAGGAAACTCATTGCAATAAATCCGATACTCATAAGTTTTCCGGCTTTCACAATGTCTGGGATGCCAATCAGGCGCAACCTCCTCCGACTTCTGAATGCGGATGTCCTCAGGCAGACGCCGGTTTAATGCATAGGAAATTTTTTCTGCCGGCATGGGATTCACCGTATCAAACACCGCGACATTTCCCAATGCGTGAACTCCTGCATCCGTGCGGCTTGCGCCGATAACCTCCACGGATTCGCCCAAAAGTTCTGTAAGGCTCCGATTCAATTCACTTTCTATCGTAACTGCATTTTTTTGCAGCTGCCAGCCGTGATAATTCGTGCCGTCATAAGCAACCGTTAGGCGCACCCTCTTTTTTTCCATATTCTATCCAACTCCATGCCAAGCCTTTTGCGTTTTTATACCCCTGCATGCAACAAGAACCGCTTCGCAACCCTTGTTATCCTGCCGTAACCCTTCCCGCACTACCACGAAAACACCATCTGTCCCACGCCGATACTGACTGCCAGATATACGATAAGCAGGGCATATGCCAGATAGTCCCTTCCCTTATAAATAAGCGGCTTCATTTTGGTTCGTCCGTCTCCGCCCCGATAACAGCGGGATTCCATTGCCATTGCCAAGTCATTGGCTCTGCGAAAGGCGGATATAAACAACGGCACTAATAATGGTACCATTGCCTTGGCACGCTTAATCAGATTACCGCTCTCAAAATCCGCTCCTCTTGCAAGCTGCGCCTTCATAATTTTATCCGTCTCTTCCAATAAAATGGGAATGAATCTCAAAGCAATGGACATCATCATTGCCACTTCATGAACCGGTACTTTAAACAGCTTCAGAGGGCGCATCATCCGCTCCATGCCGTCTGTCAGATGATTCGGAGTGGTGGTCAGCGTCATGACAGATGAGCCGATCACCAGCAGGCTTAAGCGTATCGCCATGGACAGCGCAAGCTCTAATCCTTCCCTTGTAACGGTAAGCTTCCAGACCGTAACAAGGGGTGTTCCCTGCGTGAGAAATAAATTAAAAACCACCGTAATCATTAACAGCATCAAAATACTCTTCATGCCCTTTACCATATACTTAAAGGGCACATTCGAAAGCTTAATGACCACCGCCAGAAAAATAACGGCAATACCGTAGCCCAGAAAATTCCGAAAGAAAAAGAGGGAAATAATAAATAAAACAGTACCTCCCAATTTCACCCTAGGGTCCAAACGATGCACCACGGACTGCGTCTGATAATATTGTCCTAATGTAATATCTCTAAGCATAATGCTCCTCTTTATCGCAATGCCTTTAAAATCTCCTGCGCCGCCTCTTTGACGGTAATGACATCGGCGTCCACATTCAGTCCTTTTGCCCGCAGAGCGTGCATAATATAAGTAACCTGAGGGGCTGCCAGTCCCACATCTTCCAATTCCTTATAATGCCGGAATACTTCTCCCGGCGCCCCGTCAAAAAGGATGCTTCCCTGATTCATGACAATGATACGCTCTACATATTCCGCCACATCCTCCATACTGTGGGACACCAAAAGAATGGTCATTCCCGTTTCTTTTTGAATCCGCTTAATCTGCTGCAGAATCTCGTTTCTCCCCTTTGGGTCCAATCCCGCCGTAGGCTCATCCAAAATCAGTACCTCCGGCTTCATTGCCAGCACCCCGGCAATGGCCGCCCTGCGCTTTTGTCCGCCGGACAGATCAAAGGGCGATTGGTAAAAAAGTTCATTGGGAAAACCCACCTTGCGCAAAGCATCATAAGCCCGAAGTTCCACTTCCTTGCGCTCCAGCCCCAGATTTTTGGGACCAAAACACACATCCGAAAACACATCTATCTCAAACAGTTGATGTTCGGGATATTGGAATACCAGACCAACTTTACTTCGCAGCTTTTTTCTGTCGTAATCATCATCATAAATATCTTCACCGTTAAAATAAATATGACCGCCGGTGGCACGAAGCAATCCGTTTAAATGCTGCACCAGCGTGGATTTACCGGAGCCTGTATGCCCGATAATGCCCACAAACTGTCCATCCGGTATCACCAGATTAATATCATTTAACGCCCTCACTGCCAAAGGCGTATCTTCACCATATATATAATTGATATGATCTAAAATAATGGGCATGCCAATCTCCGTTCCTGAGCATGTTCTAATCTCAACTCTCCTACAGTCCCAATGCTTCCGCCAGTTCCTCCGTGGTCAGAATACCATCCGGCAGCCTGACGCCTCTCTTTTTCAGTTCATATGCAAGCAATGTCACCTGAGGCACATCCAGCCGCAGTTCTTTAAGCTTCTCTACTTGGGAAAAAATCTCTCTGGGCGTGCCTTCCATGGCAATTTTGCCCTGATCCATGACAAATACCTTGTCTGCATAAATGATTTCTTCCATATAGTGGGTAATCAATATCACTGTCACCCCTTCCACCTGATTGAGTCCCCGAACCGCCCGAATCACTTCTTTGCGGCCGTTGGGGTCCAGCATGGCTGTGGGTTCATCCAATACAATGCATTTGGGATGCATGGCAAGCACTCCCGCAATGGATACCCGCTGTTTTTGCCCTCCCGAAAGCTTGTTGGGAGAGTATTTACGAAATTTGTACATCCCTACCGCCCGCAGGCTCTCTTCCACTCTCTGCCAGATTTCTTCCGTCGGAATGCCGATATTTTCCGGTCCGAATCCCACATCCTCCTCAACTACCTGTCCGATAATCTGATTGTCGGGATTCTGAAATACCATACCCGCAGTCTGCCGGATATCCCAGATACGCCCCGCATCCTTGGTATCCATGCCGTCGACAAACAAGGTTCCTTCCGTGGGGTACAGCATGGCATTGATATGTTTGGCAAGTGTGGACTTGCCGGAGCCGTTATGGCCTAAAACAGCCACAAAATCCCCCTGCTTCACATCCAGAGAAACATTGTCCACCGCAGTTGTGATGCCCTCCACATTTCCCTCTTCATCACGCCTGATATATTCAAATGTAAGATTTTCCGCTTTAATAATGCCCATATTTTCCCACAGTACCTTCAAAAATTCTAACGCCTTTTATTGTAAAGGATTTATCCCGGTTTTACAAGGCATAGTGTGAGAAAAATTTCTAACCTTGCAAAGTACGCAAGCTAAGAAATTTTATATCTCACACCGAAAAACGCAAGAGCAGCGTTTTTCTCTAAAATTGTTTCACTTTTCATATCTTATATGATTTTCACAAAACGCTGATACTTATCACCTTCTACCATCACTCGGTAAATTGCTTTCAGCTGCTCCCTGCACTCCTCGGTTCCCGCATTTCCCGCATTTCCCGCTATAGGAAGATTCCAAATTGCATAATGCACTCCGTAAACTTCGCTGACAACACCCGTGCGCACCGCTCCGTTTTTTTCATAAAACAGATCCCTTTTCCGCCGGATTTGCCGCTCCTCGGCACTCCGGGCATATGCGATATCCTCTGTCTCAATCAGTATCCCTTGATAAGAAACACCCCTTTGCTCCGTTAGGCACTGTCCCATCTTTTTTAGGAAAAAACTGCCCGCCCCAAGATTCCTATCATCTTCCAACACGGCAAAGTAGTCCAACAGCAGCATATCCTTTCCCGGCGCCATGGCAAAAAATCCATAGCTCACCAGCTTTTCCCCGTTATACATTCCCAAGGCACAGTATGCCCCCTGCTCCCACATCCTGCAGATATGCGTTAAAGGTTTGATTTCATCTTTTGGAAAATGTTTAGGAATCCACTCTTTGTAAATTTCCGCCGTCTCTTCTACCGTCAGATTCCGAATGACATAATTCATGATAACCTCTTTTCCGGATTGCTTTTTTCCATAGTGAGCAGCCACTCTTTCTTCTCAATCCCCCCTGCGTAACCCGTCAGGTTTCCGCCGGTTCCCACAACCCTGTGGCAGGGTATGATCAAAGAAATGGGGTTGTGCCCTACCGCACCGCCCACCGCCCGGGCTGACATTTTGGCAAGCCCTCTCTTTTTTGCCACGACTCTTGCAATCTCACCATATGTCATTGTCTCTCCAAAAGGAATGGTAAGCAGAATTTCCCACACCGCCTGACGAAAAGGGGTGCTTTCCATTTTGAGCGGCGGCGTAAAATCCGGGGATTTACCGCTAAAATAAATATCCAGCCATATTTTTGTTTCTTCAAAAACAGGCAGCGTTCTCTCCTCATAATCCCTTGGCAGCGTATCGCCAAAATATTTCTGACCGTCAAACCACAATCCTGTAATTTCGCTGTCATTGGCGGAAACCGTAATATTTCCTAAAGGCGAAGGATAATGATAAATATATGTCATGATTTTCTCCTTTCCCCAAAACATTTAGGATTTACATAACAAAGGGGCATCCTGCGATACCCCTTTCCACGGTTCAGACCTATGCTCATTATTGGAAGAGCCTTAATACATTCGCCTTTTGATCCATCTTCTTTCGTAACATCAGATTCCGGTATTGGCTTAAAAGTTCTTCCTTTTTCTGTTCGGAAATCGCCTTTGGCATATCCAAATCCTCAATACGGCTTCTGGCTCCCAACTGCTCCTCATGAGCCGACAGATTGTAATTATAGGTATACTCCAGACGGTTGGTGGAAGCGCCTAATCCGCTTCTCTGCTCGGAAACCATCTTCATCGCCTTGTCAATGGCATCCAAATTAAAATCCGCGCTGGTAACATCCAAATCCGCAATCCCCAGAGCCTGCAGGGTAGCGTCCTCCATACCGATATCCAAGCCGCCCCCGCTGGGGTTGGTTGCCAAATGCAAATCCGCCATACTGCCGTCCAACAAAGCCCTCTCATTAAAAGAAGTATTCTTTGCAATGGATTGAATTCCTTCTTTCAATTGGTCAATCTCCGTCTGATAAGCCTCCCTGTCAGAATCGGAATTTAAACCGTTCATAGACCTGAGACCAAGCTCGCGGATTCTCTGCAGATGATCCATTATGCCATCCAGCGCGCCATCCGCTACATTTAACATGCCGATACCGTCTTTGGTATTTTCCGCGCCGACTAAAAGCCCTCTCTCTTCACGCTCCATTTTCTTGCCAATAGCAAGCCCTGCCGCATCGTCTGCCGCAGAATTAATTCTCTTTCCGCTGGAAATATGAGAATAGGATTTATAAAGTCCGCTGCTTACTGTCATTGTACTCATAGCAGCACCTCCTTTACCCCAAATATATCACTTTATAGTTAATTTTATTATAGCGGATTTTTCCAGAAATTGCAAGTTTTTTCACCGAATTTATTGCTGCATGGCAGTCATAAGCGCCGGCACCAGTTGTTTCTTTCTGGAAATCACACCTTCCAGACAAAAAGAATTTCCCTCCGGCGCAACGCCAAAAGCCTCCCGAATCAGTCCTTCCGCGTTTTCCCCCACATACAAAAGCTCCGTGGATTCCCTGCCGATATCTGTCAGCATAAAGAACAACATATCAACCTTTGCGGCATTTACGGCTTCCTTCAAATAGGGAAGGAGTTTTTTCTTGATATCGGAAAGCTCTTCCTTCGTCATGGCATTAATCTGACCAACCCCAAAAGAAATGTCATTTACGGTAAAGGATTTAAAATCCTGATAAAAAATTTCCTTGGCTCCTTTTGCTGCTAAATTACTGCCCGCCTTAAACATTTCTCTGGCAAAGCGTTCCACATCAATTCCGGCAATCTCGCTCAGTTCTTCCGCTACCCGCCTGTCATAATCCGTACAGGTGGGGGAGCGGTACATTAAAGTGTCGGATAAAATCGCCGCACATAAAAGCGCTGCCGTTGTCTTAGAAATCTCCATTCCGTTTTCCCGGTACATCTGATAAATAATGGTTGCCGTACAGCCAAGGGGCTGGTTACGGAAAAATACGGGAGACATCGTTTCCAGACTGCCCAGACGGTGATGGTCTATTATTTCCAGAATCCGGGCGTTTTCTATACCGTTTACCGCCTGACTCTTCTCATTGTGGTCTACCAGAATCAGCTTTTTGGGCGACATATTTAAGAGATTCCGCCTTGAAATCATACCCATATAATTTCCGCTTTTATCCAAAATCGGAAAATCCCTGTGCCGCTTTTTCGCCATGATCTCTTTGATATTATCCGTATATTCATCCATCCGGAAGGTAATTAAATGTTCCCTCCTCATGAAATGCCGGATGGGCATACTCTGATTGATCAGCCTTGCCACCGTGTAAGTATCATGATTACTGCTGATAATAGTACAGCCTTTCTCCTCCGCAAGTCTTTTGATCGTCATGGATATGGAAGCTCCCTCGCATACCACCAGACAGTCCGCTTTCATTTCTATGGCACAAAGTTGGGATTCATAGCGATTTCCCAAAATCACCAAGTCATGCTCCTCAATATAGTTTTCCATAAAATCCGGATTGGCTGCGGCAATCAGCACCTTGCCCTTGTCAAAAACGGCGTCCTCATTTCCCGTGACTGTTTGCCCGTCCAGAGTTTCCACAATATTTTTATATTTCGTCCGAGCCGTGGCAAGAATCCTGCTGTCATACACATCCATGTAAGAGGTGGCAATGTCGCTGATGGTAATAAGCCCCACTAGTTTATTTTCCTCCGTAACCGGCAGTGTGACAACATTATTATCCTTCATGAGATTCCACGCTTTTTTTAAGGAAATCTCCTGAGACACCCCTTCCATTTCCCGGATTTCAATATCCCTTACCTGAGTCCTGACATCCTTAATATACAAAGGTTTTTGTACGCCGAAACGCTCTAAGACATATTGGGTTTCTTCATTGAGATGCCCCGCCCGGACAGCGATATATTCCGTCTCCGGGTCAAGCCTGTTCTTCAGCTCTGCATAACAGATGGCGGAACATATCGAATCGGTATCCGGATTTTTATGACCCGCTATAAAGACTTTTTCCTTTTTTATTCCCATATTTCCTCTCATTCCGCCGTTTTGTCAACCTTTACTTACCCGCCTTATATTGCTCCACATTTGTTTCCAGCACAATCTTGCGAAGAGGTAGTATACTCCCCGGTGACACGGACAATTCATCCACACCCATGGCAAGAAACTCTTTGGTTAAAGTCTGATCCGCTCCCAGTTCTCCGCAGATTCCCGCCCAGATGCCCGCTTTGTGGGCATTCTCTACTACCATGGAAATCATACGCAAAATTGCAGGATGATGCGCATCATAAAACTCGTCCAGCTTCGTATTCTGACGGTCAATAGCCAAAGTATACTGTGTTAAATCATTTGTCCCGATGCTGAAGAAGTCCACTTCTTTCGCAAGCTCATCACTGATCAGCGCCGCCGCCGGAGTTTCAATCATAATCCCTTGTTCCGGTTCCCCGTAAGAAATGCCCTGTGAATTCAATTCTTCTTTTACCGATGACACGATCTCCCGTATCCGCCTAATTTCTTCCACACTAGTTATCATAGGATACATAATGGCTATTTTGCCAAAGAGACTTGCCCGAAACAGTGCCCTTAGTTGAGTCTTAAACACTTCCGGACGGGTCAGGCAGATGCGGATTGCCCGACATCCCAATGCCGGATTTTCCTCATGCTCCATATCAAAATAATCACACTGTTTATCCGCTCCGATATCCAGCGTTCTTATGATGACTCTCTTGCCTGCCATGGTCTTTGCCGCCTGCTTATATATTTGAAACTGTTCCTCCTCCGTAGGGTATTGGTTTCTTTCCAGATAGATGAATTCACTTCGGAAAAGACCGATACCGCCCGCATCGTTTTGAATCGCCATGGCTATGTCTTTTATATTTCCGATATTAGCATATATCATCACCTCTTGCCCATCCAAAGTTCTATTTTTCTTTCCTCTGAGAGTCAGGAGAAACTCCTTTCTCTCCTGCTCCTCCTGTTGCCGCTTCTTCATTTCTTCTAAAGTTTTCCGGTCCGGCTCCACATAAAGGATTCCGCTTTCGCCGTCCACAATCCCAATCTTTCCGTCCATGGTTTCGTCAAGGGGCAGTGGCGTTCCCACTAATGCCGGTATCGCCATCATTCTTGCCAAAACTGCTGTGTGGGAATGAGCGGAACCATGGACGGTGACAAAGGACAGCACCTTATCTTTGTCAATCTGCACGGTTTCCGAAGGCACCAGATCATCCGCCACCACGATCACCGGCTCCTGTCCGCCGATATTTTGCTCATCCTTTCCCAGCAATCCATCGATAAGCCGCTTGGATATATCCTTGACATCCGCTGCCCTGGCTTTCATATAATCATCATCCATGGCGGCAAACATCCGCGAAAAATAGTCCCTCGTGGAAGCCACCGCATACTCCGCATTGACGCCCTGACTGCGCACGATGTTTTCCACGGATTCATTATAGTCGGCATCCTCTAACATCATCCGATGTCCTTCAAAGATTGCCGCATCTGCTTCGCCCACTTCCCGTAGTGCCTTTTGATACAAAACTTTAAGCTGGTCCATAGCCTTTTCTTTTGCGGCTTCATAACGGCGCATCTCTTCGTCCGCATCCTCAATAGGAGTGGGGTTTACCTGTTTTTCATTCTTTTTATAAACACTGATTTTGCCGATAGCAATACCGCTGCATACGCTTTTCCCATTATATACTCTCATGGGCTGTCTCCTTTGAGTTCATGAGAAACCACCTGCTCATATACTTTCTCAATCTCCCGTTTCGTTGCCAGATTTTCGGAAAATGCACTGGCGCTTCCTGCTGCAACTCCCATTCGGAATGCATATTCATAGTCCTGCTTCTCCATATATCCTGCCATAAATCCGGCCGCCATGGAGTCGCCTGCTCCCACGGCGTTTACTAATTTTCCTTTCGGTACGGACGCTTCATAAATCCTTCCGTCTTCCGTCACCAGCACGGCACCTTCTCCTGCCATGGAAATCAGTACATTTCTCGCGCCCATTTCCTGAAGTTTCCGCCCATAGGGCACCGCTTCCTGCCGGGTATGAAGCTCCACACCGAACATCTCTCCCAGCTCGTGATGATTGGGCTTGATCAAAAACGGATGATAAGAAAGCACATTCAACAAAAGCTCCCTTGTGGCGTCCACCACAATCCTGACTCCTTTTCCGTCCAATCGTTCCATAATCTTCTGATAAGCATTATCCGGCATGGAGACGGGAATGCTGCCCGATAAAAAGAGCGTGTCCCCCCGCCCCAGACTGCCAAGCTGCTCCATCAACATTTGCACCTTCTCCGGAGCAATTTGGGGACCCTGCCCGTTAATTTCCGTTCCGTCAATGGACTTTAATTTCAAATTAATCCGTGTAAATCCCTCTTCCACCCTGATAAAACCATTTTTCACACCCATGATTTCCAAGCGCTTTACTACTTCGTCACCGGTAAACCCTGCAATAAATCCAAGCGCTGTACTTTCTTTTCCAAGATTCATCAGCACAATGGAAACATTGATTCCCTTGCCTCCCGGCAGAAGAAGTTCTGACCTTGTACGGTTGGTAATCCCCAGCTCAAAATCCTCCACCGCTACGATATAATCAAGGGACGGATTAAAAGTTACGGTATAAATCATCCTGCTTCCTGCCTTTTAACTTATTTTCCATATTTGGTTTTGTAAATTTATCATATCATCAAATTTCCTTATACTCAATCACTATTATCCATAAAATTTCCAAAATATATAAAAATGGTAGACTTATTAAGTGCATTTTTGTTACAATAAATTCATATAAATGTCGCATGTAAAATCTGCAGTAAATAATGACAAAGTTTGCAAATACATAGTAAAGATATAAGATTGAAAATGAAAATGCTACTCAAGCGGAGGAATTGGAATAAAAATGATACTACATATTTTAGTGATAGCAATACAGTTAATTGGTGTATTTGTGCCCTTTGTGGGCTGTATCTGCCTTTTAAAACAGGCGAAAAACAGGACTTCCATGTATCTGCTTTTGGCAAACCTCGGATGTCTGATCATCAATGGCAGTTATCTGCTGCTTCTTCAGACCCAGACTCATGAGGGCGCACTGATTTCCCTGAAAATGGAATATTTTGGAAATGTGGTTTTTTATTTGATGTTTGGGCTGTTTTTATGGTCCTATCTGGGATTGAAAAGACATAGGTGGACTAAGATAGTCCTCTCACTCTGGAGCGCTATGGAAGTGCTGTTTTTGTTATGCATCTGGGTGACAAACGGCTTTCCTTTGGTATTTGAAACACTGCAGTTTGACCGAATCGAGCGTTTTGGTCTGGTGCTGGTTCAAATCACCCCCGGAGTCCTCTATATGATTCGCTATTGCTTAATATGCATGTTTTTACTCTACTTTATGATTTATACCATCGTGCGAATCTTTTCCGTGCCCATTGCCTCGGAGCGCAATAATCTCATAAAAGTGGGAGCATCGCAGTTTGTTATTGTCGCTTCTTTAACCCTCATGATTTTATTTAATTTTTCCTTTGATATTGTGCCGCTTTGCGCGTCCACATCCATTTTGTCCATTATTGTCAGTGCATTCCGCAATGAATTCTTCGGCATTACGGAGCTGGGACAGCAATGGGTGTTTGAACAGATGGAAGATGCTTTTATTATTACAGATGAAATGTATGGCTATCTGGATTCCAACCTCTATGCCAAAAAGATATTTCCTGAATTGAATTATAAGCGGCGAAACGAAACCGTAGCAGGGGATATGTTCCGCCTTTTTACCAATGATGAAAAAGTGGTACAGGTTTATGGCAAATTTTATAATAAAAAGATTACCGAGATACGGGATAAGGGAACGGTGTCCGGCTACAGTATGCTTCTGGTGGACATTACGGAACAACACGAACTGATGGAGCGCGTCAAGGAAGAAAAAGAGCGCGCCGATGCCGCAAATCAGGCAAAATCAGCCTTTGTTTCCAATGTGTCCCACGAAATCCGCACCCCCATGAATGCCATTGTGGGAATGACCCAGATTATGCTGCGCCAAAATGACCTTTCGGGACAGAATAGGGAATATCTGAAAAACATCCAAAATTCGGGCAATGCACTGCTCACCCTTATCAATGATTTGCTGGATATGTCCAAGATTGAATCCGGCAAAATGGAGCTGGTGGATGAAGAGTACGATTTTATGTCCATGTTAAGCGACCTTGGCATGATTATTTTAAACCGAATCGGAAATAAGCCCGTGGAGCTTTTGTTTGACATAGACCCGGATATTCCTGCAAAATTGTACGGCGATGCGCTGCGCATCCGCCAGATTATCATTAACCTGATGAACAACGCCACCAAATTTACGGAAAGCGGATATGTGCGCCTTACGGTAAAAGTCAATCAGATTCAGGAAAAAGACATAGAACTTTTCATTTCCGTGCAGGACACCGGACAGGGCATCCGGGAGGAGGATTTAAATAAACTCTTCGGCACTTTCCAGCAGGTAGATACCAAGAAAAACCACCACAAAGAAGGCACGGGGCTTGGTCTGTCCATCTCCAAACAGCTGGTGGAACTGATGCATGGAAACATCGGCGTTACCAGCGAATACGGAAAAGGGAGCGAATTTTATTTTACCATACACCAACAGGTAGCCTCCGAAGAAAAAGCCGCGCGAATTACCGAAGGCAGACAGGCAGCCGTTGCAGGCAGTCTGGAGAATGCTGAGGCAAATGAACTGCTGCGAAAATTAGTGGGCTATTATCATCTGGCCTATGTGGAAGATATTCTGTCATTTGAGCAGCCTGAGCTTCCCCTGTATTATATTACGGATAGGTATAAACAGCTTGACGAGGAGATAAAGCAGACGCTTGAAAGTTTGAATGCCACAGTGTGCAGCATGACAAATCCCATGGCGGAAAACAGCCTGCCTGAAAACGCTTCTCCAAAAGGCGGCTTTTCGGAAAATGCTTCTTTAGAAGATGCGCCTTTAAAAGATGCTTCTCTGGAAAATGATTTCTCCAAAAATGTGCTGACCATGAATAAACCCTTGTACTGCTATAATTTCTGTAACCTTATCGAAAACCGCCTGAATAAGGATGCGGATGCGATGAAAGACGATATGGCAAGTTCTTCTGGTGGGTTCCAAGCTACAGGCGGAAATTCAGCGCAAGATTCTGCATGCAGTATAAATAGCATAAATACAAACAGCATGGAGTTTACCGCGCCACAGGCCCGCATTCTGATTGTGGATGATAACGAAATCAACTGCATGGTTGCCGAGGAAATGTTAAAACCCTTAAAGCTGCAGATAGACCTTGCTTCCGACGGAAAACAGGCTCTTGAAATGATACAGAAGACTACCTATGACCTGGTTTTTATGGATCATTTAATGCCCGTGATGAACGGTTTAGAGGCCGTGGAAGCCCTGCGGAAATCAGAGTCCGATTATTGCAAAAACCTTCCTGTGATTGCCCTGACCGGAAATACCGGAAAAGACCAGCAGGAAGAATATTTCCGCGCGGGTATGAGCGATTATTTATCCAAACCCATTGACATGACGGAAATTTACCACAAAATACGAAAATGGATTCCCGATAAAATCAGGGAATCCATTGAATAAAGGCAGCATAGCCGATAAGCAGCATTAACTAAAAAAATCTATAATTTCTTCTGCGCTTACCGGCTCCATATCATTTGCATCGACCCCTACATCATATCGCCGGATTCCATTTTTTCGATTTTCCATATTATAACTTTTATGATTATGCTGATGCCCATGAAGCGCAATTGCTCCCTTTCCACAACCCTTCCACTCCACAATAGGATAATGAAATAAGATAAAGCTTGTATTTAAGTAAGTAATTTCCATATAATCCCGAACGGACACAAATAATGACTGTTCAAATTCAGGACTGTCTACAAAGTTATCATGATTTCCCCTGATAAGGTATTTTTTGCCACGCAGCGAAGACAGATACGCCGATGCAATATCTGCGCCTTTCATTGTAAAATCGCCAAGAATATAGACTTCATCATCCGATGATATCTTGTCATTCCATCTCTTAATCAAAGCCTTATTCATATCTTCCACATTGGAAAATGGTCTGTGTGTATGCTTAATTATTTTATCATGGCAAAAATGTAAATCTGCTGTAAAATATACCATCAGATGTGCGCCTCCTTTAATCCTTCCTCCGTCAGCTCATACACCTTATCGCAAACCTCCGCGATATATTTGCGGTCGTGGGATATGCTGATAATAGCTCCCTGATAATCCGCAAGAATCCGTCGGATAACCGGTCCCGACAGCGGCGAAAAATTGCGGCTTGGTTCGTCTAATAAAAGCACATTACAGTCCGATGCGCATAAGTACAAAAACATGACCTTTGCCTTCTGCCCACCGGACAATTCCTTCATGGGATGCATCATTTCATCGGAAGTAAACTTCATGCTGCCCAGATAAGTGCGCATCATGGAAATGCTCTCTTTGCTGCCATCTGACAAAAAATCCACCGCCGACTGCTCTAAATCCAAAAATTCCTCATAATCCTGTGGCATATAAGCTGCCTTGATATCCGTCCGCTGCAGCAATCCTTCCGCCAAACGATGCATCAGGGTTGTTTTCCCGCAGCCGTTTTTTCCAATGATACAGATATGCTCCGGTCCCCTTACAAAGAGATGAATGTTTTTTGCGAGGATAAACTTAGCAGCACACAACTCCTTCAAATTAAAGTCCAGCACTACCTTTCCCTCCGGCATAGATGCTTTGCTTCCAAATTTTGCAAACATCGCCTCTTCATATTCCGGGCACTCCGTCATATTTTCAAACTCTTTTTCAAAGCGTGCTTCGTATGCTTTTATCCTGTGCATACTCTTTTTTAAAAGACTTCCGACATGTGGGTTTTGCCTGCTGACTATATTTTGCTGATGCTCCACCTTCTGCTGGATGCGCCTGAATCTTTCCTGCTGCTTCTCATACTCCCGGCGCTCATTTTTAGCCATCTGTTCCTGCTTCTCAAACTGCATCCCCCTCTGGGCAATATACTCTCCATAACCCAAACTCATCACATTGCAGCGGGGAGTGGTCTTGCGCTTAAGCTGTTCTATGTGGATAATCCTGTTTGCCGTGTGCTCCAAAAGCGTTTCGTCATGAGAAATATAAAGCACTGGAATGCTGCTGCTTTTAATAAAATGCTCCAGCCAGATAAGGGTTTCCATATCCAGATTATTGGATGGCTCATCCAAAAGAAGTATGGTCGGCTCCTGAATTAACAGCCCTATAAGCTGTGCCTTGATTTTCTCTCCGCCAGAGAGCGACTTTAAAAGCTCATCTGAATAAATGCGCTCTGCTGAAAATCCTATTTTACTGCATAGCCTTGCAAGCTCGCCAAACTCCTTGTCAAAAAACCCCTCCTGTCCGGCAAAATATTCGTAAACGCTGCACTCCTGTTTATCTGCCGGAAATTCCTGCGGCAGATAGCCGAACCGTTCCCCTGTCCGCAGAATTTCCCCTTCATACTCCACATATTCCTCCGCCATTTCGGGAGCATAAATAAGCTTTAGCAGAGTGCTTTTCCCATTTCCTTCCTCGCCAATCAGGGCACATTTATCTCCCGAATTAAGGCTGAAATTAAAATCCTCTAGTAAAATACGATAATCTTTTTTATGGCGTATGGTTAAATGTTTGATTTGCAACATATAATCCCTCCTCGTACTATTTCCTTGTTTTTGACTTTTTGTGAAAACACGAGGGGGAATTTATTTCCTATTTCGCCAAACAACAAAAGGAACTGCCATACCGAAAAATCAGTAAACAGCTCCCTGCATATATGCAGGAAAAGATGCCCAACAAAATAAAAGTACACAAATCTACATTGCACCTTTTCAGGGCACAACGCAAACCTCTCGAAAGTCCCTTCTGTGTCTTCTATCTTGTTATCTCCGCATCTTCCCACTACCTTTCTTGAAAAATCAAACTGTGTCGATTCCCTTTATATTCGCAGTTCTATGCCTTATACCACAAAATCAGCTTTATTATATCTAAGTTATGGAGGATTGTCAACATACGATTTCGCTTGGATAGGCTGCCTATTTCAAAGATTTCTCAAAACGCCCAAAAAGCTCTTCCATCTCCTCTTTTCCCATTTTTACATCCGTATAGAGCAAACCGCCATTGTCATCATAATTTGCACTCAGATAATTCAAATCCCCGTCACGCAAATCCACAAAGGAATTTTCTTTCGGTATCAATTCCCGCTTCTGCTTCAGATATTCGCTTGACGAAACAGTAACCCACTCTTTTCCCGAATAACGCTGCGTAATCAAACAATCTTCAAGCTCCGGAGCCGACAAAAAAGCATCCTCGCCTGCATATTGTGTTCCCAAATGGCTTTTCAAGTCACTTTGCTGGTTCACTTCCAGATTCAAAATGTCATACACGCAGGGGACCTGTCCTTCACTTTTGATTTCCCTGACATAGCCATAGGTTCCGTTTTCATTTCCCTGAAGCAGATACATTTCCTTCAACAAATAGACCTTCTCCTGCTCATAATCTGCCAGTATCTGCGTGTAATTCGATATTTGCATCGGCTCACCCCTGTCATTTAAAATTGCGGTAATTCCATTCCCGTCAAAATAATAACAGGTAAAATATCCCCCCATGGAACCCCATGAGTCATGCAGAATCCCCAGCTCCGGTATCCCATCAAAATTCAAATCAAACAAATAATAGCCCCGGATGGGAAAATCATATCCCTCATCTATCGTTTCACGAGAAAGAAATTCCGTATAGGCTTCTACATATGCCGGGCTTTCATTATTTCCGGATTCTGCTCCCTCTTCGGATGATAAGCCATCATGAATCAACACTTCTTCCCGGTGCATGTTCATCCTGTCCGACCAAATTCTTTGTATATCTATTACAACAAAGACAAGGAAACCTAACACTATGCCCAAAAACCACGCTTTCCTTTCCATAAAACCTACTCCCTTTATTTCGCTTTCTTACCATGATTACAGCAAGTCCCGGGCAGAACCCCGAAAAAGCAAGCTTTTGCGGACATTATACCACCATACCTAATAGGTTGCAACAAAATCAAAACACAGGAAGGAACAGGAATCACATTTTCTTCATATTTATTTTATATAGGAAATTGCGCAATATTGAAGGAGGAATCTATCATTTATGGCTATCGGTTATTTGATCATACAGGCGCGTACGGCTCAGGATGCCCTTCCCATCAGTGGAGTACAAATCTGGATTATGGATGGTCAGGAAAAAAATGTTCGGTATCTGACAACGGATGAAAGTGGGGAAACGGAGCGGATTGCTTTGGAGACGCTGGACCGCTCCCTGTCCCTTGACCCGGATTTTTCCGGGACGCCCTTTATCGCTTACGATGTGCTTGCCTTTGCAAATGGTTTTGATTCGGTGCATATTGTCGGCATTCCGATTCTGGACGGGGAAACAGCCATCCAGCCTATTGAATTTGTACCGATGCAGAGTATGCAGCGCGCTCCCGCCGTGACGGAAATTCAGATTGGTCCCCCTGCCGTCTCCATAGCGGGCAGCCGCAATCAGGAGGGAGACTCTGCGGAACCCCGGGTTCTCCGCCAAGTGGTCATTCCCAATCCGATTACGGTACACTTAGGCAGTCCCGGCGCCGCTGCGTCCAATGTTCAAGTGTCTTTTCCCGATTATGTAAAAAATGTTGCCAGCAGCGAAATTTATTCCACATGGCCGGATGCGTCCCTGCGGGCAAATATTTATGCGATTATTACCTTTGCACTGAACCGAATCTATACCGAATGGTAGGGGAACCACCCTTAATTCCGTGTTCAAAAAGTATTATTTTGAACGATTTAAACATTATAATAACAGGAAAAAATTCTTATCGTATTTGTAATTAAAAAGACAAGCATCGTTTCAAAGGGGCAGAGGGAAAGATTCTCTCTGCCTATCTTCCTCTCCTGTATATTATCCCATTCTATATCTGTAATGATTACCCCTTTAAAGCTGGGCGGTGAATCGGCATTGTTCTTTCCAGAATAAAATATTTCATTTTATTAACAGAAACCCAGAAAGGAGTAAAATGTCATGGTAGATGGTATGAATGGAATATTAGTATGCTGCAGTCAATCAGAAAGAATAAAGGAATATCCTGTTGACACAGGGGAAAGTCTGATTGTGGTAGACAATCTTGAAGCAGGGAAGTTGAAGCTGTTTGAGTATACAGGTGGTTCTCTTAATATACAACAATTAATTTGGAATTTCAACTACAAGAATGCTGTTCTGGTTGCACAAGCAGTCATCAATGAAGATTGGAGTGAGAACGGGATTTTTGTACACAGGATATTCAGTGAGTATGGATATGAACATTTAATCAAACCTATGCTTGATCAAATCGTACACTTTTATGAATTTTATGATGGTTCCCGCCCGCTCAAAATGTCAAAAATTGCATATGAGACCTGTCTTCCTTTTGCAAAGGAGGCTCTTGCCGATTTCCATATGCAGGAGGGTGTATACGTATATCAGAGTTCAGACAGAAAAGATACTGTTTAAAAGCAGAGGAATCTTCCTCTGCTTTTCTCTTGTTTCTGTCTGCTATCTTCTTCTGTGTCGGCTGGTATGCTCCTGCTTTAATGACCTCTCCTTAAAAAATTCTATCAGTTCTTCCTTACCAACAGGCATATTGTAGGTTTTTTGAAGATTGCTGTTTCTGACCTTTTTCCCTTCCGCATTTATAAAAACAATGTATTTGTGGTTATCTTGCCATTCAACGGAATAGCCCTTTTTTTCCATTGCCTTAATAAATTCCTCTCTGGATGAAGATTCATTCATGGCATCATGCACTGTTACAGCGGTGTCCTGTACATAGCTTTTTACCTTACCCTCCTTGGCTTTTTTAAGAAACTGATACTTGTTTCTATCATAAGCAATAATATCTCCCCTGTTAGATTTTTTCTGCCCTATCTCACAAATACTGAAACCATGTTCCAGACATATGTTGTTGTTCAGTACTTTCATATCTTCCAAGTCCTTCTTAGACATCTGGAATTTGTGTCCGTCAACGAAGCTAACCGAATTTACCACAAAATGGGTATGGATATGCTCTTTATCCACATGAGTACAGATAAGGACTTCAAAATCTGAAAACAGAGGGCACCGCTCAACATATTCTCTGGCAAGTTCATGTGCCTGTTCCGATGTAATATCTTCCTCTGGCGGAAACGATTGAACAAAATGCTTGTATGTTCTGCCTCCTGTCTTTCCATAAAGCTCTTTTGTCGTTAGCATTTCTTTTCCCGCTGTAGAGACATTACAATGAAAGCCAGAACACAGCTTTTTACCTATCGTTTTCTCTTTTTTAGTGACATAATTAATAATGTACTTTATGTCCGAGTGTGAATTTTTGACCGATTTAATAATAGCCATATCTGCTCTAATCCCCCTTTCATATCTTCCATATCCGC
>JAMPEY010000022.1 GCA_023664665.1 Lachnoclostridium sp.
TCCGGGTGGCTCTCAAGAGGGAAACTGGTGGCTCTGAAGCGGGATAATATTCATTAATCCTCATTTCTGCGCTGTTTTGGTTTCAACTCATCATAATTTCAGCTTCTTCATCACCATGACAAATGCAAGCAAAAAATCATGGGGCAGGAACTTGCCTGCGGCTTGGAATGCCTTGATGGGAAGGCTGCACACGGAAAGGGTTTTCTTGTGGAAGGAATCTCTAAGCGCCAGCTCCACTACTCTGTCGGCAGAAACCATGGTATATTTTTTCACCCTGAGCGTAGTCCCTGTGCGCTCTGCAATATCGAAAAACGGCGTATCTACCGGACCGGGACACACGCTGGTGACATAGATGCCCCTTTTCTTTAACTCCGCTCCCAAGGCTCTGGAAAAGCTGAGTACATAAGATTTGGTTGCCGCATAGACCGCAAAATCCGGCTGGGGCAGGAATGCCGCACTGGATGCAAGCTGGATAATACGGCTGTTTTTTCTCATATAGGGAAGCAGACGGTGGGTGACATTGGTAAGGGCTTCGCAGTTTAAACGGACCATGCCAAGAGCACTTTCCCTGTCCTGAGAGGCAAATTCTCCCATAAGCCCATACCCTGCCGCATTGATTAGGATGCGCACCACGCCGTGATGTGCCTCAAGGGCGCCCAAAAGCTGCTCCAAGGAAATATCCTCCGTAACATCCATGTCAAAAATACGGGTCTTATGCTGCAGTACCTTCGCAACCTCTTCCAATTTATCCCTGCTTCTGGCAACCAGCCAGAATTCATCAATATTCGTAAAATAATTATCCATCTGCATGGCAAACTCCATGCCGATACCGGAAGAAGCCCCCGTAATAAGAATAATGTTCATAAAATATCCTTCCTTTCATTTAGCTTATAGGAAATTGCGAAACTTCTAATTTCATAAACCGAGTTGCGCAGATTGCATATTCCACAAGCAGACCAAAGCGAGAGCGTGTCTGCGGTGGAATGTGCAACATACACATTGTGTATGTTTTGCACGAACGACACTCTGCCAAAACCAAAGTTTCGCAATTACTTACTCAAAAAACCCATAATAATCCTCAATATAGTAATCCGCCAATTCTTCCTTTGCAGCCCTTGCAGCCATGGAATAGGCATCTTCCACGGCGCATACCTTCATGCCTGCCGCCTTGCCTGCCTGAATGCCTGCAACGATATCCTCAAACACCAGACAGCTGGAGGTTTTCGTCTGTAACTTCTCCGCCACCGCAAGGTAAATATCCGGCGAGGGCTTCCCCCTTGCCACATCACAGCCCGTCATAATGCATTCAAAATAATTTTCCAGCCTGTGCACTCCTGCAATATGGTTCATAAGCTGTCTGGAATTGCTGGTGCCGATGCCAAGGCGGATATGGTGGTCTTTACACCCCTGTAAAAACTCCTCCACGCCGGGCTTTAGGGGCACCTCTTTCTCATATTTTTCCCATGCCATGCGGTTCCAATCCTCTTTCATCTGCTCGATGGAGTCGGGAATGGGGAAACGCTCTTTAAAATAAACAGCTGTCTCATGAAAGCTCTTCCCCTCAATGCTGGACTGTAAATCCTCCGGCAGAGGAATCCCGAATTTCCCCAGATATTCAATATCAATCGCTTTCCACATCCACATGGAATCCACTAGAGAGCCATCTAAGTCAAAAATCACGGCATCAATGCCCTGCAGCATCCTATTTTTTTCAGGATTCATGTAATGCATCCACCTCCTCCTTCGTAAGAAGCCTGCTTTCGCCGGGCATAAGCGCTTCGTCTAACTTAAGCTTTCCAAACTGAATGCGCTTTAAGGAAACCACTTCGTTTCCCACGGCATGAAGCATCCGCTTTACCTGATGGAACCTGCCCTCATGAATGGTTAAGGTTATCTCGGTATCAGAAAGCACTTTTACCTTTGCCTCCTTTGTGGGCTTGTCATCCCCAATATCCACGCCGTTTTCCAAAGCCTGTATATCTTTAGGACTTAAGGGAACCCTTATTCCCACCAGATAAGTCTTGTCCACATGTTTTTTAGGGGAAAGCAGCCTGTGCGCCAGCTCTCCGTCGTTGGTGATAATCAGAATACCTTCCGTGTCTTTGTCAAGCCTGCCCACCGGAAACAAGTCTTTCCCGCCTAAGAATAACTTTTCCTTGGCAGAAAACAAATCCTCATCAGAGGGTGCCGAATCTTGCCCGGAGGACAAGGAAGATTTTTCTGTCTTGCTTGTTATCAGGTCAAGCACCGTATCCGCCGTGTTGTCTTTCGTCGCGGAAACCACACCCTGAGGTTTGTTTAACATATAATAGACAAATTTTTGATAAACTAACGGCACATCCTTATACGCGATTTGGTCGGTCCCCTCCGACACCTTAAAATCCGGAGTTTTTATCACAACGCCGTTTACCTTGACATTACCCTGTCTGACGGCACCTCTGACCTGACTTCTCGTGCCCATATTCAATTGACTCAAAAACTTGTCCAGCCGCATAATTTCTCCGTTTTTGTATTTTTCTGCCCGCCATTACTATTTGCCGAAGCTGTCTCATATATTTAAGAGAATACGCTTCGGAAAAGAGGGCTTTCCTGTAGATGAAAGTCAAATCAAAACTCCCCGCCATAATATATACCGTAGTATTTCTGGTATTAACCCTGTGTATGCTCACCCGGTCACGCCTAAGTCTTCAATATGCCTGCCTCGGACTTTTGCTTTGGTACAACGCCATGATACCAACGCTTCTGCCTTTTATGATTCTCTCCGGCATCATGATCCGGATGGGGCTTACGGAAAAATTTTCTGCCGTGCTTTATCCCGTCATAAAGCCTGTTTATCATGTCTCCAAAAATGTCTGCTATGCCATGATTATGGGATTTTTATGCGGTTTTCCCATGGGTGCGAAAACAGTGGCAGACCTGTATGAAAGAGAGATGATTACCGAAGAGGAAGCAAAATTCCTGCTGGCTTTCTGTAATAATATCGGGCCTATTTATTTTGTCAGCTTTGTACTTCCGCTCTTGGAGAGAAAACTTGTATTTCCTTATCTCTTTGGTATGTATGGTCTGCCTCTTATCTATGGGTGGGTGCTGCGGTATACACTTTTTAGGAAACGCCTGGGGTATCATAATACTGCTTATCATTCCGCACAATACCGTGTCCCACAATATAATCTGATGGCGGCGGTGGACGATTCCATCCAATCCGGCGTCCAAAGTATCCTGTCCTTGGGCGGTTACATGATTTTGTTTAATCTGCTGAATATCCTGCCCCACATTCTTTTACACAAAAATGCTTTTCTGCTTGCTCCCCTTTTGGAAATCAGCGGGGGACTCCGCCTGCTTGGAAAAAATTTCCCGTTATATAGCCTTTTGATGCTTCCCTTCGGAGGATTTTCCTGTATTGCGCAGACATACAGTTGTATCAAAAAGACCCGTTTATCCGTTGCGGATTATACTTTTCACAAATTATTTCTCACACTGCTCACCGGCATCTATTATCTGCTATGGCGGCTTATGTTTCCTGCTTCCTTTTTGTCTTAGGGCAGGACGAATCCTCCTGTCCCTGTCCTATCTGTCATAATCACCGTCATAGTCATAATCAAAATCATCATACCGGACATCTTTTGAAAGGGTTTTTGTCGGAGTGCTGCGGGAATTTTCCATCTTTCGCCTGCGCACTCTCTGTTTGTGCATATAGTCCGCCAGAATCTGTGAAAACAGGACAATGGCAAACAAAATAATCACTATTACAAGACAGATTTTCAAAAATCCGAAAAGCCCAACCTGTGTCTCTTTTGTCTCATTTTGTGTATTTGACGCATTATCCGGCGCAAATGCCGGAACACTTTGGGATGCCGCCGTGCTTTCGCTATTTTCCGATGTTTCTGTAGGTTCTGTACTTTCCACGGAAAGGAGCGGCTGACTTGCTTCCGATGGCTCTTCCGGCGGTTCTTCTATCGTTTTTGGGGGAAGCACTGTCTCCGTAACCGTGACGGCGTTGCTTTGTTTGAGCATATCCGTTTTGTTGTACGCCCTGAAAATCACCTTGGGCTTTGTATCGGTAGGAAACTGCAAAGTCAGGGAAAAGGTATCCGTGTAGGTATCATCAAAAATATTGCTGCCCGGCCAAGGCTCTCTGGGACAATAGTTCTTACCGCCGTCAATACTGTAATCATAATACAAAAGCATACCGCCATAATCTGCCGCAGATACCTCAAAAGCTGCCTCTCCCGTCTCGAGGTCCGCACTTATCAGAGTAATTTCGCACACATCCGGAGGACTGCTGTCCATAATCGTCTGTTCGATTCTTCCTTTACTTGGCACCGAAGGCAGTTCTTCATTGCTGTAATCACTGTAATCTACGCCCAGCAGGGTACTTTTTAAGCCAAAATACTTGGCAACGGACAGAGCGTCCGCTCTTCCGAACTCTTCCTGTTTCTCTTTGGTGTCGCAAAAGGGCGTATCCCTTGATTCATCCACATGGCAATGCTCAATGATGACCGCGGGAATATCAAGGGCAACAGATTCCCTGATAATACCGTAGTAATCCAGATTCTTTTCACCCACACGGGTCTTAATGCCCCGCAAAAACAATCCTTTTTCCTGCATGGCAAGCATCTGCACATAACCGAACTGATAGCCGTAGGAATGATAGGGCTGCTTGCAGGAAACCCATACTTCCGAACCGAAAGATTCATGTGTCTCCGATGCGTTATAATGAATGCTGAACAAAAAATCCGCATTGACACTTTTGGCAAACTGCGCCCGCTTATCCAAGTCCATGCCCACATCTTCCGTTCTCGTCAGATAGACTTCCACATTGTCATATTTCTTCAGCTCCTCATACATTGCCTTTGCGGTCACCAGCGTTATGGATTTTTCTTCAAAACCGTTCTGCGTGGTTCCAAAGTTTTTGCCGCCATGACCGGGATCGATAACGATTACAATAGGGTCATCGGTCTCCTGCACTCTTGCATCTGCCCTGACCGTTAAGCCGTAAGTAAGCAGAATTACCCAAAAAAGCAGAAGGCACAACGCATATTTTATATACATTATATTTTTTGTCATTCCAACCTCCATCAAAAAATCGTCGCTCAGCAGCGACGATTCAGAGAATGCTCCGCATTCTCCCTAAATGTTTTACACTGTCGCAATTTCCTAATGATTAAAAAAGCCAGTTTTCCCAAGAAAACCGGCTCATCCTAATCCTGTCAATCTATGATTTCAATATCACCAGCTTCATCCAAATCCCCCAGAGCAGAGACCTCCATGTCATACTCTTCCGGATGCAGTTGCTTTCGATCGTTCTTGATAATATTTCCATAATAATTCAGTGAATTCAGCAGTTCCTCGTAATTGGACGCCGCTTTCTGGGTGGAGGATGAAATCAGATTATCCAGATAATTCATCATATCATCCATATACTGCGCTGATGCGGTACGGACGGAATTGGCTTCCATAATAGCGCTGTCCACAATATTCTGCGCCTGCTCCTGAGCCATCTTCACCACCTCGTCAGCCCTCGCATAAGCCTGCTGCATAATTTCATGCTCGCTGACTAAGGCCTGCGTCTGTTCCGTTGCGGCCGCAATCAAAGCATCCGCCTTTTTTCTGGCGTCCGCCAAAATAGCTTCCTTGTTGCTGATGATTTTCTGATAGCGTTTGATTTCGTCAGGCGTTTTCATGCGCAGCTCACGAAGAAGCTCATCCATTTCCTCCCTGTCAACGACAATCTTGGTATCGGACATAAATTTGGGTTTACAACTGTCTATGTATGCTTCTATTTCGTCAATTAACTGCTCGATTCTGCTGCTCATATCAAGACCATGCCTTTCTGTATATTTCCCCCTAAAAAATAACCGCTACAGCACTATTATATACTGTAATGCGATATTATGCAAATCATTTGTGAAACTTGTCATACATTAATTTTGCCACAAACTCCGGCACCGCATGACTGACATCCCCGTCAAAACCGGCAATTTCCTTTACGCTGGAAGAACTTAAATAGGCATACTCCAAACTGGTGGTGAGAAACACCGTGTCCAGTTTTCCGTCGGAGAGCTTGCGGTTCGCCTGAGCCATCTGTAATTCATATTCAAAATCCGTAATAGCCCTGAGCCCTCTTACCGCCACATGCAGATTATTCTTGGCGGCATAATTGACCAAAAGCCCGTTGAAACTGTCAACCTTCACATTGGGAAGATGTTTTGTGGCCTCTTCCAATATCTTAACACGTTCCGCCACAGAAAACAACGGCGTCTTTTGGTTATTATCCAATACGCTCACTATCAATACATCAAAAATTTCCGATGCTCTGGTGATGATATCCAGATGTCCAAAGGTCATAGGGTCAAAACTTCCGGGATAAACTGCTCTCTTCACACAAACCTCCATTCCGCCGCCTTTTGGTTGGCGTCACCGTTTCATGGCATTTTTTTGATATATACATGTTTGTTGGTCTTATATTTCTTTTCTTTCACTGCGGCAAATCCTAAATCTTCCAGATACAAAAAATCTGTTTTCAAAGAAGCCTCCACAATGATCAGGGTATCCAAAGTCACATATTCCATATCCCGAAGCCTTGAAAGAACCCGTTCTTCATGACCTTCCTTATACGGCGGATCCATAAAAATAATGTCGGCCCGCTCCTCTTTTATCCAAGAAAGTCCTGCACAGGCATCCTGTTTTAACACGACAGCACGGTCTGCCAATTTCGTAAATGCCAGATTCTGCTCTATACAGGAGACTGCTCGTGGTGCATTCTCGATAAAATATGCCTTTGCCGCTCCCCTGCTTAACGCTTCAATCCCGATTGCGCCGCTTCCGCTGAAAAGATCCACAAAAACGCCCCCGGGGACTTCATTTTGTATCATGTTAAATAAAGTTTCTTTGATTCGGTCCGTGGTAGGCCTTGTGTCCATGCCCTCGGGAGTCTTTAAATTAAGTCTCCTTGCCGTCCCTGCGATTACTCTCATGCAAATACCTCTTCACCTATTTTCTAATGCAACATCCTTAATTGTGATTTATGAAAAATGCTTCCTTTGGCGTTTTTCGGCATGAAGCTTTAGATTTTCTTAGGCATCGCAATGCCTTAGAAAATCTCTTCACGCTAAGCCTTGATTTTCGTTCCCTTTCCGTCACGCTTTGCCAGTTTGATGCTGTTTAACATCAGATTCCTGCTCTTATATTCTATGACAGTCATGTCGGTATTTGAAGTGTAATACACCGCTTCAAGGGAGTCTTTTTCTCCCAGCTTCATGCCTCTCACGCCCACGGCTGTCTTTTTCATTTCCGAGATTTCTTCAATGGAGAAGCGCAGGAAATACCCCTCTTTTGACTGCATCACAATATTCTGCTGTTCATGGAGGGGCGCTATGCTTACCACACTGTCACCCTCTAAGAGTTTGGTGGCTGCCACGGTTCTTTTTGCCACATCAAACTCTCCCCCGCTCACAATCTTTGTCATGGATCTTGCCGTGACAAAGACAATCCGGCAGAGATTCAGCTCTTTCTGGCTGGCAATATATACGATTTCTTCTTTTTCTGAATTGTAATTGCTGATATTGTCTACAGGGATGCCTTTATCCCTGAATTTTCCGAAAGGCAGATCCAACGCCTTGATGGTATGCATCTGTCCGGTATTGGTAAAAAGACAGATTTTCCCCGTGTTTTTACAGGTCAGCACATATTTGTTTTCCGCATCCGCAGCCTCTTTATTGCGCTCATATGTGGTCTGATCTATGGTTTTGGCATAGCCGAAGCGGTCCATCAAAAATACAATATCCATTTCCTCCGGCTCTTTTTCCTTATAAACTGCTTCTTCCGCATTTTCTATAACCGTTTTCCGCTTTTTGCCGTACTCTTTTTTGAACCCGTCCAGCTCATTGATAATGACCTGCGCCATGGAATCCCTGCGCTCCAAAATATCCTCATAGCGGTAAATATTTGCCACGGTTTCTTCGTGTTCCTTGATTAAGGCTTCCAATTCCAGACCGATCAACTTATACAGACGCATCTCCAATATGGCGTTTGCCTGCTTGTCCGTAAAACGAAGTTGTGCCGCCATAATGCCGGATTCTTTGGATTTGAAGCGGATGCCTTCCGTATTTCCCTCCACCAGACATGCCTTTGCCATATTGCGGTCTTTGGAACCCCTGAGAATCTCTATAATCAGGTCAATGACATTGCATGCCTTGATAAGTCCCTCCTGTATTTCCTTTTTTTCCAGCTCTTTTTCCAGAAGATTGTTATATTTTCTGGTGGCTGTCTGGTACTGAAAATCCACATTTGCCTTGATAACCTGTTTCAGCCCCATAATCTCCGGCCTGCCGTTATAAATGGCAAGCATGTTAACGCCGAAGGTATCTTCTAAACGGGTTTTCTTATACAGCATATTCACAAAATTTTCGGGATCCGCATCCCGCCTTAATTCAATGACTATTCTAATGCCTTCCTTGGAGGACTGATTGGAGATATCTACGATATCCTGTGTCTTTTTCGTCTCGGAAAGCGCCGCTACATCGGACAAAAATTTGCCGATATTTGCACCAATCATCGGATAGGGAATCTCCGTGATGACCACATTGGTTTTGCCGCCTTTTGCCTTCTCGAACTCCACCTTTCCGCGAACCTTGATTTTGCCCGTGCCGGTCTCATAGATCTCAGGCAGCTCATCCTTGTTGATGACAATGCCCCCCGTCGGAAAATCGGGACCCTTCACATAGCGCATCAGTTCTTTGTTCGTGATATTTTCATCCAGCATATAAGCCTTCATGGCGTCAATCACTTCGCCGAGATTGTGGGGCGGAATGCTGGTCGCCATTCCCACGGCAATTCCCTCGGAGCCGTTCACCAAAAGATTGGGAATCTTTACCGGAAGCACGGCGGGTTCTTTTTCCGTCTCGTCAAAATTAGGCACAAAATCCACTACATCCTTGTCCAAATCCGCCAGAAACGCTTCCTGCGTAATCTTCTCAAGTCTTGCTTCCGTATAACGCATGGCGGCGGCGCCGTCGCCTTCGATATTGCCAAAGTTTCCGTGTCCGTCTATGAGCGGCAGCCCTTTTTTGAAATCCTGTGCCATTACCACCAACGCCTCATAAATGGAACTGTCTCCATGGGGATGATATTTACCCATGGTATCCCCCACGATACGGGCGCTTTTACGGTACGGTCTGTCATAGCGGATGCCAAGCTCATGCATATCATAGAGAGTACGCCTCTGAACAGGTTTTAAGCCGTCCCTCGCATCCGGAAGCGCTCTTGCTATAATCACACTCATGGCATAATCAATAAAAGATTTCTGCATCTCCTGAGAATATTCTGTTTTTATGATTCTACTGTCTTCCATCTGACCGTCCCTCGTTAAAAATCCTAATAAGAAAATCCCTTTACGCTAAATATCCAGCTCCGCGTCCGTAGCATGTTCGTAAATAAATGCCCTGCGCGGAGGCACATCGGTTCCCATAAGCATTTCTGTCATCTCGGATGCCATACGGGCATCTTCAATCTCCACCAGCTTCATCAGCCGCCTTTCCGGATCAAGGGTAGTTTCCCACAACTGTTCGGCATCCATTTCGCCAAGCCCCTTATATCTTTGAAGGGTAAAGGGACCTTTATGGGTTTTCCGATAGTTTTCCAACGCCTTGTCGTCATACAAATACTGCTCCTTGCCCTTGGAAGGAATCGCCTTGTATAAGGGCGGCATGGCAATATACACATGCCCCTCAAAAATCAAATCCGGCATAAAACGATAAAACAATGTGAGCAAAAGCGTGGAAATATGGGCTCCGTCCACATCCGCATCGGACATAATGATAATTTTGTCATATCTTAATTTACTGATATCGAAATCATTGCCGTATCCTTCGGAAAAACCACATCCAAAGGCATTTATCATGGTCTTGATCTCCGCATTTGCCAAAACCTTGTCAATACTGGCTTTCTCTACATTTAAGATTTTCCCCCGGATGGGAAGGATTGCCTGATACATGCGGTTTCTCGCCATTTTGGCGCTGCCTCCCGCAGAATCTCCCTCCACAATGAAAATCTCACATTTTGAAGGCTCCTTGGACTCGCAATTTGCCAGCTTTCCGTTGGAATCAAAAGAAAATTTCTGCTTTGTCAGCATATTGGTCTTGGCTTTTTCTTCCGTTTTACGGATTTTGGCAGCTTTCTCCGCACAGCTGATCACATTTTTTAAGGTTTCTAAATTGCGGTCAAAAAATCGGACAATCTCATCTCCCGTAATCTTTGCCACCGCCTTTGCGGCATCCTGGTTGTCCAGCTTGGTCTTGGTCTGTCCCTCAAATCTGGGATCGGGATGTTTAATGGAAATAACCGCCGTCATGCCGTTTCTGACATCCGCGCCGGTAAAGTTCTGATCCTTTTCCTTTAAAATATTTAACTCTCTGGCATAGTTGTTGATCACATTGGTAAACTGTGTCTTAAATCCCGTTAAATGGGCGCCGCCCTCGGAATTATAGATATTGTTGCAAAATCCCAATACATTCTCATGGAATTCATTCACATACTGAAACGCCACCTCGACTGCGATTCCTTCGCTTTCCCCCGCATAGTAAATCACATCATGGATGGTCTCTTTTGACTTGTTCATATCCTTGATAAAACCGATGATTCCCTCCGGCTCACGGAAAGTAACGACTTCTTTCTCTTCTTTGCGTAAATCCGTAAAAATAATGGTCAGATTAGGATTTAAATAAGCGGTTTCATGAAGACGGCTCTTGACCTCATCCTCCTTAAAGCGGGTTCTGTCAAAAATCGTATCGTCCGGCAGAAAATTGATAATGGTTCCGGTTTCTCTTGTTTTGCCCACCACAGGAAGCAGCCCGTCCTCTAAATCCAGCACGGGAATACCCCTCTCATATTTATCCTCATAGATAAAACCGCCGCTTTTGACCCTTACGGTCAACCTTGAGGAAAGCGCATTTACCACGGAGGAGCCCACGCCATGCAGACCACCGCTGGTCTTATAAGCCGTATTATCGAATTTGCCGCCCGCATGCAGGGTGGTAAAGACCAGCCTTTCCGCACTGACGCCTTTTTTGTGCATGCCCACGGGAATGCCTCTTCCGTTATCCTCCACCGTCGCAGAACCGTCCGCCTCCAAAGTCACTTTTATGGTATCACAGGCGCCCGCCAGATGCTCGTCCACGGAATTATCCACGATTTCATATATCAAGTGATTCAAACCCTTGGTGGACACACTGCCGATGTACATTCCGGGGCGTTTTCTGACCGCTTCTAACCCTTCCAGTACAGTAATGCTGGAAGCTCCATAGTTTTCTATTGCTGCCATTTGAAATGATGCTCCTTTAAATCTTATTGAACTGTGATTGTCATACGGTAATCTTTTTGCAACAGGCAATGGCAAGAGCGCCGGGGCCGATATGGCAGGCAACGCTTAAAGACAGGGCATCCACATATTCAACCTCATACCCCGGAAAATATTCTTCCACTTCCGCCTTAAATGCCATGGCATTCTCTTTGTCATAGGTATAAGCAATCTGCAGGGTAACGCCTTTTTCTTCGGTAAAACCGCCGAAACGGTTGGTAATATCGCTTTTTATGGCGTTTAACATAATGCTTTTGCCTTGATTGGTCGTGCGCGCTTTTGCAAAGGCATCCAGCTTCTCGCCCTGAATCTGCAGCACGGGCTTTAAGCGCAGCATGGTGCCGATTGCAGCTGCAGCGGGAGTAATGCGTCCTCCCTTTTTCAGATAATATAGGGTGTCCAGCATAATGTAAATACTGCTGTTGAATTTATCTTTTTCCAGAAATTCCTTGATTTCCTTTGCGCTCATACCGCTTGCGGCAAGCAGTCCGGCATCTATGCAGGACCTTCGCTGGGTAACGGAAATCCGCTGATTGTTTACCACTTGAACCTTATCATCATATTCCTGAGCTAACATCATAGCGCTCTGGCAGGAACCGGACAAGCCGCTGCTCATGGGAATATGCACAATCTCATCATACTCCTGCAAAACCTTATCCCAAAGCTGCATGACAGATTCGGGAGAAGGCTGGCTGGTACTGATATCCGCACCGGATTTCAATTTTTCATAAAATTCATCCTGAGACAGATTGATATCTTCAAAATAAGTCTCCGTCCCTATCATAAAAGGCATCGGCAGGACAAAAATTCCGAGTTCCTTTGCCTGCGCCTGTGTAATACCGCTGTTACTGTCCGTAATAATCGCTACTTTTGCCATAATGGTTTTCCATGCCTTTCTGCAATCTATAATGAACTATTCAGAGCCATATTCATTTTACTTTTAAATCGTGCGAAAGTCAACACAATTGCCAATCTTCTCTTCCAGAAAATGCTTTTTCAGAGTCAGATGTTCTTCTTTTTCCAGTTCATAATCTTCCTCAAAAAGCTTATCCACAGCCTCGGACGCCGCCTTTAAAATTCCGGCGTCGGCATAAATATCCCCCAATTCAAAAGAAAACTCTCCGCTCTGTCTGATGCCGAATAATTCTCCCGGTCCTCTCAGCTTCAAATCCTCTGATGCAATGAAAAAACCGTCATTGGACCGATTCAGTATCTGCAGGCGTTCCATGGTTTTCTCCTGTTCTTTTGCACTGATAAAAATACAGTAGCTCTGGTGTTCTCCCCGTCCTACCCTGCCTCTGAGCTGGTGTAATTGGGCAAGTCCGAACCGCTCCGCATTTTCCACCATCATCACTGTGGCATTGGGAACATTGATGCCTACCTCGATTACGGTGGTAGATACCAGCACATCAATATGACGGTCGGCAAATTCCTGCATAATCCGGTTTTTTTCGGAAGGATGCATCTTTCCGTGAAGATAGGCGACTTGAATGCCGGAAGGAAATACCGAGCGGAGTTTCCCTGTATAATCCACTACATTTTCCACATCCTCCAGCTCTCCCTCTTCCACCTGAGGACAAATCACATATGCCTGTCTCCCCGCCGCCACTTCTTTTTCGATAAAAGCGTACGCCTTGGGACGATATGCAGTATTTACCACACAGTTTTTTATGGGAAGCCGATTTGCGGGCAGTTCGTCAATAACGGAAATATGCAGATCCCCATACAAAATAATTGCCAGAGTTCTCGGAATAGGCGTAGCGCTCATCACCAACACATGGGGAAAAACCGCACCGTCCTCTCTTGTGCCCTTATCCGCCAGATGCTCTCTCTGCCTCACTCCGAATCTATGCTGTTCGTCCGTCACCACTAACGCCAATGACTTGTATTGCACTTTCTCCTGAATCAGGGCATGGGTTCCGATAATCAGATTCACTTCACCCTGCGCAATCAGCTCGTATGCAGTCTTTTTTTCCTTGGCAGTCATGGATCCCACCAGAAGCACGGGACGGAATGCCAGATGGTACTTCCTTGTATATTCCGATATCGTCTCAAAATGCTGCAAGGCAAGGACTTCCGTAGGCGCCATCAACGCTCCCTGATAACCGTTGGCGGCGCACATTAAGAGCGCCAGCACGGCGACAATGGTTTTGCCGGAACCTACATCTCCCTGTATCAGACGATTCATACAGTCGGGACCGCCCATATCCTGTTTCAGTTCCTGCCAGACCTTCTTCTGCGCATTGGTGAGGGAAAAAGGCATCTGTTCCAAGAAACGCACTGTATCCGCCGTCTCAAACATCGGAAAGGCATTGGGCAGCTCTGCCGCCGCATCCTTATTCCTGCGCAGAAAAAACAAAAACGAAAAAAACTCATCAAAAACCAGTCTTCTTCTTGCCGAGGCAAGTTCTTCCTTATCTTTCGGAAAATGAATGCCCCATAAAGCTTCCTCATGAGAAACCAGATTCTGCCCCGTTAACAGTTCCTCAGGATAATACTCTCTTTCAAACTCATACAGGGACAATGCCTGCTTTGCGGCTTTCTGTACCGCCTGATTCGTAAGACCTTTCGTCAGGGCATAGCGCGGCTGCAGTACATGAGTCTGCTTCCTGTAGTCCTCATAAGCATACATCTTGGGCTGTTCCATAATTTTCAGGGCGCCGCGGCTCTGCACTAATCCACGGAAAAGATAGTAACCTCCCGCTTTTAACACTTTTTTCAAAAACGGCATATTGAAAAAAGTAAGCTGCATACTGCCGGAGTCATCCCGCACATTGACATTTAAGATGGTCAGATTGCGTATTTTCTTCTGGTTCGGAACGGATACCACCGTAACATAAACAGCGGACACCTCTCCGACCTTTGCTTCCTTTATGGGCACGGGCTCCTCAAAAGTCTCATAATCTCTGGGATAATGGGACAGTAAATCCCCCACCGTGGCAATATCCAATTTTTCAAAAAGCTTGCGGGTCTTATCGCCCACACCCTTTAATTCCATAATAGGAGTATTGTGATTCATACTGTTTACCATTATTCTTTATTTTAGAAAGGAGACAGCTTTCGCCATCTCCTTTTTGAGTCCCGGCTCTATTCCACAGAAATCACATAATAGTAAATAGGCTGACCTCCGTACTGCAATTCCACATCACAATCCGGGTATCGGCTGCCGATTCGTGTGCAAAGCGCCTGCGCGTCCGCTTCCTCCACATCCGAACCGTAATAGATGCTGATAAGCTCGGAATCTTCGTCCACCATTGCGGCAAGCATCTCTTCCGTCACAATGGTCATATCCTGTCCCACTGCCAGAATGCCTTCATCACCTATGCCCATATAATCGTCTTTTTTGATTTCCTTATCGTCAAATACGGTGTCCCGCACGGCATAGGTCACTTCGCCGGTCTTTACATTTGTAATCTCCTGCAGCATATTTGCTTCGTTCTCTTCTATGGACAAGTCGGGCACAAAATTAATCACCGCCGTAATCCCCTGAGGAATGGTTTTGGTGGGAATCACCTTAAGGGTCTTGTCTTTCACAAGCCCTACCGCCTGATTTGCCGCAAGAATGATATTTTTATTGTTGGGCAGGATAAAGACAGTCTCCGCATTGACCTTTTTTACGGCTTCCAGAATGTCCTCCGTACTGGGGTTCATGGTCTGTCCGCCCTCTATGATATAATCCACGCCCATGCTCTTAAAGATTTCGTTTACCCCGTCTCCGACGGAAACGGCAATAAATCCTATGGGTTTTGCGGGTTCATCCGTCTTTTCGGCTGCCTGAATCTGCTCCTTCGCCTCTTCCTTCTGCGCCTGCTTAAAGAGCTTCTCCTGATGCTCCAGCCTCATATTGTCAATCTTCATATTGGAAAGTGCGCCATACTTCAATGCCTTCTGGATAGCCAGCCCCGGGTCATTGGTATGTACATGCACCTTGACCACATCGTCATCCGCCACACATACAATAGAATCCCCAATGGACTCCAGATATGCCTTAAAATCCATTTCCATCTTTATATTGAAAGTCCTGTTCAAAAGAATAATAAATTCCGTACAATATCCGAATTTGATTTCCGTTTCCTGAGCTTTCTTGGAAGGAGCCCCGCCGCTTTCCGCACCTGTCTTTGCCACAGGAGTGTCCAGAGAAAGGTCAATCTCCTTGCCCAGATACATATTGAATGCGCCTTCCAGCACCTCTACAAGGCCTTGGCCGCCGGAATCCACTACCCCTGCCTGTTTTAAGACGGGCAGCATCTCCGGTGTCTGACTCAGCACATATTTTGCATGTTCATTGACTTCGCCCAGAAAAGTCTCCATATCCTCCACGCCGTCTTCCAAAAGGGTTCTTGCCTTATCCGCACAGCCCTTTGCAACCGTGAGAATGGTGCCTTCCTTGGGTTTCATAACCGCTTTATATGCCGTTTCCACCGCTTTTTCAAAAGCTTCCGTAAGAATGGGCAGGGTAATCACATTTTCTTCCTTGATGCGTTTGGTAAAACCACGAAAGAGCTGTGAAAGGATAACCCCTGAATTGCCTCTGGCGCCTCTTAAGGAACCGCTGGAAATTGCCTTGCACAAAGCAGGCATATCCGGTGCATCTCCCAACTGCGTTACCTCTTTTGCCGCAGACATAATTGTCATGGTCATATTGGTGCCTGTGTCGCCGTCGGGAACCGGGAATACATTCAGTTCATTAATCCATTCTTTTTTTGCTTCGAGATTCTTCGCTCCGGCTAAGAACATCTTGGCAAACATCTTAGCATCGATTTGTTGTAAACCCACTGTCAAAACTCCTCCTTAATCAATCACTCTTACGCCTTCAACAAAAATGTTGATTTTTTCGATTTCAATTCCGGTAAACTCTTCTACCTTATATTTCACATTGCTGATAAGATTGTCGGACACGGCAAGAATACTGACGCCATATGCCACAATCACATGAAAATCCAAAATCAGTTTATTCTTGTTGAGAGATACGCTAATCCCTCTTGTAATGCTGTCTTTCTTGAGCAGGCGAACCAGTCCGTCCGCCACATTAACGCCGGCCATGCCCACAATGCCAAAACATTCAACTGCCACACTGCCCGCATACTGGGCAATTACTTCATTGTCAATGACAATGTTTCCCATATGGGTATTCATAGAAGAACCTTTCATATAAATCTCCGTTTCTGCGCTGCTTAATCATCCGGCTTTTCTGAAGCCTCCGTAAGCGACTCTGCGGCAGGCAGCGCGCAGACACAAGGTCGCCCTATGTTATATTTTAACAGCTTTCCCAAAAAAAGGAAACAATAAAATCACAAAAATGAAAAAATATAAAAAAAGATATTTTTTGCTTGCTTTTCTTTTCCTTTTCTGTTAATATAACACTGTTGTGAGTATTTTATGTCAAGGAGGTGTTAAAATGGCTAAATGTGATATTTGCGGAAAAGGCGTTCAGTTTGGTAATAATGTAAGCCATTCTAATAGAAAGACGAAAACAATCTGGAAGGCTAATGTACAGAGAGTAAAGTGCAAAGTAAATGGCGGCAACAAAAAGCTGCATGTCTGCACCAGATGCATCCGCTCCGGCGCTGTAGAAAGAGCTTAAGTTTTTGTGTTTTGACGCATTAAAATCTCCAACCGCATTTGTGGCTGGAGATTTTTTAATGAAAATTTATTTTAATTTTCAATCTTCTTGCGCCGCTGGAATTCTTTGTTGATGAGCTGTGCAAGCTCCGCATCGCCAAAGAGGTTGTCCGGATGGAATATCTTGACCAAATCCTTATACCGTTTTCTCAGCCCAATGGAATTATTGGCGCTCCGGAATAAAATCTCGCCGATATCATCGCTCTCAAGGCTTGACCTGTTTTCCGTCAGCAGTTTGCGCTCTCTGGCAAAAGCATCCTTATCCCGCTCCAGACTTTTCCTGTCCTCCTCCAGATGCCTGAAACCGTCTTTTAAGATTTCCATCTTTTTGTCAAAAAAAAGAGTTTCCTCCCGAAGACGCTTCCGCTCTTGGATAATATGACGGTTTAACTCTTCCATCTCACCCTGAAAGCGGTCCTTTTCCACCAGAAATTTATCTTGGGACTCCGTCAGCTCCTGCCGCTGTTCTTCGATTTTCTTTTGCTCTTTTTGAATCCGCATATTTTCCTGAAAGAGAAAAAGCTTTGCATCCCTTAACTCTTCCACGCTTTCTGCCCTGATAATCTCTTCCCAATCAATCATACGACCATCTTTTACCCCATTTCCGCACTGCCTGAAATCTTTCCTAACAGCCGTCACAGAAGCAGTTGTAACCCACAAACAGCAATAAGCCAATCACTATAAGACCCAGCAGCCGGTTGTGTATCATAACCATGAGCAGCATACCGATTGCGATCAAAAAGAGCATCATGCCAATTATCTTCCTCATGATACATCCAAAGATCATACTTATTATACTATATGCAGGAAATCAAATGCGTTCCTCATTCCGTTCACGCTTCCCCATCGGGAAATGCGATATCCACAACTTCCGCATCGGTTATTTCCTTTTCATTGTCCTTTTCACCGGGCTTAATCTTATCCACCAGATCGGGAATCATATCCAGAATCTTGGTAACGGTATCCTGATTCTTGATATTAACCAACTTCGTGGAACCGTCCTTGATAACAAGCACTGCGCTGGGAGTCATTTTCCCGCCCAATCCGCCTGCTCCGGACGCCGAATTCTTCTGACTGTTGCTGCCTGCTCCGGCGGCAACGCCAAAGGTCACATCCACCAGCGGCAGAATAATGATATCGCCCACCGTGGTAGCCTCCCCAACTACTGTCTTCGTGGATAGTACGGAATCCATGCCCCGAAGCAAAGATTCAACCACTCCCTGAAACTGATTTTCCTTATCTGCCATAATACTCTCCATTCTGCACCTGATGTGCCTGTTTTTAATTCCTGCGGACAATAAAATTTTTCATTTATGCAGCTTTTGCTGCCGACATTTTTGCTTTATGCCGCTTTAACCGGTTCCGTAACAGCCGAAAACGCTTGTCCAACAATAGCAGGAGGGCGTTCCAAAGTACCTGAAACACAGTGATATGTCCCGAGGTATCCAGCTCTCCTTCAAAAACCGCCTGTGTAAAATCAGGCGTCAAATCCACGGAATAACTCCCAAGATGTGGGCAAACCATGGCATAAACGCCATACAGATATCCCGTGACATCAGGAGAATCCGCTCCATACAAAAGCCGGCATTTCCACTTGCGGGGTCTGATATTCTTCAATACCTTTCCTATACGCATAAGGGCGTACCCGAGTAACTGTCGGGTCTCTTCCCTCTCCCACAATCGTTTATAATAAGATATATTTTCCCGAATCTCTTTTATTTTATCACATAATATTTGGATTGTGTACTTTAACTTCTTAAATTTTCCAAAATGTTCTCCTTCTTTTTCCGCGTCCTGCCCAACCGGCTGTTCTTCCTCGCCTGTCCGGGGCTTCCTGTCCGTCGCGACATTCCCGGCTTCCGAAAGCTTCCCACTCTTCTGCTCCCGGTCTTGGGGATTTTCCCCAGAGACTCCCCGAACCGCCGCGGACTCGGATTCTTCCTGTTTTGAAGACGCCGCTTTTTGCGAATCATACACCGTAAAAAACAGCGCTTTTGCCCTGACACAGCCCGGTTCGGGATAATCATAGAAAACCCTTATCAGCCGAAACAGCCAGCTCATCCGTACCTTAATCTCCGTCTCTTCCTTGTCCTTATGTCCCGTCACGCGGTAAGATACCGGCACAAAGAGGACAAGCAGGCAGATAAGCAGCAAAATACCTATAAGACTTAACAGAACAATACCGATTATGGACAAAATTTTCAGTATCACCGCTAACATGACAAATACTCCTTCAGGGAACAATCTCCCCTTGCCGTCAGGCATTCCCGTACAATCCGTTCCACCAATCCGGCCGCCTCATCCCAGTCGGAGGCTATTCCCACCACATGAAAAACAAACCCTTCATAATGTGGCAGCGCCAATTGTCTTGCATCAAAAAATTCCAACTGTTCTTCAGGGTTACGGGCGAAAGTCAACAGATAGACGCCGGCGCGCAAAGGCTTGGTCTCCAGCTTTTTCTTTATCTTGTCCAATTTTTTCTCCGAAATGCTCTCCCCAAGGTATAATTCGGGTGCATAGGTAAACTTTCTCACCATAAAATCATTCCCTACCTCCGGTTACGGGCAGAACTCCCGCCCTTAAATACCATCCACTAAACCATTATAGCATAACTTATTTTAAAGTAAAACTTATTTTAAAATAAAAACAAATTATTAAAAAATCTGTTGACATATTTTTAGAATATTTTATACTTTAATATAGAGAGAGTAGGAGGTATACTTTTTTGAAAACTATCACAAAGGTCGAATTAGCTCCGGGCATGGTGCTCGGCAAGAACATAGTATGTCAGGATAATATTCTGTATGCCGCAGACACCACGGTGGATGAAAAAATGATCGAGCGGCTGAAAAACTATTCCATTGAGAGCATTACCGTCAAGGAAGATGTAGACTTTGCCACTACTCACAATGAAAGAGTCCGGCGCAGTCAGAGTTTCAAGGCATTTGAAGAGCGCTATACCAATTGCCTAAACGAATACAAAGGCGTTATGCTTAGTTTTCTGGGCACCAATCAGGCTATTTTTGATAATGTCTTATTGAAAATTTATAATGATGCTTATGAAAAGATTTCTACCGGCTCCGAACTTTTGGATTTCCTTTACAATCTGGAACCCAACGAAGATGAACTCACCTATACGCAATGCTTTAACTCCGCCCTCTTGGCAGGCGCCTTTGCGGATTGGCTGTCCATGAGTGAGGAAGATAAAAATATTTTAATCCTTTGCGGTTTTTACTATGATATCGGCAAGTGGAAAATTCCTTTCGAGATTCTCTGGAGCCCCAGAAAGCTCACGGACGACGAATACAAAATCGTGCAGAGCCATCCCATCACCGGATATGCTCTGGTATGCAATAACCCTAATTTAAACGAACATGTGAAAAATGCCATTATCATGCATCACGAGAGGCTGGACGGCAGCGGTTACCCCTACCATATCACAGGTTCCAAAATCGATGTTTTCGCACGCTACATAGCCATTATCGACGCCTATGTTGCCATGGCGTCCCCCAGGAATTACAGACCGGCATTCTCGCCTTTGCAGATTCTTGCGGATTTTGAAAAGAACATGGACAAGTATGATGTGGAACTTCTGATGCCTCTGATGGAGCGTATTGCGGATGTACAGATAGGCACCACGGTACAGTTAAATGACGATTCGGTGTGGGAAGTATTGATTATCAACCGTTCCAAACTCTCCCGCCCCATCTTAAAAAATGACAAAAACGAGTTTCTTGATTTATCGCAGAAATCAAAGCTTCAAATTGTCAGAAATGTCTGATAAAATGCGGGGCGGTCGGAATACTTTTAAAAGTATTTCCGGCTGCCCCATAAATTTGACTTTTTCAAATCCATATATTCGCCGTACGCCTGTTCCAAAATCTGCTTTTCATTGGAAAACCGCAGCAAATGATATGCTTCATGATACTTATAAAATCCGGAATCCACAAAAAATTCTTCTTTTTGCGGCTTACTGTAATAACTGTCCGCCATCATAAGATACCAGTGCACTTCTTTTGACACCATATCTTCCGGAGCCATAAATGTATACTCGCTTTTCCCGATATATTTTATGATGGTAGCCTTTGCGCCGGACTCCTCCATGACCTCCCTAAGAGCGGTGTCCTTAAAGTCCTCTCCCTCTTCCACGGTTCCCTTAGGCAGAACCCATCCCTCATACTTATTCTTATAATTTTTGTATAGCAGCAAAATCTTTCCCCGAAAAATCACCACTCCGCCACAGCTTGTTGCCTCAATCATTGTGATTCCTCCCGACCGGTGCCTTTTTCCGCAAAATATGCGTCAAATAGCCTCTTTGCTATAGGAAGCGCAAAATCGCTTCCGGAACCTCCTCCTTCCACAATCACCGTAACGCATACTTCCGGTTCCTCTGCAGGAGCAAAACCGGTAAACCACGCATGGCTTTCCCCTTTGATATTATTATACTCAGCCGAGCCCGTTTTACCCGCCGCAGTGTAATCAAGCCCCTTTAATCTGTGGGCATTGCCCTCTTCCACTACCGCCGTCATAAGCTCTTTTAACAAGGCTGCCTCATCTTCACTCATCAGGCTGCCGTAACTTGCCGGTTTAAAGGCTTTCACCACACTGCCCTTATCATTTTCTATACGGTCAATCACATAGGGCTTCATCAACACGCCGTTATTGGCAATGGCGCTTGCAATCATATGCATATGAATAGGGGTAATCTGTGTTTTACCCTGTCCGATAGAGGTCTGCATCATTTCATCGGCAGAAAGCTCATCCGACACATGTAAGGAGCTCTTGGAATAGCTTAAGGTGAGGGGAAGTTCCCCGTTAAACAATAATCCATCCAATGTCTTCTGGAATTTCTCCCTGTCAAGCCCCATACCGATGTTGGCAAAAGAGGAATTACAGGAATTGGCAAAGGAACCTCTCAAATTTACCCGCCCATGGCTGATATTGTGATAACAGTGGATGGTGTTATCATCCTTGTGGTAGGAGCCGTTACAGTTAAAGGAATAATTCTGATAGCTATCCTTATTTTCCCTATAATATTCAAGCGCCGTAACAATCTTGAAAGTAGAACCCGGAGGATACAGCCCCTGTGTGGTGCGGTTTAACAAAACGGAACTGGTATCGCTCTCAATCAATTCATCCCATATTTCGTCAATCTCATTGGGGTCAAAATCCGGATGGGACACCATGGCAAGAATCTTGCCGGTGGACACCTCCGAAACAATCACAGCCCCCTTAAAGACATTCAGCTGCTCTGATGCAATCTGTTGAATCCTCACATCCAGAGTCGTATATACATTGTCTCCCGGATTCTTTTTGCCCGCCATGTCATTTGCCACTTTATTTGACAGGGATGTGTGGGTATTGATGAGATAATAATTTGCCATGGCTTCCACACCCATCCTGCCCTGAGTCGAATATCCCACCACATGGGAAAACAAATTTTCATAGGGATATACTCTCTTCTCGTTTTCTTCTTCATCCAAAACCGTCTCCGCCAGAACCTCTCCGTCCCGGGAATAAATGCTTCCCCGGTAATTTCTGGAAAGCAGGATTGCCTGTCTGGAATTATAGCTGTTATTTACCATGTCCTGCTCTTTTGTAGCCACAAAATGTCCGAGATAAACTATCATTCCCAAGAAAATTGCCGCAAAAAAACAGGCGGAGATAACGATTTCATTATAATTTTTAGGATATCTTTTATGATTCGGTTTCCCGGTCATTTCTTTTTATTTCCTTCCATTTTCTGTAATCTGATATAAATGCCCTGAATAATAAAAAACATGATCATGGTAGTCATAACGGAGCTTCCGCCATAACTGATGAAGGGCAGCGTCACCCCGGTCATGGGAATAAACTTAATGCCTCCGCCGATGGTTAAAAATATCTGGAAGATGTACATGATACCGATTCCATAAACTATGATTTGATAAAACCTGTCACCAATACATCCTGCCACCTTCATTATCGCCAAAAAAATGTTTACACAGATCAAAATCAGGCAGATGCCGAATATTACTCCAAATTCCTCACAGATGGAGGAAAAGATAAAGTCGGCATCCACAAGGGGGATTGCCTTGGGATTACCCTTTAAAAGCCCCATTCCGAACCAGCTGCCGCTTCCTATGGCAAAAAGGGACTGGGTAATCTGAAAGCCCTGAGCATCAATATAGCTCCACGGGTCCCTCCATGCCAGCACTCTGGTCTTTACATGGTCAAACAGCAGATAGGCGGCATAAGCGGCGGCTCCGCCTCCCAAAACTCCCGATAACAGATAGAGATAATTTCTGCTGGCAATAAATACTATCATCACAAACGCCACAAAGAAAATCAGTGCGCTCCCCAAATCCTTGGATGCCGCCAGAACAATTACATGAACGCCCGCAACAACGGCTGTCAGAAGGATTCTGAGAAAAGAAGTGTCCTCCCACAAGGCGCCCGCCAAAAAGAACAAAAACAGTATTTTCACAAATTCCGAAGGCTGAAAGGTAATGCCTGCCACGGAAAAGGAAAGCTTGGAGCCTAGACTGGTCTCTCCCAGAATCAGCACCACGCTCAAAAGCGTAATTCCCAACAATGCATAGAGCCATGTAAATTTCTTGAAGAAACGAATCCTGCCTAACAGATAGGGAATAAACAGAGACAGCACAAAAGATATTAACGCTATGGCATACTGCTTGATTGCCTTTTGAAAAGAAAGCCTCGCCACCATACACAGACCGATTCCCAGAAGCATACACATATTGTTTAAAAGCAATCTGTTGGCTTCTTCATATATCATAGGCACCAGCATAATGACAGCAAACAAAAATATCTGGATAAACGCAAAAAAGAACAGATACTGAATATCCTGACTGATTAGCAAAAGATCTACAAATCCCAGACCCTGAATAAAAAACATCAAAGTATTCTGTAATCTGTAAACCCATGTATTCTTTTTGTCCCCGCCACAAAAAAGCGCATAAAAACAAGCAGCCGTGTAAATAACCATGGCTATTGCAATGAAGTATCTCGATAATTCAATGACATATTCCTGCATCCTGTTCTCCTCACACTATTGCGTCCCATGCTTTTCGTGTCCGGCAGTATATTCGGCAAACGGCGGTTCTTCTACATTTTTGGCAAAATCCGCCCGCCTTATCCTTTCAAAAAAGTCCAATATCTCGGTTGTTTCTTTTTGGTCCTCCACGGTAAAATCCAGACGAAAAGACACCTTATCCTGCCAGTTTGCAAGCTCTCCGTGCAAAGAGAGCGGAACGCTGTTATAAATAATATTCATGCAGTGAAGACAGTTTACTTCCACCGGAAACCTTTTATGATAGCGGTCTATCAGTTTTACAGCAGCCTTTTTATCAGCGGTCCCCTGCTGTTTCCCCTCACAGCGGGATGCCGTCTTGACCGCGCAGTTAGCCGTAATCATCATGGGAATCCTGCCATATATGATTTTTTCACAGGGAAGCCCGTTTTCCCACAGAAGACTTCTCTGCTCCTTGCCCGTTAATTCCAAGGGCATGCAAAAACCGGAAAGAAACGGCGTCCATGCCTTAAGCGTCTCCCGATTCCAGATATAAAGCCCTGCATCCCCATAAATGTGGCCGGGAAATAACTCCCAAAGCCCCAAGCCATCCGGATTTTTTACCAAAATACCGTCAAAAATCCTTTTGTTTTGTACAAACAGGGCGGAAAGTCTGTCCACATAAGCGGAATCTCTTTTTCTGAGAATATGGGGCAGGGCAATTGCCAATTCTATTTCATCCTGCATATTTTCCTTTAACCGGCCACACAGTGCCAAAGTCTTCCGCTCCCGGTGAAACAACATATCCCCGTCTATATAAATCCTGCCAATCCACGGCTTTTCCCGTTTCAAGGCAGCCTTGTCCGCAAATTGAACAACCGCTTCCAACTGTTCCAAAGCGGAGAGAGCGAGAACAAAACCTTTCTTCTTTTCACGGCTATGCCCATGCATACAACAGGAACCGTTTCGCAAATCCTGTTGCCGTGTATCGCAGTTTTCTGTCTGCGGTACTGCTGCAGATAAAGAGTCTGCGCCTTTAACCGGTTCCTCCGTATTTCTTCTGACCGGCATACCGTTGGACAAAATCAGTAAATCCTCTAATTGTCTTACCGCCTCTCTGCGAAGCTCATTTACGGCGCCTAAAGGATAAAAAGCATCCTCATCCACAGTGGCTTCCATGCCGTCCGCCTCAAAAATACTGTTGCCCAATTTCCCTAACCGGCCTTGAATATCATTTGGGGCAATCGGCTGATTTTTGGCTTTTTGTACCTCCGTTCCCTCCACCGTGACACTCAGGGGAGCCTTACCCTCCCTTTCCAAAGTCAGGGTAAGCTGCGCCGGCATTCCCGTAAGAAAGCTTCCCCTTACCAAAATAGGCATGGATGGTTTCTTGTCCAGATACCTGTTGCAAATTGCCTGTAACCGTTCTTCATCATTGGCACAATAGGCAGGATTGTCCAAGGTTACCATTTTCCTGCCGTTATGCTTAAAATAGTAACCGTCCTGTGTCCCGCTCCTGATATAAAGATTTTCCAAGAGGCGTAAATCCTTTTTGTCAATTTTCCACTCCGCCTGTCCGTTTTTCCTACAGCGATAGTACAAATCAATATACTTACGATAGATAGCGGTGACACCGGCAACATATTCCGGTTTTTTCATTCTGCCCTCTATTTTGAAAGAATCGATTCCGGCCTCAATCAGCTGCGGAATATGCCGAATGGTACACATATCTTTGAGACTTAAGGGGAAACACTCCCCCGTCCGTTCCCCGCCTGTATCTATCCGATAAGGAAGCCTGCAGGGTTGGGCGCATCTGCCCCTGTTTCCGCTCCTGCCCCCCAGCATACTGCTGAACAGGCACTTGCCCGAATAGCAATAACACATTGCCCCATGGATAAATGTCTCAACTTCCACCCCGGTCTTGTCCTTAATATCCCGGATTTCTTCTAAACTGAGCTCTCTTGCCGGCACAATCCGGCTTGCTCCCATATGCTTTAATAATGCCGCTCCCGATACCCCTGTCAGGGTCATCTGGGTGCTGGCATGAAGTTTTAAATTGGGAAAATGCCTGCGCAGAGACATAAACACACCGATGTCCTGAACAATCACCCCGTCCAGCCCCGCCTCATAACAGGGCTTTACATACTCACAAACCTCCGGAAATTCCGATTCTTTTATCAGGGTATTGACTGTGAGGTAAACCTTTCTCCCCCATAAATGAGCATATCGGATGCACTCCGTCAACTCCGCCGCGGAAAAATTTTCCGCATATGCCCTTGCGCTAAAACGGTCCCCGCCTAAATATACGGCATCTGCTCCCGCATGAACCGCTCCATAAAAAGCTTCCTTACTTCCGGCAGGCGAAAGAAGTTCTACAAATGATTCCTGTCCCATCTTCTGTCTCCAAAAACAAAAAGCTGTCCAAAGCGGACAGACTCTTTATTTTCCTTTCCGTTCTGCTTCCAGACGGACTACTTTTTTAGAACCGTCACTGACCTTCTGCGAATTATCATTGACCTTCTCCTGAAGTTCTTTCACCTGTTTTTCGGAATCTTCCAGCTTCATCTGCGCAGAAATCAACTCATGCTTAAGATTATATAATTCTTTCTCCTTTGCCTGTAAATCCTCCTCCAAAAGAGAAATCTGCTTTTTTGCCTTAAAATAGTCGTCAGCAATATTGAGTTGTAATAATACGCTCTGTGTATCAAGAGACTGCCTCTTAAAACTGTCTACTTTTCCGAATTCGTTTGCCTTATTATTGATGTAGGAAGCTACCTTTTGCAAATATTCTTCGCTCTCATATCCGCTTAAAGTAAATACCTTTCCGCCAATAATAACCTCTGTATCTGTTTTGGAAGACATCGTCTCACCTCATTTCCGTCAAATCCCCAAAATATATTACTTATTATATCGCAGATTGGGAATGCTGGCAAGCTTTTTATATCCGGTATTGTCAAATACTGTGGATTGCTAAATACTATGGATTGCTAAATACTATGGATTGCTAAATCCTATGGGATTGCTAAACAAGGATTCCCAAATGCCTGTATGCCAGCTCTGTCACCACTCTGCCTCTGGGTGTACGGTTGATAAATCCGTTCTTGATCAGATAGGGTTCATACACATCCTCAATGGTTCCGGCATCTTCTCCGATGGCGGCGGCAAGCGTGTCAAGTCCCACCGGTCCCCCGCTGAATTTATCTATCATGGTAATCAGGAGATTTCTGTCAATATGGTCAAGCCCGAGCTTATCTACATCCATCAGGTCAAGAGCCGTATGGGCAACCTCCTCTGTGATAATACCGTCATATTTTACCTGAGCAAAATCCCGCACTCTCTTTAAGATGCGGTTTGCAAGACGGGGCGTACCCCTGCTTCTTCTCGCCATCTCCAAGGCTCCTTCCGGTTCCAGCTCCACCTGAAGGACCTTCGCGGAATTCATAATAATCTGTTGCAGTTCTTCCACTGTATAAAATTCCAGATGATGAATCATCCCAAAGCGGTCACGCAGCGGCGCCGTCAAAAGTCCTGCTCTGGTAGTTGCGCCAACCAGCGTAAATTTAGGCAGCTCCAAACGCACGGAGCGGGCGGATGACCCTTTTCCGATCATAATGTCAATACAGTAATCCTCCATGGCAGGATAAAGCACTTCCTCCACCTGACGGTTCAGCCTGTGGATCTCATCCACAAACAATAAATCCCCTTCATCCAGATTATTAAGGATTGCCGCCATATCCCCCGGCTTTTCAATGGCAGGACCGCTTGTAACCTTAATATGGACTCCCATCTCATTGGCAATAATGCCTGCAAGGGTAGTCTTTCCAAGTCCCGGCGGACCGTAAAAAAGCACATGGTCAAGGGCATCTCCACGCTGCTTCGCCGCCTTGATATAAATTCTTAAGTTCTCCTTGATTTTGGATTGACCAATGTAGTCATCCAATTTCCGGGGGCGTAAGCTTCCTTCTATTCTGCTGTCTTCCTCTGTAATATTGGTTTCAATCGTTCTGGGCGACATAGAGTACCTCTGTTTTCATTTTTTCTAACATTAAAACATTTTCTTAAGCGCTGCCTTTAACACTGCTCCTGAATCCATATCCTCCACACCTTCAATGGCATTGACAGCCTTTAAGCTCTCCGCCTGACCATAGCCCAAAGATACTAATGCCGCTACCGCCTCCTGTTTCTGGGGCGTGTCCGCAAGGGCATTGGCTCCTGCCGTCATTGTTATTTCACGGCTGATCATGTCATCATCTATCTTTATTTTATCCTTAAGTTCCAATATCAGTCGTTCCGCCGTTCTGGCGCCGATGCCGGGAGCCTTGGAAATCGCCTTGACATCCCCCGACAGGATGGCAAACCGCAGGGCATCCGCATCCATAACGGACAAAACGGACAGTGCCCCTTTGGGTCCGATACCGTTTACCGTAATGCATTTTTTAAAGATTTCCAAGTCATTCCGGGAAAGAAAACCGTATAGTAAAAAGGCATCCTCCCGTACGCAGGTATAGGTATAGAGTTTTGCCTGCTCCCCGATGCCCGGCAGTCTCGCAGCCGTATCGGCGGATATTTTTACATTATAACCGATTCCTCCCACATCAATCACCACATTATCCATGGTGATGTCGTCTATAATTCCCTTCACAAAAGCTATCATAACAGTTCAAATCCTCACATTCATGACATCTCTTTTTCAACAGTCCCACTCTCCGGATATTTCCTGCGCATCCTCAAATACACCACCAAAAAACAAATCAGGTGTACGGCAAAAGTCAGTGCCCAGCTTATGGGATAGGAAATATACAAGCATCGCAAGGTTCTGTAGCTTTGGAATATCGTATAAATCCATACCACACGGAACAGGCAGGCGCCCGTCAGGGACACCAGCATGGGCATAACGGAATATCCCATGCCCCTTAACGCTCCCACCATGACATCCATCATGCCGCACAGACAATAAGTGGTACAGATGATACTAAGCCTCAAAACACCATAAGTAATTACTTCCGTATCATCCGGATTCGGAGCATAAAGCTGCAATAAAGTACCTGAGAAAAAGTACGCCGCATTTCCCAGCACCAGTCCCACTATCATAACCGATATCTGGCAGATAACCAGAATTTTTCCGATTCTTTTGATTTTATGGGCTCCATAATTCTGTCCGGTAAAACTGATTGCCGTCTGGTGAAAGGCATTCATTGCCGTATAGACAAATCCCTCAATGTTAGACGCAGCGGTATTGCCCGCCATGGCAACGGAACCGAAGGAATTTACGGAGGACTGAATCAGCACATTGGAAATGGAAAACAAAGAACCCTGCAAGCCTGCCGGCAGTCCAATCTGTAACATTTTCACCAACTTGTCCGGCACAATCCTTAATTGCTTTAAATCCAGCTTATAAACGCTGTCCGAAAGCATCAGGCACCGCAGCACCAACGCGGAAGACACTCCCTGGGAAATCACGGTGGCAATGGCTACCCCCGCCACGCCGATTTGAAACCCAATCACAAAAATCAGATTCAATATGACATTGATAATCCCTGCCGCTAACAGGTAGTATAAGGGTCTTCTGGTATCTCCTACCGCACGCAGAATCGCGCTGCCGAAATTATATGCCATCATAAAAGGCATCCCCACAAAATAAATCCTCATATACAGAACAGCCTGATCTATGACATCTTCCGGGGTATCCATCAGCCTCAGCGCCGGACCCGACAGGGCAATGCCCAGCACAATTAAAATGCAGCCGCTGACAAGGGATGTCAGTATCGCCGTATGCACGATGTCTGTTAGTTCCTTTTGTTTTCCTGCTCCGTAAAACCTTGCCACCAGAACATTGGCTCCCACGGAAAGGCCGATGAACACATTGACCAACAGGTTGATTAAAGAGCTGGTGGAACCCACTGCCGCCAGAGAATTACTTCCGGCATATCTTCCCACCACCACGATATCCGCAGCATTAAACAAAAGCTGCAATACCCCTGAAAGCATCAGGGGTACATAAAATATCAGTATTTTCCCCAACAGGGGACCGTTACACATATCTATCTCGTATTTCTTTGACTTACTCTCACTCATTTTTATGCCTTTTATTTGTTATTGATATAGTTTATCAGACCTTCCGCCGCAATAATCTTCTGCATAAACTCAGGGAATGCCTGACCTTTAAAGCTGCTTCCCTTTGTCACATCGGTGATGATGCCGGAATCAAAATCAATCTCCACTTCATCCCCTGCCTCAATGCCCTTTGCCGCCTCGGGACACTCAATAATGGGAAGCCCGATGTTGATGGAATTGCGGTAAAAAATTCTGGCAAAAGTCTCCGCTATCACGCAGCTTACACCTGCCGCCTTAATGGCAATGGGTGCATGTTCCCTTGAAGAGCCGCAGCCGAAATTCTTGTCCGCCACAATAATATCGCCCTTTTTCACCTTCTTTATAAATTCCTTATCGATATCTTCCATGCAGTGAGCCGCCAATTCTTCCGGATTGGAAGAATTGAGATATCTTGCGGGAATAATCACATCCGTATCCACATTGTCTCCATATTTAAAAACGCTTCCCTTAACTTTCATCGGAATAATCACCCTATCCTTTCCATAATTTTTGTTCTTGCTATATCTATAAAGCAATCCTTCCCGCCACAGCGCTTGCAGCCGCCACGGCAGGGCTTGCCAGATAAATCTCCGAATCAATATGCCCCATACGCCCTACGAAGTTACGGTTGGTGGTGGACACACATCTCTCCCCCTGCGCAAGGACGCCCATATAACCGCCCAGGCAGGGACCACAGGTGGGTGTGCTTACAATAGCCCCCGCCTCAATAAAGGTCTTTAACAATCCCTCTTCCATTGCCTGCATGTAAATTGCCTGAGTTGCGGGAATCACGATGCAGCGGATTCCCTTTGCCACTTTCTTTCCGGAAAGCACCTTTGCGGCAATGCGCAGATCGTCAATACGCCCATTGGTGCAGGAGCCGATGACAACCTGATCAATGGTGATAGGATCCATCTTGCGGATTTCCTCTATGGTATGGGTATTTTCCGGCAGATGCGGGAATGCAACCGTGGGAAGCAGAGTGCTTAAATCAATGGTGTGCTCTTCATCATAAACGGCATCCTCGTCCGCTTCATATATTTTATAAGCCCTGTTTGTATGCTCTTTTAAATAAGCCTTTGCAATCTCGTCCACCGGGAAAATGCCGTTCTTCCCCCCCGCTTCAATCGCCATATTGGCAATCGTAAAACGGTCATCCATGGTCAGGTTTTTGATTCCTTCTCCCACAAACTCCATGGATTTGTAAAGAGCGCCGTCCACACCGATCATGCCGATAATATGTAAAATCACATCTTTTCCGCTGACCCACTCGGATGGTTCGCCCACAATATTGAAACGGATTGCCGAAGGCACCTTGAACCATGCCTTGCCGGTAGCCATTCCTGCCGCCATATCCGTACTGCCCACGCCTGTGGAAAAAGCACCCAGCGCGCCGTAAGTACAGGTATGGGAATCCGCCCCGATAATCACATCCCCGGGAACCGTAAGCCCTTTTTCCGGAAGCAGTGCATGCTCAATGCCCATCTCTCCCACTTCAAAATAGTTGGTAATCTCATTTTTTCTCGCAAATTCCCGCACGCATTTGCAATGCTCTGCGGACTTAATATCCTTATTGGGCACAAAATGGTCGGGCACTAGTGCAATCTTATCCCTGTCAAACACACCCTCTGTCTTAAATTTCTCCATTTCCTTGATTGCCACCGGGCTGGTGATATCGTTACCCAATACCAAATCCAGCTGCGCCTCGATCAACTGCCCCGCTTCTACTTTGTCAAGTCCCGCAGCCGCCGCAAGAATTTTCTGTGTCATCGTCATTCCCATATGTACTTCCTCCAAAGCCAAAACATAATAGTTTCATCAATACACATTATCATATCACAGTAACGGTAAATGTTCAAATACAACTTTTAAAAATGATGGTAAAATAGAAAAAAGCCAATTGACAAGTTCCGCTATAGGGATTTAATATAATAATGTCATGGTTGTACTTACTCATCTTTGATATCATTCACACCAATTATCCTTGTTCGATCAGTTTACGGCGATAAATGATATGCTGTTACAACCCTTGAAATCAATCAGACAAAATATCAGAGTAATGACAAAATAAATCATCAGGAAAGGGAGAATCAAAGTGACTAAGAAACAATATAAAAAAGCAAATGGAGCCGTTTTTCCGGTAATTATGATTATTCTTGGATATTTCGCATTATCCATGGTTGCGTGGATGTTTACCGCCGCTGCCACCTGGTCTGCTTATCTGCAGATGGGCGTTTCCATTGCTGCCATGGTCGTATGCATCATTGCCTTTTTAACGAAGCGTGATACGAAACAATGCGCCGTTATTATGATGGGAAGCGCATCCGTAGCCTATCTGACAATCCGCCTTGTGGGCACTTCTTCCGGTACATGGGCATATGCCTTTGCCGTACTGTTCTGCGCCATGGCATTTTTAAATGTCAAGCTTATTATCGGTGGCAATATCGTCTCGATTTTAGGATCCGTTTTGCGCTTTGCGCTCTATTATAAAACCATGGATAGCGCTACTTTGAGTTCCGAAGCCATCGGTTTTCTTGTCATATGCCTCTGCGCTTATGCCTCCATCCGGATTATTACACTGTTAATTCGTTTTGACAAGGAAAATACTGAGGTCATCATGCAGAATGCCGCCGAACAAAAGGAAAACAATGTAAGAATCATAGGCGCTGCCGAAGAAATCATCAATCATTTTGAAAATGCCATGGCTATGTTGGAAAATCTGAAAAACAGCGTGGACACCAGCAATTTTGCCATGAGCGATATCGCAGCCAGCACCGAGAGTACCGCGGAAGCCATCCAGAAGCAGGCTGAAATGTGCTCGGAAATCCGGGTAAATACGGATAAGGCGGAGCAAAGCACCAAAATTATGATTGAAACCTCCCAGCGTTCCGAAGAAAATATTACAGAAGGCACCAATGCCGTACAGGAATTGCGGGAACAGTCCCGGAATGTGGAAAGCTCCAGTCAGATTACGGCTGAAGTCATCGAAAGCCTTACCCAAAAAGTAGAAGAAGTCCAGAACTTTGTGGGTGATATTTTAAGTATCTCCAACCAGACCAATCTGCTTGCATTAAACGCTTCCATTGAAGCAGCCCGGGCAGGAGAAGCCGGTAAGGGCTTTGCCGTGGTTGCGGAAGAAATCAGGCAGCTTTCCGAGCAGACCAAAGAAGCTTCCAACAATATTACCAATATTATAGGCGTGTTAAACCAAGATGCACAAAGGGCTAACGAAAGCATTGAAAATTCCCGCGCATCCGTTATCAGGCAAAATGAACTGATTGAAAATACACAGGAAAAATTTGAAAAAGTGGACGAGGAGGTTCGTCTGCTCGCCCAAAATATTAAAGATACGGAAGCCGTTATCGATGTTATTTTAGAGTCCACCGGAATCATTGCCGATAACATTACCCAGCTGTCCGCCACCAGCCAAGAGGTTGCCGCATCTTCCACAGAGGGACTTAGAACTTCCGAAGAAACCGTGGCAAACATGGCAAAGACGAAAGAAATCCTCGAAGAAATCTTCCGCCTTGCCCAAGAGTTAAAATAGCAGCCATTTTCTCCCTTTAAGATAGTTAAAGGAAGCAGGCGTTTTTTGAATGTTAAAATGCCTGCTTCCAAATACTTTTAACTTTGAATTTTCTTAAGCTGGTAAAACTCTCCTTTCAGCTCCATCAATTCCTCATAAGTGCCGTATTCCACACATTTGCCCTTTGCAATGACCGCAATCTTATCCGCATCCCGTATCGTGGACAGACGGTGCGCCACAATAAAGGTGGTACGGTTTCTGGTCAGATTGTTCACCGCTTCCTGAATCAGCTTTTCCGAAATGCTGTCCAATGCGGAAGTTGCTTCATCCAGCACAATAATTTTAGGGTCGCGGATCAGAGCCCTTGCAATGGAAATACGCTGCCTCTGTCCTCCCGACAGCTTGCCGCCGTGCTCTCCCACCATAGTGTCCAGACCTTTGGGCAGGGAATCTACCAAGTCTTTTAAATTTGCCGCTTCCACAACCTCTAAAAGCTTCTCCTCCGTCACATTGTCACAGCCATAAGTGATATTCTCCCGAATGGTTCCCGAAAACAGAATGGAGTTTTGGGGAACGACCGCCAGATATTTACGGTAAGTCCTTAAGTCAATTTCCCTAAGATCCTGTCCGTCCAGCAAAAGTTCTCCGCTGTCCGCCAGATAAAAACCGATAACCAGATTGAGAATAGTGGTCTTGCCGGCGCCGGATTCTCCCACCAACGCTATGGTCTCCCCCTGCCTAACCTCCAGATTTAAGCCGTTTAAGGTATTTTTCTCTCCTTCATGATAGGTAAAGCGGACATCTTTAAAGGAAAACTGCCCTTCCACCTTTTCTATGGGGCGTTTGCCCTCATTTTGCTCTATATCATCGGACAACAGCACTTCTCCGATGGAATTGACGGATTCCACCCCTTTGGCAATAATGGGCACCAGAGTAAGGATTGCGGATACCTGATTCACAATGGTGGAAAAATAATTCTGATAAAGGGCAATGTCTCCTACCTGAATATTTTGTTGAAATGCCAGATATCCGGTAAACGCCAGACAGACAATCTGGAAAATCTGAAAGATTGCCCATCCCACGGAACCAAAGAGCGCCTGTATCAAATCCAGCTTATACCCCCGCTCCGCCACCAGAAAAAGCTGGTCATTCATCTTACGGACTTCCTCGTCTTCCAGCGCATGAGCCCTTGTCACGGGAATCAGTTCCACCATCTCCATAACTCTGGCTGAGGTTTCCTCCATTTCCCGCCGGAATTCCGAATTACGCTTTTTCATAATGTTGCGAAATCCCACCATGGTAATCGCCGCAATAGGCGTGGTAACCAGAAAAAACAAAAATACAACCAGACTCTTGCTGACCGTGACCACCAGTGCAACGCCTATATTCAGCGCAATATTTAAAATACTTAAAAAAGTCTGTGTGGAAAGGCTCTCCACCGCCTCCACATCCCTCATGACCTTGGACTGCAGGCGTCCGGACTGTGTTTCTATGTGATAGGCAATGGAAAGCTTCTGCAGCTTACAGATGATCGCCTTGCGCAGACCTGTTTCCGCATAGCGGGTGGCTTGGCTTTTATAATCCGTATACAGATAGTTCATGGGAACATTTAAAGCAATGAGCGCCACCATCAGCACGGTATAACCCACAATATTCCTCACCGTATCGGGATTTCCTGCCGTAATGTCATTGATAATATTGGCCACCACAATGGGCAGAATCCATACGCAGGCATGTTTGATAAAAAAACAGATAACCGCCAGCACGAATTTATGGTAGTTACCCTTATAGATACCTACCAATGTGCGTATAGGATGCCCCTGATACTTTGCATATACTTCCGTGAACCAATGCTCCGGCTCCATGCCTTTCGGGGGTCTCATTTTATCTTCAAATGTTGACATAATCCTATCCTTTCATCATACAAAAAATATACATGTAAAAAGGGGATGCTTGATGCATCCCCATCCTGCTCTTAGTTGTTGATCAGCTTGTCATTTTCATTGTTCCAGCTGTACAGCTTGCGGATCTCCTCGCCGACCTTCTCGGAAGGATGTTCGGAAGCCAGCTTTCTCAGCGCACGGAAATGTGCCTGACCGCCTGCGGAAGACATATCCAAGAGGAAATCCTTCGCAAAAGTTCCGTCCTGAATGTCTTTCAGAATCTTCTTCATGGTCTGCTTGGTCTCATCCGTGATAAGCTTGGGGCCTGTAATATAATCGCCATACTCCGCCGTATTGGAGATAGAATATCTCATTCCGGCAAAGCCGCTCTGGTAAATCAAATCCACAATCAGCTTCATCTCATGGATGCACTCAAAATATGCATTTCTGGGGTCATATCCTGCCTCAGTCAAGGTTTCAAAACCAGCCTGCATCAACGCGCATACGCCGCCGCACAAAACTGCCTGCTCACCAAAGAGGTCCGTCTCCGTTTCGGTACGGAAAGTGGTCTCAAGTACGCCCGCTCTCGCGCCGCCGATAGCAAGCGCATAAGCCAATGCCATATCCTGCGCCTTGCCCGTTGCATCCTGATGTACAGCAACCAGACAGGGAACACCCTTACCGGCCTGATATTCGCTTCTTACGGTATGTCCGGGTCCCTTGGGTGCAATCATGGTCACATCCACATCCCCCGGAGGTACGATCTGTCCGAAATGAATATTGAATCCATGGGCAAACATCAGCATATTGCCTGCCTCTAAATTCGGCTCGATATCTTTCTTATACATAGCGGCCTGCAGTTCGTCATTAATCAAAATCATGATAATGTCTGCTTTCTTTGCCGCCTCTGCCGCGGTATACACCTCAAACCCCTGTGCCTCGGCCTTTGCCCAGGACTTAGAGCCTTCGTACAAACCGATGATCACATGGCATCCCGACTCCTTTGCATTCAATGCATGTGCATGTCCCTGGCTGCCATAGCCGATAACTGCAATGGTCTTTCCCTCTAACAGGGACAGATTACAGTCTTCCTGATAAAAAATCTTTGCCATCTTTTTCTCCTCCATTATCATTGTAATTGTAATTGAATAAAAATATAACTGATAGGTATTGCCCTAGAGCTAACAATTTGTAAAATACGGTCTACAGCATCGTAATATTTTCCGTACCCCTGCCCAATCCTGCGATTCCGGTTCTGGCAAGCTCCAATATCTCCTGTCCGTCAAAGAGACTGATAAAAGCGTCTATCTTACTCTGATTTCCGGTCAGTTCAATGATAAGGCTCTCTGCGGACATATCCACAATATTGGCACGGAAAGTATTGGCGGCCGCGATAATATTAAGCCTTGTATCCGCCGTGGCTTTCACCTTAATCATCACAAGTTCCCTATATACGCTCTCTTCCGGTTTTAACTCTCTGACATTTAGCACATCCACAAGCTTTCCTACCTGCTTCTCAATCTGCTCAAGCACCTCATCGTCCCCAGAAGTCACAATGGTGATTCTGGAATACTTGGGGTCAGCAGTCACTCCTGCCGTAATACTCTCTATATTATAGCCCCGTCTCGAAAACAGCCCCGAAATACGGCTCAACACGCCGGATGTATTGTCTACCAATAACTGAAATACTCTTTTCTGCATTTTAAACTCCATTCCGCCTTGAGCGGTCAAATAGAAATGAAAACCTACATTTCTTAATATAGCAATTTCACGCCTGCTTGTCAACTGCCATATGTCTAAACTTATGGATTTTTCTTGTCTTTATTTGTGAAATGATGCTATAATAAATGTAACGATTCGGAGTCATGGGCGGATGGGAGCAAAATGCAAAGTTTAAAATCAGACCGTTTATCATTCATATGTCAACGATTATGCTGCATCGGCAATATCATCATCCGTGTAACGGGCAGCTTTATTTTTCTGTTCCTTTTCTGGTATTCCTTTAGGTTTACACAGTACATGCCTCCCAACTCACCGGAATTCCCTGTTGAAAGAGCCGATTCCGTCTTATGGAATCTGTTGACAATGCTTGTATTCGGGGGCATTTTTACAGGACTTACGGCACTTGGGAAAAAACTCTCCAGCAAAGCCAAGGACATCATTTTACGATGTCTGGTTTCGTTTATGGTGTTCTGCGTCCTGTTTTTCGGTTTTCAATGGATTTTGTCGGCGGACAGAGTCCCTGCGGCGGATCAGTTCTATGTCTGCCATGAAGTGAATAATTTTATGCAGGGAACTTATCTTGCTCTTGAGAAAGGATATTATTGTGAATTATATCCCCAGCAGTTGGGACTGATTGCCCTGTTGGAGCTTACTTTTTCCATAGCCGGTCCCAACAATTACTTCGCATTTGAAGTCATCTCCGTCCTGTCGGCTGCAGGCATTGCATTTCTCGGCTACCGCATCCTTCGGGAAATTACAAAGGATTTTTCTGCCGGCATATGTTACTGTCTGTTAATGGCAGGATGCCTGCCCATGATTTTTTATACCAGCTATGTCTATGGGGAAATCACCGGCGCTTTCTTCTCTTTCCTTGCCGTGTTTTTTGCCCTTCGCTATAAAAATCAAAAGAAACACCGCTTATTTTATCTGTCGGGAATCCTGCTATCATTTTCCATGGCATTTCTCATAAGAAAAAATTCCTTAATCCTCATGCTCGCTTTCTGTCTTACCGCCCTTTTATGGTCCTTCAAAGAAAAAGACAGGAAAATGCTCGTCACGGCGCTGCTTGCCATTATCCTGCCTTCTTTAGCTTTCTTCGGCATACAGCAGATGTATGAGATGCGCTCCGGCATCGAAAAATCCTCCGGCATCCCCGCCAGCGCATGGATTGCCATGGGACTGGAAGAACATGACGGAAGATTCGGCTGGTATTATGGCACAAGAGGTAAGGACGCCTACACGGAAAGCGGATATAACAGAGAAATTGCGGACGCCGTCTGTAAACAGGAAATCAAAGCCCGGCTGCAATATTTCATAAGCCGACCCTCCTATGCCATACATTTCTTTAAACAGAAACAGTTGTCACAGTGGAACGAACCTTTATATCAGGCTTATCATTTCAGCCAGAATTATTCGGAAGACTCCGTTCCTTCGGAAGGTTCTTTTCTCTTTTGGCTGGAGGAACATTTTACGCTGTTACTGGATATCTGTGACAAACTGCAGATGATTCTCTATCTGGGTATGCTTCTGTATTTTATTTTTGCGGTGAAAAGGGATTCCGATATGCTGCAGCATATCCTTCCCGTCATGATTATAGGGGGATTCCTTTTCAGCATGATATGGGAAGCCAAAGCAAGATATATTTTTGCCTATTATCTGGCAATGTTTCCCATGGCGGTCATCGGTTACCGGCAGTTTTTCCTGACATTCATCCAAAAGTTAAAAAAACAAACCTGACCAAAATTTCCTTTACTCCTCGCCTTCCATGCATTTGGACAGCGCGAGGGTTCCGGTTCTCGCCACTTCCACAATGCTGATGGATTGGAGCATATTAAGCATCAGCCTGATTTTTTCCGGTGTATCGCATACCTGAATCATCATCTGGCGGATGGACATGTCCACGATATCCGCCCCCATAACCTCGCAGATTTCCATGATTTCGCGTCTGTTTCCCTTATTGTACTTTACTTTTACTAACATCAATTCTCTGGTAATGCACTGTTGTTCCGAAAAAGTTTTTACTTTGATGACATCCAATTTCTTATTAAGCTGTTTCTCAATCTGCTCAATGGTACGCTCGTCGCCGCTGGAAACAATCGTCATGCAGGACACTGTGGTATTATCGGTCTCCCCCACCGCAAGACTGTCAATATTAAAACATCTTCGGGAAAAAAGCCCCGCCACCTTGCACAGTACGCCGGAACGGTTTTCCACCTGTACGGAATAAATTCTCTTTTTCATAATTTACAATTTCCTTTCCATGATTTTTACGCCTGTTTATTTTACCAGATCCATGGGGTCTACCAGACACTCCAAAAGCACCGAATTTTCGCAGTGTAAAAATCTGTTGATGATATCCTCCGCGTTCTCCATGGTTTTCAGGCATAGATAATCAAAATCATATGCAGCGGAAAGTTTCTCCAAGTCGGGACTCCCTGACAAATCTACAACCGAATAATGATCCTTATAGGTATAATGCTGATATTCCCTTACCATGCCCAGATAATTATTTTTCAAAACAATAATCTTTGCCTGCACATTATGCTGCCTGTAAGTTGCAAGCTCCATCATGGACATCTGGAAAGAACCGTCGCCGCATACCGCAATCACCTGCCTGTCCGGCGCGGCAAGCTTGGCTCCCATAGCCGCCGGAATGGAATATCCCATGGTTCCCATGCCTCCGGAAGTCAGAAACTTTCCCTGTTTTACAATATGATAGCCGCAGGACCAAATCTGATTCTGTCCCACATCCGCCACATACACGGCATCCTCATCCATTTTTTCGGATAAAAGGGTAATAAATGCTGCCGGGTCCACATAGGAAGGATTGGGACTTCTTCTGGGCATCATGCTCTCCTTATATCCCTGCAGGATTTTGATCCATTCCTCATAATCCCCTTCCAGTTCTTCCTTTGCAAAATCCTCAAAAATATGTTTGGCATCTCCTACCAACGGAATGGTAGGACCCGCATTTTTGCCGATTTCCGCCGGGTCTACATCGATATGCACCAATACCTTATCCTGGGTAATCAAATCCGGCTGGCTCACCGCCCTGTCGGCTACCCTTGCCCCTACCATAATCAGCAGGTCCGACTCATTCATGGCACGGTTGGCATAAGGTTTTCCGTTATTGCCCACCATTCCGAAATACATGGGATGTCTGGTAGGCATAACCCCTATTCCCATCATGGTGGACACTACCGGAATCCGGTATTTTTCGGAAAAAAGTCTGAGTTCATCCTGCGCATCGCTGAGAAGCACACCGCCCCCCGCGCAGATAATAGGGCGCTTTGCCTTTTGCAGCTCCTTGATGACCTTTTTTATCTGCACCGCATGCCCCTTTACGGTGGGCTTGTATGTGCGCATATTCACTTCTTCCGGATATTTAAACTTACTGATCTGGGCATTCTGGATATCTATGGGCACATCAATCAACACGGGGCCTTTTCTTCCGGTGTTGGCAATATGAAATGCCTCCTTGAAAATTCTGGGAATATCGTTTACATTTCTCACCAGATAACTGTATTTTACAAAAGATTCCACCGCTCCGGTAATATCCGCCTCCTGAAACACATCACTTCCCAGCAGCTCACTGTTTACCTGTCCCGTGATAACCACTAAAGGAATGCTGTCCGCAAATGCCGTGGCAATTCCGGTAATCACATTGGTGGCGCCGGGACCGGAGGTCACCGCGCACACACCGGGCCTTCCGGTAAGCCTTGCCATGCCGCTTGCCGCGTGGGCGGCATTCTGCTCCGTCCTGATTAAGATGGTCCTGATATCGGACTCCAATATACTATTGTAAAAAGGACAGATTGCAACGCCGGGATAGCCGAATACAATCTCTACCTTTTCCTCCTCCAAACATCTGATAATGGCATCTGCTCCATTCATAATAACTCCTCCTCTTATTATACTCGTAAACGCAATTATCTGCCGATTTCAATATTTTTCTACCATGCGTTTACTCGTTATACAATTTATGCTGTGGAAAATATTTTCGTTAATGAGTATAAATTACGACTTTTCGGTCTGTCTCAATTTTTGCGCTAATTTTACGGCGTCGGCGGCATCCGTGGAATAACCGTCCGCTCCGATTTCCGCGGCATATTCCTGAGTGATCACCGCGCCGCCCACCATGATTTTGGTATCCAGACGCTCTTCCTTTGCAAGGGCTATCACTTCCCTCATTCTCTGCATGGTAGTGGTCATCAGAGCCGAAAGGGCAATAATCTGCGCATGATGTTCCTTTGCCGCCGCAATAATCTCTTCCTTGGGGACATCCTTGCCCAGATCAATCACTTGAAAACCATAATTTCTAAGCATCAGAGCCACCAGATTTTTGCCGATGTCATGGATGTCGCCTTCCACCGTGGCAATGATCACCACCGGCATATCTTTTCCGTGGGTCTCTTTCAGCAGTAACGGTTCCAACACTTCAATGGCATTTTTCATAGCCTCCGCACTGGCAATCAACTGGGGCAGAAAATATTTGCCCTTATCAAAATATTCTCCCACGGTATTGATGGCGGGAAGCAACGCTTCGTTTAAAAGCACGGAAGGGTCTTCTCCCGCCGCCAGCGCCTGTCTTGTAAGCTCCGCAATTCCGCTGCGGTTGCCCTTTAACACGGCATTGCTCAAAGAATCTTTGGGATCCGAATCCGGACTGTTTTGTATACCGGCATCTGTACTGCTTAAACTTTGCCTGTCAATATTTGTTCCGCCTGTATCCGTTTCCGGACTTTTTTCCGCCTTCAGCCGGGCTAAATCCGCTTCTTTTTGTTCCCGCTTTTCCTTTACTCTTCCGGCATACTCAATATAACGCAAATCCGCCTCTTCCTTTGCCAGAAGCAGGTCCGCCGCCAAAGCACAGCTCATCAAAAGCTCCTGGGAGGGATTGGCGATTGCCATGGTCAGCCCTTCCTTTATGGCAAGGGTCAGAAATGCCGTATTCACAAAATTCCTCTCCGGCATGCCAAAGGAAATATTAGAAAGCCCGCAGATAGTTGCAAACCCCTGCTCCCTGCAGTAATGAATGGTCTCCAATGCCTCCAGTCCCGCCTGTTTATTGGCTCCCACCGTAGTTACCAGACCGTCCACCACAATATCTTCCTTGCGCATTCCCAGTTCCAACGCCCTACTGCTGATTTTCTCAATAATCTGCCTTTTTTCCTCCATATTTTCAGGCAGCCCCTTGTCCGACAGAGGCAGCAGAATAAACATTGCACCGTATTTTGCCACTATGGGAAGCAGTTTCTCAAACTTTTCCGTTTCTAAAGACACGGAATTGACCAACGCCCTTCCGGGGTAATGGCGGAGAGCCGCCTCCAGCACCTCTACATAGCTGGAATCTAATGACAGCGGAAGATTCGTGGCGCTCCCCAGTTCCTCAATAGCTTTTAGCATCATTTCCTTCTCGTCAATACCGCTCATTCCCATATTGACATCCAATACCTGTGCGCCGCATTCTTCCTGTTCCTGCGCAAACTGAACCACCTTCTCCATGGAGCCCTCGCGAAGCTGTGCCTGTAAAAGTTTCTTACCGGTAGGATTGATGCGCTCTCCTACAATAATAAATTTATCTCCCTGTGAGAAAGACACCGTCATGCGCTCGGAAGTAAGATAACCCGTTCCTTCGGGTCTTCTTTGCACAGTCCCCCTGCTTTCTTCTCCGAATTTTTCATGAATCTTTTCTATAAATTCCGGCGTAGTGCCGCAGCAACCGCCGATCAAAACGGCTCCGGCTTCCACCAGCTCTTCCATTTCCTCTGCAAAAGTATCCGCATCCATGTCATAATCCGTGCCGCCCTCCTCGTTCAAAAAAGGAAGCCCGGCATTGGGCTTTGCAATAATGGGAATGCTGCACACGGACGCCATGTCCGAAATAATCTGCTTCATATGCGCCGGACCCGTGGAGCAGTTGGCCCCCACGGCGCAGGCTCCCAGACTTTGCGCCACAATGGCCGCTGTCCCCGAATCCGTGCCGTACAGAGTCCTTCCGCTTTTCTCAAAAGTAAAGGACGCCATAACCGGCAGGTCGCAGACTTCCTTTGCCGCAATTAACGCCGCCCTTGTTTCCGCGAGGCTCATCATGGTTTCCACCACTAAAAGATCCACTCCCGCCTCTTCCATGCAGAGAATCTGCTCTTTATAAATATCGATTAAATCCTCAAGCTCCATCCTGCCCATGGGTTTTAACTGCTCTCCCGTCATGGTCAGGTCTCCTGCAACATACACTTTCCCACGGGTGCCGGAAGCCGCCGCTTCTCTGGAAATAGCCACCAGCTCCTTTATCATGGACTTCATCTGATGTTCCAAATGATATTCGGCAAGCTTAACACGGTTTGCCGTAAAGGTGGGGGCATACAGAATATTGGTTCCCGCTTTCACATATTCTTTCTGCAGGGAAAGCATAACATCCCTGTTTTTTAAAATCCACTCTTCGGGACATACTCCCGAGGGCATCCCCGCCTTCACCAGATTGGAGCCCGTGGCCCCGTCCAGATAAACTATATGCTGATTTACAAATTTCTCAAACTCTTTTTTTGTCATTTTAAATCTCTTCTTCGTATATTAGTTTGTGCCTTATTTCTTAGTTTTTAATAAGCTTTCACGAATTAGTTGCATTTTTTCACAAAATATGATAAATTTTTAGTAATATGCAATATACAGAAATGTTTGGAGGTAACAGCTTGAATTCCAAAATACGATTTGCCGCCGCAGGGTTCGCAGGGCTTCTTATGTCAGTCATGCTTACCGCCTGTGGGCGTAACCCAGAACTTACGCAGTTTCAAATGGATGTGGACTCGTTTTGTTCCGATATTTCTGAAATTGACACCGCTATGAATAATGTGGCCCCCGAATCCGAAAACGCCATAAACGAAGTGCTCTCCTATCTGGACCAGCTGGATAATCGTTTTCAGGAATTCGCGGCTTTGGATTTTCCGACAGAATTTGACCATCTGGAAAATCTGGCGGATGAAGCAAGCGCATATATGACGGAAGCCGTATCCAGCTACCGTGACGCCTCTACGAACGATATCTATGACGAAGCTCAGGTTTCCGCCCAATACGCCTACGCAAAGGAAAATTATTCCAGAGCTTATAAGCGTATTCAAATCATTATCACTCTGCTCCACGGCGAGAATCCTGAAAATGTGGATTTGATCATTGAAGAATCCGATTCGTCCGATTCCTAAAATGTAATTACAGCGTTATCGTGAATGAAAAGCTGTCATGTATTGATTTTTATAAGAAAACAATACATGACAGTTTCTTTTTTCTGCTTTATAAAAATCACTTATACAACCGAAACGCCCCAATAACGGGAAGCTCCTTTTTCTCCTCATTACTTGCGTTAACAATGCCGAGAATCATACATACAAAACAAAAAATACCGACTGCCGCAGAAATCAATCCTCCGATAATTCCGCCCACAACAGGAATAAATCCCATGATAAAACAGGCAGCGCTGCCTACAATCGCCGTGAGCCAGATGGTCATTGACTGGTTGATGTGGAATTTAATATCCTCATCATCTTTATAAGCCGAACAAATTGCAACTATCATTCCTATAAAAGTGACATAAGCAATAATTCCCGTGGTCTTTTTGTCCATAATCTTCATCCTCCATATGTTAAGTTTCATTTATCCGTAAAAACTTTTTATTCCCTGTCTTACCCCACTGTGCATATTCATGGAAGAATATTCACAAAGTAAGATTCTCTGTGATATTCACAGGGCAATATGCCAGAAATATAGTAATATATTTTTGAAAACCCAATTTACGCCTATAACCGCCAAGCCTCCCCAAAGATACCAATCATGGAATTTCCAGCCTCTTATCCTGCCGATTTTCAACTTTGCCAAGGTATGGCTTCCCATAAAGCCCGTACAGAGTACCGCCGCGTACAATACAAAAGGATGATACCACAGGGAAAGTAAAAATCTGCCCTGTAACAGCGCCTGTACCGCTCTGGTTCCCCCACAGCCCGGACAATATAACCCTAAAATATACCACATGGCGCAGGGATAAGAAAAATGCGGCTCCACAAAACCCATATAGAAAACAAGGAACATAATTCCTGCCGCCAGCACAAAAATTCCTATTCGGTATAATTGTTCTTCTAAAGTTTTCTCCTGTTTCATGGTATATTGCACCTACATATCCAGCATGCCGAGCAATACTCCTAATCCCATAGGTGACAGTAATATGCCGATAATGCCGCAAATCACGCCGGCTATAGCCAGACCGCTCTTTTCACTCTTGCCTCCAAGGATGCCGCAGATAATTGCCGCAATACCAAGAAGGAATCCGAATCCACAGCAACAACAGGTAACAATGGAAAGAATGCCGCATACAAGGCTGACAATCGCCAATGTATTGCTACTCTGGTTTGACTGTTGTGAATTATACTGTACCGCAGGCTGATAGGGATTGGCTGTATTATCCTGATAATTGGATGTACTGCCCTGATAATAAGTGTTGCCCGGCTGCCCGCTGCCCTGTATGCTGCTCTGATAATAAGGATTGCTCGCCTGACTTAAGTTTACCTGACTGCTTTCCTGCGGACTGCTTTGGTAATAGGGATTACTTGTCTGGTCGATGCTCGGCTGGCTGCTTTCCTGTGGACTGCTCTGGTAATAGGAATTACTTGTCTGGTCAGGAGCTGCCTGACCCGCGCCCGGCTCTTGACTGCCTGCCTGTGCACTGCCGCCTAATATGGTAGTATCCAATACGCTGCTGTTTGAGATATTACTGTCCAATACGCTGCTGTTTAAAATACTGCCGGTTTGGCTTTCATCCGGCTGGGCTCCCCCCTGATAATAGGGATTACCGGCCTGATTATTGTTACTGTTCTCGTCCATCTTTTGCCTCGTTTCCGCGTAGCTCTTTGCCTATACCAAGTTTGCGGATACTACGCAGACACAAACTTGTGGTTAAAATATACCTCTATAGCTTAACATTCCCTGCATATTTTTTCAAGAGGCAAAATCATTTTCTTTGCCGCAATGAAAAGACTTATATTAATCATCCGTATCGGATATATGTATGTACTCTTTATCATAATATTCGGCACATGCAGAATTCACCCAGATATAACCATTTTCATCCTGTAAGTCCGTATACATTATCAGCAACTCTCCCGGAACCGATAAGGGTTTAAATTCTACCTCTTTCCTATTATCATCGTGAAGAATCTCTAGTCGCTCTTCCCATTCCACCGCATACTGCTTCGCCCAGCCCTGACGCCAGTTTCGATACGCCTGATAACTGGTAATTTCCCGTAAATCGGTTATATAAATAATACTGACCAAAAAAACGCCAAGAGCTGCACAATAAAGCAAAATATATTTTTCAAATGTGCCTTTTAAGGATTTCAACCTATTTTTCAGTCGATTCCGGCTCTTATGAAGCCAGCCGACCCAATAACAAAAATTACCCACAATCCATATATAGCAGGAATAAAACAAAACAGCCGCCATTCTTCCTCCTCCGGTAGTTCCGTCCACATACATAGTGGCGGCAGCCTGCGACGCATATAGACCAAAAGTAATCAGGGTAAACAGCCCCGGAAAACGGAAAGGGTAATTTATCTTTTTTACAGCCATCCAAACAAACGGCAGTATAAAGAAAAGCATTAAAATTACTTTTATATTAGTCCATGAATAAATATTGGTAAAAGACCTTAGCAAGGACATTGTGACGGCATAAACGGCGCCTTTCGTCTCCCCCCCGAAATTTCCGGAAACCCGATTCCTATTGCCCGGCGCAAAAATACATATAAGCAGACTAACGGTCATCACAACAGTAAGAAACCATGTTCTTTTAAATGCCTTTCTATTTAAGAAGAAAAACAAAGCTGACAATATAAACAGAGTAAGCGTACAGGATAAGCTGGTTCCAAAGTTGTCCCCTCCCACAAGGATTGCCAAAAAGCAGGAAATTACGGATAATGTTATATATTTCCATTTAGGATAATCTGCCATACTCAAATTAATAAATAACGAAAGCAGAACAAGGGAAATTCCATAAATGAAAGTATAATTTATTGCCCCGGTATACCAATAAAAGCTTTCTTTCGGAGAAGGACAATAGAGAATCTGCAATATTAACACAGGCACTACAATCGGTATGCACAATCCGCCTGTTTTTTCTGTCGATTTCATTTTTAACAAACTCCGGCATAAAAAAATTTCCGAAAAAATAACGCTTCCCAGCATCAGCCACGCAACGATGCCATAACATTTTTCTCCCCATATGCCGGGCTGTAGGCTTGCCAGAAATGAATTGGAGAATCTCCCCTCCCAATTCATATAAGAAGTTTTGGATGTTGCTACAGCGCTTACGATAACCCCAAAAATTCCATCTCCGTTTGTAAGCGCCTTGTAACCCGCAGCGCCATAAGACCAGTTATCCGCAGAAGGATAATCGTATTGAGCAATCATAAGCAATGGCAATAAAACCACAAGCAATGCCAAAATACATGCTATATTGATAATTATTAAATTTATTTTCTTATGATTTTTCATTGATTGTGACTGCCTTTCAAAAGATTTCTTTTATCATCCTTCAAAAACCCATAGATTTCTTCATCCCGGAAGCATTTACTCAAATCCTTTTTCAGTTCCGATTTGAACTCTTCCCTGACTCCTTTAAATTTCATATGTTCATACAAGGAAGCCTCACAAAAGCTGCCAATCTGCTCCACCCCGGAAAGCATGTCCTGCATAATTGAAATCACTGCATCAGCATCCTTTTCCATCGTGGCAAGCTCCAGCTTACAGGAAGCCTCATAATATTTTCCCATCTCAAAGCACCTTGCCATTTCCTCCTGCTTGGCGACGATGCTATGTGCCTTTTCCATGTCTTTTTCCTGTAATGCCAGCCCACAGATTCCATATAATGCGGCATTTACCATCTGATAATAGGAAAACAGCAGTTCTTCATAGGCTCTATACGCTTCGGGCACACGGCCTGTTTTCTCATAAATCTGCGCCTGTTTTCTTTGGCGCTCGGGATTCTGCTCCGAAAAATATTTTAAATATTCTTCCGCCTTATCATACTGCTCTTTTCTCATATAAAAAGAAAATAGCGAGTCCGCAGCATGGGTTCGTATGGCCTCATCCCCGCTCTGCAGGGCTCGGACATATAAGGAATGCACATACTCCTCATATTTATCGGAATCCGGAATTTTCTGCACCATGCGCTGCGCGTCCAGAATGACCGCCATTTGCCACAGTAACTGTTCACAATCCGGATATTCCTCCAGCTTTTTCTTTGCCCATGAAAATACCTCACTGTAAGGCTTTTCCTTAAACATGGCATCCATTTCATAAATCATTCCATTGATTTCTTCCGCGGTCAATTCTTCCCGAAAAGACAACAGCGTATCCAAGGAAGTTCCAAGTAATCTGGCAATAGGCGCAAGTAGCATAATATCCGGCAGGGAATTTCCGTTTTCCCATTTGTTCACCGCAGGAGCAGTTACTCCCAGCCGATGCGCCATCTCCTCCTGTGTCATATTTTTTGCTTTTCGTTCTTTTCGAATGATTTCACCTATCTGCATATTATAACCCTCCTTGCCGCTGCCTGCAAATTTTTTATAACAAAAAGCATCCTCTTTTGTTGTATGCTGCTTGTTTGGTTCTAATATACCAGACAGGCTCCTCTTCCACAACTGAAGGTCTGTTAAATATTTCTCAATAAAATTAACTGTCATTCACACGAGTTTCTACCAAACCTATCCTTTTTCAAATCAACAAATCCGGCGTACATAATCTTTTTAAGGTCTCGGCAAAACTACATCATCCCAGAATCCGGGATAACGATAAAAAAACACAACGAAAGAATCCGTGAGGTAAAAATCCAAATCATCCCCTATATAGGTGAGGGATAACAGATGCCACAAATCATATTCCGTGGGAAACTCCTCTGTTTCCGCTCCATACATGCCATTTCGATATTCTTCCGCCCCATCTTGATAACTCTTCTCATGTTCATCATAAATTTCCCGCAAAGTTTGGTTTATGACATCCGCATTTTGAAGGGTATCATGAAGGAAAAAATTTTCCATTTCGTAATAATACGCGATTCTTTCCGTTTCGTGCTCCTGATACTCCTGCCGTTTTTCTTCAACGGTTCCGTAGTCCTCTATTTTATATTTTATATATTCTTCCGTAGGGTCCGCATCAGACCGTGTTGCATCGTTTCGGTCGTTTCCAAGCATACTTTCGGTCCCTTCCTGCTTTGTAGAATTCCCTGCTCCTTGTGCTTTTGTTTCCTGCGTTGTAAGGTTGTCTGTCTCTTGTTTTTCGGTTTGCTGCGTCTTGGGGTTGTCCGCTTCGCCATTCGTTTTCCGGCACCCCGTCATGCTCCAAAGCATTATACATAATAACATACAAAAAATGATTTTCTTTTTCATAATAATATCCGTTTCTCCGTCTTTCGGTTTGCGCACAGTGTGAAATATGTTCGTTCAAAGCCTATTGCCGGAAGCCATACAAAACATGAACGGGGTATATTCCGGCTCATTGCAGCTTCAACTCCACCTGAATATCCGGCTGCATCTTTTCAGATTATCTTCAAACTCCCGACCGTCCGCCGCATCCCCTACGACGCTTCCGTAATGTATCGGAATCACAGCCTTGGGTTTTATTTGTGCAATATATTCCGCCGCGCAAGCGGCATTTTAATCAACGGGAACTTTGAAACGCACAGCGTCACAGGCTCACACGCTCCCTCGTCTTTAAAAAATAACAGGTTCCCTTGTATTCTCCAATCTCCCGCAACTTAACCACAATTTCCCGCATCCTTTTATCCAGCCTGTGGTAACATACCCTTCGTTCCCACAAAAGCCCCAGAATGTACTCTCTGTGGGACTCTTCCAACACTTGCAGGGATTGTAAAAATTTCTCCGCTCTATCCTCATTGTGGAGCCGCAAACCAAAATCGCAGGAAACATAAGAAAATTCCTCTCCGTTTTCTCTGCATTTTTCTATTAAAAATTCCGAAAGACTCCTGCCCGCGCCAATTTCTTCTCCAAAACACAGATTTTTCCAAGACAGGCTATCCTCCGCTGAAATTCCTTCCCCTGATGCCGTATTGGATTTTGCCAAATCTTCTTTGGAAGAAATAACCACACGCCTGAAACTGGGCTTCCCGTATTTGTCATAATCCCTTACATAAGTGACCTTTTCCCTTCCACAGTCTTTTGGACTTCCCGGCTCCTTAAGCCGCACAACTCCGGTATCCAAAAAATGCTCCCATACGGTCTTTTGCACCCGCTCATAAGGAGTGGGAAATGTCAGCTGCTTCATAATCTGACCGACGGTATACCCCAAATCCGACAAATGGCGGATTGCTCCGCCACTTGCCACTTCAAATGTAAAATTAGACATTGCATTTTTAAAATATTCCTGTTCCGACATATAAAATGTTCCCTCAACAAGGTACTCCCGATTTCTTGGAAAGATACTCCATCCAATTATTTCTCTTCATCACGGAGCATTTATATTTTTTCGTTTTGCCGTTTTCCTGATTGTCCGCCGTAACCACAATTCCCGTGGGCAGAAACATACTGATCATGCACTTTTTAATTTCTTTAATATCCGTGTATTTGACTGCAAAATTGTCCAGTCCGAATCCACTGACAAAGATAAACTTTTCCTTTGTAAAAAAGAAATTGCCCTTCGTCTGGCTGGTAAGCCACCAATAATCGCCTGCCGTATGCTCCTCAATCGCATCTCCTTCATCCATCAGTTCCAGATCGCGGAGTGTTTTTTCCCACTCCTGTTTCTTTTGTTCATTTAAATCCATTTTGTCCTCTCTCCTTGTACTATGATGTATTTATAGGCATTTGCAAAGCTGCAATCACCTACAAAATCAGTATATTCTTCTTTTGCATTATTTTTGCATCATAATCACTGGACCACAAAAAACTATCATTCGCTACCCATGGCAGCAAATACTCTCTTAAAAGCATCATAATTCCCGGTATCTTTAGGGGAACAATAGACCGCAAACTCAATCACTTTAAAATGATTCCGATAATTTTCAATCATCTCATATATAGCCTCTGCCACTATATTGGGGGGATTTTGGAACGCTCCGCAGCCAAATGCGCCTAATATCACCACCTCGGCACCATGCAGTCCTGCAATATCAAGAATCCTGCCCATACGCTTCTTGTGCAGTTTTGATAATTCATCCGGTTTGATAGACACTGCCGTATCGCCGGAATCCGGATTCATGGCATTGCTGGGTTTGTCCCGTAAATTGGGCGCCGCGCAGGATATTACATCGACATTATACCACTCATTTTCAGGAAGCAGCTTCGGATGTTCGGTATCCTCTTTGAATACCATGACCTTAGGCGTATAAATACAGTCATCGTTATACAGAGCGTTCATCTGCCCGGCTTGCAGGGCATTTCTGTGTTTATAATGAAATCCCCCCATCACTTTGGCATCTGCAATGCAGGGATACAGGGTACTGCACCTACAGATAGCCTCTTCCTGTGCGCCGGAACCTTTCGTGACGCCTCCTCCTGCATTGGTGGCAGAAGCAAAGTTAAGGACACAGACTTGTAAGTTTGTATATTGCTTGGCCGCTTCAAGACTTCGTCTTTTAGACACCACCACTTTTGCAGGCTCATCGTAGGCAGCTTTTGGCACGGGAACTTCCTCTCCCGCTTCAATAATCTGCTGGTTTTGTTTGGAGAAATTCACCGAATCTATAAGTCTTTTATCTGTTGTATAAAGCCTTTTCGTGTCCTCAAAAATTGCCACCCGTTCAGCTCTTGCATCTTTGTTTATCATTTATATAACGCCTCTGTATTGTTTAATTTTAAATTTTTTTAACTATTTTGCTCTCAAACTTCCCATCATGCCTGCGCAGCAGACAAAAAATATTCTCTCCTATTTTATGATAATCTGCTCCTTTTTTATGTTTACAGTATACTATCAACATCTGCGGATTGCAAGCCGCATAAAAATACTTTCCTCTTCTCATTTATCAATTTTTTTGTGTCCTACTTGTGACAGATTTGTGACATACCGTCACAAAAAGAGGGCTCAGCAAGCCACATGACCGCTTGCCAACCCCCCGAAAAATCAACACTTTTTAGAACTTCTAACAAGTTCTTTAGAACTTGTTTGCCTTCGCAGCTTCCTCAATCAGCACTGCCACAGCCACAGTAGCGCCTACCATGGGGTTATTGCCCATACCGATCAGACCCATCATCTCTACATGGGCAGGAACGGAAGAAGAACCCGCAAACTGTGCATCGGAATGCATACGGCCTAAGGTATCCGTAAATCCATAGGATGCAGGACCCGCAGCCATATTATCGGGATGCAGGGTACGGCCTGTGCCGCCGCCGGAAGCTACGGAAAAATACTTCTTTCCGGCTTCGTTTCTCTCCTTCTTGTATGTACCTGCTACAGGATGCTGGAATCTGGTAGGGTTGGTAGAGTTTCCGGTGATGGACACATCTACATTCTCCTTCCACATAATTGCCACGCCTTCCGGAACGCTGTTTGCGCCATAGCAGTTTACCTTGGAACGGAGTCCGTCGGAATATGCAATCTTTTCAACCTCTTTTACGGTGTTGGTATAAGGGTCATACTCTGTCTCAACAAAGGTAAATCCGTTGATGCGGGAAATAATCTTTGCAGCATCCTTTCCAAGACCATTCAGGATAACGCGCAGCGGCTTCTGGCGTACCTTGTTTGCCTTTTCAGCGATACCGATTGCGCCCTCTGCTGCTGCAAAGGACTCATGCCCTGCAAGGAAGCAGAAGCAGTCTGTATCCTCTTCCAAAAGCATCTTGCCCAGATTGCCGTGTCCAAGACCTACCTTACGGGTATCTGCAACAGAACCGGGAATGCAGAAAGCCTGCAAGCCCTCGCCGATTGCTGCGGCAGCTTCGGATGCCTTACGGCAGTTTTTCTTGATTGCGATTGCAGCGCCTACGGTGTAAGCCCAGCAGGCATTTTCAAAGCAGATGGGCTGGATCTTCTTAACCTGATCATAAACATCCAGACCCGCATCCTTGGTAATCTTCTCTGCTTCTTCGATAGAGGAGATACCATAGCTGTTCAGCACAGCATTAATTTTATCAATACGTCTTTCATATGATTCAAATAAAGCCATTTCC
>JAMPEY010000023.1 GCA_023664665.1 Lachnoclostridium sp.
TTAAAGGACAGTGGAATTTACCCTTGCACTGGAATTTAAAATTTCAAGTCAGCTGGTAAAAATATGTTCTTTCTTATTTTCGTTTATTTTATTCAAAATTTCTATTGATTTCATTTCCACCTCTTCACGGAATATGCGACAAGTGTTTCAACATCAATCGCAAAGCCCTCTCGCCTGTCATTTAAACTCCATACCGACAGTACCGTATATTAAGAGAATACACCGAATTTATGGCAATTTCAAGAGTTGCAAAGCAATATAAGAAAATATTAGAAACTAAAAAAAGTGGATGGGGCAGGACTCGAACCTGCGGTGTTTCTGTGTGACGGATTTACAGTCCGCTGCCCTCGCCGCTAGGCATACCCATCCATGGGGTGACCAGGGGGAATCGAACCCCCGTGAGCAGAGCCACAATCTGCCGGACTGCCACTGTCCTATGGCCACAGTAGCTCCTGCGGGACTTGAACCCGTCATCTCCGGCTTGAGAGGCCGATGTCCTGACCTTTAGACTAAGGAGCCATATGATGATCCCCACGGGACTTGAACCCTGCATTTCCGGCTTGAAAGGCCGGTGTCCTAACCTTTAGACTAGGGGACCTTGCTGCAGGCATTTTTCAGCCTGCTGTTTTATTGTTTCTTCACTTTTCTATCTTCCCTTCATGCGCTGATCTGTATCTGCGCTGCCGTATCAGTCACCAGAATATCATCCATGCGCACCTGCAGAACCGCTGCAAGCACCACCAGATTGTCTATGGTCGGCAAAGCAGCTCCCTGCTGCCACTTGTATATAGCCTGCGGCGTGGCAAAACCGAAAATATCCTGCAGATCCTTTACAGATAATCCCGCCTGCTTCCGCAGCCTTCCTATGTTCTGCCCAGTCCTCACCATATCTATAACCGGCAAATTCACCATGATCCTCACCTCCTGTTATCAGACTCAATATCAGGCGGCAATGCTCCATATGGGACTTGAACCCATGACGCCTCGATTAAAAGTCGAGTGCTCTCCCAACTGAGCTAATGGAACATAAAAAATACCGCCTACCTCATTTAAGATAAGCGGTACATGAAATCCATGTTTTATATCTGCAGCCTCCTAAAAGACCTGCATCTTCAGACATCACACAGTTTTCGCCTTTTTCTTATCTTGCATGAGCGCATCTTAACCAGACTCTGTTCTTTTTCTTTACTGAACAGTGCCTCATAATGTTCGCTATGCAGATAATAAACAGCCAAAGCTGTTGCGAAATTAACTGTTGTCATGATCTTTTCCTTTCCGAACTCATCCGGTCCGCTTTGCTTCTTAACTTATAATCACTATACCACCAATTTTAGGTTTTGTCATTATACCGGTAATATAATTTTTCAATTCTTTCGTCCGTTACTCAAACTCCTCGGCGGATAACTTGAACCGACTATTTCCCTTTGATTTTTAAAGGATTTATTATCCATATTCTTTAAAAATTACTCTCGTATTTATGCCAGTCAAAATTTTTAGAGCCAAAATAGAGCCAATTTATTACATAATCTTATTTAACTCTTCTTCCAGTACTTCTCCTCGAACAATTCTTCCCTGCCCCTATATTTCTCTTTTCTTTTCTGCTGTTTCAGTTCAAATTGCCGCTGTTTCTCTGCTTCCCGTTTTTTCCGGCTCACAGCCTTATGTTCAATTTTCAACTGCTCCTGCTGTAATTTCAAAGTCTGTTGCGATTTTGTACCTATCCCGGTATTCTGCATCTGCTTTCTTACTTCACGCTGTACCCTTTTAGGATTGCGACCTGCTTCTTTTACACCAATTGCCACAGCCGGACTAAACCGTAGCCGATAGTAATTTTTCAAAACGAAATCATATGTTTCATAGTCTTTTGGTTCTGCGCCAAATGTAACCTTACATACAGACAGCTTTCCGTCCAATACATGTTCAAACACTCCCACCCAAAATGGTTCTTCAAAAAATACTGTCAGTTTTCCCACTACTTTGTCCATGACAAGTCCTCCCTAAAATAATTGTAATGAACAAAGAACGGACGACCCTAAGGAGGGAGGGCTACTTACACCATAATAGTGTGACTGGACTACCTACCAATTCTGCAAGATTGCCTTGCGTTGTGTTTTTATCTTTGCTCCTATATATTACCACATAATCGCTTATTTTTCCATAGAAATATGGCAATCTGTTTAATGCTATGAATTGCCATATTGCCACATTTCCCTTATCTGCATTAGCTTACATGGTGCTAGCACCATGTTCAAATCATCACTAAGGAAAATGTAATCCTATCTTCCCGACAATGTAGAAATTTATCTACTTTATCAAATCTTTTGCCATACACAATGATTCTGGCATATTCACATATGGAGCATAATTAGGAATTACTTCAAAGCCCATTTTTTTATATACCGCACAAGATTCCGCTAATAGCTCTCCCGTTTCGAGAATCATTCTTTTATATCCCAATTCCATAGCCCATTCTATTAGCAGGGCAACAAGTTTGCTTCCTATGCCCTGCCCTTGATATTCAGTGCGCACAAACACTCGCTTTAATTCTATATTTTCATCATCATATTTTCTTATTGCACCACCGCCAATCGCCTTATTATCTTCATAAACAACGATTGCTTCTTGTATTTCATCTAACTGATTGTATTTCTTGTATTTATCTCTTTTTATCTTTTTTCCTACACGCCTATCCAAATCAATATCAAGAAGTCTACAATTTTCTATAAAATCTTTATTTTTTCCATCCGTTCTGATAAAATCCATTAAGATTTCCTCCATATCTGAAATAATATGTTAAATTATATCACTTCCCAACTTCATTTGCTACAAAAATATAGACATAGAAGGTTAGACTTGAAATTGCTAACATTTTATGTTATATTTAAGTCAGATAAAAAAGGTGCCACCGATAGACGGCTGGCCCGAGTTATATTAAGCTATTGAAATAGCCGCCTAGTTTTCTCAGGACCGGGGCGGCTACTTCTGTGTCTTGTGATTATCGTTACGCCCGATGGCGTATCCGATACTAAAACAGGTCAGTCCGAAACTGAGCACTGCGAGAAGTCCTTCAATCGTCAACATGAGCGTCGCCCTCCTTTCCAGCGGATTCCCTTTCGGGTTTCTATGTATCGAAGATACATTGTAATCGGAGGGTCACAGTCCCTCCGAAGAGGGCCAGCCGTCCACCATCTTGGTGACACCCGAGGAAATTATAGCACGATGACAGGGCATTTTCAACACATTCCGACACGACCCGAAAAGCGGGTAGGAAAAGTACGAACTCTATTTTTCAGCATCGCCTTAACATCACAAAGTAAATAAAAGGACTGAAAAATGCCTATTTTGCACATTTTTCAGTCCTTTCGTCCGTTACTCGAACTCAATCGTCCCCGGCGGCTTACTGGTCACATCATACAACACCCGGTTTACATGCCCCACCTCGTTAATAATCCTGCTTGTCACTTTCTGCAGCACCTCCCAGGGAATCTGCGCCGACTCCGCCGTCATGAAGTCCACCGTATTCACTGCGCGAAGCGCAATGGCATAGTCGTAAGTCCTCTCATCGCCCATGACGCCTACGGAGCGCATATTGGTCAGGGCCGCAAAGTATTGGCCTATGCTTCTGTCCAGTCCTGCATTAGCAATCTCTTCACGGTAAATAGCATCGGCATCCTGCACAATTTTTACCTTCTCTGCCGTCACCTCGCCAATAATACGGATGCCGAGACCCGGTCCGGGGAAAGGCTGGCGGTACACCAAGTTTTCCGGAATGCCCAGTTCCAGCCCTGCCTTGCGGACTTCATCCTTAAACAGGTTTCTCAAGGGTTCGATGATTTCCTTAAAGTCTACATAATCAGGCAGACCACCCACATTATGGTGAGATTTGATGACAGCGCTTTCGCCTCCCAGACCGCTCTCCACCACATCGGGATAAATGGTTCCCTGCGCCAGAAAGTCCACTGCGCCTATCTTCTTTGCCTCTTCTTCAAATACGCGGATAAATTCTTCCCCGATGATCTTTCTCTTTTGCTCCGGCTCTGTCACTCCCGCCAGTTTATTATAATAACGCTCCTGCGCGTTGACGCGGATAAAATTCACATCAAACTGTCCACCCTCGCCAAAGACAGCCTCCACCTCATCGCCTTCGTTTTTTCTCAAAAGCCCGTGGTCTACAAACACGCAGGTCAACTGCTTACCGATGGCTCGGGATAATAACCCTGCCGCAACGGAGCTGTCCACCCCGCCGGATAGTGCCAGCAGCACTTTGCCGTTTCCCACTTTGCCGCGAATCTCCTGAATGGATTCTTCCACAAAGGAATCCATTCGCCAGTCTCCCTTGCAGCCGCAGACATTTTTTACATAATTTGCCAGCATTTTGGAGCCTTCCACAGTGTGCAGCACTTCCGGATGAAACTGAATGGCATAAAGCTTTCGTTCCGGACATTCTGCCGCCGCCATGGGGCAGTCCGCCGTAACTGCCACGGTCTTAAAATCCGGCGCCAGTTGTGATATGTAATCGTTATGGCTCATCCAGCAGACGGTATCCTTTGATACTCCGGCAAACAAAGGAGAAGCTTTGTCCACATGAACCTCAATCTTACCATATTCCCTAACCGGCGCATGCTCCACTTTCCCGCCCAGCAAATGCATCATAAGCTGTGCGCCATAGCAAAGTCCCAGCACCGGAATGCCCATTTCAAACAATTCTTTGGAGCATGCCGCCGCTCCCTCTTCATAACAGCTATTGGGACCTCCTGTTAAAATGATTCCCTTGGGGTTCATTTCTTTTATTTTGGACAAATCCGTTTTATAAGAATAAATTTCACAATACACATTGCACTCTCTGATGCGTCTTGCCACCAGCTGATTGTATTGACCGCCAAAGTCAATTACGATTACCAACTCTTTCTTCATGGTGTATGCTTTCCTCCTGTATCAAAGCGCCAGATTGCCGCTACAGTCTGTATCAATTCTGCTTCATTTATGATTATAAGATAGATATTTCATTAAGTCAAAGATTTTATCCCTATGCCTGTTTCTTTCTTCCGAAAAGTGCAATTTTCTCCCAATTTTTCCAAAATTCTTCTTGCATTCTTTTTATTTCTGTGTTATTGTTATCTTATAAAAGTGGGTTACTCTCTTTAATTGGAAACGGATTTTCAATCCTGCTTTTGAGTTGTTTTTGCACGGTGTCACATATTTCACGGAAGAAAGGAGGCGTGGCAATGGGTGCAGCTTTAAATGCCGTTTATAATAATTATCTTACAGCATACGCTCCGATGAGCATGTCCCGCTATGACACTCACAAAAAGAGCGAGCTTCGCAATGTATATAATTCCATTGTCAAAATAAACAGAGAGTCGCCTTGGTATCTTCCCACCACCAGCAAAGATACTCAGCTTTATGCCATTACCTTGAAGGAGCGGGCACGGGCGTTACGCAATACCATTGCACAGCTGGACGGTCTGGAGGAAAACGGGCTTTTAGACAAAAAAAGCGCTTTTTCCAGCAATGACGACCTTGTTTCCGCTACTTATATCGGCAAGCAGACATCGGATGATGTTTCTCCCTCTTTTTTGGTAGAGGTGGATTCCTTGGCTTCCTCTCAGGAGAATCTGGGGCGTTTTCTCCCCAATGCCAAAGTTGATCTGCCGGCGGATCTTTACTCCTTTGATGTCCTGATTAACGATATGAACTACGAGTTTCAATTTGCCATTAACGGGGATGAGACCAATCAGCAAATGCAGGAACGCCTTATGCGCCTGATCAACAATTCCGACATCGGACTGAAAGCGTCCATCGCGGAATCGGAGGGGCAGACTTCTCTGCGATTGGTTTCCGAATCCACGGGGCTTCCCTCCGGAAAGTCTTTCCAGTTTAACATCAGTGATGACCGGACCAGCAAAACTTCCGGAACAGTGGATTATTTGGGATTGGATTATATCAGCAGAAATGCTTCCAATGCAGTGTTTAAAATAAACGGGGCGGAGCGTTCCTCTTCCTCCAATCATGTTACCGTAGACAAATTATTTGAGATACAGCTCCACGGAACTACCGCGGAAGGCGAAGCCGTCGAAATCGGCTTAAAAACGGATGTGGAGTCTCTCGCCGACAATGTGTCCCATCTGATTGGCGGTTACAATGATTTTCTGAGAGCTGCTTCTTCTTATTTGGACTCTCAGACCAGAAGCAGGCAGTTAGTCAAGGAACTGAGCGGTATTGCCGATTTGTACAACAGTTCTTTGGAGTCCACCGGGTTTACCCTGCAGGAGGACGGTACTTTGCAGGTTGATAAAGGTCAATTTTTGGAGACCGCTTCCCAATCGGAAGATATTTCAAAGGATTTCGGATATCTGACGGATTTTTCCAACGCTCTTATGAACAAGAGCAATCAGGTATCTTTAAACCCCATGGATTATGTAGACCGTATCATGGTTGCCTACAAGAATCCCGGACACAATTTTGCAAGTCCTTACACCACCAGCGCTTATAGCGGCATGATGTTTAACGGATATTGCTGATGATGATTAAAAAGGGCTGTTATAAAACAGCCCTTTTACATTTCCTACATTATAAAAACTTACTTACTCTTTTTTCCTTTTGCCTTGTACTTGTCAATCTGGACAAAGTCATCCATCAGTTCCAGAATCTTATCCCTTCCGGTCTGATTCAGCTTTACATAATACTGCATTACGCGGTTCTCCAGCAACTGCTCGCTCAAAGAAGTATTTCTTTCCAGAGAAGAGAAATCTACAGGATTCAAGCTTAATTTCTCGCACATCCTAATCACGGTGCCATATGCCATGCCTTCAATTCCGCGCTCTAATGCCGTTACCAGCGTGCTGTAAGGGATATTCATCTCCAAAGCAAATTGGCGCACACTACGATACTGCTTCAAAATTTCCTTTTTTAAGACTTCTGCTTTTCTCATACTTTTGTCCTCCATCATCTAGCAAGTTAGTGTATATGAATAATATACGATATTCCGTGCCCTTTTTCAAGCCCCATTTCAAAATATTTATAATTTACTTTCAAACTTCCAAACAACAATTAGTACAGCTGATACACTGCCATATCCTTATCCCTTGCCAATTCCCGGTAACCGGCGTCCTTACATGCGGCGTCGGTCTCTCCACCTGCCGGCAGGGCTATATAGCGGCTTTTGAGTTCTCCCATATGGTCTGCCACATAATCTTTTTCACAACAGTTAATTCCCATACCTTCCGGCAGGGCATACAAAAGCTGCCACTTGGTATTGACAGTGCTTTGCTCAATGGTGTCATTAAACATCCAGATCATCACATTATCATAGTTGGGAATCCCCTCTTCCACAAAGGTGATTTCTCTGTCAAAAATCTCTGTCCATTCCTCATGCTTTGCCACTTCCTCCTGTGTCGCAAAAGGGATCTGGTAATCATAGTCCGCCACCGCCTTATATGAGTACAAATAGGCGAATACAGCTCCCACAAGCACCGCTTTTTTATAAGTCTTAGTCTCCATCAGACTGACTACAAAAACGCCCGCCGCCAGAAAGGTCAAAAGATGTTTACTGCCTTCCGTCAGCTTGTACATAAGAAGCAGGGCAAACAGCATCCCCACATAGCAAAACGCCAGATGACCCTCTATCCATACTTTATTTCGCAGGGACTTGGACTGCTCATTTACCGGCTGCTCCTTCTCTTGCCCGAGGACTCGGCGAAGTCTCACAAAATCCATTATACTCTGCCAAAGAAGCACAGCCATCACCACAAGATATCCGCCGAAAAACGCTCCGGATGCAAGCCCGCTGCGGAATCCTTCCAGCGTCATGCCTAAGAATCCTTTTCCCATCCAATACAATGTGCTGAAAAAATTCCGGAGCCCGCCCCAAATTCCTTTTTCCACAAATGCCATAATCCAATCCGTGAAAAATAAAGGCGCAAAATACTCCGCCCCCAAATAATGTTTAATCAGGGCATAGCATCCCAGTACCGCCAAAGTCACAAATGCAGCTCCCAAAGCGCCTCTCCGTTTGTCCCTTTTCATCCACAAAAATACCGGAAGCATCAAAAAAAGCAGCATATAAGGGCGCATCAGCACCAGCAGTCCCGACACCATAAACAGCAGAACCAGATAAAGAGTATGCTCCTCCTCCAAATATCTGACCGCCAGACCGTAAAAGACAATCAACAGGGAAAAACAGATGACCTCCGGCATCCCCGAAAGCATATAGCGCACAAAGGGAGTATACAGGCAGAACAAAAGAGTCAGCACTCCCATTTGCTTCCATGTAGGGCGCACCAGCCACACAAAGCAAAAAACCGCTGCTGTCAGCAATACAACATTGCAGATAACAGGCGACATCAGGTTCCATCCAAACACAAGCCCCCACAAAATCCACGGCAGCAAAAGCACAGGACTCCATGCCGCAAAGGAAAGTTTTAGGGCATGGCTTTCATTAAAGCCAAAATATCCTCTGGGATAACCGAAATTGACAATGGCTTCCGTCTGTTTAAAATAAAATAATTCGTCATTCCACTGGGAAGCAGGCAGATAAACTTCGCCGATACTCCGCCCCTGCATGGCGCAATGCACCAGACAACAGCATACAGGCAATAACGCCATAAGAGCTGCCTTTACAAATGTCTGAATCCTGTTTTCTTTTTTCCACCAATTTACAAATTTCTCCAATTTTTATGCCTTTCCAAAACTGCTTCTCCGGTATGGTTCCTCTTTATGTGCCGCTCTCTGTGGGATTTAATGCCGCCATCCACACAAGGTCTATATATTCCTCTCCGATACGGACATCTTCTTTGAGATACCCCTCATGCACAAAACCAGCCTTTTCGTAACTGCGGATTGCCGCCGCATTCCCGGCAAGCGCCCTGAGATAAACACGGTGCAGCTTTTCCTCTTCAAAACAATAGCGGAGCATCAGCTTTGCCGCCGCCGTTCCGATTCCCCGTCCCCTTGCCGGTTCCTCACCGATGAAGATGCCATACTCCGCCTTTTTGTGCTCTCTGTCAATATGCTGGATATTCACGGCTCCCACCGGCACATTATTATCCGTCAGGCAAATCATCATCTGGATTGCCTGTCCTGTTTCCACCTGAGTTCTGACCCAGTTCTCATGGCTTTCTTTTGTAAAAAGTTCCTGATATACAAAATTTTTGCGTACCGCATCCTGATTGCGCCACTTTACTACAAAATCTGTATCTGCATAGGTCATGGGGCGCAAAAAAATCCCCGCCTCTTCATCTCTGTATTTCTGTTCCACATCCATAAGCGGCCTCCTCTTATTTTCATAATTGTCTGCATTTTCTTTCCCTAAAACCCTGCCAATTCCTTTCCCTGCAGCGCATAGATTAAAAAATAACTGCCGCAGACCAGATGATAGAAAAACACCGCCCACTCCGCCAGCACAAATACCACCTTATAGCTTTTGTACCACTGTACGGTATTTTTTAACATCAAAAGCAGCGTGAGCAGATAGACAAAAAACATGCCATGCATATAGCCCCAGGAAAAATTGGCATGCATCATACGGAATCCCTTCTCATACAAACACAAAAACATCAGGGTTGACACCAGATAAATCGTCCACGCAAAACGGTAATAAGCATTTTTCAGCAGCTCCCGGGCATTGAGTATCAGTACGCCTATGGGCAGCGCCATTCCCATAAGGATGCTGAGCCAGATATTTTTGGAATAATTACTCCAGACCTTTGCAAAAGCAAAACCGATTCCGGTTTCTTCTCCCATCACATTGGTACCGGTAAATACGCCAAAAAACTGATACAGCAAATCAATTCCCGTGGGAATCATAAATACGCACAGGAAAAAAGCATAAGGAAAACTCTTTCCCCTGCTGCGAATCAGCTGTAGGAAAAGCAGCGCTCCCATGGCGGGAAGAATGACCATGGTAAAGCTGGGCTTGGTAATCGTGGTCAGAAAAAGGCTCACCGCAAAGGGAACAAATTCCTTCCACAAGGTATTTTTTTCATCGGCAAGGGAGACCTTTTCCTTCCAGAGTTTTTCCACCAATCCAAGCGCCCTGCAGCCCTCAAAAAAGCAGATGACCGCAAAGGCTCTGGTAGCCAGATAGGTAGCGTTCCAGATAGGATTGGGCGTATAAATCCCCATACAGCGATAGGCATAGTCAAATCCGAAAAACGCAGTATTTTTAGGGGAATACAAATTTCCCAGCAAAAATAACGCGAAGGTCAGAAAGGTCACGGTCAAATCCAGAAGCAGACGCCTGCCCTTTCCCCGTTCTCCCCAGGTCTCTATTTCCGGTAGCAGGCTTTTGATGCCATGCCCCATATATACCCTGGCAATCCACAATCCCAAAGAATTGAGGACCGCCGTGGTAATTGCCACCGCCGCAGGCGCGCCGCACAGCAGGGCAATCAGTTTTGCCATGGTAAAAAACAAAGGATAGGGAAATTCATAATTGCCTTCAATGCCCCTGACTTTATTTACATAATCCGGCATGTCGGACACAAAATCCGGCACCCCATAGCACTGCATCATAAAAAGATACAGCATTACTCCCGTATAAATAAGCAGCAAGAGAAGAAATATAATTTTATCCGCTCTGCTGTCTTCCTTCCATTCCTTTATCCACTTTCCCTGCACTTTCTTATCCAATGTTTCCGTCCTTTTCACAAGTTCTTTATGAGTGAATTTCATATTGGTTACACAGTTGAATGACACGCTCAATCTCTTCCTCCGTCATCTCGGGAAACAGCGGCAGAGTCACGCAATGGGCAGCTAAATATTCCGCATTGGGACAGTCGCCCTTCCCGTATCCCAGATGCGCATAAGCTTTCTGAAGATGGCATGGCACCGGATAGTGCATATTGCACTCCACATCCGCATCCGCCATATATTGGATAAAATCTTTTTGGTCCGGTACGGTAATGACAAATAAGTGAAATACCGGTGTGGTATTTTCCGGATGTTTCTGCATGGTAATCAGCGGATTTTTAATCTCTTGTAAATATCTTGCGCCGATTTCCTGTCGGCGTTTTGTCCACTGCGGCAGATATTGCAAGCTCACGGAAAGCACCGCCCCCTGCATCCCTTCCAGACGGTAATTGTAGCCTATCTCATCATGATAATATCTCACATCGCAGCCTTGGTTTTTCAACCACTCGATATGTTTATAATAGTCTTCCCTGTCACAGGTAATGCTTCCTCCTTCTCCGAAAGCATAGAGATTCTTACCCGGGTAAAAACTAAAGCACCCTATTTCTCCCAGCGTTCCTACATTTCTGCCCTCGAATTGTGCCCCATGTGCCTGCGCGCAGTCCTCCGCCACAAACAGATGATTCCTCTGCGCAACCTCCCGAATACGGGCATAATCAAAGGGCTGTCCATAGAGATGGACTCCCAGAATGCCTTTGGTGTGCGGCGTAATCAGCTTTTCCACGCATTCTGCATCGATTTCCCAGGTATCCCCGGTACAGTCCGCAAATACAGGCGTTGCACCCGTATAAGAAACGCCCCATGCAGTAGCAATATAAGTGTTGGCGGGCACGATAACTTCATCACCCGGTCCCACTCCCAAGGCAAGCATGGCAAGATGAAGCGCCGAGGTTCCGTTGTTCACGCCGGAGGCAAATCTGCTGCCTACATATGCCGCAAATTCCCGGTCAAAAGCATCCGCATATTTCCCTCCCGAAAAAGCAGTTTCCATACAGACTTTTTCGATTGCCTGCCTGTATTCTTCCTGATGCCGCAGATAATCCCGGCTTAAATCAATACGCTTAATATGTGCCATGCTAACCCTCCATGCCGCCTTCAACGGCTCAATTCTTTCTTCCTTTTCCATAAAATTCCCGATGCAGCCTTGCTATCTGCACCAGATAATTACAAATAGTCCGGAACACCTTTACTGTGGTATTATAATCCTCCTGCCACTCCACCGGATAGTCCAAAATACGGACTCCCCTTTTTTCGGCGCGGAGCAAAAACTCTATCATGTAAAACCACCCGTTGTCATCACTGCATCCCTCTATCAGGGAAACCGCCTGCTCCCTGCGCACAAAAGTAAAACCGCAGATAGCGTCTGTGGACTTCATGCCCAGAAATAATTTTAGCAGAATTAACAAGCCTTTGGAAGTAATTTTACGATACCATTTCCGCCCCTCGGTATGGGACTGCCTCGCAAAACGGCTTCCGTTGATATAGGCAATCTCCTTCCGGGTATCAAAAATATGGATTGCCTCCCCCAAATGCTTGATATTAGTGGAAAGATCTATATCCATATATCCCACAATATCGCCGTGGCTTAATTCCACGCCCCGCCGGAAAGCCGCGCCCACTCCGCGGATGTCAATACGCTCATACTGCACTTTCGGATACCTCTCCACAAGCGCCGCCGCAATCTGCGGAGTCTCATCCGTGGAGCCGTTGTCCACAATGATAATCTCATAATCTTCAAAAGCAATCTTTTTCAGATATTCCACAGTGCGGGTAATTCCGCTTTCCAAACGCAGTTTTTCATTCAATACCGGAAAAATAATTGTCACTGTCATTTTGTCAGTTTTTCCACTCCTTCTATGATATAACGCTGGCGCTTAAAGCTCATATTCAAAATCACGGAAAGATATTTGAATATCAATGTCAGCATGACAGATATCATAAAGAATCCAAATGACATCCATGTCATAATTGACATCCAGCCTTCCACGGGGCGTACGGTACTGAAAATAGAATAGATAATATAGCCAAACATAAAAATCATTGCCCCGAACATAATCATGCTGGTGATAAGGGATATCTTCTCCAGAATATCCGTAAAAATAATCAGGGTATCCATGGCAAGGGCGCTGCGGTTCCCCCGTTCTTCCTGATTGCGCCCCCCTGTGGCGGTCTTTTTATTTTCGTAGACAATGGTGTCCGTTTTCAATCCGCAATTCATATACATTGCTTTGCGATATGGAATATAGGCATTCATCTGATTCACCCGGTTGACGGCCCTTCTGGAAATAATGCGAAATCTTTCCTGCCGCAGCTGCCCCATACGCCGGTTTCCTAAATTGTAAATAGTATAAAACATTCTTGACGAAAGGGATACGCCATGAGCGGGAGCCGCCGCCACCACATCATATCCCTCCAACGCCCTGTAATAGACTTCCATAATCAGGGAAGAGTCAAAATCCAGTTGGCATTTGTCAAATTCAAACAAAAAATCTCCCACCGCCAAATCTCTTCCCGCATTCATGGCAGCTTCCACTCCCTGATAATAACTCAAATGAATCATACTGACTACAAAGGAAGCCGTCTGCTCTGCCAAAAATTCCTGTATTTGTGAAACGGTATCGTCCCCACAGCCGTCGTTGACACATACGATTTCAAATTTTTCAAACCTTTCCTGCATCACATCACTGACTGCCTGCAAAAATTGCTTAACCGTCCTGCCTTCATTATGCAGATAAAGGACACAGGATACAAAATTTTTTTCCTTTTCCATGACTGCCTCCGTTTCTCGGTTTATCCGGCCCGTAAACTTTAATCTAAAAATTCATCCAAATCATACACTGTGTTAATTTTTCCCGACAAGACACTTACAAAAGCCGGGTCTTTTGAAATCACTTTCACCACTGTAGGTCTGGAATCATCTATCTCCGAAGCCTTCAAGATAGGCTTCATGGAAAACAATGACTTCTCATAAAAAAATTCATATTCCGTCCGGATATATTTTCTTGCCAGAGCGGCCATATACTCCCATGCGCTCCTTGGTTTCTCCTCACAGAAATCACAGTTTCCCAGCCATCCGCTTTTGCACAGTCCCTTTTTCATACAGGAAAAATAGGGGGTTCTCTCATAGCTTGTCTGATGTGGTGTAAAAGTCACCGAAGTCAGGGAATGAAAGCCTGTCTTTCCAAAAGGCATAACGGAAAAAAAGGGACCGTCCATCACCGTAAGCCCGATTTCCTTAAAAGCTTCATTCACCCTGCACAAAATAATCTCGCAAAGCTCGTATTTCAATCCAAAATCCTCTGCGGAAACTCCCTCCACTTTCCTTAGAATCTGATTCACGGAGGCATAGGATGCATTCAGCACAAAGGGAGCCTGATATCGCTCTTCCTTTCCCTGATAAAGCGCCGTAATTTCATAAACGCTTTCCCTCTTTTCAATCCGTTCAATCCTGCGCTCATAACAAATCTGCACACCCGGATATTGTTCCAGCTCTTTTATGAAAAAATCTTTTAAAATCTGCGCATCGTAGGTATATTCTTCTGTCAGGAATGCCCCATCGCACATTCCTTCTTTGAAATATTGCGTTACGGGAAGTTCCAGACAGGGAATCTTTGCATCCTTACAAAATTTTTTAAATTCCTGCGCGTCTGTCCATGAAAAGTGGCTTGCCGTGGCATACACCTGTTTAAAATCCGAATGGATGCAAAATTTATAATCTTCCACAAACCGCTTAAAATATCCGGCGGATTTCATCGCCGTAGCCAGAGAGCGGGGATAATGATACCCCATATGCACCCTTGCCTGATTGATATAAGTAGCTCTGGTAAAGGGCGCCGCCTCTATCTCCAGCACCGTGACCTGTTGTCCCTTCCTTGCGCAGTACAGAGCGGAATAAAGACCGTAAAGTCCCGCGCCGATAATTAATTTATCTGTCATTGTTTTACTACTCCTTTTGAGGATTCAGGGCAAGCGCCGCCGCAAAAGGCAGTGCAATCATTATCGGATAGAGATACCGAAGCTGAACGGTGGGACCCAGAAATAATGTGATGTAATATCCCAACACCAGAGAAAGCGGAATCAGCATCCGGTACTTTTTTTGTGTAAGAAGCACGGCCGCCAACAATAAATACAGCCACAAATAAGTACCCGGCACAAACAGGTATTTTAGGATGGGCAGTTTCAGATATCCGTTTGTATCCGCCCATGATTCCAACGCTTCGTGAAGACTTTCCCATTTGGAATCCTTATAAATGCCTCTGGCATATAAAACATCCTCCACCCATCTGGTCTGTACATATCCCAGACCTCTTTCCGCGCCGTTTACATTGATAATCGCATGGCTCACATCCCCGGGCGCCAGATATCCGGCATTCACCGCCAGCGCGGCGTTTACAAAATCTCCCGGATACTCTGCCAATAAATGCAGATATGTCCCGATAAAATCCTCTGTCCGATATCTGACTATATAAGTGTTGGTATGGCGTTTCACAGGGTCTGAGATATCCGGTCTATACTCCAGATAACTTTCATCCAGAAGGAAATCCCGAATCAATGCCTTATCTTCTTCCGACATGCTATTGTCATCCTCCGAAAGCAGTCCTGCACCGCCATGATATATCATGCAACGGGCAAGCTGTTGAATCGGCATACTGAGCATCTCTCTTTTGTCCCCCTGTTCGGCCCCCACTGCGCTAAACAACAGTGTAAGAGAGATATTTCCCACAACAAACGCCAAAAATGCATTGGCAAGCAATCTTCCCTGACACTTCCGATATTCTTTATCCCGCCAGAGTCCCAAAAGACAAATGCACAACAATACCAGCATAGCATATTTTCCGTTATTGCGAAAAAGAATCATTCCCAAAGTGCTGACAAAAAACAGGGCATCCTGTCCCGCCGGCCGCAGAGAATTTCTTTTTGACCGTAGAATAGCATATATCGACAGTATTTGCAACAAAAAAAAGCCGCTGAATACCGTGTCCTTGATTGTGCTAATGCTCATGTACCAATGAAAAGGATACAACATCTCGTACAACAACAGTAAAATCTGCAGGGTAGGAGATGCCCCCGCCCTGTTTACCAAAAAGTTTCCGTAAGTAAAAGCTCCCGCTAAAAATAAAAGCTGCAGACATCCGTAAATACCGATTCCCGTATTCGTGTCTCCGAATACATTTTTCCCTATATTCATAGCTCCTTCCAGCAACAGGGTATGGGCTATAGGATGGTGGTCATTATAAGAATGACTCTCTATCTGACCGGTCTGCACATCGGTATCATAGGAACAGATGGCGGGATAATAGGCGAGATAACAGGGGAGCCAACTGAGCACAATCAACAAAAAAATAACCGCAAAGGCTCCCGCCGGTAAAATCCGCTTTTCACCATGCAAAAGCTTCTTGGACAGCAAAGCCGGAAGACGATGAACCGCCTCTCCTGCTGCATATCCCAAAAGTCCCCCTGCCGCCAGACTGATGAGCAGAATCCCGAGCAGATATTTCCCGTTCCATACAATATTTCCGTTTTGAGCCAAATCCCTCTCCGCTTTCTGAAAGAACACAAAGAGGAATCCTAACAGAACAAAAAGTCCGTTTCTCCTCATGACTGCCCCCACCAAGTTAGATTTCCTTAGAAAATCTTTTCATTTTCATCTTGCATATTTCTCCATATGCACACGGTTCAGGCGATATTCAAAATCCCGTCTATCCTTCGCCGCCATAACCTCCAGAATCATCCCCGCAAAAAAAGACTGAATGCCTGCCAGCACCATGAATCCGCAGACTATCAATGTAGGGAATCTGGGAACCAGCCCCGTCTGTAAATATACCCCGACAATGGGAATCATCAGAATCGCCGCAATCAGCACCAGCAAAACACACAATGCCCCAAAGAAACGCAGAGGCTTATAGTTCTTATATAATTGCAGCATCTTGCATATCACACGCATTCCGTCACTGTAGGTATTTAACTTGGACTGGCTTCCCTCCGGACGGTCGCGGTATTCCACTACCACATTTTCCACCTGCATATTATAATTTACCGCATGAATCGTCATCTCTGTCTCAATTTCAAACCCTTGGGAAAAAATAGGGAAGGTTTTGACAAACTCATAGCTGAAAGCCCGATATCCCGTCATGATATCCTTAATATGGGAATGAAACAGGCTATTAATCCCCATACGCATAAGACTGTTGCCAAAATTGTGGAAGCGGCGCTTATTTTCCGTAAAATAGGTGGAAGAAAGCCTGTCCCCCACTACCATATCGGCATTTTTTTCAAGCACCCTGTCTACCATTTCCCTTGCACATTCAAGAGGATAGGTATCATCCCCATCCAGCATCAGATAGCATTCCGCATCAATTTCACGAAACATCCGGCGAATCACATTGCCTTTTCCCTGCTTATACTCATGGCGGATAATGGCGCCCTCCGCCTCTGCCAGCTTCGCCGTATCATCCGTAGAATTATTATCATAAACATAGACTACCGCCTCCGGCAGAGTCCTTTTCACATCCCTGACCACCTTGGAAATCGTCTGCTCTTCATTATAACAGGGAATCAGTACCGCTATTTTATCCATCTTTCCTCTCATTCCGCCATATCGGCATCTCCCAAAGCTGATAAATTTTCCACTTTTTACATTTTAACATGATTATACTTTATCATCCACTATTTTTATAAAAGAATTTATGGTATAATAATTCTGCTATCGCAGAATCCAAGTCAGCTTGCGCTGCCTTGCCCTCACAAAGCAGGGAAACGCTTTGTGAGGCATTATACGGAGCCATGGCTTGAAAATCAAATGTCTGCTTCGCAGCCGCTTGATTTTCTGCACTCATGGTATAATAATTCTGCTATCGCAGAATCCAAGTCAGAATGTGAGGAGAACATGAAATTATTGCTTCAAAAAATAGATTCCTTTTCTCTATGGTTTGTCCGAATTCTCTCCCTGATATTCACTGGAGGTCTGTTTATCAGCGCCTTTTTTGCCACCTGTTATGCTTCGGACATGACCTCCCAGCAGGTTCTCACAAGGAACGATTCCGTTCTTTGGAATTTGGCGGGACTCGCATTCTTTTTGCTTCTTTTTGCCGCAATACAACATCTGACAGGCAAAAATGTCAAAAAGAGGCTTCCCCTGCTGCTTCATCTGGTCTGTGCATGGTGCATACTGACAGGCATTCTTCTTGTGCTGTTCAGCAAGACCGTTCCTGCCGCCGATGCCATGTCCGTATATGCGGCTGCCGAAAATCTCGCTTACGGCGATACTTCCGTCATACATCCTACGGATTCCTATCTGTCCTATTATCCCCAGCAGATAGGGCTCCTTGCTTTTTTTGAACTGATTATCCGTATTTGGAAATTGTTCCCCTTGGGGCTGCCTGCCTACCATATCATCAAGTGCATCTATGTTCTGTTAGGGTGTGTTATCATTGTATTCCAATACCGTACAGTTGAACTTTTGTGGAATGACCTTCGGACGAACTGTTGTTACCTTTTATTAATCGGTTTCAATCTGCCTTTTCTCATATATACTTCTTTTGTTTATGGGGAAATCCCCTCTTTTGCCGCAATGAGCGCAGGCATTTATTATCTGTTTGGTCTGTTTCGCGCTGCGGCTGCGGACTCCGAACAACCTTCCGCAATCAGGCGCCATTTCCTGTTAAGCCTGTTATTTCTTACTCTGAGCGTCCTTTTGCGCAAGAACTCTCTGATTTTTATCATTGCCGTCTGCATTGTGGCATTATTTCAGTTTTTCAGACAGCATAGGCCGATTCTTTTACTGTTTGCCATACTGTGCGCCGTCTGCAGCTTATCCGTTCTTCCTCTTGTACAGAAAATATATGAATACCGTGCCGGCAATACCTTGAGTTCCGGCGTGCCTCCACTTTCTTATTTTGCCATGGGTATGCAGGAATCTTCCCGGGGAAACGGCTGGTATAACGGGTTTAACTTTAATACCTATCAGGAGGCAGACATGGATGCACAGGCGGCATCCGCCGTCAGCCGCACCGCCATCGAAGAAAGAATGAATTACTTTAGGGCTCATCCCGGTTATGCCGCAGATTTTTATTGGAAAAAGTATCTGAGCCAATGGGCGGACGGCACCTATGCCTGCAGACAGGCAACTCTTGCCACCTTTGGAGGCAGGCATGCATTTTTTAACAGCCTGTATGCCGGAGAACACAGCAAATACTTCATTGAATATGGCAATCATTATCAAAACCTGATTTATCTCGGCGTCTTTTTGTTCTGCTTGGGAAATGTGGTATCCCATTGGCTACCCCATGGTTTCCGTCGTAAAAATCACCGGGATTCTGCCATATCTTCCCCTCCGGTCGTTTTGCATCCGTTAGACGGTCTGCCCCTGTATCTGGGACTCATTGCCGCCTTCGGGGGATTTCTCTTTCATATGGTATGGGAAGCAAATTCCCGTTATATTTTTTCATACAGCCTGTTGCTGATTCCGTATGCCGCTTATGGTCTCTCCGGACTGATTGCAAAGGGAATAAGAAAGATGAATTGTGCGCCGAAAACAACGCAGAAATTGTTATTGTGCATTCTGCTTTTCTGCGGTTTGTTTTTATTCGGCTATTTTCGCACTGCCTACTATCATTTTGACCAAACCAGACAAAATGACATTGCCGCTCTGAAAACGGGGGATTATGAATGCCTGCTTTTGTCCATGTATCCCACGGAACCCTTTGATTCAGAAACCTTTTCCTATTACCGGGGTACAGCCACACTAAAAGCCAATCACCGTTTTGAGAACCTAAACGATATCGGCAGCTATCTAAGCGCCGCCATAGATGCCAATGAAAAGCTTACTAATATCTATATCGGTCTGGATGCGTCTGCCATCGGCGCCCAATACTATTTTCATGCTTCCCTGTACCATAGGGAATATCAAAAAAAAATAGTGCCGCTGATATCCGCTCATCCGCAGATTACCTTTGAAATCCTGCTGCCGTACTATTCCTTAAATTATTGGCAGACTCTGTCGAATAAACAACAGGAGGAGTCGCTGAATGCATACCGGAACTTTGTCAATATTTTTTCCGGATACTCCAATGTAAAAATTTATTTTCCCGGCTATGAAGAGTGGTTGATCTGCAATCCCGGAAATTATGACGCCCCCGATTCCTGCAATCCGGACATTACCTCTTTTCTGCTGGCTCTCACTTTTCGGGATGACTATTACTGCCTGACTGCGGATAACATGGAACAGCGTTTTGCGGCGTTGAAATCCCTGCTGACAAATTATGCCGAAATTTCTGTGGATTTATCCGGCTATGACATTATCTTTTTCGGTGACAGCGTTATCGGGAACTACACCAACAGCCTGTCCATTCCCGGTGTGGTGCAGGGATTCAGCGGCGCTCATACTTTTAATCTGGGATATGGCGGAAGCAGCGCCACCATGAGTCAGGAGCCTTCTGCCGCAAGCCTCCACACAATACTGGATGCTTTTCTTGCAAAAGATTTATCCTCTCTTGACCCGGCCACACAGCCCTATATCGGCTTACAGACCTATATTAGTGATATTTCATCCGAAAATGCGAAAGAGAATCGGAAAACCTGTTTCATCATCAACTACGGACTGAATGATTATTTTTCCGGCTGGTGCATTGATTCTAAAGAGCCGTTTGATATCTATACTTATAAAGGAAGCCTTCGCAGTGCCGTAACCAAGCTGCAAAAGGCTTATCCCCACAGTATGATTCTTCTGATGACTCCTAATTTCTGTACCTATTTCAACAACGGAACGGAACCGCAAAGCGATGCGGGCGGTCAGTTAACCGATTATGTGAATGTGGTATTGGAACTTTCCGAAGAGCTTGATATCCCTTGTCTGGACAACTATCACAACCTCGGCATAAACGCCGCCAATCATACGCAATATCTGGCTGACGGCTGCCACCCTAACGAATGGGGGCGTTACCTGATCGGACGGCATATCCTGCAGACCATACAAAATCAGTAGTACATTTTTCCCTGCATTAAATCCTTAAAATAATACAATCCACACGCCAGATGCCACAGATAGGCAGTCCACTGCGCGCCCAAAAGCAGTTTCGCTTTCAGGACTTTTCCGTTTTTGGGAGCCGCAACGACATCCGCCGTGTCTTTCAGCAAAAGCAGAAGCGCCCCTACAAAACCGAAAAAGATACCGTACATATATCCCCAGGAAAAATTAAAATCCTGTTTGCGGAAGCCTTTCTCATACAGAAAAAAGGCAGTTAAAAATCCCATCAGATAAATCTGCCAGGAAAAACGATAAAAATCATTCTTTTCCCAAAGCTCTTTCATCTTTCCGATATGACAGACGAAAACCAGAATCGGAAAGCCAATGGCTAAAGCAATGGCAAGGGGAATATTGCTGCAATACATTCTCCACACTTCTCCAAAACAAAATCCGACGCCGCCTTCCTGTCCTTCCTGCGGCACAAACACCCCCCTGTATTGATACAGCAAATCAATAAAGGTGGGCACAAAACATACACCCAACTGTATCGTCGGAACAATATTATGGAATTTTGACCGAAAAAGGCGGTACAGCATAATTAACCCTGCCGTTGCCACCATCACAAGGGTAAAGCTGGGTTTCGTCATGGTAGCAAGCAGCAAAAACAGGGAAAACAGCACATAATCCTTCATTGCCACTCCCGCCTGCGGTTTCTTCCATTTTCCACCATATCCCTGCTCGTAACAACCTAAAAGCTTGGCAAACAGGAAAAATGTCACCACCGCAAAGGGTCTTGCCGCCATATAGGTTGCATTGTGAAAGGGATTGGCCGTGAATACTCCCAGATAATTATAAAGAATGCCGGGCAGATAAATACCCTTCGGCGGATAAAGCATGGAAATAAAGAACAGGGACATGCCGGCCAGACTAATCAGCACGCCTGCCAGCCATTTACATTTTTTTAAAGAATTCTCCAAGCTTTCTAATAGCATCTGATTTAAAAAAAACTTAGTGATAACCATTGCCAAACCGTTTAAAATCACTGTCGCCAAAGCAACAGACATTTCCGGGCTTTCAAAAAGACTGATAAAAGCAGCGAGTTTAAAAAAAATAGGATATGGATAACTATATATCTCATTCAATCCTTGTATTTCCAAAACATAGGCATGCATATCCGAAGGGTACCAAAAAGAACTGATGGTCTGCCAATAAAATAATAATAATGTTATTGCCGATGCAGCCAATACCAACACCATAAAAAAGAGACCATCGATCCATTTATTGATTCTCTTCTGCTCCATCTCGATACCTCCATAAGTTAATGGTATTACATCCGCATCTTTGCTTCCTGTTTCGCCAAATTCCTGTCATGCTCCGCCATAATACGCACCAACTCCTCATAACTCGTCTTTCTGGGATTCCAGCCTAAGACCGTCTTCGCCTTAGTGGGATCCCCCAGCAGATTATCCACATCCGTAGGGCGCAGCCATGCGGCATTGACACATACCAGCATTTTGCCTGTGGCATTATCATATCCCTTTTCGTCAGCGCCGCTGCCTTCCCAGCGGATTTCTATGCCGTTTGCCTGAAAGGCTCTCTCCGTAAAATCCCTTACGGTATGCTGTTCACCGGTAGCAATCACAAAATCTTCCGGCACATCATGCTGTAACATCATCCACATACATTCCACATAGTCCTTGGCATATCCCCAATCTCTCAGGGAATCCAGATTGCCTAATTCCAGATGTTCCTGAATCCCCTCCGCAATGCGGCCCGCCGCCAGAGTAATCTTTCTGGTGACAAAATTCTCTCCCCGGCGCTCCGATTCGTGATTAAATAAAATTCCGTTTACGGCAAACATCCCATAGGCTTCCCTATACTCTTTGATAATCCAGAAACCGTACTGCTTTGCCACCGCATAAGGACTGTAAGGATGAAAAGGAGTGGTTTCCTTCTGGGGAATTTCCTCCACTTTTCCATAAAGTTCGGAAGTGGACGCCTGATAGATTTTGGTCTTTTGCGCCAGCCCCAGAATCCTTACCGCCTCCAATATCCGAATAACGCCAATGGCATCCACATCTCCGGAATATTCCGGCACATCAAAGGACACCTGTACATGGGACTGCGCCGCCAGATTATAGATTTCATCCGGTCTCACCTTCCCGATAATATTGATAAGAGAAGAGGAATCCGTCAAATCTCCGTCATGCAGCGTCACGGCATTTGCCTCTATCAGATGATTGATGCGGGCTGTATTGGAAAGGGAAGCTCTTCTGGTAATACCGTGTACCTCATAACCCTTTTCCAAGAGAAACTCCGCCAGATAAGAGCCGTCCTGCCCCGTAATCCCTGTAATCAATGCTTTTTTCATACTAATAACCATGCTCCTTTCTCAACCTGCGAATTCTTGACAACGAAAAGCACATGCTTTTTGTTGTATGTGCCCTCAAGCACAAATTTGCGTGTGAAAAATTTATTTTTCACACTAACCTCCATCCTGCCTTCGTCCGGCGCACAAATCCTAAAACCAATATCTTCATTCTCTTCACGCTAGGCGCAGACCCGTAGCAACTGCGCCCGCCCCTCCAGCATCAGCGGCACAGAATCCGCCGGAATAAAAATGCAGTCACCCCGTTTAAAATTTATGGCTCCTTCCGTTTCTTCCAGCTTTCCGCTCCCCTCAATGCACAAAAGCACCTGAAAGGAGTTTTCTCCCGTCCTGAAGGGAATCTTCTGCCCTTCTTTTGTGTTGAGCAAGACCCTCTCCACCTGAAAATATTTACATCTGCACAAAAATTCCATTGCACAGCCCGGCTGATATTTCAAAATCCTCATAGGCTGTCTGGGTTCTGCGCTTCCCTTTAGATTTACTGCCTGTAAAGCCTTCTCCACATGAAGGGCTCTGGGACTGCCGTCTTTATCCCTGCGGTCATAATCGTACATCCTGTATGTCAGGTTGGAATTTTCCTGAATCTCCGCAATCAGGGCTCCCGCTCCGATTGCGTGTACCGTTCCCGCCTCAATATAAAATACATCATCTTTTTTTATTTTGACTTTTTGCAGATATTTTTCTATAGTTCCCTGCTTTAAGCTTTCTCGTAACACTTCCCTGCTCATGTCGTGCAAAAAGCCATATACCAAGGTAGTATCTTCCGAAGCGTCCAGCACATACCACATTTCCGTTTTTCCCAGAGAACCGTTTTCATGCTCCCTTGCATAATCATCATCGGGATGTACCTGTACCGATAAATCTTCCCTGGCGTCAATCAGCTTGATCAGTATGGGAAGTTCTCCTGCCGTCTCCTGCCCCATCCGGGGATGCGTCCCCAGATATTCGGGATGTTCTTTTAAAAGATTCCTTAAGCTCTTTCCCTTTTGTGTACCGCTTGCCACTATGCTGGGTCCGTCGGGATGGGCGGAGCATTCCCAGGTCTCGGCCAGAGGCTCTAAGGAAAGTTCCTTACCAAAATCCTGTTTCAGCCTTCTGCCGCCCCACAGATAATCTTTGCCTGCCGGTTGTAATAAAAAGGGCTTATTGGGGCAGTTCAAATTTCTGTTTGTCATGCACGCTTATCTCCTTGCCCAACTGCACTTCCATTACTGTCAACTCCGTATCCGCAAAAATAGTATGGCGGCAGCCCGCCTGCATGGTAATCACATCCCCTGCTCTTACCGGCTGTTCCATGCCATCCACAATAGTTCTTCCCTCTCCCGAAAGAACGGTCCAGACCTCATCCCGTCTCTCATGACTGTGATAATTCATGCTATGACCGGAATGCAGCGTCACTTTAATGGTCATGCTCTCCTCTTCTATATCCAAAACCCGGAAACTACCCCATGATTTCTCGGCAAACATAATCTGCCCTTCCATTTTATCTACAAAGGGTTTGATATAGCTGGATTGCTCTTTGTCTGACACTAAGATGCCCTCGGAGCTGGCGGACACCACGATATCCTTTAGTCCCATGCAGAGCACCGGCACATCCAATTCATTAATGACATGGACATTGTGGCAGGTATCATTTAATGTCACATTACCGATGCTTGCCTCTTCCATGGCTTCCGTAAGCGTATTCCATGTTCCTAAATCCTTCCACTGTCCCGCAAACCGAAAAACCTTGATATCCTTCTCTTTTTCTGCCACGGCATAGTCAAAACTAATCTTGTCCAAGGTATCATATTTTTCATATAAATCATAATAATCCGTAAAGTCCATGATTTCATGGGCTTTTTCCAGCACATATTTCAACCGGTAAGCAAAAACGCCGCCATTCCAAAGGGCACCGTTTTTGATATATTCCTTGGCAGTCTCCAAATCCGGTTTCTCTTTAAAGGTGTTTACTTTACTTAACTGCTCCTTGCCTTTCGGAATAATATAACCATATTTTTCACTGGGATAAGTGGGCTCCATACCCATCAACAGAAGATTGGCTTCCCCTGTCTGCGCTAGTTTTCCGAGTTCCGCCAATGTTTCAAAATATTCCCTTTCCACATAAGGATCCACCGGACAGACTACCACAGCCTCCTCCTCGGAAATACCCTGCACATCATGCAGATATGCCGTGGCAAGGGCAATGGCGGGAAAAGTGTCTCTCCTGCAGGGTTCTACGCAAATTCTGATATTTTCACCCAATTGGTTATGCAGGGTCGATATCTGGGTTTTTGATGTGGCAATAGTCACCACCGCATTTTTGTCCACGGAACAAATCTGTCGGTACACCCTCTGTACCATGGATTCGTATTCTCCGTTTTCGGTTTGAAACAGCTTGATAAACTGCTTGGAACGGATATCATTGGATAAAGGCCATAAACGCTTTCCGCTTCCGCCGGACAACAATATAATATTCATGCCGCCTTCCTCCCGCTCTTACTTTTCCAAATCCACCGTATGCAAAAGTTCTTTTATCTGCTCCACGGACAGCCAGTCCGTATTGTTTTCGGAGCTATAGGAAAATCCTTCCGAAACCGGTTTTCCCGTAGGCACCGCTTTTTTGCTATTGCTCCACACAATCTGAGGATATATGATAAAGTGCTTATCATATTCATAAGTATTGCGGCAATCTTCCACCGTCACCATGATTTCGTGAAGTTTTTCCCCTTCCCGGATACCTATCTCCGGCATCCGGCATCCGGGCAGCATTGCCTGTGCCAAATCCGTCACTTTAAAAGAGGGGATTTTAGAGATAAATGTTTCCCCGCCTTTTGCCTGCTCAAGAGCCTTGATCACCAATTCCACACCCTGTTCTAAGCTAATCCAGAAACGGGTCATGCGATAATCGGTAATGGGAAGCTCTGTTCCCCCGTTTTGAATGATATTATGGAAAAAAGGAATCACAGAGCCGCGGCTGCCCGCAACATTGCCGTAACGCACAATGGAAAAACATGTACTCTTGCTTCCGCTATAAGCATTGGCAGCAATAAACAGCTTGTCTGAAACCAATTTCGTGCCTCCGTAAAGATTGACCGGATTTACGGCTTTGTCCGTGGAAAGCGCAACTACTTTCTCCACACCGGTATCCAACGCCGCATCAATGACATTCTGTGCTCCGTTAATATTCGTTTTAATGGCCTCTGCGGGATTATACTCACAGGCAGGCACTTGTTTCAATGCCGCCGCATGAACCACATAATCAACTCCCTCAAATGCTCTGGTAAGCCTCTCCTTGTCCCGTACATCTCCAATAAAAAATCTCAGTTTGTTTGCATATTGCTTCAACTCATTCTGCATAAGAAACTGCTTAAATTCATCACGGGAATATATGATAATCTTTTTAGGCTCATAGTGTTCCATAATATACTTTGTAAAAGCCTTACCAAAACTTCCTGTGCCGCCGGTAACTAAAATAGCTTTATTGTTTAACATTGTCATCCTCGTTTCTGTGTAAAATTTTATTACCTCTTCCGAATTTTTCTATTCCATCATATCATATTCCATAGTAAAAAACAAATTGAATCTAAGTCCTAATTACTACCTAATTCCTGCCTGCAAAAATCCAATGCCGCAGCAATCACCTTGTCCATGTCATAATATTGATATCCGCCCAGACGCCCGCCGAAAATAACCCTTTTTTCCTGTCCGGCCAATTCTTTGTATTGCTCATACAATCGGTTATTTTTATCATTGTTCACCGGATAGTAAGGCTCGTCCCCCTGCTTCCATTCCTGCGAATACTCCTTGGAAATAATGGTATTGGGCTGCCTGCCGAATTCAAAATGCTTATGCTCGATAATGCGGGTATAAGGAATTTCCCGTTCGGTATAATTTACCACGGCATTCCCCTGATAATTCTCCATGGCAATCTCTTCCGTTTCAAAGCGAACGCTACGGTACTCCAGCACTCCCAGCCGATAATCATAATATTGGTCAATCATGCCCGTATAAATGATTTTCCCCGCAAGATTCGTCAATTCCTCCCTATGCTCCAAAAAATCGGTATTCAGGCGTACCTCGCAGCCTTCCAGCATTTTTTCCACAATCTGCGTGTAACCGCCCATCGGAATCCCCTGATGCGGGTCGTTAAAATAATTATTATCATAAATAAAACGCAGGGGCAGCCTTTTAATAATAAAAGCAGGCAATTCCTTGCAGGAACGCCCCCACTGCTTCTCCGTATATCCTTTGATAAGCTTTTCGTACACATCGCGTCCTACCAGAGAAAGCGCCTGTTCCTCCAAATTTTGCGGATTGGTGATATGAAGATCCGCAATCTGTCCCTCTATGATATCCTTTGCTTCCTTGGGAGTGGAGATTCCCCACATTCTGCTGAAAGTATTCATGTTAAAAGGCAGATTGTATAATTCTCCCTTATACTTTGCAATGGGAGAATTTACATAATGATTAAATTTAGCAAATTGATTCACATAGTCCCAGACCTCTTCATCGGATGTGTGAAAAATATGAGCCCCGTACTTATGAACACGGATACCGCTTATTTCCTCCGTATAAATATTTCCGGCTATATGATTTCTCTTTTCCACCACCAGACAGGACTTTCCTTTTTGAACGGCTTCATGGGCAAACACCGCGCCGTACAGCCCTGCGCCCACAATCAGATAATCATACTTTAACCCAAAATCCATTTTGCACCCTCCATGATCACACATTCCACCATATACCACCTACTATAACCGTTAATACGATAACAGTTCTGATAACGATCCTTAATCCGCCTTAAGACAGCTTTTAAACTTTTTTGATTACTGGCACCACCCATTCGGAAATTTGCTAATACCTTGTCCACAATAACAATGTATCTTCCCTGTTTCTTCATCCGCAGGAAAAAACTATAATCATCATATAAACCCTTTTTGGGAAACAGATTGCTTTTATAAATGTCGCCCCGAACAAATGTAGTGGGGTGGTTCCAGTCTCTGGAAGTTTCAAATTTGCGCAGGCGGGCACATTTTACAAAAGTTTTGCCGTTTGTCTTGTGCACACGCATATTAGCATACATCATTTCGCATTCCTTTTCCCGAAAAGTAGCTGCGACCGTTTCCAATGTATCCGGCTCATACCAATCATCACTGTTTAATATGCCTATAACATCTCCCTGCGCCAATTGGATTCCTTTATTCATAGCATCATAAATACCTTCATCAGGTTCACTGAAAATTCGGTATTCAACCCCCTTTTCCTCTAACGCAGCTCTATAACTCTCTGCTTTTTTAACAGTAGAATCACTGCTTTTTCCGTCAATAATCAAGTACTCCACTTCCACCGCCGCGGTACTGTCTGTCATTAACACTGTCTGCTCCATAACAGATTTTATCGCATCTCCTATAAATTTTTCACTATTATATGCTATGGTAATGATACTAAGCTTCATATATTCACTATACCCTCTTTCGATAAAATCTCAAAGTCAACAAGTTGACTTATGAAAACGCTCAAATAGAAAATTGAAAAATCTTTGATTTTTATACCCCCGCATACCGCAGGCTTCTGCCTGCGGTACTGCCACCAATAAAGAGTTTGAAGGTTTACTTTCAAACTTTAACCTCCCGTATGGTAGGTGGGGACAATTTCTTTGATTAACTCCCTAATGTTGTCTCCCTCGCCTTCGGCACATTCCTTTAAACGCTCCAGTTGTTCTTCAAATTTCTCTTCTTCAAATTCAATGGGCTTTCCGATATATATCATCTTGTTTGCGGTCTGCTTTAAGCCTTCTTCCTGCATTAAAAGTTCTTCATACATTTTTTCGCCCGGACGCAGTCCGATATATTCAATCTTTATATCTTCATCCACACGATAACCCGAAAGCTGAATCAGATTCTTGGCAAGGTCTGCGATTTTTACGGGTTCCCCCATGTCCAGCACAAAAATTTCCCCGCCTTTTGCATAAGCCCCCGCCTGCAGCACCAAAGACACCGCTTCCGGAATCGTCATAAAATATCGGATGATGTCAGGACTTGTAACCGTTACGGGTCCGCCTTGGGCAATCTGTTTTTTAAATAAAGGAATCACACTGCCATTGCTTCCCAAGACATTGCCGAACCGCACAGCCACAAAAGTGGTTCGTGATTTACGGTTCAGGTTTTGAATAATCATCTCACAGATACGCTTGCTGGCTCCCATCACATTGGTAGGATTCACCGCCTTGTCGGTGGAAATCATCACAAAGCGCTCCGTGCCGTATTCATCCGCCGCCATGGCTACCTTCAAAGTGCCCAAAACATTATTCTTGATTGCTTCCTTAGGGCTGTCCTCCATCAAAGGCACATGCTTGTGAGCGGCAGCATGATATACGATATCCGGATGGTAGGTCTTGAAAATTTCTTTCACCCGAATCGTATTCCGCACAGAGCCAATCAGTACCTTCATATTCAAATTAGGATAATTCCGAAGAAGTTCCTGTTGTATCTCATAGGCATTATTTTCATAAATATCAAAAATAATCAACTGTTTCGGATTATGCCCCGCAATCTGCCGGCAAAGCTCGCTACCGATAGAGCCGCCTCCACCCGTGACCAAAACAACCTTGTCACAGACATATTCCACTATCTCGTCCACATTAATCTGAATGGCTTCCCTGCCAAGCAAGTCCTCAATCTGAACCTCTCTCAAGTGGGACACGCTCACTTCCCCGTTAATTAACTGATACATCCCCGGCAATGTCCTAAGATGGCATCCCGTCTCCTTGCAGATTTCCAGAACGGACCGCAATTCCTGTCTGCCGGCGGAAGGTATGGCAATAATAATTTCATCGATGGCATATTTATTTACATTGTCAATAATGGTATCCCTGCCGCCCACAATGGGAACTCCCCTGAGGTATTTGCCGTGACAGCCGGGATTATCGTCAATCACACAAAGAATATGCATATTTAAATAGCTACTGGACTCTATCTCTTTCAAAATAGCGTTGCCCGCCGCGCCCGCACCTATAATCATGCAGTTAATTTTGGTAAGGCCTCTCAGACGGTCGGTCCGTTTTCTCTGAAACAGTCTCAGAAAACGATAACTGAAGCGGGAACCGCAAGTTAAAAACAGCAGAAAAAATCCATAGAAGAGAGGAAAGCTTGCAGGCAGATGAGTTTTCATGATAAGGCAGATTACAGGCTGCATTACGGCACAGCAAGTTACAGCCAGCCCGCAGTTCATCAGTTCCGTGTCGGATGCATAACGCCATACACTGTTGTAAAGCCTGAAAAGACGAAACAGCAGCAGCATGATAATCGCATTCAACGCATAATTTTCCAATGCCGCATCCCAGAAATCTCTGGGCACATTCACAAATTTAAAGTCAAACCTGACATACAGACTGAGCATGGATGCCAGCAGAACAGACAGTAAATCAAACAGAACCAGCAAAATCATTCTGGTAAGGGGTATTTTTAGAATATCAATTTTTTCATTCTTTACATCTTTCATCTGTTTTGAATCCTATCTTTATTATTTGTAACTATTTATCAGTCTATATGACTTTAAATAATTACATCATTTTACCAATGTACTACATCTGTACGCAAATGTCAACTCAAGCCCGGTACTGCTTGGGGAAGTATCCTCCGGCAATACCGGGCGTATCTTCAATCTGTCTTCTTACATCAAATCAGGCGTCCACTCCACATCGGTCTCATTATCACTGCCGCTGTCAGAACCGCCGTCATCGGAACTGCCGCCTCCGCCGGAGCCACCATCATCAGAACCGCTGCCACCTCCGCCGGAACTGCTGTTATCGCTTCCGCCGCCGGAATTGTCCCCACTGCCGCCGTCATCATCAGAGTCATCGTCACTACTGCCGGAATTATCCGGTGCTGCAGGCTGTGGCTGCTGCGGTGCGGGAGTCTGCACGGCAGGCTGCTTTGCCGGCGTCTGGGGAGCAGCAGGCTTTTGTACGGGCTCCTTTTGATTACCGGATTTGGAAGAAGCCGGCAGCTTTATCTGGTCAAGATCAATTCCGCTCTCCTGTGATAACTGCTGCTCTTCCTTTTGTTCCGCCTTTTTGTCCGCATAAGCCTGAAAAGGATCTTGTTCCGCATACTGTTCCAATTTACCCATATCTACCCAGATTCCGTTTTGAAACACCTGTATCTCCCCATCAAAAACACGAACCTGTATTTCCGGCTGCGTCTCCACTGCGGTCTGCTGGGATAAGTTTTCTGCCGCCCCGCTTTCCACCTCATATGTCTGAAAGTCCGGATAAGGCGTCAGCTTTGCCGCAAACTGCTCCAAGTCTCCCTGTCCCTGCTGATTTGCCTGAACCGTATAGGTAGTATATTGCATACTGTCACGGTTATTCCATAAATCAAAAGGATCTCCTGCCGCATTCTTCCTGCAGATTTTGAGACTGTACTCCCCGCTGTAGACTCCTCCGTCGAAAGCCCCCTGCTCATTTAAGATACTGCCGCTTGTACCGTCCAGAATCCATAAAGAAAAATCACCGTCATAGCTCCCGTCTTTTAATGTGGTTTCCAGCAGTTGTACCACGCCTTTGGAATAATTTAACAGAGTAAGTGTATTTTCGTTTTCAAGATACCAGACATTGGAAAAGCTCTTCCGGTCCTCGTCATAACCGACACAAATAAAAATCTCGGGCTGTCCCTTTTGCTGCAAAAAATAGTTCCTTGTACCCTCTCCCAATTTGGGCATCAAAGTCTCAAACCAGCTTTCGCTTTCCATCACATGAATCGCTTCCCCCTGATATTCCGGCGTATTCAGATTCTGGTATAAAAGCATCACCTGCTGTCTGATTTGTGCATCCTCTTCCTCCAAATTAACACACAGATTCTGCAAAAGCCCAAAAGCTTCCCTGTCATTGTAAAGCCTAAAACATTGTTCCAGCATATCCCTCTGTTTTCTGATTTTGCCCTGTCCGCCGTAAAGATCTGCCAGAATGTGATAATCTTCCGGCGTAAATTCTCCGGAATAATACTTCTGCTCATACCGTATAATATCCGACTCTTCCTGCGAAAATGCACTTCCTTCCGCGGAAGATGGGTTTTGTGCCCCCCCGGCTTCCCCGGAAAATTCTCCGGTTTCGGGTGGAAGGGTTCCCTGCCCCAGATTGAATTGCCCGCATCCCGCAAATGCAATGATAGCAAAGGCACAAACCGCTGTTATAGACATCCTTTTTTTCATAGGCACTCCTCTTCTCTCTTTGTATCTCAATAATCCATTAAAAAACTCAACCATCCGCAATCAACTGCCTGATAAAGTTATCCGCATCGGAACCTTCCTGATACAGCCCCATATTCAATACCTGTTCCGCCAGACTATAAATACTCCTTGCCACTATAGGCCCATAGATTACCGTTTCCGCTCCGTCCTTTTCCAATACCGCATATCCCCTGAAGGCAAATTCCGTCCGATACTGTTCGGTAGGCAGGCCTACCAGCACGGAAGTAAAGCGGTATCTGCCGGACACGGTTTCATATATCTTATCCTCCCGGACGCCGTTATCATTCACCCCGTAGGAAAGTCCGCCGGCCACTTTCTGTCCGCCTTTTACCATGGGATAAGTGCTTCGGTTCGCATTATTCATAACCAAGGTTCCGTATTCTTTCAGCGTATATCCGTTTACACCGCCCTGTTCGGTAAGTCTGCTTCTCAATTCTTGGGAAATGCTGCTTTTAAACCGTATACCGGACTTCCCCGTGATGCGGATGGAAAAACCATGATACCCCAGCAGATTCTCCATTTCCGGCTGCGGCGTCGCCGTATAAGCGTTGTTTTGATAGGTTAATGTCCAGACATACATGCCTGTGGGAACGCCGTTTCCGTCATATTGATATACCACTGCGCTCTTGGCGCTGCCATCCTTTGCCGTAATGATATATCTGCCGTTACGGGATGCGGAAGGATATGCTATACCGTCCAGATACACTTCACTGCTGTATCCCGCAGGAATCTGCAGAACCACATTGGTGGAATAGGTAGGCATATTGCAGGCGCCCTCCGGCATATTCTGATAGACCGGAATTTTAAATACAAAGGAACCCTCCAGGGAATTCGCCTGCCGATACAGATTCCTCACACTTTTCCCCTCGCCGGACGGCGCCGAAATATTTTGCATATATTGGTGTGTATACAAGGGATTTTTCGCCGCGGGATTCACATTAAATTTCTGTAAATACAAGGTATCCTGCCCTTTTTGAATATAGTTGGCGGAAATCACATTGGCGCCTCCCAGAATAGAATAATACGCGGAATTCCAATTCTGATTCTTTGCATAGTTCAGGCCGCTTTCCACAACCGCCTGATTAGTGGTGCCCGTAGCTCCCACATTAAAATAATTATAATATCCCTCATATCCCGGATAGGTACCGGAGATCAACGGGGATGTGCCCTGCCCCTGCTCCTGATAGATTCTGGCTGCCAGATGAAAAGGGCTCACCTGCCTGATATCCTCCGCGCCCACTGCCCATATAATGTGGGCAAAGGTCATATCCGTACCGGGCGCGTTGCTGCCACTGTTCATAAAGGTATTGTTCAAAAAAGCTTCTACTGCCGCCTCCGTATGATATTCTTCGTTGTAGGTCAACAGCTCAAATTGAAAAATATTATCCTCCGTCAGCCAGTTCCGGGGATCCATAAAGTATTTTAAGGCATCCTCCGAAGCAAAATACCAATTGTGCTGGTCGTACAAGCCTTCCTTCATCCAATCTCCGTAGGTATAATAAATCAGACTTTTTGACCCTGTAATCTCGTTGGCAATGACTTCATTCCAATCCAGCCCCGTTTCCATAGGCACAAAAACCCACTGCGGATGAAGATCCTTTAACTGTCTCAGTTTTTCCTGATAACTTGCCGGAAACTGCTCAACATCGCTGTAATTGACCCTTACCGTGCCATCTTCTGCGGCATAGTTGACCGCTGCCTCAGGGTTCATTCCGTACTCCGCTTCCCATGCGAGAAACCTCTGGTCGGAGCAGGCAAGATAGTGCCTGGGGATATAACCGGAATATTCCTGATCCCGGCAATAAAAATTCACATACTCCCACACTTCATAACCTTCCTCCGAAGCAGAAACGCTGACATCCTGAATAAACACTGTCTGTCCGCTGGGTACGGACACCAGCTCCTCACTGTCGTAAGAAGCTTTCGCTCTGACAGGGTACTCCGCAGCCAGATATACCAATGCCATAACCGGGCGTTCCTCCACAATCTCCGACAAACTCTCTTTCACTTCCGCGGGAATTGCAAAATCCTCCTCCGAAGCATATACCTTTTCCGGAAAGCAGCCCACAAATAAAAACACCACCATTAGGAACGCTACTATTTTTTTCGCTTTGTAATTTATCATTATCATCCCTCATTATCTATTGTATCTTGATCATCGGCTGTCCGTTGCTTCTCTACTATATAGACGCAAAATCATTATACTATGTTTCACCGCTTCTTTCGATTGGTAATTTTTTGATGCAGCTGTCTGGCTTTTTTCGGCGCTATGGCAAAAACGGTATGATAGCATTTATTTTTCACTGTGAGAATGGGATTTGTCATGCTCCGCAGCCAGTTTTTCCGAAAATACTTCACAACTTTTCCATACATTTCATTCTTTTTATTCATTTGGTCAATGGGAATGTGCAGCATATAATCCAATCTCTGAAAAATACCGAAGCGAAAAGCCTCTTCCTTAAGCTCCGGACAGCGCTGCTCCACTATTTCCATAACCATATCCGCATTGTCCACATTGTCCGCAAAAACTCTCGAAAATCCAACCTGTTTTCTTGTATTGCTTCCCATTCTGCAAAACACATGATATTCCTGCTGCGGCAGGGATGCGATGATTCCTATTTGCGGCAGCAATTGTACCAGCAGATGAAAATCTTCATTCAATACTCCCTCCGGAAACCGCAGTGTTTGAAACAATTCCCTTTTTAACAGTTTCGTACAAAAAGAACAATCCCCCCTGTGAAGCAGAAGTTCCCGCAAAAAATCCACACTTTCCATACAGATGGCAAACTGCGGCGGTTCGCAAATATTAGGAAGCTGCTTTCCTTCTTCGTCCAATTCATCTCTGCCAATCTGTGCCACCGCAACATTATATTTTTCTATGGCTTCATAAAGATGCTCATACATATGGCTGTCAATATAATCGTCACTGTCCACGAAACCCAGATATTCGCCTTGTGCCTTGGCGATTCCCAGATTCCGCGCCGAGGAGGAACCCCCGTTTTCCTTGTGGAAAACCCGGATTCTTGGGTCCCCTTTTGCCAACTCTTCACAAAGCTCCCCCGTGCCGTCCGTGGAGCCGTCATCAATTAAAAGAATCTCCAGATTTTTGTATGTCTGGGCAGTGACGGAGCGGACACATCTGGGCAGATACTCTTTGATATTATAGATAGGAATAATAATACTGATTAAAGGTTGTTCCATATTTTCCGTGTCTTTCCTTCCGTTAACAGTCCGTACATCCGCCTTTCGGAAATAACAGGCGCAGGGGAGAGCGGACCTGTTTGGGGCAGCGTCAAAACCGTTTTCTGCCCTGCCTCATCCGGCATTATGTCTTTCCGTTTTAAAAAGCCCGACTGCACACAGAAATCCTTAAGTCGTGCGGCGGCGTTTTCCGCATTCCATTCTCCCACAATCGTCTCCACGGCATTCCTGCCAAGACGCCTGCAAAACTCTCTGTCCTTTAACAGCGTCTCCACCATGGAAAAAAGCTGTTCTTCCCTGCCGTCTTCAAAGAGCAGTCCGTTTTCTCCATGCCTGATTAAGTAAGGAACCGCTCCCGCCATATGGTCACCTACCACGGCGCAGCCGCTGTTCATAGCTTCATTTACCACGGCTCCCCAGCCTTCTTTTCTGTCGCTGGTCATCAAAAAAATATCCGCCTGCTCCATAAAAGAACGCACTTCCTTCGGCGTCCGGTATCCCTGCAGGGTCACATGGGAAGCCAAACCGTATTCCCTCATCAGCTTCTCCATCATGGGCTCCATCTCTCCGCCGCCAATGATATCCATATGAAACACATAGCCCTTTTCCTTTAAGTATTTTGCCGTACGCAGGGGCAGCTCCGGATGCTTCCAATCGATAAATCTTGCCGCCCACAAAATATTTCCGGGCTTTTTGTTTTCCAACAGCTTATCCACATCATAATGTACCGTCTCCGGAAAATATCCCCACTTGAGAAGCTTATGGGGATATGCCCTGACAATGGAAAAATCCGATGGCACATAAGCGCCTGCGCAGAGCATGTAAACATTTTCCTTCCGATACCGGGTGTGGTCATGATATTTTTTCAAGAGCCCTCTGGGAGAAACCGCTTTCCACTGTCCTGATTTATACAGTCTCTCACTATAACGGACCACAGGCTTTCCCGCCTCAAGCCGGGCGGAAATATAGCTCTCGTCGTCACTGCCTCCGAACAGTACCACCTCGCATTCCTCAATCCACTGTCTGCAAAGCCCGGGCTCTTCATAAAAGTAATGCACATACTCCGGTTTCTGTTCCTGCCACCCCATCTGCCTACGCTCTTCTTCCATGACCTCCGTCTGTATAAAGGCAAAATCTTCCCCAAGAAGCCGCCTCATGGCATTGCAGAAAGGAATCTGGTGATGGTTGATATAATTGGACACAAACAAAAATTGGGGACAGGGTCTTTGAGAACTTATTTTTGCATAAATTTCCGTCATTTTGCGGTAGTTTGCTTCCCTGTTATGAGTGCTTTTTGCATGATTTCGTGCATTTTGACAGTAAACAAGCATCTGTTCCCGATTTCCCCACATCCTGAGAATGGATTCGGACAAAAGCTTGGCATTCTGCCATAAGTCCTGTTCCTTTGGCAAATCCGCCCTTTTTCTGTCAAAAGAATTCTCCCATGTACGATAACCTTTATAGAGAATGCCGTCCTCACCGTCTTTAAAAATGCTGGCGATTCCTCCCACATCCGCGGCAACGCAGGGCATCCCCAAGAGCATTGCCTCCCCCAGAGAATTGGGTGAATTTTCTATGGCTGAACAGCACACAAAAAGATGGCTCTTCAAATATCTCTCTTTCATCTGTTCAGCGTTCAGGCGCCCTAAAAATTCAATATGTTCCTCCAACCCATAATCCTGTATCAAACGGCGAAGATATTTTCCATAGGCGGATAATTTTAATTTGTCTTTCCATGTTTTGTAATTTACAAGGCTGTTCCCAGCTACAAAAACCTTGGTATCGGGATATTTTTCCAAAACTGCCGGAAGGGCAAGCAGCATATAGTGAAGCCCTTTAATGGGATAATCCCCCTGACTTAAAAAAACAGAGTGGGGAATACATTTCTCTTCTTCCCAGAGCCCATCATAAAAACAGCTCCTCAGGGTTTCGTTCATGTGAAAATAAGAGGCGGCCGGATTCCACTCCGCTGTATAATGACGATCCCACTCCGTGCGCCCGGTGACATTTCCCGCCAGCTTCACAGCCTCTATTTCCATTGTCCCGCGGCGGACAAATTTCTCCTGCTGCCTGCGTATGCTGTCTCTTTTTATGAAGTCCCTGAATGTTACGGAATCCGTCACTTTTTGGGGCAGCGCCGCAAAATACGCGTTGGCATATACCGAGCACAGTCCTTGGATTCCCACCAGTATCCGGTTCTTTTCCGGAAATGCTCTGCACAGTGCAAGAGTGTGAGGATACTCCGTTCCAAAACAATGCACAATATCCGGCTTAAAATCCTCCGTAATAAGACGCAAGGATTTTTCCAGCGCAATATCATATTTTTCGGGACGATTCACATTTTCCTCAAACCCATAACAGACAAGCTCACCTTTTCCCACAGGAACGGTAAGTTTGAGCGGTTTTGAGAAAGGAAACGCCACTCCCAGCCTAATCCTGTTCTCCTCTTCCCTCTCCAGCACCGCGGAGGCAAGACCGCTGAGCCAGCCTTCCTTATTGGACGACTCCAGCTTCAAATATTCTGCTATGACAGGAAGCATGATATTACATATCCAGAGAACCCTCATACCCATCCTCCATGCCGCTCTCGGCGGTTCGATTTCCCTTAGTTGAATATCCAATTCAAGTATGGCAGCAGTCTCACATCCACCGCATACATTCCCTTTAATAACATGATAAAATAAAGGATAAAGGCTCCGATAACCCCCACACGGCAAAAGCTTTGAAACCATCCCTTTTTCATATCTCCTATCAGTTCCGGCAGTAGAAATATCTGGGAAATAATCATGTAATATCCCACTCTCGATACCTCCGGAATAAAAGAACCGCAGCAGTAAGCCGCCAAGCCCGCCACATTCAGGAAAAAATAAAAACGCTTTCTGATGCTCTCCGCATCCCCCCGAAACGCAAGGCTCTTCTTGTAACAAATTGCGCCGAGAATAAGCACCGCCGCACATTTCCCCAGATTCACATAGGATATCTCTCCATTGTCAAATGCAGAATTTCGGTAATAAGGATAGAAGTAAAAAATAATCTCCCGGTAAAACTCCTGTCCAAACAACAAGCTTGCCGCCAAAAGTCCGCCCAATCCGTAATGCCACCATTTCAAGCGGCGGACAGCCAGCCATCTTGCCGCCAGATAGACCGGAATCACCAATAAAATCGACTTATGAAATGCTGTTCCGAAAACTACCCACAAAACGAATTTGCCATACTCTCCCCGAATCACATACTTCATGGAATACAAGGCGATTGCCAATGCCAGATAATACCGCACGGAATTGAGACTGTTGAAATAATATCCTCCCGTCATCAGCAAAAACAAAGAAAAGGCGTAGTTTACACCCTGATCATGCAGCGCCTTCACAAAAAAGAACACTGTCAGAAAGGAAAACAGGGCAAAGATGGGAAGATAATTGTCATAGCCGAACAAATCCTGCATTCCCTTGACAATCAAATTAAATCCAAATTCCGAAGACACATGGCGTTCCTGCGCAATCAGACGAAAATTGAAACGGTAGGGCCAATAATCATTGCCCACGGCAATACGACAAGCTGACACTCCTGTCAACAACCAGAAAACAGCCCCTTCCGCCGTGAGATTTCTCGCCTGCCCACGCGTAAAAAAGCTTCTCTTGCCCGCCGGACGGCAGCCGCTGATATGTCCGGACACATACTCTCTATTGTCCACACACATAGCAAGGGCAACCGTGAGAATGGTCAATATAATATAAACAAGGACACTTGGTTCCATAAAACTCCGTTCCGCCGCCCCCTAGTTGGCGGCACCAATAGTATCTCTTTAAATCTCCTTGGACGCCTGAATCCCCTTTGCCATCCACCCATATGCCTGCTTGAAACTTACCTCCCGGCACAGCACCTTCTTATGTGCCAGCAGAAATCTCCATGCCAATATCCGGGCCGCCTTACCGTACAGACAGTCGTACAGGACTCCTCTATCATAAAAAAACTTTTCATTGTAACCTTCAAACCAGGTAGAGCCGCCGGCACATTCCCTGCCGATGGTAACGGGGGCGGTATATACCCGATATCCTTTATGCATAAATTCCTTCAAAAAAAGGCTGTCCTCTCCGTTGCTATATTTGGCGCCCCCTCCGAATAACAGGGAAAATGTGATTCCCGATTTCAACAGACTGCTCCTCTTCACGGCAAAACTGACGGCTCCGTATCGCCCACAGTTATACCAATGCACTCTTTTCCTTTCCGTGATATGATAAGTCCGCCTCTCCTTTTCCACAGTAATATTAAAGAGAATCATATCCGCCTTGGGATTTCCTGCAAATTCCCGCAAAACGGCTTCGGCATATCCCTCCTCATATACGATATCTTCATCCGCAAACAGGCAGATATCTCCCTCCGCCCGCAAAATCGCCTCGTTGCGGCTTCTTCCGATACCCCTTTCCGGAAAAGAAAAAAAACGCACTCTATGTCCCCTGTATTCGACCTCTTCCTGCGCCATACAACCGCATTGGTTAATGATGACCGCATCGGAATCCAGATTCATTTGTGCCGTAATGTCTTTGACGGAACTGTTCATCACGGATGCCAGAACTTCAATCTTCATTTGTCCCACCGCACTCCTTCTGCTTCTTCCATCCATAATAAGCCGCTATCAGAGCTTCATCCGCCTCCCATAAAAGGGCTGCCGTAACGGAAATATCCTGTGCGGCAAAATATTCCAGCAAATACTCCAAGGGCTTCCCTGCATGGCTTCCCGCCCTGACCACTAACAGACAGGCATCTGCGCTTCGCAGAATCTGCGACCCGTTGCTTGCCTGCGGTCCGTTGCTTGCCTGCGCACCGCTACTTGCGAGCGCACCGCTACTTGCGAGCGGTTCAGGAACAGCCATCCACTCCGCTATATCCGGCAGCTTCTCCACTACCCTCACAGGGTCTGTCTTTTCATCCACGGTATATACCGCCACCTTCTTTTTTCCCCGAAAACGATATTCCAGATTGCTCTCCAATTCCCTGCTCTTTAGCGTACCCACCGGGACAAGCCCGTATCTCATGCGCAGTGTTGCCGGAAGCCAGATACTGTCAACCGAAAGCTCCCGCAGCAGGAAAATCACTACCGCAAAAAAGGCGGAAAGAATACCGCTTAAGATAAAGGCTCTTGCAGGTCTCACATCCGGCTCTACCAAAACCGCATCCTCCGCAGGCGTCATGACATGAATGTCAGAAATTTCCCGGTTGCTCTGTACAAATTCCGACACCATTGTTTTTTCTACTGCCTGTGCCACTAATACACACCACCCCGGAGAATACGCCGTCACAATGGTAGAAGGAATGTGGATATCCGAAGCCACCTTCACCTCTATCATGGAAGCAAGCTGCTCTCTGGAGGTCACATATACGGAATCATAAGTAATTGTCGCCTCTTCCAGATGCTTCCACACGGCATCCAGAAAATCCGTGGAATGCGCATAAGTATTCCAGCTCATCTCATTAATATAATAATCCCCCGATTTGGAGGGTTCATCCGTATATACAAGCTTATAGACCGATGTTGCGGCATACTCCGGCGCTCCCCGCAAAAGTACATTTTTGACATAATACCCGCCGCCGAAAAGCAATGTGCCCACCAGAGTCACTAATATTATTTTATGCAGATTTCTTATCAGCCGGAGCGCTGTCAGTCTCAAATCAAAAGGCTCCCTGCCATAGCATCCTTCCCACATATACCTCTCCTGTTTGCTTTTTGGGGTTTAAATCTGGTTCTTTCCTTTCTTTCGGTTTTGTTCCTCCCGCAGTGCGGTAATCTGTTCGTTTTCCACACCTTCCGTGCTGTCGGGCCAGAACAAAACTTTCAAGGTTAGCAGCATCAGCTTCAAGTCCATCCAGACAGAATAATTTTCAATATAGGTTAAATCCAATTTCAACTTGTCATAGGGCGAAGTATTGTATTTCCCGTATACCTGTGCAAATCCCGCAAGTCCCGCTTTCACCTTCATCCGATAAACAAACTCCGGCATAATTTCCACATATTGGGCGATGATTTCCGGGCGTTCCGGTCTGGGACCGATAAAAGACATGTCCCCTTTTAAAATATTAAAAAGCTGGGGCAGTTCGTCAATACGGCATTTTCGGATAAATCTGCCTATGGGCGTAATACGGTCGTCATTCTTCTGCGCCAACCTTGCTACGCCGTCTCTCTCCGCATCCGTCCTCATGCTCCGGAACTTCAGAATATGAAATTCCCTTTGATGGATGGTACAACGTATCTGCTTGTACAAAACAGGACCTCCGTCATAAAGCTTTATCACAAGGGCAGTCAAAAGCATAATAGGGGAGGTCAACAGTAAAAGCAGCGCGGAACACACAATATCAATCGTTCGCTTGATAAATCTCTGTTCCATGGTTAAACAATATTCCCTTGTCAAAAGCAGGGGCGTATCAAAAACCCTAAGTTCCTCCGCTCCCATTAAAATGACATCTGTTATTTTAGGCATGATATAAACGCGGATCCTGTTGGTATAACAGAACTTTAACAGCTGGTTCCTGTCCTCCACGGAAATATCCCACAACACAACTGCATTGCATCTGTCCGCCTCATAGTCCTCCATAATCTGATGGCACAGACTTGGCACTCCTGCCTCTATGCAGACGCTCTTTGTGACCCTGTATTTGTCCTTACGGCTTTCAAATTTACTGCAGATTTCCTGCACCGGTCTGTCTCCATGAATCAGCAAAAGCTTTCTCGGAGGAAAAATGGAGCGGTACAGTTTATTGGCAAAATTAATATAAAGAAAGATGATTACGCTCTGCTCCAGCATCATCATAATAAATACCTTCGGCACAAAAAGCTGAAATGCCATGACGGAAAGCTCCGCATAAATCAGGATATTTGCCATCAGGGTAGCAAACACCTGCGAAAAAATAACCTCTGCGTTCTTTAGGTATCCCAGCCGCATTCCTCCGTACATATTAGAAAAAAAGAACAAAATAACGCCATAAATGGCAATTTCCAGAAGGTGTCCCTTAAACCAGAAGGCATCCGCCAGACCTTCCACCAGACTATATTGAAAATGATATAACCAATGATAGGCAAAAACAGCAATCTCCAGCCCGATACATCCCATTACGAGAGTCAGATTAATCAGGCGTTTAAAAGATTCCATCTTTTGCAGTTTATTTCTGTTAGTACCGTTTTTCAAAGTAAAATTCCTCCGTACTGCATCGGGAAAAATGACTATTATATTTCATTATACCATTAATACCAGGTTTTGACAATGTCAGACCCTTCTTTTCACTGCCCGCACTGCCCAAAAGCAGAAATGATAAGCGCTGTTTAAGATTCCCATGCCTTCCGCCTTTCGGTAAAGTCCCCATATCCTGCGCACTGCCTCCAGTTTATTGGAAGACAGACTTGTGCCTGCCCTCCGGTATTTTACCAGATTCTCATCCAACCCCCACGCGGTGTACCCGTTTCTCAAAATCCGCCACCACAGAGCGGTGTCTTCGCTTTTCATCACGGGCATCTCAAGCATTTCCTTCTGTATTTTTTCCGTATCAAACATTACCGTGCTGGTAAAAATCGTAGTGTTTTTCAACGCCTCCTTATAGTTCAGGCGCTCCGGAACCCTTACCACCTTTCCCGTACCGTTTCCGTACTGGTCCGCAAACTCATAGCCCGTAAACACAAAAGCTGCCTCTTTCTCTTTCAGATAAGTAAGTTCCCTCTCCAATTTTTCGGGCGTCCACAAATCATCCGCATCCAGATACGCAATATATCTTCCTTTTGCCTCCTTAAGTCCCCGGTTACGAGCTCTTGCCGCTCCCATATTAGATGTCTGGCAAAGCAGCCGGATTCGGGAATCCCCCTTGTTCCTTGCATAATTCTCGATTATTTTTGCACAGTTATCGCCGCCGCAGTCTTCCACTAACAAAAGTTCCCAATTCTCATAGGTCTGAGCGCATACACAATCCATAGTTTCCACAATATAATTTTCCACCTGATAGACCGGCACAATAATGCTGATCAGCTCTTCCATACGAATCCCTCCCTGCTTTCGGACAGGCTTTTTCTTATTCCTAAACAGAAAACAAATAGTACCCTTCCGCCTCTTGCGCCACAGCTCCAAGCATCTGCTCCACTTTTTCCAGCGCTTCCTCCGGTATTCCCTCCGGGAGAATCACAATATTCACTCCTGCGTCCAAGGCATTTTGCAGGCACTCCCTGCTTTTTTTCTCCCACGCTTCGTCCAGAGGCTCCGCTTCCCTCCACGGTTTATCCGCCCTGTCTTCCATTTCACACATCCATTGATACATACTCCGAACCGGGGCATCATAATCTTCATAAGTATAGACATTTAACGCGGAATCCCACATATTTCTGCCATAGACAAGCCGGATGCCGCCCGAATACATTCTGGCGGACTCCATCACTTCCGAGGGGGCAAAAATATAAGGGGAATCTTGCGCGGAAACTGGGGAATCCATAACCGTTTCCAGTATGGCATCCACTTGCATCTGCTGTGCCTGAAACTGTTCCTTAGTCTGTACGGAGTCTTTTTCCATACCCTTTCGTCCCTGCAGCCACTGTTCTTCGCCCAGGCTCCCACTCAAAAACAAAAGCAGAATACAAAATCCCGTCAAAAATGCGGATCCCATGGCTGCCTTCAGACGCAATGAGTTTCTCGCCCACCTTTTATATTCCGTCCTATAGTTTTCCCAGATTGCAAAAAGAAAAACCGTACCGCCAAAAGCAATCATCAGGGTAACCGGCACTGCCGCCCATATCCATTGGTACTCATAAAAGCCCGTCTGATAACGCATCAGCACCGCCGCCGTAAAAGGACAAATGCATAACACCGCCAAACATACCGTATAGAAAACAAGCTGCTTTTCCAATCCTGATTTCAAATAATTTCCCAATACAAGAAACAGCAGTACCGCCAAAAGCAGCGCAGCTAATTTTCCGTTATCGATATATTGCTGCCATCCCATCCATGCGCTTTTACATGCTTCCGCCATAAAAAATCCCTTTCCAAACCTGACGCACCTGTCATAATTTTCATGCTGCTTCCACTATTGACTCCCACAATATTTTTATTTTTGCACGGCTTCCAGCCCGCTGGTCCGGTTTTTCCTTTTCGTAAACCGGCACATCGCAAAATCTACCGCCCACATTCCTGCGGCCACAAACAGGCATACGCCCATACCGTACAGAGTCCATACCACACACAGCTCCGCCGCAATACACAAAACCACTAATCTCTTTTTCTTTCGCAGCATCAAAGAAAATGTGTAGGGAATCAGCACCATGCTTCGCAGGGCCGTCCCTCTGAATCCGCTGTGCAGGATATTAAAACCGTCCATGCCGTAAAGATAATCTCCCGCCCACATTAACAGGATAACCATAATCAAAAAACAAGCCTGCTTTTCTTTGGATTTTGGAAAAAGAATGCCTCCCAATTGAAAATATACCAGATACCCACATATGAGCACGAAAGCCGGCATGATATGCCAAAGCACCTGACGGGCGTCCTGACGAAATAACCGGCATAAGCTTCCGTACAAAGTCGGCAGTCCCAGAATCTTAATGCGCAGAGGCATATCCGCCTGAAGCTCTGCTCCCGTCAAAGGATTTACCCGATAAATTTTGTCCGTGGCCAGAAAGCTGTTCACTGTCTCCAAGGTAATATCCCCTGCCACATATATTTCCGTTTCCATAAAAATCGGAATCACCTGTAATAAAATCAGGATTACCGCCAGTGCTGTCAGTATTTGGCAGATAAGAGAAGTTTCCTTATTCTGCCGAAATCCCCGCTTATTGAAAGCATGGCGGGAAAAAGTATCCCACAACAACAAAGCCCCGCCAAGCATCCCCGCTATACCGGCGGCAGCTCCGAAAAATCCTGCGCATGCAGAAAAAGACCATCCCAAAAATAAGCCCGCTAAATGTGCCGCCTCGGCAAGACCGATGCAAACCATACATCCTGTTATCAAGGCGTCTGTCCGCCCAAATCCGTAATCTTTTATTTTTCCGTAAAAACAGCTTAAAATTACCCTCCCCGCCAGCAGAGGAATGAGAAACAGTAAAAGTCCCATCAGATAAGTCATACGGATACCCTTTCATTGTACCACAAGCGCAGCAAAATCATTATACCATGAGCGCAGAAAATCAAGCGGCTGCGAAGCAGACATTTGATTTTCAAGCCATGGCTCCGTATAATGCCTCACAAAGCGTTTCCATGCTTTGTGAGGGCAAGGCAGCGCAAGCTGACTTGGATTCTGCGCCAGCAGAATCATTATACCATAATTTCCATTTTTATACAATCATGAGAATCCCGCGGTTTACGGCATACAATACAAAGGACTGCCGCATTATGTATAATACTATAATGCAGCAGTCCTTTGGTCAGTCTGTAGCAAAGAACCTTATCATTTACAATAATTCCCAAATTACCTTTTAAAGAGATTTAAAATTTACATAGATTTATAATCCAATCGAATTTTGTCTGCAATTCTTGCAATGTATTCACTGTTGGTAGGCCTTGGCTTTCCGGATGCCGCGGAATAACCGAACATTTCCTCAAAGGTATCCGTATTTCCCCTTGTCCAGGACACTTCGATGGCATTGCGGATAGCCCTCTCTACCTTTTGATCCGTCGTCTTAAAATGCCTTGCCACCTCCGGATATAAGAGCTTTGTCACACTGCTCGCCACCTCCATATCCCTTCCGGTAATTAAGATGGCATCCCTTAGATAATGATACCCTCTTAAGTGTGCGGGCACTCCTATATCCAGCATAATCTCAGTGATATACTTCTCTAATTCATAATCCTTTACAGCAGCAATATCCATTCAACATCCCCTTTCAACTGTAGCGCCTGCCCCTTACTGCGACTAACGCGATAATTCTAACACATATGTCATAATTTGTATAGAGTTTGAGCCGTTAAGAAGATGCAAAAAATTACATGCGATATTTTATTACTCCTCCTCTTTCACCAGATAAATTGGCCGTCTTTTTACTTCCATATAAGTGCTGGCAAGATATTGTCCCAAAATACCGGTACAAAAAAACTGTACGCCGCTGGTCAACAAAATAATACATACAAGGGACGGCCAGCCCGATACGGGATCTCCAAAAATCAGCTTGCGCACGATAATAAAAAGAATCATTACAAATGCCAAAATGCAGAAAAATACTCCCATCAGAGATGCAAGCTGAAGCGGCGCAGTGGAAAAAGCAATAATTCCTTCAAAGGAATACATCAGCAGTTTCCAGAAATTCCATTTTGTTTCTCCCCGTGCCCTCTCTACATTCTCATATTCCAGCCATTTCGTCTGAAAGCCCACCCAGCCGAAAATTCCTTTTGTAAAGCGGTTGTACTCTTTCATGGAAAGGATGGCGTCCACCATTTGTCTGGTCATCAGCCTGTAATCTCTTGCGCCGTCCATCATTTCCGTTTTTGATATCTTTTTCATCAGACGGTAAAACATTCTGGCAAAAAAGCTGCGAATGGGCGGTTCGCCTTTTCTGTTCACCCGTCTTGTCGCCACCGAATCGTAGCCCTGCTCCAGATAGGAAAACATTTCCGGCAAAAGCGAGGGCGGATCCTGCAAATCCACATCCATAATGACCATATAGTCGCCCTTTGCCTTCTCAAGCCCGGCAAACATGGCTGCTTCTTTCCCAAAGTTTCGGGAAAATTTCACATAATGTACGCGTTCGTCCTTTTCCCTAAGCTTCTTTATCTCCGCAACGGTACCGTCTTTAGAACCGTCATCAATATAAAGCAGTTCTAATTCGACTCCTTTGTTATATAAAACAGGAGCGCTTTTCATCAGTTCCTCATAAAAAGGCGCGATATTTTCTTCTTCGTTATAACAGGGCACGATAACACTCAATAAACTCATCATTTCCTCCACCAAAGTACCTTACTGCAAAAAGTATACTACGATTCACCACTCTTCCGCAAGGACAACTGTTAAAAAATTCATCTCACATTTGGCAACTGCCGCATAGACTTTTTTGTCGTTTTGGATTATACTGATAGTATGTGTTGAACAAAGGAGTAGATTATGTCTTTTTTTCAAGATCTTTTAAACAATCGTATTTTTTTGGCCGCCGCAGCCGGCTGGTTGGTGGCGCAGATTCTAAAAACTATTATACATACCTTTTTCTCCGGAAAATTTGTGGCGGAGCGCCTTGTAGGCAGCGGAGGCATGCCCAGCAGCCATTCTTCTACGGTCTGTGCCATGGCAACTGCCGCTTATTACGAATACGGGGCTGCGGGCTTTGAATTTGCCATTGCTTTAATCTTTGCCATTATTGTTATGTATGACGCCATGGGGGTCAGAAGGGAGACAGGCATTCAGGCAAAGCTTTTAAACGACATTCTGGAGGTGTTTGAATCCATGGGACGCAGTGAAGTTTCCGCCCATGACAAGTTGAAGGAATTTGTGGGACATACTCCCCTGCAGGTTCTCATGGGTGCTCTGTTAGGCATCTTCATTTCCGTCATAATGTATCAGTTCTAGAAAGGTTACGGCTTACAGCTATGAAGAAGTATATTACAGGATTTCTGCTGGCAGTTTTTATGGTAATGACAATGACTGCCTGCAGCGGGAAGGATGACTACGATAATCCTATCCTTCCCGATTATGCTACCAATTCCACCCAGTCGGGGTTCGCGTCGGAAACCGACCCCTCCGGCAGTATAGACGACCCGCCGCCCAGAGAGGGTATGGTGCGCAGCCGTCTCACCAATGAATGGGTTGAGCAGCAGACCGCCGCCGTCAGACCGGTTGCGGTGATGATTCCCAACGAGAAAAACGCCCTTCCGCAATACAGTCTCTCTTCCGCTTCCATTTTGTATGAAGCCAATGTAGAAGGTCAAATGACAAGACTTATGGGAATTTACGAAGACTGGCAGTCTTTAGATAAAATCGGCAATATCCGCAGTCTCCGTTCTTATTATATGTATTGGGCTTTTGAATGGGACGCCATTATCGTTCATGTTGGGGGACCTTTCTTTATTGACGAACTTCTTGCCCTGCCTGACACAAATAATGTGGACGAGACCAGCAGCCCTGACAGGAACGCCTTTTATCGGGATCCCGACCGGTCAATTCCCCATAACGCTTACACTACAGGTTCCATGATATTAAATATTGTCCGCCGTAAGAATTATAGTCTGGAATATCGGGACCTTGCCGATGAACAGCATTATCTTTTTGCGCCCGAGAGCTCTCCGAATACCTTGGAACAATATGGGGAAAATGCACAAAATATTTCCTATATCGATATGTCCGGCTGCTATCCGCTGACCCGGTGCTATTTTGAATATGATGAGTCGGACGGCTTGTATTACCGTTCCCAACATATATCCGGAGATACCGACGGTCCCCATATGGATGCCGCCACCGGAGAACAACTGTCTTTTAAAAATATTTTGATTCAATATGTCAAATGTGAAGAGTTAGACTTTAAGGAAGGTTATCTGAATTTTCAATGTCTGGATGCCGATATGGATGGCTGGTATTTTACCAACGGTAAATGCATCCATGTGACATGGGAGAAAAATTCCGCCTATGGCGCCACCCGGTATTATGACGACAATGGGGAAGAGATTCTGCTAAACACCGGGAAAACGATGGTATGCATTGTACGGGATGGGGATAACTTCTCCTATTGGTAAAGAATGAAGATTTTCTAAGACCGAAAATACTCGGTCTAAGAAAATCTAATCATTCTTCGAAAAATCGCCGGGGCGATTTTTCACG
>JAMPEY010000024.1 GCA_023664665.1 Lachnoclostridium sp.
CCTGCATGAAATCCTGCTATTTTAGTGCGAAAAGTTTTTATTCTTCAAAGCTGTTATTGCGATATGCAATTTGATATATGCAATTATCCCCTGCCTGTTTTATTCAACATTGGATGAAATTTAAAGAAGAAATTGTCAGAAAACAAAGAATATGTTAGAATGCCAGTGAGGAACAATCGTGTTGCAAGGTGGTAGCCTCCCTAAACTTGCAACTCTGTTAATTCTTTTCGGAACATTTCTTATTGCACCGCTTGCCTACATAGATAGGAACAACAAGCGGAAATAAATAAGCCTACCTTGTACTTGGCAGACAGGTAGGCTTATACAGCTAAACTGGAGGTCAACCACTTTGTGGGCGGTTGTTTCCTCTTTTGTATACACTATACCATGTTTCGGTTTTTATTTCAAGAATAACTTACCTTGAGTTTCCGCAGTTTTATCCACAGAGGTCCGTTTTCATCAGTATCTCTATGATCAACTTTCAAAAAATGTCCAAAATATAAGGAATCTTCTTTCCATTTGTAGTAAAATTAAGCTACCAAACAAAAATCTCACTAAACAAAAAGAAAGGCGATTCCTTATGCTTAATTCTACATCAATTACCTATCAAATGAAACGGGAAATTTTAACTTTTTCAAATAAAATTTCCAGACATCTTTCCAAACCGGACAGAAAGTTTACTGCTGATATGACCTATGGCATGCTCGCTTCTGGCAGTTGCCTTTTAACCGATATCGTGGATCAGCTTCATGAAGTTTCCAAAAAGGTCAATTCAGTAGAACGCCTTACCAGACATCTGAATAAAGGAGTTTCCAAAAAAGCTTTGAAATCGTATCTTACTACCGTCCGCAAATGGGTTCCTTCTGAACCAGTCATCCACATTGACGACAGCGATGTGGTAAAACCAGATGGCTATAAATTTGAGGCTCTTGGACTTGTCAGGGATGGCTCTCAAAGTACAACTACTAAAAATGTTTATGAAAAAGGCTATCATGTAACGGAAGCCTGTGTCCTGACGACCAGCGATCATCCTGTCAGTATTTTCTCCCAAATTCATTCCTCGAAAGAAAAGAATTTTACATCCATTAATGACATTACCTTCTCAGCAATGGAACGTGGCGCAGCACTGTTTGGAAAATCCACCTTCATTATGGACAGAGGCTATGATGACAACAAAATGTTCCGGAAACTTGATGAATTAGGGCAGGATTATGTGATCCGGCTTAAATCCAACCGCAAGCTTCTCTACCATAATAAATGGACGATGGCTACGGAGCTTCGTGATCGCAGGAAGGGCAAAATAAGAATGAGGCTCTTTTACAAAGGAAAAGAACATGAAGCTTACCTTTCCCACGTCAAAGTACAGATTACCGCTTCCAGAAAAAATATTTGTCTGGTACTGGTTTATGGGATTACAGAACATCCCATGATGCTTGCTACAAATAAAGAAATCCGTTCAAAAGAGGATGTCATAAATGTTGCAAAAACATACTTTTCCAGATGGCGCATTGAGGAATATTTCCGCTGTAAAAAGCAGATGTTCCAGTTTGAAAATTTCCGGGTCCGGAAACTTGCTGCCATCAACGCATTGAATTTTTACATCACCTTATGCATGGCATTTCTGGCCCATATATCCATGAAATCAGAGACAAATGCCCTTAAGGTTTCCATTATACAGAAAGCAGACCCAATAAAAGAAAAAGTTCATTTCTGCTATTATCGATTAGCGAAAGGCATCTCCGGCATACTGTCGTATGCGAAAGAGGGCGTCAGGCTCTGGTTCAGGACAAGGCGTCCTGCGTACCGTCAACTCTGCCTTAAGCTGACCACTTAAATAGATAAAAGAATATGTCCCCCAAAGTCCGGTCCCGGCGGGGCTTATTAAAGTACCTCTAATCGCAAAACTGCCATTTCAAATCTTAAAAAAAGCAGCAGATGGGTGCTCTGGAATGGATTGATCTCTTTTTTATTACAGTTTGCGGAAACTCAAGTAACTTACCCCTATACGGTCCGCACCCTGTACAGATTCAGGTACTCCTGTGCCTTCTCCACGGATATCTGCATCTTCTGCTGCAGCTTCTCCAGAATGTCGCTTTCCGACAGCCCGAAGTCAAAGCCCGTCTCGATGATGCCCTTTGCCGTACCTTTTTCCATTCCTTTCTCTATCCCTTTTTCTATTCCTTCCGCGATTCCCTCTTCTTTCCATTCCTTCCTCATCTCATCCATTGCAAGACACATACTGTACCCTCCTTCTTCCTCGTTTTTGTATTCCTCCAGCCTGTCAAGGATCTCCGTGCTGTCCGTCAGCACCGCCATGGCCTCCATGGTCTCCCTGTCCAGTCCGGCAAACTCTTCCTTCTGCCACAGCTCATAAAGCTTCTTTTTGTCCTGTCTGCAGGACAGCACAGCCAGCAGCTGCCCCAGCTCCGTCCCGAACCTCCCCAAGTCCCCCGGCTCCCCCGCGCAGAACAGGAGCATCCCGTAATCACAGAAATGCTTCCTCCATTCCTCCCCTTCGGGGAACGACATCATGTCCTTGAGGCTCTTAGGGCCGTCCCACTTTTCCGTCCCGTGGTAGAAACAGATGGTGTACACCGGATGGAGGCGGTCTTCCTTTGCCATGCGCTCTGCCCAGCCGCTCCTTGGCAGCCCCGCCTCCTGCCTCTTCTTCCTTTTCCCTTGCCTGAGCCCGTCTATCTGTCTGCCGTATTCCTGCTGGTCGTAGCGCATGATCCGCCAGGGCATGGCGTAGTCGATGTCGCTCTGGTTCTCCACCGCCGCCACCACAAGGCTCTCCCCCGTCCGGAGGCGCTTTTTGAGGTCGCGGAAGCCCGTTTCGTACTCCGGCGGTTTCCGGGGGTTCCCACTGTCTGTGTCTGCGGTACACTTCTCTCCACCGGAGTCTTTTTCTCCGCCGGAGAAATGACCTCTGGTGGGCACCCTCTCCGTGTACCTTTCCCCTTCCGGTTCCAGCATTTCCCCTTTTAACACCTGCCTGCCGTCAAAGAACACGGCGTTGAACAGGTCCGCAAACCTGTCATTATCCGACAGGTAGCGGTACATGGCATCGTCATATGAAGGAATCAGTTTTTGTTGATTCCTTTTCCCATAATCCTCCTTCTGCAGAGGACCCGCGCCCCTGCCGTTTTATTTTCCGTCCTTCAAGTGAAATCACTGCGGCAGAAACGCCTGAAAATACCTGAATCAAGACATTTGGAATTTGATATGGTTTGATTATAATATAGCGTTTAATTTTTGTCAAGGCGTATTTTTTAATTATCCTTTGCCCTCTGCCCACATAGAAAATACCGCACCGAATATTTCCAAGATGGTTTTATTCAACATTGGATGAAATTTTAAAAAGAAATTGTCAGAAAACAAAGAATATGTTAGAATGCTAGTGAGGAACAATCGTGTTGCAAGGTGGTAGCCTCCCTAAACTTGAAAAAGAGGGGAGGTGGTGCATATGAATACATACGAAGTTTTAACTCTGTTAATTCTCTTCGGAACATTTCTTATTGCACTGCTTGCCTACATAGATAGGAACAACAAGCGAAAATAAATAAGCCTACCTTGTTACTTGGCGGTACAGGTAGGCTTATCGTCTAATCTGGGAGGTCAACCACTTTGTGGGCGGTTGTTTCCTCTTTTATATTTATACTATATCATGTTTTGGTTTTTATTTCAAGAATAAATTATCCTTGAGATCCCCTGCCCCTCTTTGCCGCTTCCTCACGCTGCCTGCAGATTTCCGCCCAGCTGGGCTGTTTTGACAGCGCTTGGGCAAATTCCTTTATCATTTTGGGCACTTCTATCTTTTGCGGACATGACTTCTCACATTTTCCGCACTCTATACATGCGGAGGGTTTTTTGTCCTCCGGCAGTACATCGATTCGCATTGCCGCATTTACGCTGGATGCAAACCGAAGTTCATTATAGGTGGCAAGAAACATGGGAATATCAAGCCCCTGCGGACATCCTTCACAGCAATAACGGCAGGCGGTACAGGGAATGGAGTTTTTCATGCTCTCCGCTATCTTTATGAGAAGCTCCCTCTCCTGCTCTGTCAAAGGCTTCCGCTCCGAAAAAGTTTCCACATTGTCCTTCATCTGCTCTATATTTGACATGCCGCTTAAAATCATATGCACATTCGGCAAATCCTGAACCCAGCGGAAAGCCCATGCCGGGGTTTTTTCTTCCGGTCTGAGCTGTTTTAATGCCTGCTCATAAGTATCTTCCAGCTTTGCTAGCTTTCCGCCCCTGACAGGCTCCATTACCCATACAGGAATCCCCCGTTTCGTGAGAAGCTCATATTTTTCCTTTGCCTGCTGCAGGGACCAATCCAAGTAATTCAGCTGTATCTGACAGAATTCCATCACATCCCCATGCATATCCAGAAATTCCTTCAGATTTTCCAGTCTTCCATGGCTGGAAAAGCCCAGATGTTTGATTCTCCCAAGGCGCTTCTGCTCCAGAAAATAATCCAAGATGCCCCACCTTGGGTCAGTATAAGTCTGAATGGAACTTTCGCACACATTATGGAGCAGATAAAAATCAAAATACTCCACCTGACATTTCTCAAGCTGTTCCTCAAAAATTTCCGCAGGATTGTAGGTACTGCTGATCTGATGTCCCGGATATTTAGTTGCCAGATAAAAGGACTCTCTTGGATAATCCTTAAGCACCCGTCCCATAATGCGCTCCGATTCGCCGCCATGGTAGGGATATGCGGTATCAAAATAATTGACTCCATGAGTCATTGCATACTTGATAATCTCCCGAACCTGTTCTTCGTCCACGGAAGCATCCGATTCATCGGATTTTAAAGGCATCCTCATGGCACCGAATCCCAGCAGTGAAAGTTTTTTCCCTTGAAATTCGCTATATATCATATTTCCTCTCCTATTTACCAACCTTATTTAGGCATTTGCGAAACTCAGGTTTTCGCAACCACCTTTATTTAAACAATGTCTTAAACAACCCTCTCTTAAGCACCTGTGTGCCTGTATTGATCAGGCTTCTCTCAATCTGAGCCTTACGGCGCTCCGCTGCCTTTTCCTTCTTTTTCTTTTCCGCTTCCTCTTCTTTTTCCTTTTTCTTGCGCGCCGCCTCTTCCTCTTTTTCCTTCTTCTTTAAAGCTGCAGCCTCTTCCTTTTGTTTCTTTGCCTCAAACTCCGCCTTTTCCTTCTCTAATTGGGCGCGCTCGGCATCTAACGCAGCCTGCTCGGCATCCTTCTCCTGCTGTGCCGTCAGGATTTCATATGCGGATTCATTGTCTACGGCTTGGTCATATTTGGACATATTGTCATTTGCCATAAGGTTCTTTCTTACAGCCTCATCCACCGGCGCCATAAGACTCTGAGGGCAGATAATGGATGTCCGCTGCGCCATAGTGGGAACACCCTGTTCATCCAAGAAGGAAGTCAGCGCTTCTCCCACACCAAGTTCCATAATCACATCCTCCGCCTTGAAAGCCGGATTGACACGAAGGGACTGCGCCGCCGCGCGGACCGCCTTCTGCTCGGAAGGAGTGTAAGCACGCAGCGCATGCTGCACCCGGTTACTCAACTGCGCCAGCACACTGTCCGGAATGTCGCCGGGACTCTGGGTTACAAAATAAATCCCCACTCCCTTGGAACGAATCAGCTTGACTACCTGTTCAATCTTCTGCACCAATACCTTGGGGGCATCCGCAAAGAGCATATGCGCCTCGTCAAAGAAGAACACCAGCTTGGGCTTCTCCATATCCCCCGCCTCCGGCAGGCGTTCAAAAAGCTCCGCCATCATCCACAGCAAAAAGCTTGCATACAATGTGGAGTTCTGCACTAATTTCACGCAGTCTAATACATTAACCATTCCCCTGCCGTTTACATCCGTGCGAATCCAATCCATAATGTCCAGCGCAGGCTCCCCGAAAAACAAATCGCCACCCTGATTCTCCAGCGGAAGCAGCGCACGCAGAATACCGCCCACAGACTGCGTCGTAATATTTCCGTAGGTAGTGATATATTCGTCCTTGTGCTCATTCACATAGTTGAGCAGCACCCTTAGGTCCTTTAAATCAAGCAAAAGAAGCCCCTTGTCATCCGCAATGCGGAATACAATGTTTAAGATGCCCTCCTGCGCCGGAGTCAAATCCAGAATGCGGGCAAGCAGCTCCGGTCCCATATCGGAAATCGTCGCCCGGACAGGATGCCCGCCCTCCTGATAAATATCCCAGAAGCAGACGGGATATGCCTTATAAGAAAAGCTGTCACGAATCCCAAATTTATCAATGCGTTTCTCCATACTTTCCGAAGCAACGCCCGCAGATGCGATTCCGGACACATCGCCCTTTACATCGCACAAAAATACCGGCACTCCCGCATCGGAAAAGGATTCCGCCATAGCTTTCATGGTGATGGTCTTTCCGGTGCCGCTGGCTCCCGCAATCAGACCATGCCTGTTGCTCATGTTAAGTTTCATATTGACCCGCTCACCCTCTGCAAGTCCCATGTAAATATTACCGTCTGTAAACATCTGTTTTCCTCATTTCCTTTTATTCTTTTTAGGCGTTTGCGAAACTCTGTTTTTTTGCAAAGTGTCATTGCGCAGATTGCATCATGCTCCGTCTGCCGGCTCATCCTCCTCGAAGCGGACTAAAACACCGCACTGTTCCTTAAGATTCTCACAAAGCCGTCTCAAAGAATCCATGTAATCCGGCTCCGCTTCCGCAAGCTCCTCAAAATGGCATATGATAAGCTCTTTCACAGGACACCCGGGGTCGCTCAACATATCATAGAGCGCGTCAAGGTTTCTTCCGTAATACAGGGAACAGGGCAGGGAGCGGACAATTTGGTCATGAAACTCCCTCCTGGTCTTTGTCCCCCGCAGATCCAATTCATACACCTTTTGTGATTCCATACCTACACCCCCGCTCTACCTGTGATACTTCTGCCGGTCCGCATACAGCAGGAACTGCTTTGCAAACAATAATACTCTAAAAAAGCAGAAATCCTCTGTCATCTGTCAGTCATACAGAAGCGTGAAACTCGCATAATGGTCTGCCGTATAATAAATCAGTCCGTCATCGGAATAGACAATCCGCTTTGCTCCCCTGCTGTCAGCCCCCAATGTGTCGATATCGCACTCCCTGTATGTACGCCCCTTCTCCGCAGGCAGAAGCCCCTCATAATTGCCGAATTTATCACCGCCGATACATTTCCCCGGCGCGTAAGGCTCCAGAGAACCGCCTTCCCAGCCCAATTTCCGGGCTTCCTGCTTGGTGATAAAATTACTTGGCAGTTTGTTGTAAGTTTCCAGATAGAGAGCCACATCTTCTTTCGTGGTATAGGAACCTTCCTCGTCTATAGAGATATTCTGCTGTGCCCCGGACTCAGCCGGGTTGTCACTTTGTCCGGAACCGTCAGCGGCTTTCGCATCAGATGTTCCTATCTCAGGGGATTGCCCCCTTGTAGCTTCGATTTCTGATGTTTCTTTGTCGGATGTTCCAACCGCAGCAGTCTCTTCACTCGCCGTTTCTGCTCCGGTAGCTTCCACACTCGTTGCTTCGGCAGGGTCTGCTCCGATATCTTCCTCTCTCGCAGCTTTGGTTTCCGGCGTTTTCATTTCGGAAGTTCCGACCTCCGGCGCTTCCGTACCCAAGGCTCCGACATCCGGCGCATCCCCGCCCGATGCTCCGGTTCCGCACCCTGTAAACAGCATTACCATGCACAACATCATGCATAACACAGGAAAAAGCGCAAACCGCCTCTTCCACTGTCTTAATTTTAACCGCATAACTCCACTCTTACTTATCCCTTCTTGCTTTATCCAATCTTTATCCAAATCCAAGGCTTTGCAATGTCCTTAAGCCTCATCATACAGTTTCTGGATAAACTCTTTCACCTGTACATTATTCTCCGGCGTGGTGTTCTCCAAAGTTGCATGGATTAAAGGCTTCCTCTCCTTCATGAATTTAATCACGGAAGAATAATCCATCTGTCCCAAGCCTGCGCCAACAGACTTTAACGCGCCGTCCTCCGGCACAAAGTCCTTCAAATGCACCATCGCCACATCCGGTCCCAATAAATCGATTGCCTCATCCACGATTTCCACCTGATTCTGATAATTGCAGATATCCAGCAGATTCACCGGGTCCAAGATAATCTGTAAATTGGGGGAATCGATGGCATCCAATACCTGCCTTGCACGCTTCGGACCATATACAATATGCTTCCACACAGGTTCTATCGCCATCACCACGCCCATCTGCTCCGCATATTTTACCACGGGGCGCAGATTGTCAATAAAGGTCTTAAGCGCCTCCTCCCCGTGGCACTCCGGCACAGGAGTATAGGTTTCATTGGGGGCGCCGGTCTCCGTACCCACCACGCCGCATCCAAGCCATGAGGCAAAGCGGATATTCGCCATATAACGGTGGGTGATGGTTTTCAGCTTCTCAGGATTGGGATTCGCCAGATTCAAATAACATCCAAGCACCGCAATATCCACCTGATTTTTTGCAAATAAATTTTTTAAATACATGGCAAACCCGGGGGTCAGCGCCTCGTCCGCGGTGGGATATTCATCAATCACCTTTGCCAGCGCCAGATGCCCGCATTTAAATCCCAGATTATGCACATCAGCGATACGCTCCTCCAAGGGAAGCTTCTTCGTATCATGTAAACGGATTCCTAACTGCATATTTCCTCTCCTTTCATACTTTTGCCATCTCCATTAAAATTTCCCATTCCAAAGGTTCTACCAATATATGATCCGCATCATAAGGATGCTTTTTATCTTCGGGAATGCTCTTTAAAAACTGCTCATAGTCGATGATTCCTATGATATCATCTACCGTAAAGGAATACAGCGAAACCTTCCATCTGTCCACCTGAAGGGACTTATCCGCCCAAAAGGGAAGCTGCGCCTTCGAGGGGAAGATGCTCCTTGTGTCCTCCGAACAGGTATATGCCCCGAAAACACCCTGCTCATCCTTATAAAAACGGGGAACGGCATAATATACATCCATGCTCTGCTTTTGGTGCATATAGTCCCGGAATGCTTCGGAACTTTGGGATACCTTCTGCAGGTCCTCCGCGGAAAGGGAGATGGGCCAGAGGGCGCCCATCAGAATAAGGGGAGCCTGCTGGAGGCTTTTTTCCTCCCGCAAACCGCCGATGACATTCCGGTTCCATTCAAGCATATGCTCTTTTCCGTTCAGGCACTCCTCAAGGCTTCCCGGTTTTCCCTCCACCTCTACCACACTATTTTCCCAAAACTTGGCGATTCGGGTAACACACTCATAAAAATCTTCCACCTCTTCGTCGCAGGCAGGAGTCAACAGCCTTAAATCCACTTTATTCTTTTCGCCCTGTTTCCAGATCACGCTGAATCCCCTGCCGATATGGTCAGGATGGTAGGCGACAAACTCTTTTTCTCCCAAGGTATCCCGTTCCAACCGGAAGCCGTCATAATTCCCATATTTTAAGCTTTCCCCCAGAATCACATCCAAGGGCAGAGGTTTCTTGTTGAATATCCCTTTTTGCATAACAGATATTTCTATCGACATCCTTATACCTCATTCCGCCGCGCCAGCGGCATTTTAATCAATCGGAGCTTTGGGACGCGCAGCGTCACAAAGTTATCTTTGGGCGGCTACTTTACCAGTTCATCCACGCCAATCAGCTCGTATGCCTCTCCGTCCTGTCCTTCGATTGTCACATTATCCAGCGTAAGCTTCTTCACATTTCTTGCAAAAAGCCCTCTCTTACTGCTCTTTTCCACGCCCTCCGACATGGCGGGCACATCGCATTTTGCATCCGCAGCGTAGCTTATCGAGATATTCCGCATCTCGATTTCTTCTATCTTTGCCTCCGGAAGCCCATCAAAATATGCCGCCGCCACATGGCAGTTGGTGCATTCCATATTTTCAAACACCATCTTCTTGATAGACGGAGTCCTGTCATCCACAGGATATACTTCCCTTGACTGTACATACTGTGTCTTGCCGTCAGGGTCACAGAAATAAAAGGCATTGACTACCAGAGGAGTCATTACATGGTCTAATGTCAAATTGCGGAAAGTGATGTTACTGAGAATAGCGTCCTTGCCGCGCCCGCGTCTGGTCTTAATGCGCAGCCCTCTGTCCGTGTGACGGAAAATGCAGTCCTCCACGGTCAGGTTCACCACGCCGCCTGCCATCTCACTGCCCAGAGTCACCGCGCCGTGCCCATTCTCCATCAGGCACTGGCGGATATGAATATTTTCAGAGGGAGTCTTGTGCTTTCTTCCCATGTAAATCTTTCCGCTTTTCACTGCGATACAGTCATCGCCCAAGGAGAAGCGCACGCCTAGGATTTCCACATCCTTGCAGGATTCGGGATCAAGTCCGTCCGTGTTGGGGGAATCCGCCGGGTTCTCCACGATAACGCTTACAAATCTTAAGTGATTGCTGAAATAAGGATGCAGGGTCCAGGAAGGAGAATTGCAGAATTTCACGCCCTGCAGGGTAACATTTTCACATCCGCTGATAAAGAACAGTCTGGGACGAAAGGCAATATTCATCACCTTGGGATTGTTCCACCAATTTTCCTTGGAAGCATTGCCGTTGATGGTTCCTTTTCCGTAAATCACCACATCTTCCACGCCCACGCCACAGATAATGCCGGAAAACATAGGCAGAGGATTGCCCTCCCATGTCCCCAGATTGTACTCGTCCGTCTCGTCATAGCTTTGAATCATAGCCGGAAATGTGGGAAACTTGGTTCTATCGGTAAATGCCTTAAGCTCTGCGCCCTCCGCAAGCTCTATGCGGATATGGCTCTTTAAAAAAAGACTTGTGATGCGGTAAGTCCCTGCCGGAAAATATATGCGGCTGTCCTTGGGGCAAGCCATAATAGCCGCCTGAATGAAATGGGTGTCGTCGTGCTCGCCGTCTCCTTTGGCGCCGAATTTGGTCACATCCAGCGTGACAAACTCATAGTCCGTCTTAAAGGAAACCTCTCCCTGTTTTTCACCGTCCGCAAATACTTCCGCCAGATACTCGGTATCCGGTTTCAGTCCATACAGGGAAGTGATGGTCTTGTCCGTGCTTCCGTACTCCGCCCCGTTTACTTTGATGGTGTAAGCCTTTTTCGTAAAATGCCTGCCCCCATCTTTGATTTCTATAGCCGCACTCCTCGCCGTGTGCATGATATGCATGATTTCCATTTCCATACCTCCTTTTCTTTTTTCATACTTCCCACTTAGTCCTGTATTAGGTTCACACTGTTTTTATTGTAAAACTGCGCCATACTGACATTCGCATTGTCCTGATTGTCAGCGGAAATATCCACATTGTAAATCGGGTCAACGCCATATTGTATCGGATAAAAATAGACATCTTTGATGTTGGGGTCATATAGGATTTTCAGGCGCTCTTCATTTTCTTCCCCATATTTCTGCGCCTTTCCGCTCAATAACGCCGCGCCTGCCTTATAAGTGCTGCTGTCTCTTACATTGGTTACCAGCGCCAGCGCACACCATAACGCCAGACAGCATATCTGTATCATTCCGACACGGTCTGCCAGATAGGATTTTATACGGATAAAGCGTTTATGTTCCCCATAACGGTGCCTGAACCACCCCAGCCAATATCCTTCCACACTGAAAATCCATAACACATAGCTGCACCATATCATATCATTCATACGCTTCGGCCCGAAGGTATTATTGACATAAGTGATAGGCGCCAGCTGAGAGGCGTAAATTCCAAAGAGAAAAACCGTAGCGATTACAGGAAGCCGGAAAGTAAATTTCCAATTCCGGGTCACTGCCCCGGCAATCTGCCATAAAAAGGGAGCTGCCATAAGTAAAATCAGCCACATTTTTACATTGGTCCACGCCTGCAAAAGAATCAGATTATGCCAGACGGTAAGTAGTACCGCCATCACCGGCGAATTCAGGTGATATCCGGGATCCTGTGCCCTGATGGCATTGCCGGGAGCCGCCATATTAAGGGCAAACGCAATCAGATAAACCGCCGTGACCATAAAAAGATGAAATCGGTGCGTATGCTTTTTCACAAACAAGATAACCATCAGCAGGCAAAATACCAATGCCGTGGAAAGAGCCGTGGCCAGATTACTGCCACCCACCGCAACCGCCAGAATCATCATCCAGCCTAAAAACAGCAGATGTTTTCCTTTCAGCTTTGCAGGAAACCGGAATACCACAAGAATTTCCGAAAACAATAAGAGCTGCATCGTATAAAAAAATGTGTAGTACAAGCTGCCGTTGAGCCAATAAAAACATTCTTCCGGATAAGGCATGTAAAAAACCTGAACCAGATACAGCAAAGTGCAGACTCCCAGAAAACACCTCCGGCTCACCTTAGTCTGTCCCGTTCCCGCAATTCTCTTAATCACCAGAAACTGCGTCGCCATCAGGCAGAAAAGAATCAAATAGATTCCCAGCTGATAGTATTTTTCTCCCCAGATACCGGGCTGTATGCCGAAAAGAAACACCGCCGAAAAACTGCCCTGCCATGTCCGGTAAACACTGACCGCCTGCTTTGCCGCCAAACCGAATATCTTAAAGGGCTGCCCGTTCTGAATCGCCTGATGCGCGGCCGCTCCATATCCGTAATCGTCCACAGACATATAATTGTACCGCGCAATCACAAGCAGGGGAATGCAGATGAAAATAAACAGCGATACCACCGCCACGCTGAAAATAAGCTCCTGTTTCTTTTTTATCAGGGAAAACATTCCTCTCATACTGCAATCCCCTAAAAGCACATCTGATATTTTTCCGCCAGCAGCAAGTCAAGGCTGCATGCCTCTTTTATGGCATCGCAGAACGCTTTCACCTCATCGGGGCTTCCTTCCCTAAAACCGTCTTCCGCTGTATAATATTCGAACAGGGTGCGTTTCACAGCCGCCCTTAACATATCCACAAGCTCCCTGTAATTTTCATAAATTTCAGGGCTGATTTTTTCAAGGGTATGCAGCAGCGCGCCCACATATGCGGAAGCATTGCCAAAGGAGAACTCCCCCGCCACTTTTTTGTCCAGCACACGCATCTGCGCCATGATATCCGGATATCCTTCCTTCTTATTGCAGTCCGTCTCATAAGCCGCATAGACCGGATATATCTCCGCTGCCGCCTGATAGAGATTTTCTCCGATTCCCGTAAAATCAAAAATCCCCTCATCCGTACGAGGCAGTGCCTTGATTTGTTCTACCGTCCAACCCATCGTTTTTCCTCCTTTTTTATATTATTTTCCATATTGCCTTCAGCACTCAACCACAAATGAAAAATGCCGCACTTTAGGCATTTTTCGGTGTGAAGCTTTAGAATTTCTTATGTCTGCGTACTAAAGAGGGGTGTTTACACACCCTCTTGCAGACTTAGAAATTCTCTTCACACTATTCGTCCACAATCAAATTTACGGTATTCTTATTGTAGAACCTTGCCATACTGGTATTAGAATCGTTTTGATTATTCTCCGTAATATCAAAAACAAAAATCGGTTCTACCCTATGCTCTATTTCATAAAAATATACATCCTTTATCTCAGGATTTTGCAAAACCGCAAGGCGTTCTTCATTTTCCTGAGCGTACTGCCCGGCTTCGCCGCTCCTTACCGCAGCCCACGCCTTATAGGTACCGGTGTCGCGTACATCCGTCAGAAGCACCGATACGCACCATAATGCCAGACCGCATATCTGCAGGATTCCATAATAACGGGACCAAAAGGCCTTGACCGGGGCAAAAGCATTTCTCTCCGAAAAACGGTATCTGAACCAGCCGAGCCAATAGATTTCTACGCTAAAAATCCACAATACATAACTGTACCACATCATATCTCCCATACGCTTCGGTCCGAAAGTACCTTCCATATAGCTGATGGGTGCAAGCTGGGAAGCATAGATTCCAAACAGAAAAACAGTGGCTATTGCCGGAAAGCGGAAGCTGAATTTCCAATTTTTCGTAATCATTCCTGCCATTTTCCACAAAAGCGGGAGCGCGATTAACAGAATCAGCCACATTTTGTAATTGGTCCAGGAATATACATTTATCATGCAATGCCAGAGCGACAGCAGTACAGTCATGACGGGAGAGTTGATATGATATCCCGGATCCTGTGCCCTGACCGCATTGCCCGGAGCTGCTATATTTACCAGAAATGCCAGAAAAAACACTACCGTAATCGCCAACACATGGAACCGGTGTGCTTCCTTTTTGAACAGCAGCAGAACCGTAAGCAGACACAGTGTAAGCATTGTGGAAAGAGCCGTGCCCAAATTTCCGCCTCCTATGACAATTGCCAAAAACAGCATCCAGCAATAAAACAATATCTGCTTCCCTCTCAGCTTGGAAGGAAAACCGAACAAAATGATAATTTCCGAGAAAAACAGCATTTGCAAAGTATAAAAAAAGGTATAATACAACCCTCCGTTAAACCAATAAAAACATTCTTCCGGATAGGGCACATACAAAATCTGAACAAGAAGCAATAAAGCAATAAGCCCTATCAGATATTTCCTGTCAATCTTTGCTCCGCCTGCCCCCCCGTTTATCCTTTTTAACAGTGTAAACTGCATAACCGCCAAAAAGAAAATAATAATGTAAATTCCTAATTGGTAATACTTTTCTCCCCAAATACCGGGCTGTAGCGCAAACAAAAAAATCGCGGAAAAACTTCCCTGCCATGTAAAATAAATCTTCGCAGCCTGTTGTGCCGCCAGTCCAAAAATTTTCCACGGCTGTCCGTCCCTGATCGCATGATGCGTAATGCTTCCGTAACCAAAATCGTCCGCCGACATGTAATTGTATTTTGCAACCATAAACAGCGGAATACAAATCACTATCAGCAGTCCCACCGCCGCTATGCAAAAAAGGATTTCCTGATTCTTTTTTATCGCAGAAAGCACCTTGTTCATATTTATAATTATCTCCATTCCGCCTTCAGCGGCCCATACTTAACAAACTATTGAGGCAGTAAAAATACTGCCTCAATCATTTGAAATCCGCATACTTACAAGGTCACGCCCTGTTTAAAGATTGCCATGTCGTGGAAGCCTGCCGCCTCGCTGCATACCTGTTTGCCGGATGCAACCTCAACCACATAGTTAAACAGTCTCTCCGTCTCATCCGCCATGGTACTGTCTTCCACCAGAACGCCCGCATTAAAATCAATCCAATTGGATTTCTTGCCTGCCAGCCTCGAGTTGGTGGAAATCTTCATGGTGGGAACCGGTGAAGCAAAAGGAGTTCCCCGCCCTGTGGTAAACAGCACAATGTGAGCTCCTGCCGCCGCAAGCGCCGTAGCCGCCACCAGATCATTACCGGGTGCGGAAAGGAGATTCAGTCCGGGAGTCTTTACGGTCTCCCCATATGCCAACACGCCCTTCACCAATGCGCTTCCGGATTTCTGGGTGCATCCCAAGGACTTATCCTCCAAAGTGGAAATACCGCCCTTCTTGTTTCCGGGAGAAGGATTTTCGTAAATGGTCTGGTTATGGCTCTTAAAATAATTCTTAAAATCGTTAATCAAGTCCACGGTCTTATGGAACAGCTCTTCATTGGCACAGCGGTTCATAAGAATGGTTTCCGCGCCGAACATCTCGGGCACCTCCGTGAGAATCGTAGTGCCGCCTTTGGAAATCAGTAAATCGGAGAACCGTCCCACAAGAGGATTCGCCGTGATTCCGGAAAGTCCGTCGCTGCCTCCGCATTTCATGCCGATTACCAGCTTGCTTACGCTGATAGGCTCTCTCTTGAAGCCGGAAGCATACTTCACCAGCCCCTTGATGATTTCTACGGAATCCGCAATCTCATCATCGGACTCCTGTGATACCAAAAATTTCACCCTGTTTTCATCATAATCGCCAATGTAGGGTTTTAATACATCAATATTGCTGTTCTCGCAGCCAAGCCCCAGCACCAGCACACCGCCGGCATTGGGATGATTGATCAAGTCGGCCAGAATCGCCCTTGTATGTTCCTGATCGTCTCCCATCTGGGAGCATCCATAAGGATGGGGGAACGCAATGACTTCCTCCACGGTGCTTTCGCCATATTCGCTCTTAAGCCATTCGTTTGCTTTCTTTGCAATGGCAGTGGCAACATTGTTGACACAGCCCACCGTGGGAATTACCCAGATTTCATTTCTCACGCCCACCTTGCCGTCAGGGCGGTTAAAGCCCATAAAGGTGACATCTTCCGTCCGCTTTTCCTCCACGGGAGTGGGGTTATAAGAATACTCCAGCAAATCGCCCAGAGCGGTCTTTACATTGTGGGTGTGAATCCAGCCGCCTTTCTTGATGGCTTCCTTTGCATTACCGATGCGGTAACCGTATTTGATCACCTCGCCGCCCTCGGGAATGTCGCAAATTGCCATTTTGTGCCCTGCGGGAATCTCCTCCAAAGCCGTAACCGCCACACCGTCAGACCCGACAGATATGCTCGTGCCTGCGGGAATGGTGTTAAGCGCCACCACCACATTGTCATTGTCATTGATTTTTAAGAAATCTTGCATAACGCTGCCCTCATTCCATTCGTTTTAATATCGTCCAGATATGCTACAACCGCATCCGTAAGACCCGCTACCTGATTCAAATCCTGTCCGTGGAAATCTTCTCTTCCAAGATAGCTGGTAACAAAGGTTCTGGTGTCCTTCTCACAGTTGTCGCGGAAGAACTCAAGTACCTGTAAATCGTCCTTGATTAAATATTCCTCGCCGTTCCTATGTCCAATCAGCGCGCCGTCCCTGATTTCGGTGCCGCAGTAGAACGCCATCAGCGCAGCGATGGAGAAGGTCAAATGCGCGGGAAGCTTGCCAAACTTATCCGCATAGCCGAGTAAGCTGGGAAGGCATCTTGCTCTCCACTTAGATACGGAATTTAAGGAAATAGCAAGAAGAGCGTGGTCTACATAAGGATTGTTGAACCGGTTCACCACTTCGCCCGCAAACTCCTTCAATTCATCCTCGGGAAGGGTCAGGGTAGGAATCACTTCGTCAAAAATGGTCTTGTTCATGAAATCCCTTATATCATTATCTTCCATGGACTGTCTTACGATATCGTTGCCGCACAGCCATGACGCCAATACGAAAGAGGTGTGGGCTCCGTTTAAGATGCGGACCTTTCTCTGCTTGTAAGGATGATGGTCCGTGGTAAAAATGACGGGAAGTCCTGCACCCGGAAGGTCAAACTCTTTACTGATATCCTTGTCGGACTCGATAACCCACAGTGCGAAAGGCTCGCCGGTTACCATGATATGGTCTTCATAACCAAGTTCTTCCCATTCCTGCTGCTCCGTAGCGCGGGGATAGCCGGTAATGATACGGTCAACCAAGGTAGAAGTGAATACACATGCTTCCTCTACCCAGCTCTTAAACTCAGCCCCAAGATTCCAGAGGTCAATGAGTTTTAACACGCATTCCTTAAGGTGAAGACCGTTATCGTCAATCAACTCTACGGGAAGCATTACAAGCCCCTTGCTCTTGTCTCCCTTAAAGGTCTCAAATCTATGGTGCAAAAACTTGGTCAGTTTGCCGGGGAATGTCTTTGGAGGTTCGGATTCAAATTTATCCGTGTCGTCAAACACAATACCTGCCTCAGTGGTATTGGAAACCACAAAACGCAGAGTGTCAATCTCTGCAAGTCCCATGTATTTCTGGTATTCTCTGCTGGTATCCACTGCATCTGCAACACTGGTAACGATTCTGTTTATCTTCTTGCCCTCGCCGTTTACATTACCACGGAGAGAAACGGTATATTGGCAGTCCTGCGCATGGAACATATCCAGATTACCGAACTCAATCGGTTTAATCAGAACGATGTCGCCATCAAACTTGCCCTGCTCATTGGCAATATCAATCATATAATCTACAAATCCTCGTAAAAAATTACCTTCGCCGAACTGAACTACTTTGATTGGTCTTTCTTTTTTCCCGGTTTTCGCCTTGTTTAAGATTTCCATCTTGTCCTCCATTCTGCGCCGCTTCGGCACAACTTCATTTTACTATTAATTTTACAGCCAAAATCTTCTTTCGTCAACCAAAAAAACCGCTTTCTTCTCGCGTCCGGGAAACCCCAAAGAAACTCTTATAAAATGCATCTTGAAAAAAAGCCCTGCATTCGTTATAATCTTAAAGTAAACAGCTATCACTTCAGACATACATACTTATAATTTCATAATGGAGGTAAAAAAATGAAAGCATTTATGGACAAGGATTTTCTGTTAGAAACAGAAACCGCCAAGAAACTGTTCCACGATTACGCAGAGAAAACACCGATACTTGACTATCACTGCCACATCAATCCCAAGGAGATTGCCGAGGACCGTCAGTTTGAGAACATCACTCAGGTATGGCTGGGCGGGGATCATTACAAATGGCGCTTTATGCGTTCCTGCGGCGTAGACGAGAAATATATTACCGGAGACGCCTCCGATTATGAAAAATTTCAGAAATGGGCCGAGTGTCTGGGCAAGGCAATCGGAAACCCTCTGTTCCATTGGAGCCATCTGGAGTTACAGAGATTTTTCGGTTATCACGGCGTATTAAACAAAAATACCGCCGATGAGGTATGGAACCTCTGCAACGAGAAGCTGCAGCAGCCTTCCATGAGCGTGCGCAACCTGATCAAGCAGAGCAATGTTACCTTAATCTGCACCACCGACGACCCTATTGACTCTCTGGAGTGGCACAAAAAGCTTGCTGAGGATTCTTCTTTTGATGTGAAGGTGCTTCCCGCATGGAGACCCGACAAGGCAATGAATATCGAAAAGCCCGAATATCTGGAGTATCTGGATAAGCTTGCCAAAGTAACCGGCGTTCCCGAAATACGCACATTTGAAGCGCTGAAGACCGCTTTAAAACAGCGTATGGAATTCTTCCTGTCCATGGGATGTAATGTATCCGACCACGCCCTTGAGCATATTATGTATGTTCCCGCTTCCGATGATGAAGTCGAAGAAATCTTCTTAAAGAGATTGAACAGAATGGTTCTCACCAAGGAAGACGAGTTAAAGTTCAAGACTGCATTCATGGTATTTGTCGGCAGGGAGTACCATAGGCTGGATTGGGCTATGCAGCTCCACTATGGCTGTAAGCGTGACAACAATCAGGTTATGTACCAAAAGCTCGGTCCCGATACCGGATATGACTGCATTGACAACCACGCTCCCTCTTCACAGATGGCAAATTATCTGGATGCTTTGAACCAGACGGACGAACTTCCCAGAACCATTATTTACAGCCTGAATCCCAATGACAATCAGGCAATCGGCACCATCCTCGGATGCTTCCAGGATTCCACAGCCGTTGCCAAGGTTCAGCAGGGCAGCGCATGGTGGTTCAATGACCACAAGACGGGCATGGAGGATCAGATGATTTCCCTTGCAAATCTGGGCAATTTGTCCGGTTTCATCGGAATGCTCACCGATTCCAGAAGCTTCCTGTCCTATACCAGACATGAGTATTTCAGACGCATCCTCTGCAACTTAATCGGAAATTGGGTGGAGAGCGGACAATTCCCCGAGGATTATGATACCCTCGGCGAAATCGTGACCAACATTTCCTATGACAATGCAAAGAGATACTTTAAGTTTCCCCTGTAAGGGGAAAGGTTTTCCCCTGTAAGAAGGAAGTTTTTCCCTCTCTGAGAGAAGTCGAAATTTGCATTTTATAATCACAAAACAGCCTATTCAAGCAATCTTGAGCAGGCTGTTTTTTATAAATCCGTATAGCTCCAAATCCGTTCCGTTTTAATACTGCATTATCTGCTCTTCCCCGTTCAGTACACGCAGGGCGCCCTGCGCCAGAGCAAGCAGCTCGTCTTCGCCGGGATATACCGTAAACGGCGCAATCCATTCTGCCCTTTCCCTTAAAGCATCCACCACATCCGTGCCGTAAGCGATTCCTCCCGTAACAATAATCCGATCCACTTTTCCGCTTAAAACGCAGGCCATGGAGCCTATATCCTTTGCCACCTGAAAAATAAACGCCTGCTTCGCCTCGGCTGCCTTCGCATCGCCTTCTCCGGCACGCTTTGTGACTTCCCTCATATCGTTGGTCCCAAGGTACGCGTTAAAACCGCCCTTGCCCACGACCTTACCGTATACTTCCTTCTCCGTGTATTTTCCGGAAAAGCACATCTTTATCAACGCGCCGCTGGGCACCGCTCCCGCACGCTCCGGAGAAAACGCGCCGTCGCCATCGAGGGCGTTGAACACATCCACTACCTTTCCGTTCTCGTGGGCTCCCACGGACACACCACCGCCCATATGCACCACAATCAGGCGCAGGGAATCATAAGGCTTTCCGATTTCTTTGGCGTATCTTTTCGCCACCGCTTTCTGGTTAAGCGCATGGAACACACTGATTCGGGGAAGCTCCGGCACTCCGGAATATCTGGCAATGGGCATCAGTTCATCCACTACCACCGGGTCCACGATATAGGAGGGAACCCCGATGGAATCAGCGATTTCCCTTGCCAGAATGCCGCCTAAGTTGGAAGCATGCTGTCCCTGCACACCGATTTTTAAGTCTTCCAGCAGTTCATCCGTCACAGCATAAGTGCCGCCGGGAATGGGCTTTAACATGCCGCCTCTGCCCACCACTACATTCAGGGATTTCATGTCAAAATTCTTTTCCTTGAGCAAATCCTCAATAATCTTCTTGCGGAAATCCTTCTGTTCCACAATGCCTGCAAACTGTCCGATTTCCTCTGTAGAATGTCTTAAGGTTTCCTCAAATAAAAGGGTTTCATCTTCAAATACGCCGATTTTGGTGGAAGTGGAACCGGGATTAATAATTAAACTCTTGATGGACATAGTTATCTCCTCCTGTACTACTGCTTTTTCATTTCTTCTGCAACTACCGCTGCAAGCGCTAAGGAATTTACTTTCGTTTCAAAGGTATCGGAACGGCTTGCCAGAATGACCGGCACCTTTGTGCCGGTTAAAATACATCCATTCTTCATCTGCACCATATGCACGATTGCCTTGTATACCAGATTACCCGCATGGATATCCGGGAACAGAAGCACATCCGCATCCCCCTGAATTTTGCGGTCTGTAGCGCCCTTATGCTTTGCTGCTTCCGGGTCGATTGCCAAATCCAATGAAAGAGGTCCGTCAACAATGCAGCCTGTCAGCTCTCCTGCCTCGCACATGCGGGTAAGCTCCGCTGCTTCTACCGTCACGGGCATCTTGGGGTTTACCACCTCAACCGCCGCAAGGGGAGCCACTTTGGGATTGTCCACGCCGCAAGCCTTGCACACGGGCAGGGTATTGTTGATGATATGCACCTTGTCCTCTAAAGTCGGATAAGTCATAAAAGCCACATCCGTCAAAAACAGCAGTCTGTCAATGCCCGGCACCTCAAAAACAGCTACATGGGAAAGCGCCGCGCCTGTGCGCAGTCCCACTTCCTTGTCCAAAACGCTCTTTAAAAAATTCTTGGTATCAATGACACCTTTCATATACATGTCAGCTTTGCCGTCATGGGCTAATTTTACCGCCTTTAAGGAAGCTTCTATCATATCCGGCTCATCTATGATTTCATAACCGCCCAAATCCATATCAATGGAAGCGGCTATCTCTCTTATTTTTGCTTCATCGCCTACCAGAATGGCATCTGCAATTCCCAGCCGCTTCGCCTCTTTTACGGCCTCCAGCACCGCTTCATCCTGCGCTACAGACACGGAAACGGTCTTTTTGCCGCATTCCTTTACTTTTGCCATGATTTCATCGAAACCCTGTTTCATTCTTCTTATGCCTCCTTTATCTTTTACCTCGTTAAAATAATAACACGCCGAACCCCAAAAATCAAGGGAATGGGGTCAATGACTACTGATACGATTTAATGATTCCCTCTGCGACCTTACGCCGCGTCATTCCGCGCTCCATCGCCTGTTTTTCGATGTAGTGATGGGCATCCTCCTCCTCCATTTTCAAATGCCCGATCAACAGCCATTTGGCGCGGTTTACGATTCGTATTTCCTCCATTTTGGCTTCCAATGTCGTGGCTTTTTGTTCAAAACGGCGCAGCCTCTCCCTTGACGCCATCATCCATTGGAAAGCCGCTTCAATCATAGCCGCGGAAGTGGGTCTCGGAAGGGTAAAAACCCCGAAATCCATGACTTTAGACCGAATCTCCTCACACATTTCCGCTTTCACAAGAAGCAGCACCACCGTATTTTGATTGTCACAGCAGTCAATGGCAAGATGAGTGCCAAATTCATCCGGCAGGGGAGTGTTCACAATCACAAAATCAAAACTCCTCTCTAACAGGGCACGTTTCGCTGCAGCAACACTGCTGACCGTCACCATCGGTTCATAATACGCCTGAGGGAGCAATTTTGTAAGTGAATCGTTGATTTTTTCGGATGCCGATGCGAGCAATACACTGTAAGTCCGCCCGTCAAAAACCATATTGTTCCCTCCTTTGTACTATTTTTACACAACCATTCACATTATGCAGTATAAATCAATCAGGCTCTGTGGCAGATGATTTTTTACAAACTCGCTGCTTCCTGCCCTATTTGCGGCTTCCTTCAGGCTTTGGGGCAGTTTCTTACATCTGCTCAAGGTTTCCTCATCCGCCGTGAACAAATTTTCGTCTAACGCTCCCTGTAATTCCATTTTATTCTTAATGCCGTCTAATGCTGCGTAAATGAGCAGTGTAAATGCCAGATACGGGTTGGTCATGGAATCGGGAGAGCGAAGCTCCATGCGCCTAAAATCCCCGGATGCAGCAGGAATACGAATGAGCTGCGAACGGTTTTCTTCGGACCATGAAACATATTTGGGTGCCTTGTGGCTGCCAAGGCGCTCATAGGATTGTATGCAGGGATTCAAAAAAGCGGTAATCTCCGGCACCCTCTCCAAAATACCGGCCAGCATATAGGGCATTTTGTCTGCTCCGTCCTTTGATTTTACCGATATATTGATATGAAAGCCGTTTCCCGGCTTATCCTTTAAAGGTTTCGGTGAAAAATCGGCATACAAGCCGTTCCTCAGAGCCACAGTCTTTACCACGGACCAAAAGGTTACGGTATTGTCCGCTGCGGAAAGCGCATCCGAATAGCGGAAATCGATTTCATTCTGCCCGGGTCCCTCCTCATGGTGGGAGCTTTCCGGCTGGATGCCCATGCGTTCTAAAGTCAAACAGATTTCACGGCGGACATTCTCTCCCCTGTCCTCGGGCGCAATATCCATATATCCCGCATTGTCATAGGGAATATAGGTCCTTTCGCCGTTTTCGTCCAGCTTAAAAAGATAAAACTCTAACTCCGAGCCGAAAGAAAAAGAGAATCCCGCCGTCTCGGCATCCGCAATCGCTTTTTTCAAAATATTCCTGGTGTCGTTTTCTATCACCGTGCCGTCCGGATGGGCTACGGAACAAAACATCCGCACCACCTTCCCATGCTCCGGCCTCCACGGAAGAATCACAAGAGTCGCGGCATCCGGATGCAGAAAGAGATCCGAATGAATCTCCCCGCCAAAGCCGCAGACTGCCGATGCATCCACCGCAATCCCATGCTGAAAAGCTCTGGGCAGCTCGCCGGGCATAATGGAGATATTCTTTTGTATTCCATAAACATCGCAAAAAGCCAGCCTGATAAACTTCACATCTTCCTCTCGTACAAACTGCATTACTTCATCTGCGGAGTACTTCATGGACATTACCTCTCTTCCTAATCTTACATCCTCAACCGCCTGAATTATAACATTGTGAAAAATGTTTGTCAAATTAGTATTGACAATCCAAATCGGCAGCGTTATAATAACTCACATAAAAAGGCAATGGTGTCTTTGGAACCACAGGTTCCCTGACCCCACTGCCTTTTTTTGTTGTTAATTATTGATGAAAAGGAGTGTGCTATTATGAAAATGATACCTGATTATTTTGGATGCTTAGTGTTTGACGACAGGGTGATGAAGGCAAATCTGTCAGCGGATGTCTACAAGAAGCTGAAAAAGACCATTGACGAGGGCGCCCGCTTGGATTTATCCGTTGCCAATGCTGTTGCAAACGCCATGAAGGATTGGGCGCTGCAGCACGGCGCTACCCACTTTACCCATTGGTTCCAGCCCCTTACGGGAATCACCGCGGAGAAGCATGACAGCTTTATTTCCCCCTCTCCCGACGGCGGCGTGATTATGGAGTTTTCCGGAAAAGAACTGATTCAGGGTGAACCTGACGCTTCCTCCTTCCCCTCCGGCGGACTGCGTGCTACCTTTGAGGCAAGAGGTTATACCGCATGGGATCCTACTTCCTATGCTTTTATCAAGGGAAAAACCTTGTGTATTCCCACTGCATTCTGCTCTTACGGCGGAGAGGCTTTAGACAAAAAGACTCCGCTGCTGCGCTCCATGGAGGCGCTGAACCGTCAGGCAATGCGTATTTTAAAGCTGTTCTGCCATGACGATGTGAAGTATGTACGCACCTCCGTGGGTCCCGAGCAGGAGTATTTCCTAGTGGACCGCGAAATGTACAACAAGCGCAAGGACTTGATTTTTACCGGTCGCACTTTATTCGGCGCTATGCCTCCCAAAGGTCAGGAATTGGATGACCATTATTTCGGTGTCATCAAGCCCCATGTAGCTGAATATATGGAAGATTTAAATGAAGAGTTGTGGAAATTGGGGATTCTGGCAAAAACGGAGCATAACGAAGTGGCTCCCGCACAGCATGAGCTTGCGCCCATTTACACCACTACCAATATTGCAACGGATCATAACCAGCTGACCATGGAAATCATGCAGAAGGTGGCGGCAAGGCACGGGCTTGTATGCCTGCTTCACGAAAAGCCTTTTGCCGGAGTAAACGGCAGCGGCAAACACAATAACTGGTCCCTGATCACCGACACGGGCGTAAACTTGCTCTCCCCCGGTGAAACACCTTATGACAATGCACAGTTTTTACTGTTTTTATGTGCCGTAATCAAAGCGGTGGACGATTATCAGGATCTGCTTCGTCTCTCTGTTGCCACCGCAGGCAACGACCACCGGCTGGGCGCCAACGAAGCTCCCCCCGCAGTAATCTCCATCTTCTTGGGCGATGAACTGACCGCAATCATGGATGCCATTATGGAAGATAAGCCATACAGCGCTGCGGAGAAATCTACCATGAAGTTAGGCGTTGATGTGCTGCCCCGTTTCGCAAGAGATAACACAGACCGCAACCGTACTTCACCCTTTGCCTTTACCGGCAATAAATTTGAATTCCGTATGCTGGGCTCTTCCAACAGCATTGCCTGCGCTAACATGATGCTGAATGCCGCCGTAGCGGAATCCTTGAAAATTTATGCGGATCGTCTGGAAAGTGCTCCCGATTTTGAAAGCGCGCTGCATGAACTGATTAAAAATACCTTCAAAGACCACCGCCGCATTATCTTCAACGGCAACGGCTACGATGATGCATGGATTAAAGAAGCTACCGACCGCGGTCTTTTGAATTACCGTACCACGCCGGACTGCATGCCCCACCTTCTGGATGAAAAGAATGTGCGCATGCTCACGAGCCAGAAAGTGTTTACCGAGGCAGAGTTAAAGTCTCGCTGCGACATTATGCTGGAGAACTATAACAAGACAGTGACCATTGAGGCCAAGACCATGGTTGATATGGTGAAAAAGCAGATTCTGCCCGCTATTGTATCTTACTCTTCCGACCTTGCAAAAACCGCATGCGACAAAAAGGCAATGAGCACAGATATTGTATGGGGATATGAGGCAAAGCTGATTGCCAAGCTCTCCATGCTTGCGGATGAAATCGACAGAAAGACTGCTGCCCTTGAGGATGCCATTCTTGCTTTACATGATGCTGAGAGCATTGAAGCAGAATCTTATTTCATAAGAGATACCCTGCTTCTTAAGATGCAGGAGCTGCGTGCTTCCTGCGATGAGGCGGAGACTTCGGTGTCCGAGAAATATTGGCCGTTCCCGACCTATGGGGATTTGCTCTTTGGGGTACAATAATCAGAAGAGTTTCTAAAGCTTGCAGTAAAGACTGCTTCGCTAAGAAACTCTACGGTTTGCAAAGCAAACCTTTCTGATTACGGAGAATCGCATTGCGATTCTCCCAACAACGAAAGAGTTGCTTAGTTAGAAGCAACAATGAGGAGGAAATATTATGACAATAGAATTTTGGTACTTAATCGGAGCTGCTCTTGTATTTTGGATGCAGGCAGGCTTCGCCATGGTGGAAACAGGATTTACCAGAGCGAAAAATGCCGGAAACATCATTATGAAGAATCTGATGGATTTCTGTATCGGCACTGTGGTGTTCTCACTGCTTGGATATTCTCTGATGATGGGGGAAGATACCCTCTTTGGGCTGATAGGAATGCCGAATCTGGATTTGTTTACCAATTTCAAGGAATTCATCGCAAGCCCCGAAAACGGCAGCTTTACCGCGGCTTCCACATTTGTGTTTAACCTTGTGTTCTGTGCAACCACGGCAACCATCGTTTCCGGCGCTATGGCGGAACGCACCAAGTTTTCCTCATACTGTGTCTATTCCGGTGTGATATCCCTTGTGGTTTATCCCATTGAGGCGCATTGGATCTGGGGCGGCGGCTGGCTGTCAAAGATAGGCTTCCATGATTATGCAGGCTCCTGTGCCATCCATATGGTGGGCGGAATCGCCGCTTTAGTGGGCGCTGTGATTTTAGGACCCCGCATCGGCAAGTATGTCAGGAACAAAGAGGGAAAAGTCACAAAAGTAAACGCGTTTCCGGGTCATTCCATTCCCCTTGGCGCATTGGGTGTATTCATCCTCTGGCTTGGCTGGTATGGATTTAACGGGGCGGCTGCTACAAGCATATCCGAGCTTGCTTCCATATTCCTGACCACCACGATTGCACCTGCTGTTGCCACCTGCACTACCATGATTTATACTTGGGTAAAGAACGGCAAGCCCGATGTTTCCATGTGCCTGAACGCTTCCCTGGCGGGTCTGGTAGGCATCACAGCAGGCTGCGATGCCATGGATGCCATAGGCGCTACTGTTGTGGGCATTGTGTCTGGTATCTTGGTTGTTGTAGTAGTGGAAGCGCTGGATATCAAGCTTCATGTTGACGACCCCGTGGGCGCCGTGGGCGTACATATGGCAAACGGAATCTGGGGAACCATCGCTGTGGGACTGCTTGCGAATCCCGATGCTCCTGCCGGATTAAGCGGATTATTTTACACAGGCTCCTTTACACAGTTAGGTCTTCAATTATTGGGCTTTGCGACGGTAGGCATTTATGCTGCTGTAATGATGATTATCACCTTTACCTTAATTAAGAAAACGGTAGGGCTTCGCGCATCTGCCGAGGATGAACTGATGGGCATGGATATTTCCGAGCATGGACTGCCCAGCGCTTATGCGGACTTTGCTCCCTCTGTGGATAAATATTCCGGATTTGCTCCTGCGGAAGGCATTACTGCTGTGGTGGGCGATGTACCCCCTGCGGAGGCAGTTCCCGTAAAGAAGGTTCCTTCCTTCGAGGAGGATGGCGCTCCAAAGTTTACCAAGGTGGAAATCATCTGCAAGGAGGAGCGGCTGTATGCGCTGCGGGAAGCTATGATGGAGCTTGGAATCACCGGAATGACCGTATCCCATGTGCTTGGCTGCGGCATCCAGAAAGGCAGGCCGGAATATTACCGTGGTGTCGAGGTGGAAACCCATCTGCTTCCCAAGGTTCAGGTGGACATCGTAGTCAGTCAGGTTCCTGTCCGCAGTGTCATTGAAACCGCAAAGAAGGTTTTATATACCGGACATATCGGCGATGGCAAGATTTTCGTATATGATGTGGAAAATGTTGTCAAGGTAAGGACCGGCGAAGAAGGGTTTGATGCCCTTCAGGATGTTGAGTAATTATTTATACAAATACTTAATTCAGGAGGTATTCCTATGTGTTCTATTATGGGATACTGTGGTAAAGGCATCGATATGGATGCCTTTACTGCAGGATTTGAACAGACTGTCTCCCGTGGACCGGATGACAGCAGAATCATTGATACAGGCTGCGGACTGCTTGCCTTCCACCGGTTGGCTATTATGGGACTGACCGATGAGGGGATGCAGCCTTTTGCATTAAATGGCAGTTATATTGTATGTAACGGCGAAATTTATGGATTTGAGAAATTAAAGGCAGAGCTTAAGGATAAGGGCTACTCCTTCCAGAGCGATTCGGACTGTGAGATTCTTTTACCCTTATATTTTGAATATGGAACGAAAATGTTTCAGATGCTGGATGCGGAGTACGCCTGCATTATTTATGACGGAAAAAGCGGCGAGTACCTTGCGGCACGCGACCCCATCGGCATCCGCCCCCTTTACTATGGATATGACAAAAACGGCGTGATTGTATTTGCCAGCGAACCGAAAAACCTCGTAACGCTCTGTGACAAAATCATGCCCTTCCCCCCGGGACATTACTACAAAGGCGGCAAATTCATTTCTTACCGCGACATGACAGATGTGTCACAAATATGTCAGGATGATTTGGAAACCGTATGCAAAAATATTCATGACAAATTAGTCTGCGGTGTACATAAGCGTTTGATTGCAGACGCCAAGGTTGGCTTCCTGCTCTCCGGCGGGCTGGATTCTTCCCTAGTCTGCGCTATCGCCGCCCGTGAGAGCCAGACTCCCATCCGCACCTTTGCAATCGGCATGAGCGAGGATGCCATTGATTTAAAATACGCGAAACAGACTGCTGACTATATCGGCAGCGACCACACGGAAGTCATTATCACCAAGGAGGATGTCATCGACTGTCTGGAAACCGTGATTACGCTTCTTGGCACCTATGACATTACCACAATCCGTGCTTCCGTGGGAATGTATCTGGTCTGCAAATACATTCATGAACATACGGATATCCGCGTGCTTTTAACCGGCGAGATTTCCGATGAGCTCTTTGGATATAAATACACGGATTTTGCCCCGGATGCGGAAGCCTTTCAGGAGGAGGCAAAAAAGCGCATCAGGGAGCTTCATATGTATGATGTGCTCCGCGCCGACCGCTGCATCTCCGTCAACTCCCTTGAGGCAAGAGTTCCCTTTGGCGACTTGGATTTCGTGGAATATGTCATGAGCATTGACCCTCAGAAAAAGCTAAACACCTATGGAAAGGGCAAATACCTGCTGCGCCACGCCTTTGAGGGCGATTACCTGCCCCATGATATTTTGTACCGTGAGAAGGCGGCATTTTCGGATGCCGTGGGACATTCCATGGTTGACCACTTAAAGGAATATGCGGAAAGCTGCTATACGGACCGGGAATTAGAGGAAAAGGCTGCGCAGTATGACCATGCCAGACCTTTTACAAAGGAATCCCTCCTGTACCGCGAAATCTTTGAAAAGCATTATCCGGGTCAGTCAGAGATGATTGTTGATTTCTGGATGCCCAACAAAGAGTGGGAAGGCTGCAATGTCAATGATCCTTCCGCCCGCGTGCTGACGAACTATGGGGATAGTGGAAAATAGAAATATATCCAGAAATGAGGAAATTATGACGAAGTATATTTTTGTGACTGGCGGTGTCGTGTCGGGGCTGGGAAAGGGAATCACGGCGGCATCTCTGGGAAGATTGTTGAAGATGAGGGGGCTTAAGGTTGCCGCTCAGAAATTGGATCCGTACATCAATGTGGATCCGGGAACCATGAGCCCTTATCAGCATGGCGAGGTTTTTGTCACCGAGGACGGCGCGGAAACCGACCTTGACCTGGGACATTATGAGCGCTTTATTGACGAAGACCTGAATAAATATTCCAACCTTACCACGGGAAAGGTGTATTGGAATGTTTTAAATAAAGAAAGGCGCGGCGAGTACCTCGGTTCCACAGTACAGGTAATCCCCCACATCACCAATGAAATTAAAGAGTTTGTATACAGTGTAGGCAGAAAGACCAATGCCGATGTGGTTATCACGGAAATCGGCGGCACCATCGGCGATATCGAAAGCCAGCCCTTTATCGAGGCAATCCGCCAGATTTCCTTGGAGGCAGGGCGGGAAAACAGCCTGTTCATCCATGTAACTCTGGTGCCCTTTTTGCATGGCTCTGACGAGCACAAATCAAAGCCCACGCAGCACTCCGTCAAGGAACTGCAGGGCATGGGCGTCAACCCCAACATCATAGTGCTGCGCTGCGATGAACCGCTGGAAGACTCGATATTTCAAAAAATTGCCCTTTTTTGCAATGTAAAAGAAGACTGTGTCATCGAAAATATCACCCTGCCCTGTCTGTATGAAGCTCCCTTGATGCTGGAAAAATCCAACTTTTCCGGGGTGGTATGCCGCGAATTAGGCATCACGGCACCGGAGCCCAATCTTTTGGAATGGACCGAGATGGTGGAACGCATCAAAGGCTCCGAGCACACCGTGCATATCGGCCTGGTAGGAAAATATGTGCAGCTCCATGATGCCTATTTGTCTGTTGCGGAAGCCTTACGGCACGCGGGATATTTTCATAAGGCAAATGTGGAAATTGATTGGATAGACTCGGAAACCCTGACAAAAGATTCTTATGCGGAACGCTTGAAAAACTTAGACGGAATCATTGTTCCCGGCGGCTTCGGCAGCCGCGGCATCGAGGGAATGATTCTGGCTGCCAGATATGCCAGAGAAAACCGTCTTCCTTATCTGGGCATCTGCCTTGGAATGCAGATTGCGGTGATTGAGTATGCCAGAAATGTGGCAAATATCGAGGATGCCCACTCCGGAGAGTTTGACGAGCTTTGTAAAAACAAAGTCATTAACTTCATGCCGGGGCAGAGTGATGAAATCGACAAGGGTGGCACGCTGCGGCTGGGCGCATACCCCTGTGAGATAGTCCCGGGAACCGTAATGGAAAAGTGCTATGGCACATCCTCCATCAGCGAACGCCATCGCCACCGCTATGAATTTAACAACGAATACCGCGAGATACTGCAGAATGCAGGACTCACCTTAAGCGGGCTTTCTCCCAACGGAAGGTTGGTGGAAACTGTGGAGATTTCCGATATGCCTTTCTTCGTGGGCGTACAGTACCACCCGGAATTCAAATCCCGCCCCAATAAGCCCCATCCTCTCTTTAAGGGGTTTATCGGAGCCGCGGTACATGCGAAGGATGATGGTGTATAATCATGTTGATGGTATTTTATAAATGGGGCAGGCGGATAAAAGAATTATCTGCCTGCCCTCTATCTTCTACTGCGCTTTATTATCACTATTTAATTCTTCCATCAGATATTGTTTTATGTCTGTAATATGCTGCCTGAAATAATTCGTTTTCCCTTTTTCAAAGGCTAATATTCTTTTCAGCTTATACTCTAATTCAGATAATAATATTTTATTTTTTACAATATGTATCTTTTTTGTTTTATTAAGATACTCTCTATCAATATACTTTTCTGTAAATGGAACAACATCACTTATAAAAAATATTGACTTTTCATTTGTATTTCCTACATGATAAAAGCAGGAGCGTATATCCTACAGGAATAGCCCAATATAAATCATCGCATTCCAAAGACTTCATCAGACATAGAATTGGTCGTTCTTTTGAATCATTCCATGTTCCGCCTATATTTCTGATTATCTGATAAAATTCATTTTTTCCAAAGTACATTCCGTGTTCTTCCATTTTTTCTCCCATGAGCAGAAAAAAGCCCTATACTTACATATAGGGCTTACAATGTTTTTTGTCCTACATTGCGAAAGGTAATTGTGTCATAATACAATGTTGCTTGCTGCACATTGCGAAACATAATTAATACAAGATACAATGTTTTTTGTCCTACATTGCGAAAGGTAGAAATCTATAAGATTTCTTATTCATAATATACCCAATTCCACCCAAACATTCAACGAACAAATTGTGAACATTCTGTGAACATTCTCAAAAAAATCCACATCCCCATCTGTTTTCCGATTCAATCCTTCTGTTCTTTTGGCACCGCATAATTAAATCTTTGCCCTAGTATACTCTCTCTGTCGCATCTCCATACATTAAAATCTTCCCACGGTCCTACATACAGCAGCTGATTATTTCTTGCCACAATCCTTATCCCCTCATCTCCTGACCATGCACAATCACCGCCTAATTTTATAACAGGAATGTTTTCATCTGCTATGTCATAATCATCAAATTCGCATATCCCTAGTTCTATATAGCTTAAAATAGATGCTGGGTCTTTTTCAAAATCTTTTATGATATCCGGATTCATATCCTCGCATATGTCAGGAAGAATTTCCAGATAATCCTCATAATATCTTCTTAATGCGTTACATATTTCTACCAAAAACTCCCTATCCAGATTATTCAGATATTTAATATTTTTTTCCACATATTCTACAGAAATATCCTTTTTAAACCATGCTTCCAATTCATAGCCAAAAATATCCGCATAAAATGTGCCTACCATATATCCAACTTCATTCTCATATACATCTTCCAGCATATTTCTAACCTCCTTACTCTTTTCGTTCAAATATTAATCTCCTTTTTTATCTGACACAAATATCCTTTTAATTCATCCTCTGCCTGCGGTTCTTTTTTGACAAACTCCCTGCAGGTTTCCATCAAGCAGTCATAAAATTTTCTGTTATCCACAAATACCATCGTATCCTGTTCTGCCGCTGGCTTCCAAAAATATAATGTAACATATCCTTCCTTGTAATCTTCATCATCCGGGTCAAAGGAACACGAAATATACCCTTCTCCCTGCCCCTTATATTCCGCCTGTCACTTCTATACACCACACCTTTTTCTTACAGCATGGGCATATTAACTTCCGGGTTTTTGGCGTGTGATTCGCAAACATTGCCTCCATTTTTGAAGGTTTGAATGCGGTATGGCACTGCGGGCAGAGATATTTTACATGCTGATACCAATACGGAAACAAAATCAAGACACAAATAATCACCAATACCACACTGGCGGCAAAAGGAAGCCAATTTTTTGACAGAATGCCATAGACAAAGCTGCCCACCTCCAGCGCCTCCGCCGGAAGCGCTATCATAAGCATCCTCTTGTAAATTTTGTTTAAGTTTTTTCTGCTTTCCATAATGATTGATATGTCATGAATCGAATTTTCCGACAGTTCCTCAAAATTCTGCATCATGTCCTGCATTCTTTTTACCCTTAAAAGCTGCTCGTTCTTTTCCGAAATATCCTTTTCCAAATCACTGCTCTGCTGTTCCAGCAAAAGCGAAACCACTTCCTTCGATTCGGATGAATTAAGGATATCCGCAATGCTTTTCAATGAGATTCCCAGGTTCTTTAAAAAGCAGATGGTTTCCAAGGTTACTACATCCTTCTCTGTAAATAACCTTCTTCCCCCTTCTGACAGTTTGCTGGGCACAAGGATTCCTCTCTCATCATAATATTGAACTGTTCTGACAGAAACATTGCACTTTTTTGCAAGCTCTCCCGTGGTGTACATTGACATATCATATCCTCCTTTCTAGGATCAATATACAACATAACGCCGCGTAACAAGCAATACCCCACGCAGCGTTATTTTTATAAAACAGTCCAATAAATTTATTATGATTTAAAACAGTCTCTATTACCTGACACTCAATTTATAAGTTTCTCCCTTGATACTGTATTGTTACAACATAGACTGTTTTACCAGCTTCATCAATTCTAAAAATGGCAATATAGTTGTCAATCAACAATTGCCTATAGCCTTTTCCTGCATATCTTCCCTCATTACGCTCTTGATGAGATTGCGGAAAAGTGTCTAAATTTAATATAGCTTTTTTAATTCTGCCAATCTGCTCTTCCGCATTTTCGGGAGCCATTTTCTCATTTGCGATATATCCATAAATGCTATCCAATTCTCGTATTGCTTTAGCGTTGATTCTAACCTTATACTCATCCAAAATGCTTTTTCTCCAATTCTGCAAACACAATCTCTGCATCAACAGCTTCTGCGCCGTTTGCTATTTCTTGCTCTGATTCAAAAATAGCTTGGTCAATACGATTCATTTTGGCAAACTTATCATATAATTCACTGCTCATTACAACCAGATCACTATATCCGTTTTTCGTGATAAAAATGGGCTCCTGTTCTTTATGTGCAATATTAGAAATCTCAGTAGTATTGCGTAAATCCTTAATAGGCATTATAAGCGGCATGATGCTTCACTCCTTTCTTTGACATAATTATAGCATAATTATGTGTCAAAAACAATAAAAATATACGATAGCCTACCTTCGTTCAAAGCACTATCCTATAATAGAATCAAAGGACTGATTCTATTATCCAAATTCTATAATAGAATCAAAGGGCTGATTCTATTATCCGAATTCTATAATACAGATAATCCCCCGCAAACGCAGACTCGGAATCGTTGATTTTCCTGTCATAAAGGATAAATCCCACGCTTTCATAATTTCTGGGGGCAATCAGGTTACTGTTTGTCCATACCCGTATTTCTTTTAAATTATCGTACTTTTTAATTCTTAGAACAGCTTCCTCAAGCTGCCTCTTCCCAAATCCCTGCCCTTTGTACTTTGTCCGAATTCCGTTATGCCCGATGTCAACATACTCCGGACAATTTCTAGGGTCCCAGCAGATAAACCCGATAGGCTCTCCCCCAAGACAGGTGACAAAGCCGCAGCTATCCGCTATCTCGGGATTCTCGAAAAAGAAGTCATCCGACTCCCTCCAGTTATCGCCCCAGCATCTGCTGCATCTTTCATCAAAGGAGTAGGCATCTGTCAGAATATCATACATAATGCCTCGCTCAAAATCGGTAAATTTGCAAAATTCGATATTCATACTAACCATCCATTCTTGCTACAGCCCAGAACTCCCTCACTTTGATTCTATTATTAGGCGATTGCGACACTCTTCAAAAACAGAGTTTCGCAATCACCTGATTCCATTATATGCGCATTCGCACACTAGGTCAACATAATAAAAGGGGTGCCAAATATTCCCCCCATTTCTCACTCCATCGAATCCTTCTTGCACTCCCCCACCTTTGTGGCATACTCCCCGGTAAAGCATCCGGTACAAAAATCCAGCGAGCATTTAGAACAGGCATCGATAAGCCCCTCCACACTGATATAGCCCAGAGTGTCTGCACCGATTTTTTCCCGTATTTCCTCTATGCTGAGCTGATTTGCAAGCAGGGTGTCCTCATGCCCGATATCCGTGCCAAAATAACAGGTATGCCTAAATGGCGGCGCGGAAATGCGCATATGCACTTCCTTCGCCCCGGCCCTGCGCACCGCATTGATGGTCCGCAGGCTGGTGGTTCCCCTGACAATGGAATCGTCCACCAACACTACGCGTTTTTTGTCTATGGCAGCACGCAGGGGCGTAAGCTTCATATTCACGGCATTTTCCCGCTGCTCCTGCGTGGGGAAGATGAAACTGCGCCCAATATAAGAATTTTTCACAAATCCCGTTCCAAGGGGAATCCCGCTCTCCATGGCATAACCGATTGCCGCGTCCAGACCGCTGTCCGGCACCCCGCAGACCAAATCCGCCTCCACGGGATGCTCCTTTGCAAGCTGCCGCCCCATATTTACCCTTGCCTCATACACGCTCTGCCCGTCCAGAACCGAATCCGACCTTGCAAAATAAACATACTCAAACACGCACATACTCCTTTTGGCTTCCCGCAGGCACATTTCGCTATGTACTACCTTTCCATCTTCAATCAAAACCGCCTCCCCCGGCTGCACATCGCGGACAAAGCGAAAACCGCAGTTATCCAGAGCACAGGATTCCGATGCCACAGCCACCCCGTAATCATTCTCGCCGATACAGAGCGGGCGGTATCCGCAGCCATCCCTGATAGCCACTATGCTGTGGTTTCCACCCAGCACAATCAAAGAAAAAGACCCCTGCAAAAGCTTCGCCGCCTCTTTCACCCCGGTAAACAGATTGCCGGAGCGAATGGTGCGGTAAGCAATCAGGGAAGAAATCACTTCGCTGTCGCTGGTTGCGGAGAAATTCAGCCCAAAACGAGTCAGTCTCCCTTTCAATTCCCTTGCGTTTGTCACATTTCCGTTATGGACGGTAGCAATGCGCCCCGTCAGGTATTCCGTCACAAAAGGCTGCACATTGTGAACGGTGTTGGAGCCTGTAGTGGAATATCTGGCGTGCCCGATACCCTGTCTGCTCTTTGGTATTTTCTCCATGGTTTCGGGCAGGAACACTTCCGACACCAGCCCTTCATCCTTGATGCATGTAATGGCGCTTCCGTCCGACACAGCGATTCCTGCGCCCTCCTGCCCCCTGTGCTGCATGGACAGCAGGGCATTATAGCAGATTCCCGCCGCCTCGCTGCTCTTACTGTCCGATTTTATACTTACGCCGAAAACGGCGCATTCCTCATGAAGCTTATCAAAATTCATCTCTTAGTGACCCAGCCTTTCTTTCTACTTTCTTTTAGGTAATCACAAAACTCCGATTTCCCTAAATCAAAATATGCACTCTGCACAATGACACTCCTCAAAACAGAAAAAGCGCCTGCCTCTTCGGGGTAGAAACCCGTTGAGTACAGACGCCTTTGTCCTTTTCCATTATAACGCTACTTGTTCTTTATTGTCAATGCGCATCCCCGAATATCTCCTCAAAACTCATCTCCGCCGGGGCATCTTTCAAAGCATCCGTAAATCTGCTTATCAATTCATAATAACGCATCTCATCCACCTGTACCATTCCCAATTCATCATTCAAATCAACCCAATAGGTGCCCTTCCAACTGTCATCTTCGTGATAGAGATAATCATACTCTTCCAGAAAATACGCTGCACGCTTTGTCTGTCCGTCTTTATCCACAACATCATATGCCTGTTGCCATTTATTGGCTATCGTTCCGTGGTCGTAATACAACTGTCCCGCTCCCATCAAATCATAATAGGGCATCCTGTAAGCGGCAAAGAAAAACTCCACCACATCCTCATCCGGCAGATATTTCAGAATATGCAATCCGTCCCCATAGGCAACATTCATAATCAACTCCGGCATCCCGTCCCCGTCAAAATCCATGTAATAAAACCGGGTACTGTCAATGATATCCTCCAGATATTTCTCATCCTCCATATCCGCATCCCTGAAATATTTCTTCAAATAAATCTCCGACTCCGAATCCCGGACCGGAGTCTGGCTGCTGAGTGCTTTATAATAGGCATCCTTGTACTGTTTGTCCGTTTGGGCATCATATTTTTCCGTATCAATAGGGAATTCCTTCACCGTATAATCAATCTGCATACCCCTCTTATAAATTTCCTCTGCCGGGTCTTTCAAGATTTCCGATAAAGTCCACTTTTTTTCACTGCCGTCACAATATCGGATGACCAATGCCTGTCCCTCTTCCCATCCGGCTTTTTCACAGGCTGCCGGCTCCATCCAAAACAGCTTCTTCACCAGCTTTGTATCTTCATCCAATGCCCATACATGCCCTTCGATTTCGCCGGTTGCATCACCCATATAGTTTGTCTTAAACTCCTGCGCATAATATAAAGTATAATTTTTCCCGGAAGCTCTGTCCCGAACCGTTTCCTGCCACAAAAAGTTATCTTGACAAAAGACCGTAAAGAAACTGTACACTATCCAATATTTATTTATCTCATAAGGATAGTTTTCCAGATTATATCGATAATCCATGATTATCCTGTCTTCCCCGTCACGATGATCACGAATGCGGACGACCACTTCATTTCCTTTCTCTTCCCTCTCGGCATAAAATGTCTTGATACATTCACAATCTGTTTCACCCGACCATTGGTAATAATAAACCGAATCCGTATTCATTCCTTCCTTTGTAACTTCAAATCTGCGATTGTTCTCATCATAAATATAATAGTGAAGGCATTCCTCCAGCTCCTTTGGTCCCCGCACAAATCGCTGCCGGGTGGGACTCCATATATAATGGGAAAATACTTTGGGCGAAGAAGCTTCCACAAAGCTTATATCCAAATACCCATCCACATTAAAATCCTGAAAAGAAAAGGGAAGCTTGTCAACATAATAGGTATTATACAAATAAGAAGAAACATTCGTAATCTGAACATTGTCCGCAGGAATACTCTGAAAAGGCTTCTCTTCCTTCTCCCAATACACTTCTATGGTATATGCCCTGCTTTCATCCGAAAGGTTTTTTACCGGCTTTATCCAAACCAGAATATCTTTTTCCTCCCCCACATCCTGCCGAAGACAGTAACTTCCCTCTTCATCATGCCAAAGCCCACAGCCTTCCTTAAATGCAATCCATTCTGCAGAGGTTTTAACATCTTCGGCATTTTCCGCCTCTGAAACCACCTCGTCATTCTGCGCCTGTTCTCTCCTCAGGTTTCTCCCCATACTGCCATCCCTACACCGGGAAACCATCTCATAATTCTGCCCCGATTTTGGTTCCTGAATCCGATATATCTTTGTGCTAAGTACCATCAAACCCACTACAGCCGCAATGGTGCATATTCCCATACCGATTTTTACAAAATCATTTCTCTTCATTGTAATCCCCGTTTCCGCTGCCTGCATCATTTTTGCATCATACCAACAGCTTTTTGATATCTTCCAGAGTATCAACCTTTGCATAGAGACATTTCGCCAGCTCCTCATCCGGCTGGGTCTGGTCCGGAACCATAATGACCTTGCATCCGGCGCGGTATGCGGACAAAACGCCGTTTGGGGAATCCTCCACCGCATAACAATCCTCCGGCGCCGCATTTAATTTTTCACAGGCATACAGGTAAATATCGGGGGACGGTTTTCCCTCCTTCACCTGAACAGCGCTGATTATCTCGTCAAAATAACCAAGCAGTCCCGCTCTCCCTAAATAATCCTGCGCGCGCTCCAAACCCGCCGCCGTTGCAACCGCCGTTACAATGTGCCTCTCCTTCAGCCAGGAAAGCAAAACAAGGGCACCGGGTTTACACCCGATACCCTCCCTTGCCAGATATTCTTCTGTCATTTCCCTTGCACAGACTCTTACCTTCTGATAGTCCAGTTCTTCACCGAACCATTCCTTCAACTTTGCAGGAGCAAAAGGGCGTCCCAGACTCCTCATGGCAAGCGCCTGTTCGTCCGTCATATGATATCCGAACTGTTCCGCCGCCTTTCTCCAGCAGATACGGTAATATTTCTCCGTATCAATCAAAGTTCCGTCCATATCAAAGATGATTGCTTTCAATTTCTTCCCTCTCCGTTTGAGCCGCCTTACGCTTTTTCCCTTTTTTGATGCAAATGACTGCTGCCACAACAATCAAAACCACGCAGATTCCTACCACTACTCCTATCAGTGTACTGTAATTCTGCGCTTTCGTCAAACGGAAAGTTCCCGGCTGCTCCATGGTAAACCTGAGATAACTGCCCATCACTTCTGTTTCCGTCTTCACATAAGCCCCTGTGCCATCCTGAATGAGAATTTCCATCTTCTTCGGATTCTCACAGAAAATACGCACCTGAACCGGTTTTGTATAGGTTTCTTTGTTCGTACCGTCATCATCCTGTTTTACAATCGCGAATGTGACATCCGTGTCATTCTTATTCTCGCTACTCTCTGCCGTAAGTTCATATCCCGGCAGGAAATTGCCTTCCACCAAGAGAATCGGCTTGCCGCTTTCATTTACCTGTGCGCTTTTCAAAGAAGAAATCCATTTTTCATACTGCACCTCAAGCACTTTATTTCCGGTAACGCAGGAGAAATCAAATTCCGGCCACACGCCGTAACAGCCTTCTTTTTCGGGAATCTGCGGAATCTCGCTCTGAGGCACAGCATCTCCATAACCGCATTTATAAGAAGCCAGTTCCTGTCCGTCCGCCATAAAAATAATGGTAAACTCGGAAAATTCTTTCGGCACATTTTCCATATGGCTGAATTCCTCATAGGGAAGAGGCGTTGCACCGCCCTGATAGCCGATACCGTCGATGCCGCCTATATTGCCTGCCACATAATAATTATCATACAAAGTACCGTCATTTTCTATCTGTCCCGCAATGCTTCCCGCGCACTCTCCCGTGACATCAAATATATTGTAGGCATAACTGTAAAAAATGTCGCTGCCCTTTCCGACGATACCGCCCACATAATTTTTACCGGAAAGGGTTCCCATGCTGTAACAGCCTCTGACCGCATAGCTGGAAGCGCCTGCCACGCCGCCTACATAGCTTCCGTTCGTGCTCCCCACATCACCATAGGACTCGCAGGAAATAATGGCGCCATGCTCCGCCCTTCCGACAATGCCACCTGCATAATCTTTCTTGCTGATAATCTCTCCTTCATTGCGGCTGTCACGCACCACCGCCTTAATGGAACGCTCCACATTAAAGCTTTCCGCTCCGGTAACCTCAATATCATCCTCCGGGTCAAAATCATACTCCGTTGAAATCTGCCCCACAATGCCGCCTACATTGGTATCAGCTTCTATCTTTCCCTTATTAACGCACAGCGTAATCTTGCCCTGCTTGAAAGAGTCCGTATCATAAAAGCCCTCGTCGGAAGCATCCTCAATACTGATGCCCTCATAGCGGAATAAATCGTCTCTGATTTCATTTATCAGATTCCGTAAAACCCTTGCCTGCTCTACAAGGGCATTCATATCCGCATCCGTCTTATCGCTGCTTTCCTCCAAAATATCCGCAAGCTGACCCAGATTATCCCCTGCCGCTTTCATCTCGGCATTTAAAATATTCAGATTGTCCGTAATCCCCCCTGAGCGGTCCATAGACTCTGTTGCCATATTGCTTAAATGCCCGCCCGCGCTCTCGCTGAATCTCTTAAGCGCCGACTTGTAACTTTCCATATCATTGGGAATCTGTACGGTAATCTCTTTCCCCGGTTCCGGCACAATATCGGTTATCGGGAGTTTATTTGATTCGCCTGTGCCTGCCCCCGACTCATTTCTATCTGTACCCACACTGCTTTCTTCCAAGACATCCTGTGGTTTTTCGTCCGTACCGGGCGTACTCTGACCGTCCTGCGACGGTGTATCGGAGACAGGAGCGGATTCACCTGTACTTACACCCGAGTCATTCCTATCTGTACCTACGCTGCTTTCGTCCGTACCGGGCGTACTCTGACCGTCCTGTGACGATACCCCGGATGCATCTGCATTTGCACCAGACTCATTTGTGTTTGTATCTTCACCGCCTTGGCTTTGCATATCCGACCTGGCTGCATCCGCCGCGTCGCTGCCTGCCTCTCCGGAAGCCTGCTCCACTGCGCTTGTTCTGACTGCACCCGTTTTCACGAAACCGCCGTCTGTCCTCACAGAACCTCTTTCTCTTACATTCGTATTAACCGCCAGTGCCCTGACTGCATCTACCTTAATATCCCTGCTTCCGGAAGTATTCAAAGCAGTCTGGTTTCCGCCGTCCCCTTCACCGTCCGTACTGCTGCCTTCCGCAGGATCATTCCCTTCGGCGCTTCCATCCCCCTGCTCATGGTTTCCGCCGATTATCACATCGTGCACATTTCCGTTTTCTTCATCAGCCTTTTTCTGGTTTGACAAATCCTCATTTAAAGACTTCAAATCATTGCCGATACCGTTTAATTCCTGATTATAAATGCACCATAATGTATTGACCGTTCCCAGCAAATCGCCGCCCGCCGAATTTGCATTTCTCAGGCTGTCATTCAGGCTTTGCGCTATAGAGGACGCCTGCTGGGAATAATTATGCAGATCCCCTTGCGCATCACTGAGCAAATCCAAAAAGAGCTCCGTTTCCCTGTCAAGTTCCTGCAGCTTGTCGCCCAGATACTCTACCTCCATAAAAGGCTCCATCTGCCCTACGATGCCGCCCACATCTTTTCTTCCGTAAACATGCCCTGTATTGCTACAGCTCTGAAGATATCCCTGATGCAGTCTCCCCGCAATGCCTCCCACATTGTAGCCCACATGCGCATAGCCTACCGTTCCTTCATTTGTGCAATAATATATTTTTCCTTCTGAAATTCCCGCAATTCCCCCCGTATCCGTATGGGCAGTTATGTTGTATGTACTGTTCATATCCTCCAGATTTTCCACAGTGAGGTCTTCCCATTCATAGGATACCTCCGTACCGCGCGTGTTGATAGAACCCTTATTCTTACAATTATTTAAAGTGCCCTTATTATTTCCTGCAATGCCGCCTGTGGAATGATTGCCCAGCACAAGCCCCTGAAAATCACATCTTCTTATCTCACCGTTCTCCTCATTCACGCCTGCAATGCCGCCCACTTCACCGTCTCCTGCGACCTGACCGGAAAAACCGCAGTCGGAAATCTTCCCGTAATTGACTCCCGCAATGCCCCCTATGCGGCTCTGGCTTCCCTCCGGCATTACCCTTCCCCTTACCGTAAGGTTACGCACAATTCCGCTCTCCTGCACATATCGGAAGAAACCCATCCCGGAACCGTTCTGCGTAATATTAAGACCGCTGATTTTGTGCGAGGCTCCGTCAAAAACACCGCCAAAACTCGGGATACTGATATCGGCATGTTCCGCCAACACAATATCATTCATCAGCTTTACATACTTATCCCTTGACCATGCATCCAATCTGCACTTCTCTGCAAGGTCTGCCAACTCTTCTTCCGTAAAAATCTCAATCACCGTATATTGGGACTGCTGCAAAGCGGCATCTGCCACGCCTTCCATACCGCTTCTGCCTGCACGGTAATCCTCATAGGTGACACTCTCCGCCGCCTGCACCTGCATAGATGTTGCAAGACTTCCGCCCATGAGCGCCAGCGAACACAAAACCATCATTCCCAAGGTTTCTAAAAGCTTCGGCGAGGATACCACCCCTTTGTCCGCATCCTCCACTGCTTCCACCTTGTCCTTCGGACGTACCACCGCGCCCATTTCACCCTCGATGATACCGTTGAAATCTCCTTCGATAACACCGTTGACATACCCCCTGATATGCCCCTGCATACGGATGCGTCCGCTTGCAGGCAGAGGCTTCGCCAAGTCATATTTCAGATTAAACGCCGTCTTTTCAATAATGATGTCGCCGATTAACAAAGTCTGCGGCAGCGCCAAAAGCACTAGGGCAATGGAGGTCAAAGTACCCCTGCCCAAGGCAAGTCCGATAGCCGCCACAACCGCATTGGTAGAAACATTGCTGATGATAAACCCTGCCGCCACCAGCACCGAACCGCTGGTCACTATGGTAGGAAACGCCTGATTCAAAGTCTCCACAATAGCCTTTTTAATAGGCATATAAGTCTTTAAATCCATATATCTGCTGGTGATTACAATAGCATAATCAATAGTGGCGCCCATCTGGATTGCCGACACCACCAGATAACCAAGGAAATATACCTGCTCGTTCAAGAGATGCGGCAGCGAGAAATTCATCCAGATGCTTCCCTGTATGGTCACTACCAATAGTACCGGAAGCCCTGCCGACTGGAAAGTAAACAGCAGGATAATCATGACAAACAATGCCGTCAAAACCGTAATGATCCAATTGTCCGTCTTAAATGCCGCGCTCAAATCCTTATCGCTGGTAGAATTGCCCGCCAGATGAATGCTCTCCAAGGGATAATACTTTGCCGCTGTATTTCTGATTTTTTCAAGCACCGCATAAGTTACCTCCCCTTCCACCGGCACATTCAATTTCAGCACAAACCGGGAATACTCTTCTCCCAAAAGCTGGTTTTTCGCTATGGTAATCCGGGAATAAGCATCCGCCAGACGCTCCTCCAACTCATCATCCAGTGTGATGTTGCCGCTCTCTTTTTGATTATAAATAAACAAAAACATGTCAATAAAAGGTACTTTGTATTCGCTGACTCCGTTTACCAAAGCCCCATAATCACTGTCATCCACCGCATATGCGGAATAAAGCAGCCTTGCCACTTCTACATCCAAATCAATCAACTCCGCAAACTCTCTGGGGGACAAGCTTTGCGTCAAAATATAACCGTCCATTGCCTCAATATTGGCAAGCCCCATACAGGAATCCACTTCCGGCATATTTTCAAGCTCCCCTAAAACCTGAGCTTCTTTCTCATAATCTCCATTTGGCACCAAAACGGCAAGCTGGTTTATCGTGCCAAATTCCTGATTTACCATGCTTTCGGAAAACTTGTTTTCGCTCATGGTGCTGGACTTTAAGGTGCTCACATCATAGACATAATACGCCTTATTGGACAGGAAAAAGGCGGCAATAACCGCAATCACAAGTAACGGCGGCATGATATATCTGGTATATACACAGAATTTGCCCACCGCTGTAATCTTCGGCACAAAGCTCTTGTGGTGGGTTGCATCAATCGCCTTGGAAAATGTAAGCAAAAGTCCCGGCATCAGTAAAAATACCGACACCAGACTTAAGACAATTGCCTTTGCCAGAATGATGCCCATATCATACCCAATCCGAAACTGCATAAACATCATGGCTATCATACCCGATACCGTAGTTAAGGAACTGGATGAAATTTCCGGAATTGCCTTGCTCAACGCTACAATCACCGCTTCCCTTGCATCCTTATCCTCATGCTCCTCCATAAAACGGTGCGCCAGAATAATCGCATAATCCAGAGCCAGCGCAAGCTGCAGCACCACTGCAATGGAATTGGTGACAAAACTGATAGTCCCGAAGAGATAGTTGGTTCCCTTGTTTAAAATAGCTGCCGTACAAAATGTCATTATGTAAACCGGAATCTCTGCGTAAGTAGTGGATGTGAATAAGAGCACTGCCACAATCACCACTGCCGCCAGAATTAAAATGACAATCATGTCACTGTTTAAATCATCCGCATCCCGCTCTTCCTGCCCGATATCCGAAGTATAATACACATCATACTCCGAGAGGAAATCCAGCACCGATGTTAAATATTCCTGCACTTTTTCATCGTTTTTCTCTCCGTCAAAGGTAATGGAATACAGCGCTTCCATATCATGATAATACTCATCCGTATCATCAAAATCCAGCATACTGACGCCTTCCATAGTCTCAATATGGTCCGCCAGCTCCTGCGCCTCGTCAAAGGTCACATTGCAGACCATCACCCGAGCCGTTCCATATGTAATAAACTGCTCATCCATGAGGGTAATTCCCTGCCTTGTTTCCGTGGTGTCCGGCAGATAAGTGGTCAGATCATTATTGACCTTAACCTTATTCATGGATATAATACTGAAAATAATCAACACAATAAAGACTAAATAAAAGCCTTTCCGCTTATCCACAATTAAAGTGGCAAGCTTCATCATAAAGGAATTTTCCTTTTTCTCATTTTCCATGCCCCTACCTCCCATATCAGAAAAAATTTGCTTTAGTACAAATAACAAGCATCTGTGCTTTAATCAAAAAAAATTTATTAATTGACACTTGTTGATTTTATTCTAAAAAGTATTATAATAAAAGTAACAGGAAACGCAATATGCAGATTAGCAAAGAGTGTATTTTATTAGACTTTTTTTAAAAAAATGTTGATTATTTATGAAATGTTTAGAATTCAGACATCCACGGAGGAACTGCCATGAATACAGAAAATGCAGAACCAAAAGCCAGCCCCAAACCGGACCGCAGAGTGAGGAAAACCCGCGCGCTTCTACTTCAGGGTCTGGTACAGCTTATGAAGGAAAAAGACATTAAGGATATTTCCGTCAAAGAATTGTCGGATTTGGTGGACATCAACCGCGGCACCTTTTATCTTCATTATAACGATATTTATGATATGGTGAGCAAAATAGAGGAAGAACTTTTCGTGGAGTTTAACAATATTTTGAACCGGGATATTTCCGAAGACACACTGCCGGATTTCCCACATGCCATCCTCGTGGATATTTTTACTTTTCTGGAAAGGCATAAAGAACTGGCTCAGGTAATGCTTGGACCCCACGGGGACCTGACCTTTGTAAATCATTTAAAACATCTGGTAAAAGAACAACTGATGCAGCTTTTAGACCCACGCTCTTCCGAAACCTATGAATATTCTTATGCTTTTATCACATCCGGTTGTATCGGTGTCATACAAATCTGGCTGGCATCTCCTACTCCCCATACGCCGGAATATATGGCAAACCTTTGCAGCCGGATTTTGACAAACGGAGTATGGTCAGGGGAAACTGATTGAGCTAAGGCGCTGCCTTACATATGCAAGCAGCCCCAGACACCCCTTTTCAATGTCCGCATAAGCTTTGCCAAAATCGCGGGTGTACCACGGATCCGCCACATCCGCATTAGAATCCGCAAATTCCAATAACTTATAAATCTTGTCTCCCCGATGCCCCAAGATTCTTTCCATATTGCGTATATTGGCGCTATCCATGCCGATGAGATAGTCATAATAGTCATAATCCTGTTTTTTCAGCAGAGTTGCCTGCTTTCCGTCACAGCGGATGCCGTGCTTGGCAAGCTCCTCCCTCGCCGGCGGATAAACCGGGCTGCCCACGCCGTTCCAGATTTCATCCGTGCTGGTAGCCGCAGATGCTATTTCAAATTGGTCCGCAAGACCTTGCTTTTGGACTAAGTCCTTGAAGAGGAACTCGGCGATGGGGCTGCGGCAGATATTGCCGTGGCACACGAAAAGTATTCTAATCATAAAATTTCCCTTTCTCAAAATGCCCTCAAATGCCGTGTTTTGGCACGGTTTGCGGACTTATATTTTTTCGTTTCAGCGCCCCTGTTCTGCCACACTTTTTGCAAAACGGGGCAAACCGTGGCAAATCACAGCCGTCAATCGTAGTCTTTCCGTAGTCTGACAGGGGGTGCAAAACTACTCCCCTTTTTGCGGGGACGGGTGCATTTTTCGGCTGACGGGTGCATTTGGGGGTGCATCATTTAACGATAGGATTTCCCCGACCATTATAGCAGAAATTTCCCACCCATTCCACCATATTTTCAATGCCGCCTGTTTCCCCAAAAGGAAAAGCGCCCTGCCGCAACAGAGCGCCCCTCCTTCCCCCTATTAAATTGCCCGGAACATTTTCTGCGATACCGCTTTTTCCCCTTTTGCCTTATCCAGTGAATATTATCCCGCTTCAGAGCCGCCAATTTCTCTCTTGAGAGCCACCTAAAA
>JAMPEY010000025.1 GCA_023664665.1 Lachnoclostridium sp.
GTGCTTGCTGCTGTAAATTATCATTTACCCTATTATTTACCTCGATTTTCTTATCTATTACTCTTAAAACATCCGCAATCTTATCTTGCACCTTTCTTGAAGGAACCGGCACAACCATATCGCGAAAATTAGTTTTATTAAATTTAGGCTGAGCACTTCCTGTTACTATAGATTTCAACATATGCTGTCCATAAGGACTTTTCAGCCAATAATAGTAGAATTCATCATTTTCTTTGAACTTGACCATAATCGAATTGGGGGCAAGGCTCATTTTGATTGGAAGAAATGGGCAACGAAAAACCGTACCCACATTAGCTCCAACATTTGAGATTATAATTTCTCCTCCAAAAAGCTTACTCTTACCTAAAAACTCATAAGCGTGATTATCAATATAAACAAAATCTCCCTTAAAATTCCTGTTGTAATCCACAAGCCTAATCAAAACAGCCACATCTTTTTCATTCTTATACTGCACATTCTTTGCAAGAGAAGCAAAGCTACCATTAGCCACATAGTCCGTTACAACATCAGCTATTTCATTTATAGTCTTTATATCCCATTCCTCTGGAATATACCCAAATGGAGTGTCCTTATATTTCATACCCAATCGCCCCCAGCTTCCGCCGTATCTCCTCCTGCAACTCAATAGACTCCTTAAACATCACAGACAATTCCGAAGTCAGCCGCTTCATCTTCTCATCAAACGGCTCCCCATCATCCTCCTGCTCTTCAATCCCCACATACCGCCCCGGAGTAAGGACATAATCCTGCCCTGCTATCTCATCCAAGGTCGCCACCTTACAGAACCCCTGCCTATCCTCATACTCCTTGCCCTGTCTCCAATTCTGGTATGTAGATGCTATGGTACTGATATCTTCCTCCGTCAGCTCCCTAACCCTGCGGTCAATCATTTTTCCCATCTTTCGGGCATCAATAAACAACACCTTACCTTCCGCCGCATCGGTTTTTCCTTTTCGCATAATCCACAAAGATACAGGAATGCCTGTGGAATAGAACAACTGCCCCGGCAATGCCACAATACATTCAATAACATCGTCATTTATCATATTTTTACGAATAACACCCTCATTACTTGTGTTGGAGCTCAGCGAACCGTTTGCGAGCACCGTTCCGGCAACACCGCCAACAGGATTCAAGTGATGGAGCATGTGCTGTAACCATGCAAAATTCGCATTTCCAACAGGCGGAACACCATACTTCCAGCGAATATCCTCCTGCAACCGCTCGCCGCCCCAATCAGAAATGTTAAAGGGGGGATTTGCCAAGATATAATTTGCCTTTAAAGTTTTATGCTGGTCATCATGGAAAGAATCAGCATTATGTTTTCCCAAATTTGCTTCCAACTGTCGGATGGCAAGATTCATTTTTGCTAATTTCCAAGTGGTTGGATTACTTTCCTGTCCAAAAATAGAAATGTCCCGAATATTTCCCTGATGCTCCCTGACAAATCGCGCTGACTGACAAAACATTCCGCCACTGCCGCAAGCAGGATCAAAAATCTGCCCTTCAAATGGTTCTATCATTTCCACCAATGTGCGAACAATACAGGATGGGGTATAAAATTCTCCTCCCAATTTACCTTCCGCACTTGCAAATTTGCCAAGAAAATATTCATACACCCGCCCGAGAGTATCTCTCTCCTGTGCTGCAGTGGAACCGACCTCAATATTAGTAAATAAAGTAACCAATTCGCCAAGTCTGGTCTTGTCCAATTCCGGTCTGGAAAAATTCTTTGTGAGAACACCTTTTAAGGAATCATTCTCCTTTTCAATCGCCTCCATAGCTTTGTCTATCACGCTTCCAATATCCGTACTTGTCGCATGTTTCTGTATCTCATTCCACCGTGCTTCCTTTGGAACCCAAAATATACTCTCTGCCAGATACTCGTCTCTATCTTCCTCGTCACCATAGCCCTCCGCAACGAGCTCATTGTATTTTTCTGTAAAGGAATCCGATACATATTTTAAGAAAATCAGACCTAGCACAACATGCTTATATTCTGCCGCATCCATATTAGACCGCAGCTTATCAGCCGCAAGCCATAATTTCTCTTCAAATCCCACATTAGTAGTCCCTGCCGCCATAATAGCCTCCACATTTATCATATTATTTAGTACATCCAATCATAGAAATTGTACCATAATTACCAAAATATATCCATATGATTGTACACATTTGCTCTAATGCCTAATCTGCCAAAAACTTAAACCATATTTCTATTGAAATAAATCCCCAAATATCATACAATATAAGAGACAGAGTACGACAATTTTACAAGCGCTTTGAATAGAAGGAGGTCTTCCATGGAACATCATAATCCACTGCTTACCAACAATGACAGCCCACACAAATTCATCACCTTTGGCGAGATTATGCTCCGGCTGACACCGCCCAATTATGAAAAAATCCGCATTGCCACAACCTTTGAGGTCAATTATGGCGGAAGCGAGGCAAATATTGCGCTGGCTCTTGCCAATTTAGGGGTGGACAGCACTTTTTTCAGTGTGGTGCCGAATAACAGCATAGGAAAGAGTGCAATTCGAATGCTTCGCAGCAATGATGTACATTGCACGCCGGTGATTTTGAGTTCCCATGAAGAAACTCCCACCCACCGTCTGGGCAGCTACTATCTGGAAACCGGTTACGGAATCCGCCCCAGCAAGGTTACATATGACAGGAAACACAGCGCCATTTCGGAATATGATTTTAGCAGGGTGGATTTAAACGAGCTTCTGGAAGGCTTTACATGGCTGCATTTGAGCGGCATTACCCCGGCATTGTCACCCAGCTGCGGCGACATGATTATGAATCTTTTGCGAGTGGCAAAGGAGAAAGGTCTGACGGTGAGTTTTGATGGCAATTTCCGCAGCAAGCTCTGGTCATGGGAAGAGGCGCGGGATTTCTGCACGCAGTGCCTGCCCTATGTGGATGTTTTGATGGGAATTGAACCTTATCATTTGTGGAATGATGAAAACGACCACTCCAAGGGAGATGTAAAGGACGGCATTCCCCTGCAGCCGAGCTATGAGCAGCAGGATGAAATTTTCCAGAAATTTGTGGCAAGATATCCGAATTTAAAATGTATTGCCCGCCATGTGCGTTATGCCCACAGCGGCAGCGAAAACAGTCTGAAAGCTTTCCTCTGGTATGAAGACCACACCTTTGAGAGCAAGCTGTTTACCTTTAATATTCTGGACCGTGTAGGGGGCGGCGATGCTTTTGCCAGCGGACTTATTTATGCCATGATGCATGATTACAAGTCAATGGATATGGTTAATTTTGCGGTGGCAAGCAGCGTGATTAAGCACACCATCCGCGGAGACGCCAATATTACCGATGATGTAGAGAGCATCCGCAATCTGATGAATATGAATTATGACATCAAGCGATAAAAGTGAGGGAAAATTAAAATGGAAAATACCAATGGATATCCGCAGCCTTTAAATCAAACCGATAAGCAGTGCCCTAAGTGCGGCGCTTCAAACTGTCAGATTGTTACCGAAACCACATCCACGGGAACGGACTTTTCGGCAAGCAAAGGCTGCTGCGGCGCCCTGTTACTGGGTCCCATCGGCATACTCTGCGGCGCATGCGGCAGCGGTAAAAAAATTAAGTCAACACATTATTGGATTTGCCCTAACTGCGGCAACAAATTTAAAGCATGATTGACAGGGATCATATCTGGGTACAATCCATGGAGTTATGCTCCAAATACTGTCACTGCCATCAGAAACCGAAGCGGAGTTTCTTTATTGGCGGTTATCAGATGCCATTATGCGCAAGATGTACCGGTATCGCTTTCGGTCATGTTGCCGCATTATTTACTGCACCGTTCCACTCTTTCGGTTATTCCATAGCGGCGCTGTTAGTGCCGCTGGCGATAGACGGAACGGTGCAGTATTGCACTCCTTATGAGTCCAATAACCGGAGGCGGGTTATCACGGGCTTTTTGTACGGTTTTGCATTTACATCCCTTACCATTCGCATAATAAAAGCAATTTTCAGTTCCCGTCCTGAAAACCTATAACTGTCTGGCTTCCCCAGCCGGTTTGCGTCATCTCCGCATCCAGATAAACTTCATACCAGATGTTGCCGTTTGAAGCTGTTTCCTGATTTCCCGTCGCCACAAAAACATCTCCCCGGGATGCCGTCATGACTACCTCATAATCTGTTCCCGGACCAAATCTAAGATTCGCGGAACTATCTGTAATGACCATTAAATCGCCAACCGGCATGGTATCTGATTCCTCTTCGCTTTGATTACTTTCTTCCTCCGCAGCATCGTCAACATCGTCTTTTACTTTTTCCTGTTTTTGGAAGTATCCCGTAGTCTCGCTCAATTTTCTAAAGCCTATGGGAGTAACGATAATAAGCGCAATCAAAACAATGAGGCTTACTGCATTGATAATTACCTTGGGAATCTTATTCTTTATAAATAACTTTTTCTGCGCGGTATATTGCTCCTCCGTTTTCTTTTTTAAAGTCGCCAGAACCTGCCTAAAGGTTCTCTCAATACCGACCCAATCGAATCTCTGACCAAAATCCTCCGAAAATTTTGCAATCAGCAGGACTACAAATAACGGTGGAAGCAGATATACCGCCAACAGTATGATGATAGCCATCAGCGAAAGGATAATCGTTTCAAACCAATTGACTCCTGCCGCTCCCATAAATTCGTCTAAATAGGAAAGCCATTGGTTTTTAAAGAAAATTTTGCGCAGGACGAAAAGGTTCTCCATTCCCTGTTTCGGCAGCAGCCAGCTTTCCAATCCAAAGAGGATAACGCCTATGGGGATTGCAAGGTATTGTAAGTTTGTAAAAATGACCTTCACAACTTCATAAATAAAATACAGCACAAATATCGGCCAATAGACAAGCCAATGAATGATTTCGGCTCCTATGGAAACCCTTCTCTTGCTCTTATTTCTCCCCAGCTTCTCATCGATATTATTCAGTACCTTATTCTGCGCAGCTTTCTTTTCCGCTTTTCTCAGTATCGCAGTGATTCCGCCGTCGCTGATGCCGAAATTACTATGTATCGGTTTATAATAATTCAGAAGAAAATCCGTTTCATCCCTGAAAGGATACTCTTTCTTTGCGACATCCACGATTCCTTTGACAGTATTGGGTCTCATTTCCACAAAGGAAAACATATAGGGCGTTAAATTAGGATATTTTAACAACAATTTTAATTCCTGAATATTGTCAACTACATCCCGGTAATCCCCAATGCTCTGAAGGATGTTGAATAAATCTACCAGAGGTACATATTCCGCGCCTCTTTCCTGTCTGACGGCATACACTTCCTTGCCCTTAGCCGCCATCAATTCCGTAAACTGTTTTGCATCCTCGACATCCTTTACTTCCAGATATTCAAACAATCCATCCCTCAATTTCGGATATCTCTGGCAAAGTTCATTGCTCTGCGCCGCTTCTTCATATTTTTCAACGGCTCTTCTGATTTTCAGGACAGTGGCTTCCTGAAATAAGTTGACAATCAGCGGGCTTGTATCGTCCTTCTTCTTTCCTTCCGCGTCCACTGCATCGTCTTCGTCGGCATATTTTCCTTCTTTGCCCAGACCGGCAATCTTCAGTTCCTTGCTGAGCATTTCCAGAATCGCTTTTTTATTCTTTCTTTCCGATTGATAGTATTTAAAGAAAAAGTCCACATCTGCCTTTTTTATCTTCTTGGTTGTGGCAACCAGCTCAAAATATTCTCTCGCAAATCCGGTGGAGCCGGTCCCGGATGCGCTTCCTTCCCCTGCGGAGCTGCCGGAAGACCCATTATAAAACTGAAATACTTCTCTGCGTAGTTTGTCGTCCTTCAAGACAGCCTCATACTTATCGGCCTTTTCCAGACGGGCGCGGTCTCTTTCCGCATTTTTTTCATTCGCCCCGTTAATACTTGTTGTCCATCTTTTCCGTGTCTCCTGAATCTTGGTTTCAAGATCCTGAGAAGAAATCTCAGCGCTGTCTATCTTATAGAGCTTCAAGATGTTTTCCTGCGCAATGTCGATTCCGTACCGACTCAGGATTTTACTCTGTATATCTGCCATTTTTCCTCCTAGCAATTATCAATGCGGTTAACAATGATTCTCAGGAATTTGATATATCCTTCCTCACATTTATCCGCGAGCCATTCCAAAACTCCCGACACAATCTCTAATACAAACAGCGCCACCGCTACGACAAGTTCTATTAGTGCTGCTCCCAAGCCGCCGAAAATTGCCCCAAAAATACCAAGAACAATCACAAACAGCACAATCGTTCCAAGAACGGACAGCAAGCCTTCTTTTATAATTCCATCAACTATTGCATAGAACAAAGACAGCGCTATCACTATCATGATTGCCAAACCTCCGATAGCCAGCGTCTGTCCCCCGGCAGACAAAAGCGCCTCCAGCGCCGAAGCCAATATTTTAAAAATAACTGCCAGCACAAAAAACAATAAGGCAAAAACAGCTGCCCAAAATATAATAAATGTTACCAAGGCTTTCCTCCTTACTCAATGTTTGCGGAAGACATTCTGAGCGCAGCGCTGTTCATTTCCGCATCTGTCATCTGGTTGGAAAGCTGGAATGTCGTATCCAGCTTGGAATGATTCTGCTGCTCTTCCGCAATAATATGTAAAATACCCGAGTTATCAAGCGCCATGGTATTGACAACAGGCGTATCGGCAGGGACGCTCTGTGTGAATTTCATTTCAATTTCCGTAAGCGGCTCTCTGTCTTCAATTTCCATTTTTTTATCGGTAGATCTGCTTTCGTAAATCCTAATAGAAATCTTGCTCTGGTTATTTGCGGCAGTGTAGAAGGTTTCGGTTCTGGTAGCCGGCAGCTTATCATTGATCATAAGCATATTGAAAATCACCATTTTCTTTGTCTCACTGTCCTGAATTTCAAGCCCGTATGTTCTTGAAAGCACATTGGTGATATTAATTTTTAACGCACCGCCTGCCGCTCCGCCTGTAGTCAGTGCAAATTTCTTGTCCATCTCTCCGGTGACAAGATTTTCCTCTTTAATCTCTTCAACCGATTTACCCTTCTTGGCAGCCTCATCCGCAACAAAATCATTGTATGCCTTCTCATTGCTCGCATAAATCGCAGCGCCTTTTGCCACCGCTTCATCCGGGTCCGCCAGTACCGGAGTCACATGATAATCTCTTTCAATCATCGCCGCAACCTGAGGCATTCTTGAGGAACCGCCTACCAGCAGCACCTTGTCGATTTTGGAAATAGGATATCCCTGTTTCTCCGCCGTAGCTAACACATCATCCAGCAGATTCTTTGTCCTGTTCAACAAATCGCTTGTCAATTCTTCATATTTCTCACGGGTCAATTCCTCACGGAAACGGCCTGCAGGCCCGTTTACGGAAATATTGACTTTCTCTCTTGAAGTAAGCGCCTTTTTCCATGTTTCAACATCCACATATAAAGCGGCAACCGTTTCAGGATCCTCAGTGAGGTCTTCCCCGTTTTCTTCCTCATACCTTTCGGTTACATATCCCATAAGGGCTTCGTCCCAATCTTTGCCGCCCAGCTGGTCATCGCCGCCGGTGCAGACTACCGAAATATCGCTCCCGGATATGCTCATGACCGTGATATCGAATGTACCGCCGCCGAGGTCATACACCAGCACGGTTTCGTTCTTATCACTGCCGGATACGCCATAACTGATGGCTGCTGCCGTAGGCTCGTTAATAATATTTAATACATTTAATCCGGCAAGCTCGCCCGCAGCTTTCGTAGCCTGTCTTTCATTCATGCCGAAATAGGCCGGGCATGTGATAACTACATCCTTCACCGACTCGCCATCCTTGAGAACGCCCGTCTGCCTCAGTTCCTCATTGGCATCGTTTACAATCTTTTTCAGAATCATGGATGAAATTTCGGGGGCATGGTAAGTTGTTCCGTTTAGTGTTACGGTATCATTCTCCTTGCCCATCTTTCTCTTAATAAACTGTACGGTTCTGTCAGGCTCCATCTCAATAGAACGCTTTGCCTCGGTGCCGACGATAATATTGCTCTCCGACTCTATCATAACAACCGAAGGCGTGGTATGGTCTCCGTCGCTATTCTTCAGAACTATCGGTTTCCCATACTCGTCAATGTATGAAATACAGGAATAAGTGGTTCCTAAATCAATGCCAAATACATAACTCATCGCTATTTTCTCCTCTGCTCTATGCTTTATATTGATATACAATAACTCTTTCGGGAATCAGAACCTTATCACCTTTTTTATATCCTTCAGAGATACTTTCTTTGATTTTTTTGTCCAAAGCCTCATCGGTTACCGTTTCCAACTTAGGCTGGTGCAACGCCGCATCAAAGTCATCTCCCGGCTTGGATTGGTAAGAATCCACATTCTGCTGTTCCAGCAAATCCGTGATATCCTCCAAGACATATTGGTACTCCCTTTTCATGTCTTCCACGGTCATCCCTTCCCATTTATCGGAACGCATCAGCTTGTTCATATCCTTGCGGACCTTTATGACCGCTTTCATCAGCTGGTCCACAAACCGATCCGCGGCATCCTGTTTGTAATAATCAAGTTCTTTGTGAAGCTTATTGATCATTTCATCTTTTACGGCAATCTGATTCTTAATCAACTGCTCCATCATCTGGCCTTGTTCTCTGGTATTTAAAAGCAACTCAAGTATCTCGCCTTCCATACCGTTCTCCGCTTCACTCAAAATATCTGTCTGCCGGATGATTTTTTCGCTCAAATCGTCAAAATCTCCCATGATAACCCCCTGATTCTATTTTTTATGCGCTGCTTACCTCTTTTTATTTTATATGTGGAGCCGCAGCCTGTCAACAAAAACCACCTACATCGTATCAAACTTTGCTGTCAGTATTTTCAGGTAAACTTTACTCTTCTCCGTTATATTTTTCCGTTTGGAATCTCTGATATCGGATTAATATTTTTTCTCTCAAAATCCAAAGCAGACTCAATCCTAATCCCAATGCTCCCGCCAGCTTTAAATCAACGGACTGCATTGCATCCACCAACCGGTTTCCCAGTATGCTCCTATACCATCTTTCCGCCGATGAAGTCATTATGTCCAGCATGGTTCCCTGTAGAATCCAGCAGCCATAGATCAGACATACCAATACCCAATATAATCCTTTTTGATAAGTCACTCTGGCTGTCGTTCGATTTTCTATGGTAAGAATGCCATATTGATACAGCAGCACAACCGCGAATGAGACAACTGCTACCGCGACCCAGCTGTATTCCCGATACATCCCCCAATCTGCCCCGCTTTCCCGCTGCATGATCGACACAAAATCCGCAATCAAAACTCCGGCCGCAAAATAGCCCGAGGACGCTCCCGATGAGCCAATCATCCATAAAAGCAATAATAGTTTTAACCAAGAGAATCCCGATGATATCAGAAGATAGATTCCGACGCCCGAGACAATCAGGTTCACAAAAGAGGTTTTCTTCTTTAATATTTTCAGAATCCCCTTCCCCAGACATCCGGCAAGGAAGATATACTGCCACAAGGTTAAGCGTATTACCATCTGCGGAACTAATGTCAGCTTCCAAGCCGCAACTCCGAGAGCCAGCATAACGGAACCCACTGCAAGGGAAACCCTTTTATGCTCCTTCTTATACCCAAGGCTTTCACTATACATCAGCTTTTCTATGTCAAGAATCATGTCTTTCATAGATTGGTAACGCTCGTCCGGGTCATACATGCAGGCTTTCGCAATTACAAAATAGAAATCCTCCGAAATATCGCCGTCGGGGCATGGAACAATGTAACCGGGACTGTACTGGGCGCCCGAATTGGCCTGATAAGCGCCGGAATCGGGAAATTTCAGATGATTCATCAAAACATACAGCATCATTCCCAAAGAATAAATATCCGCCGTATTGTCATATCTGCTTTCGGAAATTCTTACTTCCGGCGCCGCATAACCCTTGGTAAATACAATGGTGTTTGCAAATCCGTCATCGGTCTTTTTGGCTATTCCGAAATCTCCAAGCTTATATAACTTCTGTTTTTCCGAATAAAATACATTTTCTAATTTGACATCCCTGTGCAGAACATTATTATTGTGTGCTCTTTGGAGTGCAAGTCCGATGTCATATGCCAGTTTCAGCACCTCGCTCTCATCACCCAAAGCCAGCTGCTGCGGCGTTATGTTAATATTTCCGTCCTTAGCTTTCTCAAGAATCGGCGATAATTTCTCCATTACAACAAATTGAAGTTTTATGCTCGTTTCTGATAATTCCTCAGGCTCTTCTTTTCCGGCTCCCGTTATCTCATCCCTTTCATCAAGAGTAATCCATAATTCCGTATAATCATATATTTTAACTACCGTCTCCTGATAAAGTCTAATGTCTTTCTGTGCCTGAACCGCTTCTTTAAAAAGAGCGGAATCTTCCTTCTGTTTTTGAAACCCGATTACTTTTATCGCATAACCGAATTTATGGGAGAAGCGCGTCTGTGCTTCATATACTTCCGCAGAGCCGCCGCGTCCCAGCAATTTCAGACGGCCGCTCTCACTGACAAAAGAATATCGGTCAAAAGGAAGCTTCCTTTCATCCAGCCGTATTAAAATTTTTGCAATCTCTTCCCTCGTCCACAGGTTCATTTAGTTCCTCATCCTCACAGTCCGTATCTTCCAATAATCCATAGTATTCCAAATAAAGCATTTCCATAATAAATATGCCAATCCCGGTTCTGACAAGATGTATCTGTTTTACTATGTCGGGTATAACAATGACATGAAAATGCTCCAGCAAAAGTAAAATCAATCCTGCCGGTATCATTACGCACCATATTTTATCCAATGCCCACGCCCAGAGGAAATCTCCCCTTGTTCCCTTTTTATAATAATCCCTAAGTAGAACGCAGCTTTCTATAACGGCGGCTACTCCTAAAATGACAATCCAGCCCAAATCCCATCTGCTCAAAAAGCTCAACCACGCCATTTTTCCGGTCAGCATCTGGGCGAGCCATAATCCGGTTCCCAATGCGCACCCTGCAGTAATTGCAGGAACTCCCAAAACTACTACTAACATGATGACTGCCATGGGAACATCCATGCCTAAAGTATAAGCAGAAAAAATGGTCATTCCTATCACAAGAATTTTAAATTCTATATAAAATTCTTTCATTCTTTCCAATATGGATTCCACAAGCAGCGCTGCCGGCAATATTAGGAACTGCCATGAAGCCGTATAGGACGCCTGTGGGGAAAAGGATTTAAACAGCAGCATAAATAAGACTGCTGCTATACACATCCTCTTTATGCTCTCTTCCGTATAGACCTCTTCATATATCTGTGAGCGTATTTTCCTTTCTTCCCGATTCAGCTCACTTTCGTCTTTCTCCCAAATGGATTCTTCATCAGGCGTTCTGTCCGTTTCCGCAGCCGCAGCAGCTTCATCCCGGTATGTCTCTGTAATGACATCGTCATATTCCGTAAATCCCTGCTTTCCATCACCTTTCCCCATTTTTCCGATGTCCGCCAAAACTTCCCCGACGGACTGATACCGGTCCTGAACCCGGTAACTGCACATCTTTCTGACTATGCGCGCCATAGCTTCCGATGCATTAACAGGCGCCGGAATGATAAAGTCTTTTGAATATTGCACCATATTGGGGCAATATCCGTCCGAAGCAGGGAACTTTAAATTGTTTAACAGCAGAAATAATGTAATCCCGAAAGAATAGATATCAGCCGCCTCATTATAAAAGTCCGTAATCTGTCTTTCTATCTCCGGGGCTCCGTATCCGTCAGTAAATACCACCGTTTCCGCATCGCTGCCCCCAATGTATCTTGCTATTCCGAAATCCCCCAATTTGTACTGCTTCAGGTCTTTATCCCAAAAAATATTTTCTAATTTTACATCTCGATGCAAAAAACTATGATTGTGGACAGTCAATAATGCTCTGCCTATATTCTCCGCAAACTTAACAATGCCTTCTTCTGTTTTTAAGTCATCCCGCAGCAGCTTTATATTTCCATATTTGTCTTTAGAAAGAATACTGTCTAATCTCTCCATCAGAATAATCTGTAGCGGAACTCCCTCTTCTTCCGCATCTTCCACATCTGACCCGGAAATGGTAATAACATTTCCTTCCTCATCCAAATGCAGCTTCATTGTCCAAAGGGCAATGACCCGCAGAATATTTTCCGACTGCCCGCTTAAAAAATACTGAATCCGGGTTGTGTCCACAATAAAATCTTCATTGACAACCTTATTCCCTAATCCGATGATTTTGGCTGCATAGAGTCTTTCGGGATTTTGGATATCATACATTTCATAAACATACGAAAAGCTGCCTCTTCCCAATAATAGGAGTCCGTCTTTTTCCCTGCTAAACCGATATCCCGAATCCATCAGTCCTCTTGCTTCTAACTGGAGCAAAAGTTTATCCGCTCCGGCTTTATCCAAGCCCAGCATAACCTTCCTTCTTTCACACTAATATCCATTCTCTTGTAATGTATAATCCCCAAACGGTTCCGCCGAACACAAATACATCCCCGTCCTTCAGCACCACCGGTTTCACCCTTCCGTTTAATCCGGAGGTAATATGTTTCTGATTATATACGGTTCCGTTTTTTCCGTTATAGTCCAGATAAAACCATACTCCATCCACATTCTGGAATCTTCCGTGCTTTCTGCTCACTGTAGTTGAATGTAATATGATATCGGGACGATTTTCCTTTGACACTCTGCCAATCTCCCACGCAATTTTATCGTCCAGAGGATATACTGTCAGCTGTCCGTTCTCTATCACAATGAAATTGTTTGCCCATTTACCATGTGTCATCATCATCCATCTCCGGCAATTCCGTAATAAATTTTTCTATCTCCGGCAAATTAAAATCTTTCAGAATTCCTCTTGCATATCTGCAAAGCTCGTCCGGGTCATACTCTTCCGATTCGGCATCCAGCATATTGTTAAGGCTTGCATCATCAAGAATGAACATGATCACACTTTCAAAAACATTCTTAGCACATAATGGTTCCATATGCGCTAACCCCAGCATTTCGTCAATCTGGTCATGGTCCATGCTCAAATGAAGCCCCAAGGAAATGATTTTATTTCTGGTGGGATACCATTTATTCTGTCTGATGGCGGAAACACACTGTCTGAGAGAGGAAGACCAGCCCTGCCTCTGGGCTAATTCAAATACGCTTCCTCCATAATCCTGATAATTCGCCATGATATGCATTTTTACATACGCATAAAGCTTATGATATGCAGTGGCAAATACCTCGCTGTTTTCCGAAATAAATTTCTCTAAATCATCTTCATCCTTTATATCCGAAAGCTTTGCATCAAACAGCTCTGTGTCCGGACTCTCTTGTTCCGCCTTTTCGCTTCTTATAATATTTGCTTTTATTTTATTCAGAATATAATGATACTTTTTCAATGTGTCCTGACCATAATTCTGATGCAGCACAAAAATACAGACACAATCCTCCAAGCTTTTTGAGTACAATGCCGGATACTGTCCATACCTCTGCAGCAGCCGATTCATCTTCTCCGGGCCATAACCGGCTGCCATTCCTATCCTGAGAAAAGTTTCCCTATTCTTTGGAATGGCACCGTTACACCACTTGTTCACCGCCACTCTGCTTATGCCGCATACAGCTGCAAATTGCGATTTCGTCAGACCGCTCTCTGCGATGATTTCGTTTATCTTCTTCGCCCACTGTTCCTCTCCGGTTTTCAGCATAGGAAGGATTCTTTCCTTCAGCTCGGCAATATCCTCACATTTTGAGATTTCATCCCTGATGACAGTTGTGTCACAATACTGTGCTTCTCCATTTGAATTCAAGACGCTTCTCCCTCCCGCTGTTATTTTTTATCCCCCTTTATCAATTTTATGACTGTCCGAACCGCTTCCTCAGCATTATCCCTGTCATTCTTTTTCACTTTTTGAAAAGGATGTTCCTCCCTGTAAATAATATAGCGGTCAACAATCATCTCAAACCACTTTTGATACATTTCTTCCACATCGCTGTTCTTGATTTCCTCCAATTCCTCTTTCGTCAAAACAGTTCGTAAATCTTCTGCAATCCCCCGCTCATCCAATGCCAGAACCTCATCCGAAACATCCGCCCACATAGAAATAATGTTCTTTACGGAAATAGTCTGCTTTCTGTCCTCCGGCTCATTTTTGTTGTATGCTTCATTTTTATTACGCTCGCAATACCCGCCTGTAATGGTGATTGTGTCTTCATGGATTTCGGAAATTTTTACATACCTATAAGCCTCCGAATAGAAACTGTCAGAGTTTAAATCCCCGCAATAAATACTGATGTCGTACACGATATCGCCCTTCACAAACATCTCCACTGCTTTTCCGTTATCCGTCCTTATGATTCGGGATTCCCCATCCACAGTATAACTTTCTTTCGCAAGGCTTTTCCTTAAATTCTGATTATAAGAAGTAATGGCATCCTCAAGAAACTCCGTCACGCACTGCAGAAGGATACGGATTCCTTCCTCCGCAACCGATACCTTCACACCCACGCAGGCCCCGTGTCCCGGCGGTGCCATAGAACTTCCCGCAAAGAGGGAATATCCCCTTTCTGTTTCTTTATCATCTTCTTTTATGATGGTTCGTTCCACCTGATAATAGTCATCGTAAAACCAGCTTCCCGTTTCCATGGAATAAATGTCATATTCCCTGCAGTCATAGTATTCCGTCTGGCAGGACTCTTCGGGAATCTCACCATCCAAATACGCCTTAAGAATTGATTGCAGCGCTTGCAGAGCAGGAAAATCATAGGTGCGCTTTGCCGTAATCAGCTGCCATTTATGTCGCCTGCTGCCTTTTTTATCATAGCCATAACATCCGGCATACACTTGAACGGTATAATACAAATACATGATCCCGTTTTCCGTCTGGTCCACATAACCGCATTCATCATGGGGCTGAAAAGAAATATCACTGAAAACCAGCTTCAGGTCCGGGCTTTTCCAAGTATATCTGCCTTTTGATTTTTTGAACTCATAGTTTTTCATAATTTTCACACTTCCAAACATGCCGCTTCAGCGGCACAAACAATCCGTGAGAAGAATGCCTGCTCTTGGCATTCTTCCGTGTGAGATTTAGAATTTCTCCGCGAAACAGCCCTTGCTGTGAGCGGCTAGAAATTCTTCTCACACTTCTCCATGTGATAGGATAAACTTATGATACCTATAATCGGATTCCTTGTTTTCAGGCAAAGTTTACATCTCATTCCCCTGCATGCTCCTCCCACTCATGCAGCCATTTTGCAGCCTCGGGGTTCTGTTTTTCAAGCCTGCGCTCCAATTTCTCCCTGTAAGCTTCCAGCCTTTCCAATTCTTCCGGAGCTTCCCGCAGGAGCTTCTCCCGGATATGGCTTCTCCACTCCTCCAGCAATTTCCACACAAGCAGCATATTTTCCTTTGTGTGTAATTCTTTCGGCAATTCGTCCATGTGCAGCTCCAAACGCCTTACCAGCTCATCTTCGTCAATGGCTCCCAGCCATTTCCAAGCGTCCAGATGCCCTTCCAGACCCTCTTTTGCCATATGTTCCAATTCCGATATTCCGTGAATCTGATGGATGATATCCTGAGTCAGTTTCTCTATCCGGCTCACGGTATCCTCTCCAAAAGCCCATGCAAATTCTTCCAATGTATCCTCAGTCTCCGCAGAAAGACTGCGCAATCTGCGCTCCTCACCGCCCTGCGGCTTTTTCAACGGATACGGCTCCAGAAGCCCCAAATCATGCAGCGCCGCCGTAATGGTTCTCCGCACATGTCCTTCTTCAATAAGATGTCCGATTCCCAAATTTCGCATCTGCCGGTTGATACTGTCCTTATGTTCCGTCAAATAAAAACGGATGCCTCTTTTTTGAAAGCTCTTTGCCATAAGCTCCAGCCTGTCCGCTGCGGTAATATCGATTCCAGTGACGGTGCTCATATCCACAATCACCGCCTTTGTATCCCCGTCTATGCAGTTTTCGATATCTTCCTGAAAAATTTTGATATTGGCAAAAAACAGGCTCTCGCTAAACTGATAAATCTTCACCCCTTCTATCTCACAGGCATAACGGTTTTTGTTTCTGTCATAAAATCCTTCTTTGTGCGGAATCCTGCCCAGAAAAGTCCGGGGCGGGTTGGTCTCTCTCAAGATCACAGCCACAAAAGACAATATGATGCCGATAATTACGCCATAAATGGTTCCCAACACCAACACTCCCAAAAACGCCGCCATAAAAATAGCAAATTCCTGTCTGCTCACCTGAAACAGCCTCTTTGCCAGATGCCATTCCACCACCTTCATCAGTGCGGATATCACAATGGCTGTCAAAACCGGCACCGGCAGATAGCCGATAAATCCTGTTCCAAACAATAAAAGAATTGCCATGACAGCGGACGCCACCACGGAAACCGCTTGTGTCCTGCCGCCGTATTGGTCATTCATGGAAGTCCGGGAAATACTTCCGTTCACCGGACAGCAGCCCACCAGAGCCGCCGCAATATTTCCTACACCACAGGCAAGCACTTCCCTGTTGTCCTCGATTTTATATCCATTACGAAAAGCAAAATTATTTTCGGAAAGCAGGGTTTCCGCCATCACCACGATTGCCACAATCAGGCTTCTGCCTGCCACCTGACTGATATCCACCCTTGCAAAATCAGGCAGGATAAACTTCGGAAGCCCCGGTTCCACTTGGGCAAGCAGCTTCACACCGTATTCATCCACATGACACACACAGGTCAAAAATACCCCCAATGCCATAACTACAATCGCCATGGGAAATTTGGGAATGACTTTCCCGGCAGCCACAATAATCAAAAGGGAAGCTGCTCCCAGCAATACGGAAAGAGGATGGATATTCACTGCCGCATGAAAAATGTGTTCCATCAATTCCAAAAGTTCTCCCGAACCGGAACCGCTCCCTAAAATTTTAGGAATCTGCATCAAAATAATGGTCACGGCAATACCGCTGATAAAGCCGCCCATAACCGGCGTGGAAATATAATCCACCAGCTTCCCCGCTTTCAGAAAATAAAACAGGAGAAGCCACAGTCCGGTAAAAAGCGCCATCATGGGCACATAAATAAGCGCTTCCTCCGAGCCTGCCGTAATCCCCATGGTCGCCAGCGCCGCTCCCACAATGGCTGCAGGCGCCGCATCTACTCCAAAAATAAACTGAGGAGAGGTAGAGAAAACCGCAAACAAAAGAATGGGAAAAACAGAACCGTACAGTCCGTAAATCGCAGGAATCCCCGCCACTTCCGCGTAACCCATGGAAATGGGAATGGAGACCGCCGCAATCACGATACCCGTGAGTAAATCCTTGGGCAGATATTCCTTCTTATAATTCTTTAGTGTTTTGAAGATAACCATGCACCCTCCTCCGGCTGTTGTGTGGTACACCCCGTAGCAGACGCGCTGCTTCACTCTCAATGATAATCCACTTCCATCAGGCACAGCCCTTGCGCCGGCGCCGTAAAGCCCGCAAGTGCCCGGCTTTTTGCCAAAAGAAGCTCTTCCATGCTCTCCGGGCTGCGCTTTCCAAAGCCAACCTCAAGTAATGTCCCCGTCAAAATCCGCACCATATGCTGCAAAAATCCGCTGCCATGATAAGTGAAAGTCAAATAATCCCCCTTTTGCCGAATCTCTATTCTATCTACATTGCGTACTGTGGACTTTTTCATTTTCGGGTTGCTGCAAAAACTTGCGAAATCATGCTCTCCTATGAGAAATTCCGCCGCCCGGCGCATCCTTTCCACATCGGGACAGCTCTCCGGCACATAAACATATTTTCTGTCAAAAACAGGCTTCACAGCTCCCACATAACAGGTATAGCAATAGGTCTTTCCCAAAGCATTGTAACGGCTGTGGAACCGCTCCCCCGCCCTGCGGACCTCGCAGATACAAATATCATCCGGAAGATACCGATTCATATAATCCAAAATCTCCCGCTCGGATAATTCCGTATCAAGAAAAGCATTGGCAACCATGGCTTTGGCGTGTACGCCTGCATCCGTGCGCCCCGCACCGATGACCTCCACGCTGCCTCCCACCATCAGTCCCAACACATTCTCCAATTTCCCCTGAATGGTCATTTCCGTGTTCGGCTGATGTTCCCATCCGTAATAACGAGTACCGTCATACGAAATTATCATCTTATAATTCTGCTTCGCCAATTTCTTCTCCTCTTATATCATTCCATTATCCGTAAGCGCCTTATAATAAACCGACAGCGGAATAAAGCATTGTGCAAAATTTTTCATTCCGGTAGTCTTTGCCACCACAGCATCCTCCACAATACTCTTTACTCCCGCCACGCTAGGCGCAGGCGCGTTAATATTTTTCCAGAATGTCCGTTTACCGTAAGTCAGATATTTGGCGTCACCCGTCAGTTCATAACCGATGGTAAGCGCCTCCAAAAGCAGGGTATTCTGTCCCAGACGGTTTAAGCTGGGCAATTCCTTATAGTAAAACAGTCCGTTATCCATAAGGCAGTTATCCACCAAATCGTCCACTGCGCTTAACATCAGCTTTTTGATTTCCTCATCGGGAAATACTCTGTAATAGCGCATCATGCTGCCCACTGCCACAGATATCATAAATCCCACCCGGATTGTGGTATTGTCCGTATACGGCGCAACCCACTCACCGTACTCTTCCGTCCACTGTTTAAAGTTATCCAGAATAAAGCTGCATTTTCCCAGCCATTTTTCATCATAGGTCTCCACATAAAGCGCCACAAGGGTTCGCAAAGCCCATCCGGTTTCCCTGGCATTGCTCTCGCCGCGGGTCTGATATGCGGGAGTCTCCAACAGCCTGAGCACATTTTCCCCAATGCCAAGTGCGGTTTCCAGCGCGCGCTCATCTCCCGTAAAGTGATAGCAGTCCAAGAGACCTTCCACCCACTCATGGGAACAAACCATGACCCCATCCTTACAGTGGCCTCTGGTATGCTCCCACTGTCCGCCTAAAAGAAGAGGATCCTTGCTGTAATGGCACACATCCACATCCATCCAATGGCTGGCTGCGGTAATCATATAATCCAGAAATCTCCGCTCTCCGGTTCTTGCATAAAACAATGCGCATGCATGAGGATAATCATACTCGTTATTTCCCCATACCAGCATTCCCTTGCCCCGCCCCTGCGTAGTATATCCCGGATCCGGCGCATCTCCCCAATTCAACATGCCATAGCATCTGGCATGACCGTCGCACTTTCCTATCAGGGAAATTTCCACATCATCGTTGATTTTATCCCTGTCCACAAAAATGTCCGGCATCACGCCTGCATCGCGAAAGACCTCCGGCGGAATGGACGACTTGTCCGGCATCTGATAAATCAGACTCCTATTGTCAATTTCCGTGAGACTTTCTCCGGCATCATGAAAATGCAGCAGAAAACGCTGTTCCCTCGACATACCCGGTTCCATAACCACCTTATTAACATCCCTCGGTACCAGCATAACATAAATACCACTCTGATCCGCTTTCACTGCCTTTGGATAATTCTGCTGTGCCTGAAAAATGGTAGCGCATACGCCGCCCTCAGGCTCTGTTCTGTCCGCAAAAAAAGTGCCGTAAAATACTTCCGCAAAATGTTCGTTTGCCTCCCCTACCAGATAGGCGTCGTCCACAATCTTGTTCACGGCATTCCCGTCCCTGCCGATAATAAAATTGGTTTTGTAATTAGAACTTCCTACACAGGTCCTCACGCCGTTTTGTCCAATCAGCGCTTCTATTTTAGGTAATTCTTTGATTCCTGTGGTATAAAAAACCGAATCATACTCGGAAAAGCTCTTAACCGCGGCACTGCCTTCCCCTACGGAATCTCCCCTGACTTCCTCCTCCACGATTTTTAAAGAAGGGTCATACTCTGCATTTTCATCCGCCAGCAAAGCAAAAACAAGGGATGCCACATGGAGGGGATTCTCCGTGGAATTGATGATGCGGTACGATATTTCAACCCATGGCTTTTCCGCATAGGCTGTAATTTTCAGTTCAAAGGACGGCATGCCCTCCTCACAGCTTCCCATGCACCGAAGCACCGCCACCAGAGGTCCCGCCTCCTCTATGCGCCACTGTCCCAGTTTCACTCCGTAAGAAATTCCCGCGCCGTCCACCAGCAAGGGACCCACAAACTGTTTTGCGGTATAGGTTTTCCTGCCGTCTTTCAGGTAATCAAAAATCGTTGTCCCATCATCGGACACACTAAACTCCAATGCGCCTTTTACACAGATGCTTTGACCCTTCTTTTCCACTTGTAAAGCATTTATCTCTGCCCCATCCGGCTCCGGCGCGGATATTTTTTTTGCTTCCAATACCGCTTTTGCATTGCCCGGCAAATCCGCCAGAAAACGCACGAACAAATAGCGTATGCTTCCGTCGGAATGCCTTGATGTCACTTTCTTCTGGCTCGGCATCAGGCGTCCGTCCTGATAAATCTGCAAAAGTCCGGCGTCCGTCAATTCCCCTTTTGCAAAAGGAATCGCCACACAACAATGTTCGCGCAGTCTGTCATATCGATACAACTTGGGAAATTTAATTTCCATAATCCTGTCCTCCTGTGGGTTCAAAATTACAAAATATTTAAAACATTGTCATCACGGTACACCAAAGTATCCCCCAGCTTTATCCGGCTTCCTGCCGTCGGCAGTATCACTTCCCCTTCCCGGACCAGCACCACAATACTGAAGTCATATTTCTCTTCCAGTTCCTTCACTGTCTGCCCTATGAACAGGCAAGTATCGTCCACATGCACGCTCACTGTCCCGCCCGCCGCATCTTCCGACTTTTTTCTCCTCTGCATCTGGGTATATTCCTCCACAAAGCCGGCGGAAATAATGCCGGTAGGGATTGCCACTACGCCTACTCCCAAAAGGGCAATCACAATCGCCAATATTCTGCCCAGCACTGTCACCGGATAAATATCACCGTAACCCACAGTGAGAATGGTAGAAATACTCCACCACATACCGGAAAATGCATTGTTAAATACCTCCGGCTGCACCTCATGCTCCGCGCTGTACATGCACAGGGAAGATGCCAGCATCAATACCAACACAATAAAGACCGATGATATAATTTGATTCCGCTTGTCATATAAAACGGAAGTAATGACATGGAAGGAGTCATAATATGCATTGATGCGAAATAAATGGAAAATACGAACCACCCGCAGCATACGGAAAGCCACAAAACCGGTGAGAAAGAAAAACGGCAGAATGGTACATAAATCCACAATGCCATCGAATGACACCAGAAACTTGAGAACAGCCCTTCCCCTGCTCAAATGGGGATACAGACAGTCCGCCGTCCAGATTCGCAGCAAATATTCCACCACAAACACAAGCACCGTCACCGCCTCCAGAACCCAAAACACGGAAGAATACTGTGACAGTTCCTCAAAGGTATCCATAAACATAACCGTTATGTTAACCACTATGACCAACACAATAAATATGTCAAACAACCTGCTTGGCCAATCATTTCGCTGCCCAATCTGTATAATTTCAAAAATCCGTTTTTTAGAAAATCTCTGCACACTTCTCCACTCCATACATTTCCTTAAAACATTTTAAGTCCTTTTCATCTTTGATTAACATAATTTCCTGCAGCTTCCCGGTATGGATATTCTGAAAGCCGGCGACCTGTTCTCCCGTACAGATGCTGCATCGGATGACAGGTCTCCACTGCTCCGGGTCATACTGCACCTTCTTTGTCTTTCTCCCAAACATATGCTCCTCCGTAGACAGTGTCTCACGCTAGACTTCTCCGTTTCTCACCAATCTCTCATGCTCTTCCTGAATATCGGGGAACATTGACAGCATGGGCTTTTCATCCTTCCCATGAAGCCTGCGGGCAACATAATTTCTGGTACATTGCATCACTACCGGAGACAGCACCAGAACGCCGATTAGGTTGGGAATCATCATCAACCCGTTAAAAGTGTCGGAAATATCCCATGCGAGCTGCGCCTGCATCACGGAACCCGCCAGCACGATAATGCAGAAAATGATTCTGTACACAAGCGTGGCCGCGGAGCCGAATAAATATTCGCATGCCTTGGAACCGTAATGACTCCAGCCAAGCACCGTGGAATAAGCGAACAACAAAATCGCAACGGCGATAAATCCGGAACCTACCACGCCGAAAGTCTGCCCGAAAGCATAGCTGATCAAAGAGCTTGACTCGATTGCCGCTGCCTCTTCCGTCAAAACTCCCGTCTCTAAATTGACTGCGCCTGAAGTTAACAGCGTAAGTGCCGTCAAGGTACATACAATAATAGTGTCCGCAAACACTTCAAAAATCCCCCACATTCCCTGACGGACAGGCTCTTTCACATTGGAATTGGAATGCACCATCACGGAAGAGCCAAGACCCGCCTCATTGGAGAAAACGCCTCTCTTCATACCCATCTTCATCGCAAGGGCAATGCCGGAACCCACGATGCCGCCTGCCACGGACTTTAAGGCAAAAGCACCCTTAAAGATAGATACGAACACGGCGGGAATGGATGTAATATGTATGCAGATAATGACTATGGTACCCACAAGGTACAGCACCACCATAAAAGGCACCAATTTTTCCGTCACTGCGGCCACACGCTTTAAACCGCCGATAATTACAACACCCACGGCAAACAGCAGGACAATACCGGTTATCAGCTTAGGAACGCCGAACACGGCATAGACATTTCCCACCATGCTGTTTACCTGACTCATATTGCCGATGCCGAAGGACGCCAGCAGACAGAAAACCGAGAACAGGAAAGCCAGCGCTATGCCGATGCCCTTACAGCCTTTTTTGGCTCCGAGCCCGTCCCGAAGATAATACATGGCGCCTCCGCACCATTCTCCCTTGTCATTTTTTCTTCTGTAAAGAATACCCAGCACATTTTCGGAATAGTTGGTCATCATACCGAAAAAGGCAATCAGCCACATCCAGAAAACAGCCCCCGGTCCTCCTGTGGCAATAGCTCCCGCCACGCCTACGATATTACCGGTTCCCACCGTTGCGGCAAGGGCGGTACACAGGGATTGGAACTGCGAAATGGAACGGTCCTTGGTGTGTTTCGTCACATCCCTATCACCGAAGATTGCGCCTATGGTGTTCTTTATCCAGTGCCCTATATGGGTTATCTGGAAAAATCCCGTGAGCACTGTCATCAGGACTCCCGTGAAACCCAGCAGAATCAACGCCGGCCATCCCCACACCACATCATTTATCGCACCGTTTATCTTGGTAATTGTCTCTATCATATTCGTCTCCGTTTCTATGTTTTTTATATTTTTCTATTTCATCAGGTCTCCCAGCACCTGTTTCGCTTTTTCCAATTGATTATCTACGGGATTGTCCGTATCATAATACGCTTCTCCGTCAAATTTGCACTCCACATCCGGCACGATGCCGACACCGTGAATATTGCGCCCCTTAGGAGTAAAATAACTGCTGACGGTTATCTTCACCGCCGAACCGTCTGACAGGGAAATCAACTGCTGTACGATTCCTTTTCCGAAGGTGGTGGTTCCCACCAGCGTTCCGATTCCGTAATCCTGTATGGCTCCCGCCAATATCTCCGAGGCGCTGGCGGAATTCATATCAACCAGCACTACCAGCGGCACTTGAAGCTCTCTCTTTCCGTCGCATGAATATTCTACCTGTTTACCGTTTTTATCTTCGGTATAAACAATCCTCCCCTCCGGCAAAAGCATCCTGCAGATTTCTACCACGGAGGTCAGACTTCCTCCGGGATTGGCCCGCACATCCAAAATCAGCCCTTCCATGCCGGAACCCTTCATCGTGGCAAGGGCATCCGCAAACTGATCAATGGTCACATCGTCAAATTCCGTAATTTGAATATACGCCATATTATCTTCCAGCATCTCATACTTCACAGTGGGACTTTCCACTTTGCGGCGGGTCACGGGAATTTTCAGATAATCCTTTTCATCCTCCCTTACAATAGTCAGCACTACCTGCGTCCCTTCTTCTCCTTTAATCAGAGCCACCGCTTCCGTCAGGGTAAGTCCGTAAGTGGATTCCCCGTCCACCTCGTAAATCAAATCATTTGCGCGAAGCCCCGCCTCCTGAGCCGGAGTTCCCTCAATCACACCGCTTATCTGAGGCAGGGAAGTAAGTTTATCCAATTGGACATAGGCGCCGATTCCATAATAAATCCCCTCGGTCTGGTTCATCAGACTGTTTAACTCTTCCGCTGTATAATACTCGGTATAAGGGTCGTTAAGCGCTTTCAGCATACCTTTATAGATGCCGTCCCGCATTTCTTCATCCGAAACCTTTTCCAGATAAAAATAACGGTTGACAGTGCTCTCCAACTCCTGCAGCTTTTGCACCATTTCCGCATCCACAATGGAATTTTCCACAAAAGATACCGCATCCAGATTTCCGTTTTTCATCTGCACGATACGCGCTACTTTGGTGCCCAGATATGTCACCATCACCAGCATGAGCATTAAGGACATGCCCACGATAATGCCTCCCGCAAAAAGCCCCTTACCGCTGTCACGGTTCTGTTGTATCTGCTCTTTGTCTTCCATCTTCTCTCACCTTTCCGTCTTCCTATATAATATAAAATGTTAAAAATGTTTTCCTGTCCTTATTGCGACAAATAATTCCATGGCGATACATAGGCTCCGTCCTTGCGCACACTGAAATGCAGATGATTGCCCGTGGAACGCCCCGTGGAACCCACGGCAGCAATGGTATCTCCCTTAAACACGATATCATCCTTGGAAACATACAGGGCGGATGCATGCATATAAATGGTATACAGCCCGTCTCCGTGATCAATCATCACATAATTGCCCATGGAGGCGCTATAGGTGGCCGCTACCACCACCCCGTCATAAGCCGCATAGATTGCCGTCCCCTTAGGCGCCGCGAAATCCACGCCGCTGTGGAATTTCTCAATTCCCAGAATGGGGTCCGGTCTATTTCCGAACTCACTGGAAATTCTTGTATAGGTCGCCAGAGGAAACTTAAACTGACCGCCGTCATAAGTCAGCACAGCGCCGCTGCTCTCAATAATTCTACGCTTCTCTTCGGCGACTGCGGCCTCCAAAGCCTCTATGATTTCTTTCTGCTCCGCAAGATCGTCCTCATATTCTTTGATTGCCTTTTCCTTATTGTTAATATCGCTTTCATAACTTAGAATATCCTGCGTTTTCTGATTGATTAAGTCCTCTACACTCCTCTGTTCCTCTTGCACCTTCTCCTTTGAAAGATCCAGAGTCACCTTCTCGATTTCCAATTCTTCCTTGCACAGCTCGATATATTGGCGGTTCCTCTTATAATCTTCCCATACTTTCTGATCATACAACATAATTTTCTGTACAAAGTCCGCTTTATTCAGAAAATCGGAAAAACTGGAAGCCTCCAGCAAAAGCTCCAAATTATAAGTTTCTCCCTGTTCATACATCATTCTTATGCGCTTAGTCATGTAATCTTTCTGATTTTCTTCTCTGGTGAGCGCCTCGTCCAATTCCGCCTGCGTCCGGGAAATCTCGCCCTCCTTCAACGATATCTTATCATTCAAATCTGCAATATTTGCTTCGATATCCGCCAGATTGGCATCCAGCTTCACGATATAATTTTTCAAATTGGAGCGCTCAGCCTCCAACTCCTTTTTTATTTTTTTCAGGTCGGTAATACCTTTCTCTAAGTCTTTCTGTTCTTTCTGCGCCTGTGCAATCTGATCCTCTTTCTCACGGATGCTGTCGGAGGTGATAGAAGATATATTAAGAGCGGATACCCTTAAGGGCTCCAGCGCTCCCTTAAGAACCTCCGCCGATACAACAGTCAGCACGCCAATCAGGACAGCGCCGATTACCGTTAGGGCTGCCCGGGATTTCTGCCTATTCTGTTCTGTTCTGCTTTCTGTTTTCCGGCTCAAAATACATCCTCACTAAACATTTAAGTGCTTGCGGACGGTTGTAATACTTCCCATAAATCCGATACCTACGCCCACAATTAATGACACCGGCATCAAAAACTGGAAAATCTGTTCCACTGTCAAAAAATGCAGCAGATTCTTCAGCATGGAAAAGCTCTCCACGATATAATTTAAAATGTAATTGTATAAAACATATATAATGCCCAGCGGCACCACCGCCCCCATGAGACCTATCAGCATGCCTTCCAGCACGAAAGGCGCCCTGACAAAGAAATCGGTAGCTCCAATATATTTCATGATATTGATTTCTTCTTTACGCACGGAAATGCCCACCGTCACCGTATTGCCAATCAGGAAAATACTCACTCCCAGAAGCACTACAATAATCCCCACGGACAGATACGCAATCAGCACATTGGTGCCGCTCAAAATATTCGCCAGCGAAGCGGCGTCATTAATCTTTCCCACCTCCGGAATGGATTGCAACCACTTCACCAACGCGTCATGCATGGACACATCGCTTAAGAACACTTCAAAACAATCCATGCCCTCCAAGGGATTCTCCGGGAAACCTTCTTCATAATTTTCCCCGAACCACTGCGGTCCCATAGTATGCCATGTTTCATCTGCCGTCACGAAATTTACCTGAGACACTTCTACGCGGTTCTCAATCATTTTTTTGATTTCTTCGATTCGAACATCCGAAACCTGTATATTTTTCTGCGTCTCCTCATCCTCTTTGAAAAAGAAAGTGATGGACACACCCTCTTCCGCCGTCAATACACTGTTCTGCAGATTTGCCATAATCGCATAGAATATGCCAAACAAAAACAGACAGGCGGAAATGGTGGAAATGGACGCCAGTGAATACCATTTATTCCGAAAAATATTTACAATACCCTGCTTGATAATATAGAACAATGTATTAATCTTCATCAATGTAACCACCCTTCTCCTGATCGCTGACAATGACACCTTTCTTCATGGTGACAACGCGCTTCTGCATGGCATTGACGATTTCTCTGCTGTGGGTAACTACCAATACCGTAGTCCCCTGCTCGTTAATCTCTTCCAATAACTTCATGATTTCCCAGGAATTCTTGGGATCCAGATTGCCGGTAGGCTCATCCGCCAGCAGAATGGAAGGCTTGTTGATCAAAGCCCTTGCCAGCGCAACCCTTTGCTGTTCACCGCCGGACAAACGCCCCGGTCTTGCCTTATATTTGCCGGCAAGCCCTACCGTAGCAAGAATGGACGGCACATTCCGGCGCATCTCGCTGCTGGGCGTCTCTATAATACGCTGGGCAAACGCTACATTTTCATACACATTCCTATCCATCAACAGCCGGAAATCCTGAAACACCACGCCCAGATTGCGGCGGAATTGCGGAATCTGACTGTGTTTTAATTTGGACAGATTATGCCCCATTACATAAACATTGCCACTGGACGCCACAAGCTCCCTCAGCAGCAATTTAATCAAAGTAGATTTTCCCGAACCGCTGTCCCCCACTATGAAGACAAATTCACCCTGCCCGATATGCAGCGTAACTCTGTCCAACGCAGGCGCGCCGGTGGAATAACTCTTGCTGACATTATCCAAAAAGATAACGCCTTCCTCTTCAATCATCTGCTCTCTCTGTTTTCTCAAAAGTTCCTTTTTTCTTGACATTTGTAATCACCTATCTAAACCCATGAACGCAATCCATTGCCATTCGTTATATAATTTGTTTGATAAAATAAACGGATTTAATACTCAAAGGTTTCCATATACTTCATATATTTTACCACCATCAGGGCAATTTTAAAAGTAATGGCATCCTCAAAAATGCGCAAATCCAGCCCCGTGCTCTTTTGCAGCTTATCCAAGCGGTATACCAATGTATTGCGGTGGATAAATAATTGGCGTGAAGTCTCCGACACATTGAGGCTGTTTTCAAAAAATTTATGAATGGTAGCCAGCGTCTCCTCGTCAAAATCATCCGGGCTTTTACCGCCGAAAATCTCACGGATAAACATTTTACACAACGGAATGGGCAGCTGGTAGATCAAACGCCCGATTCCAAGCTCGCTGTATGCAATCACATTTCTTTCATCAAAAAAGATTTTCCCTACATCCAGCGCCATCTTGGCTTCCTTATAAGAGCGGCTCACATCCTTGATTTCCTTTACCACGGTTCCGTAGGCAATACGGATCTCCTTGACGCCTTCCTTTTGCAGAAATGCCTCCAGCCCTTTTGCCGCCTTTTCAATCTCTTTTCCCATGTCCCCCTCGGACAGTTCCTTCACCACAATCACATTGTTCTCGTCCACCGCGGTCACAAAATCTTTGGCATTACTGCCACAGTAGGTTCTGGACAACTCCAGCACATTACTCTCTTTGGCGCTGCCCGACTCTATGATCAGTACCGCCCTCGGCACTTCCGTGGGAATGTGCAGCTTCTTGGAACGGCCATAAATATCCACTAACAACAGATTGTCCAACAACAGGTTCTTGATAAAATTATCCTTGTCAAAACGCTCCTTGTATGCTACCAGAAGACCCTGAATCTGAAATGCCACCATCTTTCCGATCATGTAAACATCTTCACCGGCTCCGCCCGCCACCAGAATATATTCCAACTGCTTCTCGTCAAAAATCTTAAAATACTGATATCCCTGTATCTCCTGGGAATCTGCCGGAGAAGCTGCAAACTCCATCGCAGCTTTGGAACAATTCCTCATATCCGCCGTAGATGCAGCTTCCTTGCCGTCCGCATCCATAACGCATAAATCTATTCTTGCGATTCCTTTCAGCCCCTCGATTGTATTCTGCAAAATCTGGTTTGATATCATATCATTTCTCCTTGGGCACACCCCGATAACTTCCGCATATTACTACATATTACAAATATACAAAAAAATGAAGAAAAATGCAATGATTTTTATGCTTTTTGCTTATTTTATTTGCCGGATAAAACTTCATGCTTTGCTTTTGCGGTATTGTGCACGCATACGCTTCTATGATATACTGTATATGAAGAATCAGCATATACGGAGTATCAGAATGAAATATAGATTTCACACAATCATCATATTGATAACAGTTTTCTTGCTCACCGGCTGCGAAAAACAACTATCCGCGGCGCCGACGGATACCTTTTTGGGTCAGACCGCAAAGGTTTCACAATCGGAAACTTTTCGGGATGCATTGACGATTCCGGAAATTTTTATTCATGCCGCCGGAGATACGCTGGAGACCCGCATTTTTGTTCCCAAGGGCTATGTCAGAATCCCCGCCGAGGAGGGCAGCTTTGCGGAATTTCTGCGGGAATATTCCCTGAAAGAAGACCAAAGCCCCATCTTGCTTTACAACGGTCAGGAAAAACCGGGGCATTCCCATCAGGCAGTGTTTGCGCTGCCTATAGAAGCAGAAGACCTACAGCAGTGCGCAGATTCCGTCATGAGAGTCTATGCGGAATATCTGTATTGGTCCGGACAGCCGGAAAAGATTGCTTTTCATTTTACCAACGGATTTCTCGCCAAGTACAGCAGATGGCGTGACGGCGGGCGCATCGTTGTGAGGGGTAAAAGCGCAAGTTGGAAACAATCTGCCTCCTACGACGATTCCTACCAATGTTTTCAGCGATATCTGCGCACGGTATTTGTCTATGCCGGAACCATCTCCATGGAGTCGGAGAGCAGGGAAATCTCTCCTTCAGAACTTCAGGCAGGCGATGTGTTTTTAAAAGGCGGAAGCCCCGGACATGTTGTGATGGTTGTGGATGTCTGCGAAAACGAAGAAGGGAAAAAAGCTTTCCTTCTTGGGCAGGGGCATATGCCGGCTCAGGAATTCCATCTGTTGAAAAATCCGTTACACCGGAATAATCCGTGGTATTATGAGGAAGAAATCAGCTATCCTTTTGTGACGCCCGATTATTTGTTTCCGGAAGGAAGCCTCCGCAGACTTTGCTATTTGGACGAAGACTGATATAAAACATAAAAATAGGACCGGCACATCATTACTATCATGCGCCGGTCCCATTTTGTTCCGCATTAAACACTCATATCAAAATTACCGCCAATATGAGGATTCACGCTTCTCTCCATGGCAGCGGAATCTATCATCTGTACCAACCCTGCGCCCAACGCCTCGTTGGTATCCATCGTCTTATCCAGCACCGCAATACTGATTTTGCTTTGTACAGAGTTAGTCGCCATTGCCATAGATACTCCTGCAATATCCATATCCATTCCTCCCTTGAATTAAATATTGCTGTTTTGTAAGATTATATTACCATATTTCTCCTGTTTTCTCAAGAGAAAAATAGAATTACCCATCTATGCGCCGGATGCTTTTTTCTTCAATTTGAATCTTTCCTGCTTTCAACAGATTGCCCACGGCGCGCTTGAACTCATTTTTGCTCATGCCCGTCTCCTGCCTGATACGCTCCGGTGACGCCTTGTCGTTAAAGGGCAGGACTCCGCCATGATCGTCAATCATTTTCAAAACCTCATCCGCGTCTTTGTGCATCTGCAGATATGCCTTTTCCCGAACGCTCAGAGCCAGCTTACCATCCTCATGCACCTGTGTCACGCGGGCGGAAATCACTTCTCCGATTTCAATTTTTCCATACACCTCGTTTTTCGGTATCAGCGCGGAATACCGATAATCCACCGCTACGAACGCGCCGAAATTTTTGCTGACCTCATAAACTATGCCCGTAACCTGATCGTCCTTCTTATAAGGGCTGTCCGTCCGTAAATTTTCATATACATTCATGGTGGCGCAAAGCCTGCTGCTTTTGTCTATGTAAAGGGACACCAACACCTGCTGCCCCACCTGTACCTTTACTTTCTGCTGTTTAAAGGGAAGAAACAAATCCTTCTCCAGCCCCCAGTCCAGAAACGCGCCAATTTTGTTGACCTGTACCACGGTCAAAAGCGCCGTCTGTCCCATTTCCAGCTTGGGCTGATTGGTTGTGGCAATCAGTCTATCCTGAGAATCTTTATAGAGAAATACTTCCAATATATCCCCTATCTCGGTGCCCTCCGGCACTTGCTTTGCGGGAAGCAGCACCCTTTCCTGCGCATCCTCCTTTTTCAAGGATTCCAGATACACCCCGAAATCTACTTTTTTTGCAACTGCCAGTTTCTGCTTTTCTCCCAATCTGAACATTTCCGCTCCCATCTGCGCACTGCTGCGCATTCTATTCGGAATGATTTAGATTTTAAATCTTCCTTCCGTTCCCACTTATTTCGAGGAAAACTCCACAATGACATAAGGTTTTCCTTCGGCGTCCGCCAAAGATATCGTATACCTGTTTTCTTCGATTGCCACATAAGGATACAGCACATCATCCAAAAACGCCTGCATTTTGTACTCCGCCCTCATCTGGGCAATCGCAAAGCCATCCGGCAGAAACTCCAGCGCCATATCCACATACTGTCCGTTGTTCACATGATAATTGGTATCCAGATGATGCTTTTTCACCACAATGGCTTCCCTGCTTTCACCGCCCTCCGGCACCACAATCTTTCTGGGCGCATAATCCATGGGCAGCTTTTCTTCCAATACATATTTTTCCTTCATAATGTCCGGGGGCAGAGTAGGCTTTCCCGTATCTGTATTTAACAGGCTCCAAAGCGAATTTGCCTTGGCCAGATACTCACCCTGAGGCGTAATCATGGCAAAATTACGCATCCCCAGAAACCCTTTAAACCCATAGGGCAGAGTTCCTATCCGCACCTGTTCACATAATTTGGGATAACGCTCCACCACTATCTGCCAAGAGGACAGCACCCAGACCTGATGCTGCTCCTTCAAATAATCCACACCGATTCCCAAGTCCTCGGACTGAAAAGTAGAGCAGTCCTGAAAATAATCCAAAAGTGATTTCAGAGTCAGCTTTCCCTCACTGTCCACTTCGCTGAAACGAATTCTTCCGTCAAATAAATACATAGTCCTTATCCTTTACTCCAAAAGTTGTTCAATGATCACACCGACAAAAAACAGGCAGTACAAAATCATTCCCGCATTTAAAAACATCGTCTTAAACCGCTGTCCCTTAGGCAGCGCCACTTCACCCGGTTCCATCACAAAACGCTTGCGATACACTATCAGCAGAATCACTCCCGCAACCATCAGCCCCATAATGATACATGCATATAGCATATATATCATATAGCCCGGAAAATTCTCCATGATATGCCTCATCAGCAGCGTGGTCTGTTGCTCCACAGGTTCTTCCATTATGTCAAGCAGCCCTTCATAATCAATCAGTTTCAAAACCTGTACACTGATAATGCTCCCGATAAAGTTGACCAGCATATGAATGCCTATGGTAATCTTAATATTACCCGTCTTGGCATAAAGAAATGCCAAAAACATTCCCATCGTAGCCGCATAAAGGCATTGATTGATATTACCGTGGAACAGTCCAAACATTACGCCGGACATTACAATGGCGACTCCCTGTCCATACTTTAATGTCTTGTCCACAATCAACTTACGAAAAATAAGCTCTTCAAACACAGGGGCAATCAACACCATATACCCAAAGGTAACCCATGTGTCTGCACCGGCAGCAATATCCGCCACCGTATTATCCACAGGACTTCCTTTCAAGCTTCCTACCAGACCGGCAATAGCCACAGTGATAAAATTGCTGGCATACATAATGCCGACGCACATAATAAATGCCAATATGAACTGTCCGAACTTCATGGTATGCTTCTGGGGCGTCCTGCCGGGAAGCCTCCTTGTCAGAAGAGCCAAAATCGGCATCCCTATCAGGTACATCGGCAGCGCGGAGAGCACAATTATCACATTCATATCGCCATACCAATCCGGTCTCAACCGAAATGCAATTGTGGAAATAACCAACGACGCTGCCATGATAATAATATAGGCAAGCAGATACAAAAAACCTATTCGGGAAAAATCTTTTTTGTACTCTTTCATATTCTCCATGGGAACTCCTTTCACTGTGTATATCATGAAACTTTTCTCTATAAACAGCCCGCCAAAATACACCTATGGTTTATTATAATCTGAAACATCTTAAAATACAACCCAAATATAGAACTGCCCGCAAATACGAATATTTGCGGACAGTTCCGTCTACATATACTTTTGGCCCTCTTTTTCCGTTACTACTCCACATCATCAGAATCTTTTACAAAAATACAGCCTGCTCCGGCCCCCTCTCTATTATCCTCCCAGAATAATCCAATGCCATCATAAAAACCCAGGAAGCCGCTGCCGTCCTCATACCGATAAGAAGTTTCCAATGTTCCGTCCTCCCTCATATACTGATCCTGACAGGTCCCCGTATAATAAATCCCCCCTTCTTCCTCGTTATACCATCCTCCCAATGACCAGCGCGTGTTCTCTCTCATGCCATTGCTGCCCCAATTAATTTCAATGCGGAAAGCCTGTTCTTCACAGGTAATCGTCATAAAGCACCGCGGATTATCAATGTCGCTCCATGTGCCCACATAAATTTCTTCCGGACTTTCATCTCCCCGCGGCATACTCACCGTTCCGAAAACATCCTGTTCCTCTTCGGATGCCGTAACCCTTGTCAAAATTTTGTAAATAGCCCCTTCCCTTGCTTTTAGGCCCCCATAATAAGAATGATAAATACGGTAGTCCAATATCATCTGTTCGGCCTGCGCTACCGGTATACACTCATAAACATCCACATCCCTTACAAACCCCTGTGCGGATTCCAATTTCATGGTCGTACCCGTCGCCACTACATAAACATTCTGTGCGCCTGCTTGGGCAAAAGGTTCTGTGCTCATCAGAACATATTCCACATCGCCGGCCCCATAGCTTTGCAGAAGAGAATTATAAACTACATCATTCGCATAATAGTAATAAACTTCCGGCGTATCATCCGCTGCTTTTATCCGATATTGCACATAAAAGCTGTTAGACCAAATATTCAGCGCTTCCCCCAAATCCTCTATATTGGCATATCGTTCTTCTATGGTGTTTATACCGGATTGCTCTGTTTGGTAGCCGGTAACCATTCTGTCCATAAGTTTTGCAAAGCTATTGTCCGGTGACAGATATTTTCCAAAATCCCCCCATGCATCCGCCACATACTGTACGCATTCCTCTTCTTTATACCTTTCGACATAACGACCGCACAAAAGAAGAAACCCCTCGTCCACAATCTCCGATTCGGTTTTTTCCAGCCTTGTCATAACTCCTGCATCAGCTGTCCCTGCCTCATATTCTTCCATCAAATCGGCGGCATCTTCCGCATTCTCCAAAGGCGTTTTCTCCGATGCTTTTTCAGATGCTTTTTCCGGCGTTCCCTTCGTTCCCCCTATAGGGGCTGCCGTCCCTTCGCTGCCGTCGGAGCCACATCCGCACAGCAGGAACATGACAGTTAAAGTGAGTCCCATTATCATACTTATTGATTTTTTCATAGCTTCTCCTTTCACGACTTACCTGTCCTGATTTGTGATAATACCATTGTAGCAAATCATAATGACAGCATCTGTCAAGGGGAAGATACAAAACAAGTTTTTTAGTCAAAAAGAAAACCCCGGTGTTCACAACCCCGGGGGAGAACATTAATCCTCTTCGTCTTTAAAACACTTCAACAGCCCATCCGCATCCCCACAAGTGATTGCCCGAAGCATATCTGTCATATCAAGTTCCCCTTTCCGCAGATGAGACAGCAATTTTAGCAGGCGGTTGTCATAAGGAATTTCCTTGCCCTTGCAGTATGACAGGGAAAGAATCGGCAAATCATGTTCCCAACCGAAATGATTGCTTTCCCAAGAAATGTCAAGTCGAACTCCCATCACGCCATCCTGCCATTCCCACCACTCCTTATCCATTTTCTCGCGCAACCCATATCCATGTATTACGCCGTAAAACGGTGAATTACAAAAAGAAACCGATTTTACCAGATCACCCGGCCGGAAGGGCGTGGATATATGTACCCCAAATGCCTCATTTAAATCTTCTTCCCAATCCAAGGCAATCTCATCCGGCAGTTCATCTGCAACTTGATCTCTGTCATTATCATTGAATTGCTCTTCCGCTTCCACTAATTTTAAATCATGATTATACCTATAGCAGAGTCTTCTTGGGGTATATTCTTCTTTCTCCTTTTTGAGCGGAATACGGATAATCTCACCCCACAGCTCCACATCCTGCAAATCTGCATCGTTTTCATATTCGGCTTTTTCTTCCTGAAGCTTTTGGAACGCGCTTTCGTAATCAGCCCGAAAACCATACTCGTCCACATCATATCTGCATGTATCTATATCCGCCTTTTCATGCAGAGCCACGGCAAAAACGCAGCCCTCTGCATGATATCTCTTTTCAAGCAGCCCGCGGTAATATGCTATATTTTTGATGGTAATCTCTCTCATGTTTTCATCGGTGACAGCTTTATTGTCCTCCCGAAAGATACCCTCTGCGCCAAACTCTTCCTCTGTGAAAACATCCACCAGATGCTGCAGGGCATCCAGCCTTTCCTCCATGCTCTTCTTCCTGCTTCTCATAATCAGGACAGCCTGCTGCGCTGGTGTAAAGACGGTTTTCTCATTATGTTTCCGTATCTCTGGTGAATCGATAAAGTCTAATATTGGGTACATTTTTGCTCCCTTTCCGCTCAATGCTTTACTTATTTCTTTTTCAATTTCTTGATTGTTTTTTTCGTTTTCTTTTTAATGATATCTATTGGAGTTTTGGGCTTAAGTCCGACCTCTTTTAATAGGGTATTCGTCATTTTCTTTCCTTTTTTTGCTAAACCTTTCTCTACATCAGCTCTTGCGGAATTCGCAACTTCTCCTACAGCATTTTCCCCTATCTCAAGTACCGCCTTTAGGATTTCCTTTCCTGTTCCCGCCAAACCGCTTTTTTGAAGCATTCCGTTTCCCTGCTCTGCGCCACACTCTTTACAAACCTGAACATCCTCTTCACCTAACCATGCGCCACACTCTCTACAAAACATATTTTTTCTCCTTTGGTAAATTCTTTTCAAATTTTTATTTTTTCAACCACTGTATCCGCTGCCACGAGCACTTGAGAAATTCCCGCTTGATTCATCCGATTTATTTCCATATCGCTTTCCGCTTTATTTACCAAATTTACCTGGCACATCTTATAAAGCAATCCTGCTAACAAAACACTATTTTGGACGGCAGCTTTCTCATGTTCATCAAATTCATTCCATTCAGTTTTCTGTAATTTGTTTACCACATTGGATACATCAGAAAAATATTTCTGATATATATTATTTACTTTCCGCAACTTATCCTCGTATCGGATTGCCGTTTGCTCAAGATTCCTTAAGTGCCCGATAATTTTCTTAAGCGTCTTCTCCGTTTCTTCCATTTGCTTTTGTGCTTCTTCCGCTTTATCAGACAGTTTTTGACCGACAAGATTAAAAATAATGCCGCCTATCAAAATTCCGGCTCCTGCTGAGACAGAGCCAAGCACTAAACTTCCTACTGCCATTCCTCCGCCGCCTGTCGCAACCGCGCCGCCTCCCAGCGCTGCCAAAGCCGCATTCGTTGCTGCAGCTCCACTCAAAGAGGCAATTGCCGTTCCTGTTGATGCAGTCCCACATACCAAAACCGCTGCAGAAACTGCCCCTGCTGCCGCAAAGCCGCCGGCTGCTCCCACTGCCGCTCCTCCTAACCCGCCAAGCAAAACTCCTGCTCCGACAGATACTTCTTTAAAGCTTTCCGCATTATAGGCAGGCAGCTCTACATTTTCTATTTTATAACTTTCAAACTGTGGTCTGTTTTGAATTTTCTCAATTACCGCGGAAAACTCCTCAAAACTATTCAATATATTTAATTCGAGTTTCCCCAAGGAATCCATAGCTTTGTTCGCTAATTCACTTTTTTCTTCAAATATTTCAGCGTTTTTTTGATTCCTCTCTTTTATGGTTTTCATTATATCATTGGCTTTTTTCCCCTTCATGGCTCCATGAGCCGCACCACCAATTCCTAATGCTGCCGCAATGGCACTTCCTGCTCCAATTATAATTGGTATTGGCATTATTCTTATCCTCTTTTCGTCCTGTTAAATTATCGTTTTACCGTTTTATGGGCGAAATACCAGTGTTCCATTCTTATCTGACATATGCGTATCAAAATCACCCTGCCACGGTTTTTCCAAACCAAGTTCTTCATACATTCCATTCAACCTTAAAGTCAGTTCCTTTTCTGTTTTTATCCCCTCAAAGCTTTGTAGAAATTCACTATATGCCGCCACTTCTTTTTTGAATGCCGCCATATTTATCTGCTCCAACTCCCTCAGATATATTTGCAACGCGGCATTTATCCGTTTCAGAGCATCAATATCTGCCTGCAAGGCATCTTCAATGCCAATCCTGATGAGCACCTCTTTTAAGACAAGTGTCACAAATCGAAACCACGCTATCAAATTCATCCGCATAAAGAACAACAGTGCATCTCCTTTTGACCTGATTCCCGCATCCATGCCATCTATAAGGCAGAGTGCTCCGTTGCCCACTAACAGCATTATTCGGAGGTTTTCTTTCTTTATAGACGGAATGCATTCTCTTATTGGTTTATGATATTGGAAATACTGCCGTAACGCCCATATCAGTCTGATACAAAGCTCCGTGATAACCACCGGAACCGCCTGTGCCATACTATAACGAAAATCATATCCTTCTGTATATGCCAATGTGGCAAGCTCTGCCAGATCCTTTTTCCCTCTATCTGTAGTAAATTCTCCAAATTTGCAGACCCCGAAAAATTCATAAAATGGTGCTACAATCCCCATTCCCCGGTCATGAGACCCCGAGCTTCCGGCTATATCCGACATTATGTGGGCAAACCAATTTGTGATACCACAAAATATTTTTGTAGTAAAATCCGCCCCCTCTAGTTCAAATGTTTCCGTTGATATCGTTATCAACTGTCCGTTTGAAATAAAGGAAGATGTGGATGTAAACTGATTCAATATTGAAAAAAACAATCCTGCTATATCCGGCGAATGTGAAAGCGACATCATATGGTGTGTCTTTGGTGCCATTACAAAAAGATCACCCACATCTCCGGGCTTTCTCTGGTCATAATTTACCTTGTATCTCTGCTCCAGAAATCCAATTGCACTATTTACATTATTACTATTTTTTTGCCGCGGATTCCACCCCATTTCCTTCGCAAAAACCATAACAGTCCGATCGACCTGCTTATCGCTCCAATTTCCTAAAGCACTGTTTTTAGGCGCTCCCACCAGAAAAATATCTATCATTCCGCCGATTGCACCGCAAGCTGCCGCCGCGATATAATCATATCTGTCACACTTATCCTGTTTCAGCAGGAGGGTTCTGTTTTCTTCGCTATTGTCCAACGCCACATACGGCATGTACTGTTTTGTCATTGGCATTTCCCTTTTACATTGATGATGCAGTCTGACTGTATCCAGACACTTTTACAGGCAGACTGCCATATACAATTGCTTATAAACCGCTTTATAAATTTCCAAAAGACTATACATATTGTTTACACTTTGATTGTCTATTCCAAATGTTTCAATAATCTTAAGCACAAACTGTTCTTCTGATTCCGTATATTGTTCATCCGCCAGCATGAGCCCCAATATTTCAAACAGGATGATTTTTTTCTCCGTGACATCCGCCCCATTCTTTAATTCCTCTAAAATCATATCAAGCTCCCTTTTGTCAGAAATTGCTTCTTCTGATATTCCCATTTCCCGACAATATACATTTATAGTTTCTATTTCTTTTGCATCCACGATTTCATCTGCCTCTGATGCGTGCTTGCACAATTCTATAAATCTTACCTTATTATCTTCTTTTAATAAATACAAAAACATAGCTGTCCTCCTTGTAAAATATCCGTTTTATCTAATTTGCTTTTTCAATTCTGCTCTTTTACTCTCCAAAGCAGATATTTTATCCGCATAGAAAATACTCCCTAAAAATCTACTCTTATAATCATTAGTTTGGCTGTCAATATCTGCAATTTGAGCATTGATTCGATTATTATTATTATTAATCATACTCTGTTGCTTATTATCATTCAAAGCCTTTACCAAAAGACCACCAAGCCCTATCAACGCCGCTGCTCCTAGTCCTACTGCCGTATTTCCTTGTTTTTCCATATCTTCCCGACTGTAATTTGCCACTTCAAAATCCTCCTGCTTCCCGATTTTAATTAATTTCTATTTATTTTCTATCCTTTTCTTCTAACGCTTAAAAAATCCCCCTTTCTGCTTTTTTCTTCAACTGAGCCATTTTTTCAGTAGCTTTTGGGGTATCTTTTTCAGTTCTTCTTTACTGATTTCAGCATCCACATCCAAATGCGCATGTATCCCTCCATCGTCCGTAGAAGTGACTTTCAATTGTTTCAGCAAAATATCAATATCATAGCCTAAGGACTTTTTTAACCCCCACTCTGCAATTTTTGACATATGTGTCGTTGCGAATTCTGATTCAATATTCATATTTATTTCATCCATCCTATTAGCTCCTGTTTTTGAATTGATTTCTAGTGATTATTTCCTATCCTTTTCTTCCAGCGCTTAAAAAATCCTTCTTTGTGCTTTGTGCATCCAATCTCACTCTGATTCTGCTGTTGTATCTCACAATATCTATCTAATACATTACCGATGTTATCCCATGCTTCCATTTTTGACAGAATTTTCCACCAATATCCATTCTGTTTATCCTTGTCATAGGCATTTAGTAAATCGCATCTCTCATCCGTAAAAATACTTTTAACACTTGTTATATGGTCTTTAATGACCATCGTGCTTTTTTGATTCAGTTGCATCATTACAATTGCCTGTAATCGAATCGTAATATCAAGAGCTTCTACCGCTTTTTTAGCGCAAAAAATATTTGTATCAATCTTACTGAGTGAACCTTTTGCTCCTAAAAAAAATTGCCATTTGCTTTTCTGATCAATTGCTTCTATCTCATTAATATAGTCCCGTAACCATTCCTCCAATTTTCCGCAGGCAATAAGGATTGTACTATGTGCAGGTATCAAATATTCCTGCTTATATTCCGGATTATTTATTCCGGTTATAATCGCATCTTTTGTACCACGAACCTCTCCTAAAACTGCTTCCAGCTCCCGTCTTTGTGATCCATTGATAGCCGACTGAATATTCTCAAAAGAAGCGCAGAATCCTTCAACAAAAAATCGAGCCAGTTTTTGAGGGTCTTCCAATCCAAATTCTTTCACATATTTTTGTACATCTTTATTATTTGTCAATATGGGAATGCGTACTTGACTGACAATACTTTGGCATTCACTCGCTAACGCCTGAAATGCTTCTACGCTTACATCTCTTTCCATCCTCTGTATCTTCTCCTCCACTCATCCGATTTTATTCATCCGATTCATCTTCTTCATCATCAAAGACTTGTCCGTCTGCAAGCTGCTTTTTCAATCTCTTTGACATTGGCAAAAAGAATGCTGCCGTAAATGTCCCGGAAGTCACAGCACCAATCACCGGAACAAATTTGGAACTCGCTGAGGCTGTCATCTTCATCGTTGTTCTTATACCCACTGTTTTAACAATTTTTATAATCACTTCCCTAGCTGCCCGTTTCGTGAAGAAAGCTTTTATGACACGAACCGGGACATCCCTCAATAATCTTTTTGCTGCCTGACTAGCGATTTGAGCGATTAATTTACTTGCTGCTTTCACGCCAAACATAACACCCATGTACAATATCAACACATTCTTTGTTGTATCATCCATACTTCCGTTTCCGTCAAAAATATCATCTTTCCAGCCATATAAATACATTAGCTTTTGCATCACCCTAAATATATGCCCATAAAACTGAACAATATCTGCTGGCACTGTAGCGACCATCGCAAATCCACCGAATACGCCTGTCCCTGCTGACACAAGTGTGGTTTGAACCGCCTCCGCACTGATTGCCTGATCTGCTATCCGACCTACCTCTTCCTTAGAAATCCCGGCTGCTAAAGGTCCTTTCTCTATAATATCATCCAATATTGCTCTATGCTTTCCACGAAATGTCTTTCGTAAATATTCATCCCTATCAACTCGTATTCCCGGCATATTTCCGGCTTTTTCAAGAAAAACTTCAAAAACATTATCTGCCATTCTTTTATTCTCCTCTTTTTTCAAGTAACTATGATTACTTTCTAAATGCATTCTTTTTTCTCACGCAACAACATCAATATACAACCGATTATCGCCGTAATTATAACTGCTCCCAAAACCCATACACTTCTCCTTCGCATACTTATATACCTCCTCCCCTAATGTATTCATTATTGTGTTCCAAACATTTCTTCCTGTCCGTTCAATGCTTCCGCCGCACAATTTGCTTTAAGACATTCATGGTCTGCACTTTTTTGCAACTATCACATAGTGGCCTCATCTTATCAAACACTGCGTCTTCCGGCTTGAGTATAAATCCACCCATCCTTTTTGTAAACTTCCTGCCACACTCTTTACAAATAAAAGTTCTCCAATATACCCCACTCATTCTATCCCTCCTAATACCTCTTCAATGACAAGCAAAACACATCTTCATTTTTATAGAATTTCCACCCTATCCCCCTGACTTCTCAGCCACATCTCAATCCCTTTCCCAAACACTTCCGCCGTCACCGTATACACGCCGTCCTCCTCATCCAAAATCTTTGCCGTAGGCAGCCTGTCCAGAACGGCATCCACATCCGTCCCTGAATATTTAAAGGTCACCTTCTGCAGCTTTCCCCCATACATAAACTGAACCCGCTTGCGGAACTCGCCTTCCTCGAACCGGCTGCTGTACGGAATATGGAACCGCTCTTCCAAAATACTCAGCTTCTTAATCCGGTCAATCCGATAAATCGTTGGGAAAGAATCATTCAGCACATCAAAATCCTTCTTTACTTCCTCGTCATCGATAAACGCAGTCAGATAGAAGTAATATTCCGAAAACATTATCGCCACCGGCTTTACTTTCCTGTGAACGACTTCCTTATCCTTCATACGCTGGTAGTCCATCTCAATATATCTGGATTCCCGGATTGCCTGGGCAATATCCCACATTTTATCCATGAATTCAGACTTATGCCGCGGCTCCACATAGTGGAACTCCTCATTGCTGATTAAGTCCTTTACAAGCTTCTGATTGCTTTTGGGCACACAACAGGTAATCAGCTTGTCCAGCATCTCTGTCATCTCTGTCTTTACAAATGCCCTGCTGTCAAGCAGAATCTTGCACAGAGCCAGAATCTCACAATTTTTCAGCCGCAATTTATACAGCGTCTCAAGCCGGTAGCCTTTATCCATCCGGTCATAAATCACCGAATTGATAATACCCGTCCTCTCGGAATCCACATCAAGGAAATCCCTGATATCATCAATATCCCGCTGGATACTTCGCTCGTTTACGCCGTAGTTCTGCGCCTCTTCCGCCTTGTTGATAATGCCGCCGTTAAGCAGCTTTGTATAAATACCCAGAACTCTGGTAATTTTATTGCTTTCCGTGTGTTCCATATGCACCCCGCCTTATACTCACAATCTATATTCTATATTAAGATATATGTCACTATTTGTCAAGAAATTATCATAATATCTATAACTATCTAATAATATATCTGTAATCTCTTCTGTATATCTTTGGTATTCTATTTAAAAATATATAATACATAACCGCTGAAAGGAACGCAGATGAATATAAATATAGGGAAGAGAATTGCATATTTCCGAACCGCCAAGGGACTGACCGTGAACAAGCTTGCCAATTTGTCCGGCATCTCGCAGAGTTATCTCCGCGATATCGAATTGGGCAAAAATAACAATCCTTCTGTAGAAATTTTGGATTGCCTCTGCGCAACTCTGGGCATTACCATGCAGGAATTTTTTGACACGGAGGATTCTGTCTCTTTTACAAAGGACCCGCTTATGCTGGAAATATACCAACTGTCACCGCATCAGAAGGAAAAGCTTCTGACTTTCCTTCATTCCCTGCACGACTGACGAAAAAGGGCGTTCGGAAATCCGCTCATTATAAGCATTCTAGCATATGACATTGACAGATATTGTCCTTCTCGCAAATTTTATTTTGTATTTTGCCCCCAGCAGAAAACTCTTTATGTTAACCTATTTAGACATAAAAAAAGTTCCACGGCACAAGCCGTGGAACTTTTTTTGACAAGGCGCCCCTTGCCCCGCAAAGGCTCCCTATTCTATCTTAAATTTCTTTACCTCATTCTCCATCTGATTTGCCACTTCTTTATTTACTTCCGCCTTTGATTCAATGCTGTTGATGCTTTCGGACAAGTCCGCGATGGCTCCGGATACATTGCAGATTCCCTGTGCGCTCTCCTCCGCCGCAATATTGATTGCCTGCAGGGTCTCTTTGATGGTATCCATATTTTCCTCCATTTGTTCCGCTTCTTTGGCAAAATGGTCCATGCTCTTATAAATACTTTCTGCATCCTTATAATATTCTTCACTGGTGGCAAAAAGTCTGCGGTAACCTTCCATGGCGGTTTTTTCCATGAAATGCACCATTCTGTCCGCTTCCTGCGCCAATCCTTCCACCGAGGAAACCACGCCGTTGCTGACCTGTGCAATTTTCTCGGCCGCCGATGCGGAATCGGTTGCAAGCTTTCCAATCTCGGACGCCACCACGGCAAATCCCCGTCCCACTTCTCCTGCTCTGGCCGCTTCAATGCTGGCATTTAGCGCCAACAGATTCGTCTGCTCGGTGATTGCAATAATATTCTCGGTGAGGACATTGATTTCCGCCACAGTCTTGGAATCTTCGATTTTTTGATTGACGGAATCCGTAATCTCTTTTGTGAGAGCGGCGGCATTTTTCTGTTCGCTCTCTGCCGTCTCATGAATGCCCTGCGCTCTTTTTCTGATGGTTTCCGCAAATTCGCTGCCCTGCTCCGCCGTAGCCAGAATACTGTTGGTCCTGTTATAAGCATTTACAATGGACTCATTCACCTGATTTAAGGATGCCGATGTCTCCTGCATGGCGGCGCTCATCTCTTCCATTGTGGAAGAAATATTGAAAATGTTCCCTCCCGTGCTGGAGATATTGTCCGCCACGGACTCACAGGACTCGTTTAACTGTACCGAGTTGTCTGAAATATTTTTCATAATCCCACAGATATGCGCCAACAGCTCATTGACATTTTCCGCCATAAGCTCTGTTTCGTCCCCGGTGGTAATCTGTAGTTTCTGAGTCAAATCCCCCTCGCTGTGCACCAATTCATAAATCTTTTCATTGACTGTCCGCAGGCTTTTGGTGATGCTGCGGATTACCAGCCATAAAAGAATCAAGGATATCACAATGCCGCTTCCGCCAATCTGAAGCATGCGCGCCTTAATTCCGTTCAGCCTTGCAGCCACATTGGAAGCATCATAATCGCTTCCCAGAACAGCGACTACTTTCCCACTGCCGTCCGTAATCGGCAGATATGCCGTAATCAGCACTCCGTCATCCGTGTAATCCAGATAATCCTGAACATATTCCTACCCTTCAAACACAGTTTTTAACTCTTCATAAGAGCTGGCGAATTCATCGCCAATATTCTGCCTGTCCTCGCGTTCATCCACATCAATGCCGTAATACACTTTCTGCCCGTCCGTGCTTAATGTGTACAAAAAGGCTACCCCGCAGGCTTCTTTTGCCTGTTTTAATGCCTGTAAATTTGTCACATAAGCTTCCGTGTTTTCATCTCCCGCCTGCAGGGAAGCAATCGCCTCACCATCAATCCGACCCACGGCTATCCTCGCTGCCACTTCCGCCTGTTCCACAGCCATGCCGATCATATCCTCCTGCATGCGCAGATAAAAATTAGTCCCCATCAGCAATACAAGCGCTATGGTAACAATGCCTGTTACCAATAAAATCTTCGTTTGTATGCTTAATCTTCTCGTTTTCCTTTTCATTTATATGCCCCCGATTCTCATGACAAGTTGTCATAAAACCATCATAACACACTTTTTTGTAATATTAAATATTTTTTTCTGAATATGGAAAGAAACAGAAAAAAAGTTCCACAGCAACGACTGTGAAACTTTTTACAGGACAAGCCCTTTATAGCAGGGCTACAAGGATTCGAACCTTGAAATGACGGAGTCAGAGTCCGTTGCCT